>DASPVD010000148.1:0-3444 GCA_035622555.1 Candidatus Eremiobacteraceae bacterium | reverse complement strand
AGATGGTGCTGCGGGGGGGCTCGTGCGCCACCCCTGCAAGCCACATCCGTGCCAGTTATCGAAATTTCTTCCCACCACCTGCAAGGTGGCAATTCTCTGGCATCAGGTTATCCCGATGATTGCCCGCGAACTGATAACTCTACCGGCATACGCCGAAGAAGTGCAGGAGGGACTTACCAACTACCCCAAATCCCTGCCCTGCAAACTGTTCTATGACAGTCCCGGCTCAGCGTTGTTCGAGGAGATCACGGGGCTGCCGGAATATTACCTGACCCGCACGGAGCTGGAGATTCTCCGCGAGCGAGCTGGAGAGATGGCGAGCGCAGTAGAGACGGGCGTCACGGTCGTCGAACTGGGAGCCGGCACCGCCGCAAAAACCTGCACTCTTTTGCAGGCATTAGTGCAGCGCCAGATTCGCGTTCCGTACTTCCCGGTAGACATTTCTCCGGCCGCGCTCAACGAAGCTCGGGAGCGTGTTGAGCGGCAATGCCCGCGGGTTTCGGTACGGCCGGTTGTCGCCGATTTCAGCCGAGGCTTCGGTTTTCTGCGCGATATTCCTGGAAAAAAGCTCGTCTTATATCTCGGCTCGAGCATCGGTAACTTTGATCCCGCGGCTGCAGTAGAAATGCTTGCTCAGATTCGGCTTCAGCTCGCAGCCCAGGATGCCTTGCTGCTCGGCACTGACCTGGTCAAGGATCAGTCCATCCTCTTGCCCGCATACGACGATGCGCAGGGTGTGACTACGCAATTCAACAAGAACATTCTGCACCGACTGAATCGGGAGCTGGGCGCAGACTTTGACCTTGATTTCTTCCGCCACATTGCCTCTTGGAATCCGCGGGAATCCCGAATGGAAATTTATCTGGAAAGCTTGCGGCCGCAGGCCGTGGAACTACCTTTGCTCAATCTACGTGTGAAATTCGCGAACGGAGAGCGCATCCACACCGAGAACAGTTACAAGTACACCCTCGAAATGGTGGAGAACATGCTGGAGCCCGCCGGGTTCGCGCTCACTCGGACGTGGTTCGACCAACGTCGGTGGTTCGCACTGCACCTGGCCCGAGTCGCGTAAAAGCTAACGGCATTTTCATGGTAAGAGTGTCCCGGCCGGGTCACTTCCCGCCACTTGTAGATACGTGAAGTGGGAAGTCAGAGTTCCAGGAAAAGTTAGTGATCAGTTGTCAGTGGTCAGTGACAAGTGAGGATTTTCAAGTTTAGTAATACTGACCACTGGCAACTGGTCACTGATCACTGTCCTCTTGCTTGTGTTTTCCCGGTAAGCTGGCGGGATTCTCATGGATGCGCTCGCGGAAACCACCTTTCAGGCCCGTCGCCAGGGTGACACTCGACTCTCCAAACTTGTCACGCAGGCGATCCGCCGCTGACAGTGCCTGCTGCCAACGCTGACGCCGCTCCCCTTCGATCAGGTCTCCCTGGCTGCTGCGGGACTCGAAGTGTGATGCTTGCACACCAAGGAGGCGCACTTCCGCTCCCTTGCGCCAGTTCCTGAGGAACAAGGTTCGCGCGTGCTCGAAGATTTCCGTATCAAGCTGGGTGGCATCTGCCACAGTGTGCGCCCGTGTGATAGTCGTGAAGTCTTTATAACGCAGCTTGAGTTGAATCGTGCGGGCGCGCAGTCCATGCTCACGCAGACGGCGGCCGACCATCTCGGAAAGCCGCATCAGGGTTGACTCGATCCGCTCCGGATCGGCGGTGTCTTCGTTGTAGGTGTGCTCGTGGCTAATGGATTTGGGGTCGGTGTCAGCGCCCACCTCGGTGTCGAACCATCCTCCGGCATCTTCGCCACGCGCTTTGCCGGCGAGCGCCAGGCCCCATTTCCCGAAGCGCTCTTCGAGAAAAGATTCCTCAAAACGGGCTAGATCGCCCACCCGGTGAATTCTCACAGCGTTGAGATTTTGCTCGGTGACTTTGCCCACACCCGGAATGTCGCGCACGTCCAAAGGCGCGAGGAACTTCGCCTCCTGTCCTGGGATCACCCAGAGAATGCCATGGGGCTTGGCTTTGGCCGAGGCCACTTTCGCGATCAGACGCGAGCTGCCGATCCCAATCGAGCAGTTCAGTTGCGTCTCGGACTTGATTTTATGGTGAAGCTGATGCGCGGCGTACAAAACTGGCCCGTGCAAACGCTCGGTCCCGGTCATGTCGAGATAGGCTTCGTCGATGGACGCCATCTCGATTAGCGGCGAAAACGATTGCAGCACACGATACACCTTCTCCGAGCACTCCCGATAACGCTCCGGATGTCCATCAACAAAGATTGCGTTGGGGCACAGCTTGGCCGCGGTACGCAGCGGCATGGCCGAGTGAACTCCAAATTTTCGCGCCTCGTAAGAGGCGGCCGAGACCACTCCGCGCTCGTGCCGCTGGCCTCCGACGACCACGGCTTTGCCCTTGAGGGACGGATCGAAAAGCTCTTCCACCGAGACGAAGAACGCGTCCATATCGACGTGGAAGATGGTTCTCACGGAGCACCGCGTGGGGACGCTCTCGATTCTACCAGCCACTCTGTCATTCCGAATCCGGCTTTAGCCGGTGAGGAATCTGCAGTTCTCAGCGTAGACAAAAGCAGATTCCTCGTCGCTGCGCTCCTCGGAATGACAATCTCTGACACGGGCGGGAGCCTGCCCTGAGCGAAGTCGAAGGGATGTCCATCCTCCATCACACCGTCGCTAGCGCCGGCGTGCTGCGGGTTTGCAGAGCCTTCTCGTAAACCCGAACGTATTCTTTGGCCGAGGCGTTCCAGGAAAAGTCCTTGCTCATGCCACTGCGCATGAGGGTTTGCCACGAAGCCTGGTCACGAAATGCCCGCAACGCTTCTTTGATGGTCAGCAGCAACGCTTCCCCGTTGTACTCGGTGAATTTGAAGCCAGTCCCTTTGCCGGTGCGAGGATTCCACGGCTCGATAGTGTCATCGAGACCGCCGGTCGCGCGGACAATCGGCACGGTTCCGTATTTGAGGCTGTAGATCTGGTTCAATCCGCAAGGCTCGTATTTCGAAGGCATGAGGAACATGTCGCTTCCCGCCTCAATCTTGTGGGCCAGCGCGTTATCGTAAGCGATCTTGACTGCGATCTTCCGCGGGAATTGTTTCTGCAAGCGCACAAACATTTCTTCGTAAGGCTTGTCTCCCGAGCCGAGCGCGACCACAATCATCTCTTCTCGCGCCAAACGATCCATGATCTGGGAAATCAGATCAAAGCCTTTCTGCGCGGCGAATCGCGACACAATACCGATGACCGGCAGTTGCAGATCGGGATTCGTGATACCGAAAGCGGTCAGCAGGTCCTGCTTACACTTTGCTTTCGCGCTTAAATCCTGCGGCGAATACTTTGCGACGATAAATTTGTCTGCCTCCGGACTCCATTCGTCGTAATCCACGCCGTTCAAAATACCGGTCACAGTGGCGGCGCGGTCACGCAGCAC
>DASPVD010000147.1:0-26841 GCA_035622555.1 Candidatus Eremiobacteraceae bacterium | reverse complement strand
CTTCTGTAGTCTAGTGATTTTGCAGGACTTACAAAAATCAGAGAAAAGCGCAAATCGCAGTTAAAAGCGCCACCTTGCGGCATGACGTGCTGAGCATAGCACGCGAAGCGTCTGCCGCGCCAGCGGCTACGTTCAAACGGGGTTCGCGGACAAGTGGGTTTTAGTACGTATCTTTCCGGCAGGACAAATCAGGAGTTGACTGATTACTTCCGGTTTTCGCTTGTGCGTATTTACTTCACTTCGCCGAAGAAGTCGATTGCCATTCGTATCTCGGCGTCTTCTGCACTAGTGTGACCACCTTCAACCGAAACAGCCTGCACATCGAGTCCGTGCTCTCTCGCAAGGTTTGCGGTCGGTTCAGTAGACAGTGCAAAGTGTTTTTCTTCCGTTCCGTAGTAGAGGCGTGTGGAGCATTTGAAACTGGCAGCGTAGGCTCTCGCTGACCGGAACTGCAGTTCTCTCGCGTCGCGGTAATCGAAGGGAACGTCTGCTTGAGCCCCGATGGCTACTGCGTGCCTCGTGTACCCAACCGCATCGGGAGACCCGGAAAACGAGGCAGCAGCACGAAAATGAGGGTACGCCAATGCCGCGAGCATTGTTAGCGTACCCCCTGTGCTGACCCCAGCTACATATAGCCGTCGCTGGTCGATGTAAGGTTGCGCTCGCAGATACTCAGCGGCGCTGATGACATCCTCAACTTCGTCATAAAACATCGTGAAATTTCCGGGTTGGCCATTTTCGCCTCGACGGTTTGGAAGCATTACGATGAAACCTGCTTCCCGAAAAGCTTCGGTCTCTTGCCAATCAGACTGGTCAAAACAAAAACCACCGTGCAAGAACAGTACTGCAGGGTATTTATTTGTATCCTGCGTTGAAGGACGATTCAGCCAAGCTCTTAGACGCAGTGCGCCCGAGGAAAAGTCAATTTCGGAAACGCCGAGAGGCGGCTTGGATGTTTTGCAGTCCTCTTGATGTGGAGCAGGGCCTTCACGCAGGAGTTTCGTGTGGAACGTCTTGCGAGCGTCGGCATAGTCCTGACTCTGTATTGTGATGTCTGGAACTATCATCACATCGACCTTTTGGCTGGGAGGGTTTTGCGGAGTACATAGAGTTGGTGTTCCAAGAGAACTCAAGGCAAGCATCGCCAAACATATCCTGTGCAATACTGGTGTCTCCAATGTGTCCCCCTGAGTCAGCTTGCCCTTACTGACAATCGGACCGGCTCCAGCAACATTTTGCACACCATTTTATGCGGTTCCGTGGTTGGCAACTTAGAATTAATCGTCAGGTCCCGATTAACGGGGAAACCGCCGAAGTCCTATAAAAAGGAATGTCAAGGGAAAAATCTCCGCCTCGGCTCAACGCCGGTCGATTTTTTGTCTCGGCATTCAGCCCAACTGTTTGAGCGTGCACTCTTACTCTGAGACGGGTCTTCGCCACGCGGTACACCGTGACGGCGTCACACACACCAGACTCTATTGCCTAGCAAGTTGCAACAACTTAGCCAGTTTCTACCGCTTAGGACACGTGGGGCCACGGCTTCTTACCGCCATTAATAGCTTTCAAAACGTTTTTGTCTGGGCGAAATTTGTTCGGATAGCCGCTTTCTTCCAGTAACGCTTATCCGGGGCATTCGTCGTCTTGATCTTCAAGTTCGAGGGCCAAGTCGAAGCTAACCATGTCAGCAAACAGCTCCCGGCGTTTCTCTGCTGACAGGCCAAGTTTGTCGCCTAGCCCTTGAAATAGCTCTGCATCCTCAATGAACGCCTTCAGCACAGGTGAGGCCCGGAGCAAGCGCCGCGCTGTTTCCATGTCCCGCTTGCAGTCGTTTCCGTTTCCAGTTAGTGCCTTTGTGCCGCTTGCCGCCTCGCCTGCCGATACAACGCGGGCAGGCAACAGGCACAGTGCCATGCGTCGGGCATTCGGTAGTGAGGCGTTCCACACAGACGGGCTGGTCTGCCAAGCTCTTAGTGTCTGAGGCCATCGCTACTCCTGGGGCTGCTCAGCTGCTACAGCACTGGCACAGAGGGCGGAGAGGCCCGACGGCGAATCGGGCCTTTTGCTTTCTTGCCGACCGACTGCGTTCAGCACTTCTACGTGGATCGCCGACCTAGCCCCTTGCGTACTGCTCCCCGGCAAGGGTTGGCATCCTTGGCCATCTTGGCAAGGTGGCCGCGTAAGTGCTCTAAATACTCGTGTATACAGGACAATTCTCCCTCTGAAACCCTCTCAAGAATGCCAACATTGCCACATGGCCACAAAGATCCACGGTGGCAACCTAACAGTGTCATGGCAGCGACCACATCCATTTGGGACCGAACGGTTTGCTACTCTCGACACGAAGCTCGGCTTTGGCCCGCCGCAATGTCCTTTTCGAAATACCTTGCTGTTTGGCTGCCTCTTCCACCGTGGTTGCTTCCTTCGGACCATCCGCCAGCATCTGTTTGAGGAACTCCATAGCGACGGCCTTCGCATCCGCTCTCAGGATTGCAGCATCGAGGATGTCATTTGCGTCGACATCCGACTCACCTAACCATTTGACCCTTGGAACCAGTTCATCCTTATCCTCGATCCTGACCGGCACTTCTTCCAATTCAAAAACTACTCCTGGGGTGGAGCGTGACGCATAGTTGTTCTTGAGTGGTATCATCTGCCGCTGCTTCGTTTCTTGATTTGTTGCAAAGAGCCAGCTGGCCCGTGCCAGTCCGATGAACGCTGCCGCGCCTCCAACCCTATGAATCGCTGCCAAACCCTCTTTCTTGTTCAAGTGTGCGACAAGAAGAACAGCGATACCTTTGGACCGCAGGGGCCGCAGCAGGGCACGAATCTCTTGCTCCTTATACATCGAAACAGCGCCGAGGCTGTCCGTCACAGGATCAATCACAACAAAGGCAATTGCAGGATTGTCGCGCAGAGTGTCTGTGATCTTTTTGACATCTGAGTCAAGCCGAACCTCGCGCTCAATGGGGACACTGGACTTCTCATTGAGAACAACTGCTCTCACTACGTGAATGCGGGAGAGATCGGCTCCCGCTGCTTCCAGCCGTGGTACCAATGCCGTTTCAGCATCATCCTCGCCAGAGATAATCAGGACCTCAGCCGGACCATCGAGAGGATTTTCCGCGTCGGGGAATCTGTGCTGCCGCGTGACGCGCGAGATAATGTCCGCGACAACTAGGCTCTTGCCCTCGCCAGGTATCCCTGCGAAGGTTGTGATGGTTCCCAACGGAATGCGCTTCGGCCAAAGCCATCGCATCTTTTTCGTAGTGATCTGATCGGCACGGTCGATAAGCAGTCGTCCCTCGCCAATGATAATGGGTGATTGTGCACTCATGGACGCGATACCGTTGCTTCGTCGTGTTCTTGGTCCGCGAATGCAGGAATGGACACGTTGTGCTCCGGCGCGTTCTTTAGGTATTGCGTTAGAGCTGTTGTCGGGATTACTACTCGGCGCGAGACACGAACCGCCTGAAGGTGTCCCCGCTTAATCTCGCGCACGATGGTCCGCGTACTCACGCCGAGGGCCGCGGCGGCCTCTCTAACGCTGTAGGCCAGGCGTTCCATTGTTTTGCTGCTCTCTCGCCTTCGCGCGTTCTTTTACAACTTGCGCTGGTATCTTCCACTGCTTGCCAGACTTCACAGCACCGCGCATTCTGCCAGCCCTCAGTTCCCGATACACCCAATCGAGTGTCGTGCCCATTTGCCGTGCCGCTTGGCTTGGTGTTAGGTTCTCGGCCATTTATTTTCTCCTGCGCAGAAAGGACTTGAAATCGCCTTCTGCTTCTTCTAGTATATATCACGCCAACTATGAAATACCGTGACCGTGACGATGGCGTGACGCGGCTTCCGATCTTGGTGGATTCGTTTCCGTACGATATGCGAGATGGGCGAATCATCAGATTCGACGGTGAAGACATGCCGGTCAGAATCGTTCCGCGCGACGCTGTTAAAGGACTCTTTGATCGCAAGATTTGGGAGCGCGTCAACAGCGAATTCAATCAAGCGTTTAACGCCATTTCGAAAGACGCGCTCACCGAACTAAAAGCTCTCGTGCTTCTTTTCCAGGCAATCGGAAACAAGTCGCACGACGACCTCAAGAGCTATATCAAACGGAAGGCTCCTATCGAGGCCGCTCGTAACGAACAGCTGATTGCTGGATTATTGGCTAAGCTCGGCGAAAAGAAGCCAAGTACCGACTCGGCTGCAAAGGAGAACTACCTAGCCAACGCGGTGAGAAGCTTGTGGCGTCGCACGCGGCATCCACTATCGGAACTCGGCAGACAACTAAATGCGCACGCGCGGCTGGCACGTTTTGTGATCTGGTGGGATGAGAGTGCGAAAAAGTTTAGCCCTGGTTTGTACTGCACGGACTTCGTGACCGCTTTGGCGATTGCACTCTTTTTCCGAGATGCGGCCATCTGCGAGCGTTGTGGAACTTGGTTCATCCCGACCAGTAAGAAGCCGCAAAGGTTTTGCTCGCTCCGCTGCGGAAATGCAGATCGTAAGGCCCGACAGAGGGAGCGGACTGCACAGTCCAAACAAAAGCGAGGTAAGGGCGATGGCACTCTTCAAACGCGGTAAGTGGTGGTGGACGGATTTTTCGGTGGATGGCTTGCGGTACAGACAACCTCTGCGCACAAAAGATTGGCGCGCCGCTCAATCGCGAGAGAAGGAACTTATCGCTCAGGCGAGCGTGGGGAAGCTCGCACCATCAAGCCAGAAATTTGCGCGTCTGGGATTCACCCAAGCGGCGGACCGTGTTCTAGCCGAACTGGCCGCTCAATTAGCTCCTCGCAGCATGGTCACCGCGCGAGAGCGAATTGCTCCTCTGCGTGGCTATTTCGGCGTAACTCCACTGACGCGGATAACGCTAGATGCGATTCGCGAATACAGGATCGACCGGAACGTGAAGAATCTGAGCAATCGCACTATTAATATGGAAGTTGCGTGGCTGGCTCGCATCCTGAAACGGGCACGACGATGGCACCTGTTTTCGGAGGAACTAAAGCCATTGCCGGAGCGGCGCAGCGTCGGACGCGCTCTTGCGGACGACGAAAAGCTCCGTTTACTGAAGCTGGCTGCGAGTAAACCCGAGTGGCACAATGCCCGGCTCGCTGCGATGCTCGCCCTGAATACAACGATGCGGGCTTGTGAGATTCGCGGGCTACGGTGGCGCGACGTTGATCTGATGGAGCACACCCTGACCATTCGCAGAGGGGCGACCAAGACCGACGCGGGGGAAAGGATCATTCCGCTTAACAGGGCCGCATGGGTGACGATTCTCGAACTGCGAGAGCGAGCTAAGCTGCTGTTTGGGGCGGAGCCACAGCCGGATTGGTACGTCTTTCCGCACGCTGAAGGCTTGGCAAAGCCTGATCCCACCAAGCCGATGACGGGCTGGCGCAGGGCGTGGCGCAACCTCACCCGAGCGATAAATTGCCCGAACTGCGGTGAGTTGCAGAAGCCGACGAAGAAGTGCCGAAACCCTGAGTGCGGAGCCGATATCAGCAATGTCAAAAGTCCTACTCACGGGCTACGCTTTCACGATCTGCGGCACCATGCCATTACGGAGCTTGCTGAGTCTCTGGCCAGCGACCAAACGATTATGAGCATTGCGGGACACGTTTCGCCAAAGATGCTCGCTCACTATTCGCACGTCCGCATGGAGGCAAAGCGCAAGGCTCTGGACATGCTCTCAGCGGGCAGTTCAGAAGACAGTTATGGCACAAACCATGACACAAACGCTGGTGCCACTGAACCCGCTGACTCGCAAGTGACTGAAAATATGGTGGACGTGAGGAGATTCGAACTCCCGACCCCCTGCTTGCAAAGCAGGTGCTCTCCCAGCTGAGCTACACGCCCTTCCTACTGGTTATCCTAATTGTTTTAGTGTACCAGTTACGGCTGGGTTCTGACGACTTCTGCGACGGTTGCTTTGGAACATCCGCAACAACTTCCTTGGGCAAAACAGAGCCATAGATGAAGCGATCAGGCGGGAATCTCATCGGGCGCAGAGCAGAATCCAGCCCGGATTTGCTCCGCGGGCCGCCAACAACCGAGAGAACGGTCTCCTTCGGAAGGTAGCCATGCCATGTGAATCGCGTCCTCCGGGCAGGCCCGGATGCAGTGCTCTTCGCTGCCGCAGTCTTCGGGCCTCGAAAGGGTGGCTACCGAGCTTTGGGTTTCCAGGCAAGCGGGGGCACAGGCCGCGACGCACAGCCCACAACCAGTGCAGGCATCTTCGACAATCACGGGGAGCCACTTGTACGTCAACTCTTCCTTCACAGCCTTCTCCTCGCCTTCCGACTGTGAGCAACGCGGCTCGTCACCATCATTGCTACAACGAAGAAAGCGAGAAATGACTTAAGTCACGACTGGCAGCAGTCGCACGGTGAAACGGCAGCCGGCAGTGCGGCTGACAAGCCGCGTGACTAAAGTCATATTCGGGTGCATCGCCGCCGTTGATACTTGCCTAGGCATCGCAAACAGCGGGCGGGAGGCACATATGCAAGTGGTGAGCGAGAGGACGGTACGCGACTTGGCCAGCACGAATCCGGGGGCGGCGCGCATCTTCGAGAGCTTTGGCATCGACTACTGTTGTGGCGGTGAACGATCCCTGGCTCAGGCATGTTCCGCGGCAAAGGTCAGTGTCGAGGAAGTGATGCACGCCCTCGAGCAGACACCAGCACAAAAAGATGATCGCGACTGGCAAGCGGCTTCGCTTGCGGAGCTGGTCCAGCACATTGTCGAAAAGCATCACGCCTACGTGCGAGCGGAGATCCCCCGTCTGACCGATTTGATCGCGAAGGTCGCCCGGGTCCACGGGCAAAACCATCCGGAACTCGAAAGCATTGAAGTATCGTTCCAGGCCCTCGCGGAGGAACTCACTCTGCATCTCCTAAAAGAAGAACGCATGCTCTTCCCGTACATCGTGCAACTGGAAGCCGCGGTGAAGAGTGGTGGCCGTCCTGCGCCGGCCATGTTCGGAGCCGTGCAGAATCCAGTGCGCATGATGATGATGGAACACGACTCCGCGGGCGAACTGCTGCGCAGGATGCGCCAGGTCACCAAGGGCTACACCGTGCCGGAAGACGGATGCATGAGCTACCGAATGCTGTATCGGGCCCTTCCGGAATTTGAAGCGGACCTGCACCAGCACATTCACCTTGAGAACAACATTTTGTTTCCGCGGGCGGTTGCGCTCGAGGCGGTGCAGCCCTGAGGGTTTCGCGGGCCGCGCATACCCGAGGACGCGCTGCCTTCTGCGATGTTCTGGAGAATTCTCTTTCCGTGATATTTCTGTCCGGCACCGGCCCGACCGCGTTTCTGTGCCGCGTGGGTCGTTACTCGCGATCGTTATCCTCCCCTTGCATGGGTGCTCCGTCCATTTTCCGATTACAATGAACCTCGTGTTCCCAGCGGGACTGCGCTCGTGGGGACCAGAGACCTATGAACGACCCCATCGAGAAAGTGCTGCGCAAAGCTCCGCTGTTTGCGAGTTTGAGCGACGACGAAATGGCCGCTTTGCGACGCCGCGTGAGTAGCAAGAAGTACGACCGCGGCGAAATTCTCTTCAGTGAAGGCGACGCGTGCCGGGGCCTATTCATCGTTGGGCGCGGGAAGATTCGCATTTTCAAAGTCTCCGCCAGCGGCCGGGAACAGATTCTCTCCATGGAAGGTCCCGGCAGTTCGTTCGCCGAGCTCCCTGTCTTTGATGGCGGAAACTATCCCGCGTCGGCGGCAGCGTCCGAGGAAGCCGAGGTCGTGTTCATCTCCCGGAAAGACTTTCAGGATTTCTGCCGCGAACATCCCGAAGTGGGATTGAAGGTCATCGCGGTGGTCGGCTCGCGCTTGCGCCGCCTGGTGGGAATCATCGAAGATCTGTCGTTTTCCACGGTGCGGCAGAGGCTGATCGGTTTGATCGTGCGCCTGGCGCAGGCCAGCTCCACAAAAACCAGTGATGGGGTCCAGGTCGAACTCAACAAAACCCAGCAGGACCTTGCCGCCGAGCTTGGCACGGTGCGCGAGTTGGTGTCGCGGAACCTGGGGCGGCTACAGGCCGAGGGTTACCTGGAACTGAACGGCCGCACCATCATCGTCAGGGACCTGTCTGGCCTGAAACGCGAACAGGAGTCTCCCGAGTAGCGTCTTCCCCTCGTCAACTTCTTGGCCTACTTAGCGGCGGAGTGTTCCCGCCTCATCTGCGCGGAGAGTTCCTTGATCTCCGCCAAGTCTCGGTGCATTTCACTCCAGCCATACCACAGGGCATAGTCCGGGCTGGCGTGGAACGTGCCTTGGAAAGTCCGCATGCGGTGCTCCAGAAACATCACGAACAGTTTCTGCTCGACAACCGTTGGCGCGTCGTGGAACGTAAGCAGGTCCGGGAAGGCATAGGGGTAGTTCGCCGGCTTCGGCAGCACGCCATCCCTATACAAACCAGCCACTTCTCGTATCGCTTGGGCCATCAGGTGATCGGCGTTCTTGATCATGTCGTCGCCGTATTGGAGCTGGTCCTTGGCGAAATTCAGGGAGTGACACTGGTTGCAGGTCTTGAGCATCTTGTCGCGTTCGGTCTGCCAGGAAGCCTGGTCAAGCCGGGCCACATCGGCACCCTTCACGACCTCCAGGAGTTTGGTGGGCTGGCCAGCCGGATCAAGAACACCCAGCGCTTGCAAAACTGTCACGCGGTCTGCTGTCCATTCCTTGTCTTCCGGCATCGGCAATCTCACCGCCAGGAAACCCCACGCCGTACGAACCTCGTGATTGCCGCCCTGCATATGGCAGGTCTGGCAGGTCGGCGCGGCTGACTCGCTGTTTTGAATTTTTAGCTGCTTCAACTCTTCGCGCACGCCGTGCTTCGACGACGAGTACATCTCCCACTGCGGGTGGTCAAATCCCATGTGACAGGTCCTGCATGCCTGGGGCGACCTGGCCTCCTCCAATGAGAAGGTGTGCCGCGTGTGGCAGGAATCACACGAGGCATTGCCAAAACGTGTTCCCGTTTTCGCGAGCGTCGCGATTTGCTCAGGCGATTTCAATCCGATCTTGTGGCAGCCCCCGCAACCCTTCATACCTTCCGTCATGGCCATCGGCTGATAATGAATCGTAGGCATGGCTTCCATAGCTGCCCACGCGATCGCATGTTTCCCCTTTTTGAACTGCTCGACCCGGTCCGCGTGGCATTGCCCGCACGTTTCCAGGGTTGGAATCTTCGCCTTGCTGGCATCCTGTGCAGTGGCGTGCTCACTTCCATGACACGCCTCGCACCCGATCCCCGCGGCCGAGTGCTTGCTCAGTTTCCAGTCGTTCACGACGTTCGGCGTCGTCTTTGCGTGACATTCCACGCATTGCTCCCCCGGAGCAGTAGACGGCGATCGATTCTCACCGGCCGCGGCGCGAACCGCTGCCAGCCCCACGACGAGACAGACCACTGTGGCCACAAAAATTCTTCTGTCGACTTTCATGGAATCTCCCGATGATCTTTCGTCTATGCAAGGGGAGCGAAGGACACTTGTTCAGGTAATCTGCAGGATTTCCCCATCCACGGCTGTGACTTTAGTCGCAGCAACTGAGGAATGCAATGGTCAATCTGTCCGATGGGCTGGAACCAGTGCAGCAGCTTCTGTTGCGCTGGAGCCTCGTGCGCGCGACTGCTGATCCTTATTCTGTGGACGAGCCTCGTTGTGCGTTGTGAGGTTGCTTCAACGGTTCTCTCCCGCATGGCCGTTCCGGTTTTGTACAACATGAGTCAACGCGGTGGAGTGGGCAGTTCTGCTGCGGCGGTTGGGGAGAGCTTGGCCACCGCGGAATGTGCATTCCGTGCTAAGGAACCCACTGCGTCGTCTCTGGCTCTTGGCCGATATCTTCGTTCCACACCTCGGGATTGGCGCGAATGTAATCCGCCAGTAGTTCAAAACACTCCCGCGAATCTAAATCGACTACCTCTATTCCCAGCGAGCGCAGCCAGTCGATCCCGCCTTTGAAATTGCGGCTTTCGCCAACGACAACGGTACCGAATCCGAACTGCCGCACCAAACCACTGCAATACCAACACGGCGCCAGGGTCGTGACCATGATCAGTTGCCGATAGCTCTTTTGCCGGCCGGCATTTCGAAAGGCGTCAGTCTCCCCATGAATGGAGGGATCGCCTTGCTGCACGCGGCGATTGTGTCCGGCGCCCATCAATTTGCCGTTGCGATCGAAAATCGCTGCACCGATAGGGATACCGCCTTCTTGGAGTCCCAGGCGCGCTTCAGCCAACGCAATGGCCAGCATGGCTACGTAACTCAACCCGCTATTCATACCCGGTCAACCGCCGCTTCTGTTTGCGACAGCAGAAGCAACACAATGCCCACTACGCAAAACATGCGAAAGGCCGCTTCCTGGCCATTCCAGATTTTGGATTGCCACATCAAAAACCATTCTCCGCCGACACTGAGAAACGCCAGCAACCAGATCAGCAGGTTCAGTGTAAGCCCGGCAATCGCGATATCCTTCGCTTTTCGAAATGTCAGTGCGTCTGCGTTCAGCGACCGCAGCAGTTGTACCGCTCCCCACCAACACAGCACCGCACTGGCCGCTTCCGAACCGATGATCACCCAATAGAACAGGGCATGCCAAGTGGGCGAACTAACCGCGCGCCACGTCACCCGGCTGTTTTCGAAAATCGAGTCCATGGCCATGACGTGACGAACGAACTGATAGTTGGTTTGATAATCGAAGAGGTTATTGAACACAATGAGCGCGGCGTAGAACGCCACCGCAAACACCAGGGCGGTCTTGGCCAGTCGCAGGATCATGGGCTCTCCTTCTGCGAGACCATCGACCAGGCTCGCACGTCCCGACACATGCTAGCGCACACGGTCCACGGAGTTAACTTTGATTGTGGGAATGCGATCGCTTCAGGCCAGGGTCGCCTGCAGCACCTCGCGAAGCAATTCGCGCTTTTGCGCCGGAAGCTTCTGTCCTTGCGCCGTGAGATAGAAGACGTCAATGGCCTTTTGCCCTTCGGTATCGATCAGCGCCACATCGATGTTGCATCCCAGGCGTGCTAGCGCGGACCCGACTCCGTACAACAGTCCGGGACGGTCCTGCGTGACAACCTCCATCAACGTGCAATGATCCGAGGAATCATCATCAAAATTGATGGCTGTGGCCACAGCCACCTTGGGCGGCCGCGCCAGTGACGATGCCAACCGGCCCTTCATCAGCGGTTCCAGCGGCTGTTTCCCGTTCAGCACGTCGGATAGGCTTTGCTGGAAGCGCCCGATTTCGCCGGGGTTCAGTTCCAGAGTGCGGTGCAAATCCGTGAAGTGGAAGGTGTCCAGAACCACGCCCGCCGCGTTGGCGAACGCGTCGGCCTTCACAATGTTCATGCCCCAGGCCGACAGCACACCGGCAATGGTGGCAAACAAGGCCGGCCGGTCCGCGGAAAGCAGCGTCAGCGCATACGCGTGTTGCGTTTTCTTCAGTTCGGTCTGCACCGGATCCGTGCCCAGCTTGCGGTACAGCGCAAAGTGCCCGGCGATTTCCTGTGCCGAATGCACCGCCAGGTACCGCCGCGGAAAGCCTTCGAGAAACCGCTCGATTTCTTTCTTGTTCGCTCCCCCCGCTTGTACACGCACCTGTTCCAACAAGGGCGCTTCGTCGGAGGCATGCAAACGATCGCGGTCCAAGGTCCGGCTGAAATGGTTGGAGGTGGCCACGAACAACTGCCAAAGCATCTCGGCTTTCCATGGCGTCAGAGCTTCCGGGTTCACCGCATGAATGTCCGCGTAGGTGAGCAGGCAAAGTCGCTGCAGCCGTTCGTGGGTTCCCACTGTCAGCGAGAATCCTGAGACCGTCGCCGGATCGAAAATGTCGCGGCGTTGCACCGTGGCGGACATGTCCAAATGGTGCTCGATCAGAAAATGGACTTCGGCCTTCTCTTCGGGCGCAAGCTTGAGACGATCCGACGCAATCTCCAAAGCCTGCAAACTCCCAGTCACATGATTTTCTACGGGCATGCCTTTGCCCACGTCATGCAGAAGCAGCGAGAGGATCAACAAGTCCCGGCGTTCTACCGTACGCCATAGCGGGGCGAAGTGTTTGCCCAGCGATTCTTGCGGGTCGCTCAATTCCTGAAGGTGCTCGATGGTGCGCAGGGAATGCTCGTCCACCGTGTAACGGTGATAGAAATCGCGCACCACCAACGAATCGATGGCGCGAAATTCCGGCAACACTTCGGTCAGCAGTCCCAGCCGGTGCATTGGCCGCAAGGCCACCGCCGGATAGTCGGCCCCTAAAATCTCCGACAAGCTAGCCCAGGTGATTCGCGAATTTCGGTGCGACAATTCCGGATGCCCCATGATGTAGGCGATGCTGCGTTCGGCGTCGCGGCTCAGCGGCACACCAGAACGCGACGCCTCCGCCATTAAGGAGTAGGTCACATTGCGGTCGGCAAAAGCCTGTTCGTTGGTAATCTCCAGCAGCCCATCACGAATGATGTATGGGCTGCCACTGGGAACTTCCGCTTTTGAGCCCATGGCTGCATTCATCAGCCGTTGGCGCAGGGAAAGCGTCGCGGGAGGCCGCTGGTCCACATACCGCAATAGCTGGCGGTTCAACGTCCGGGCATGCCGGAAATAGAGGCGCATCCATTCCGCGGCGTTGCGTCGCAAATTGTCATCGATTCCCAAGGACCGCTCGGCCGCCTGTGCTTGCAATTCATAAGTCAGGGTATTGTCGTTTCGGCCGTTGCTGTAATGCAGAAAACAGCGAATGGCGCTCAGAAATTCCACCGCGTTGCGGGTCAACTCATCTTCGTTCATGGGGCTGAAGCGAGGATCGCGACGGTCGCCCGCCAGTTGGCGCATCCACAGGGTGGAATGGAAATCACGCATCCCACCCGGGGCATCCTTCACGTTGGGTTCCAGGTGGAAGATGGTGTTTCCATAACGTCCTAAACGATCTCGCGTCAAACGCTGCAATTCCACCAACAAGAACGGGCGGGCTTGCTTCTCGGCTACCAACAGGATTTTTGTATCCAGTTTTTCGAACAGAGCCTTGTCGCCATCCAGGTACCGCCGATCCAACATCGCCAAATGAAATTCCGCATTGTCCTGCTCGATTCGCTTGCACTCGTCGATGGAGCGTCCTGCGGAACTGACCCGGAAACCCAGGTCCCACAAGGTGCGGGAGAACTCCCCAATTAAGGGGCGCGACTCTTGCTCGATCTTTTCGTTGGCGAACAGGAACAGCAAATCCAGGTCGGAATAGGGGAACAACACCTCGCGGCCGTACCCGCCCAGTGCCAGCAGCGCCAACCCTTGAGTTCCGCCCTCGCGGACATTCTGCAGCTCGCCAAATACCCTGCGAATGGTTCCGTCCGCCAGTTCACACAACTGCCTGAGGGTTTCCTGGGCGCTGGCTCCGGTCTCGAATAGTTTACGAATCCGCTCTCGTTGTGCCTCGCACTGCGGCCCCAACACCGACAGCGGTGTCACCGATTCTTCCATGTTGTTCTTCGGGCGAATACTGGCAACTAGAGTTCGGCGGGGCGAGGACATACTGGTCTTCAGAGCGCGCTTTCCCCTCGTTCCTCGTTCCGGATCCGGATTGCTTCTTCAACCCGCGACAAGAATATTTTACCGTCTCCTATTTTTCCAGTCTTGGCGCTCTTCAAGATCGCGTCCACCGCCCGATTCACCAGTTGATCCGGCAGCACTACTTCCACTTTCACCTTGGGCAGCAGGTCCACGGTGTACTCCCGTCCCCGGTATACCTCGGTGTGTCCTTTCTGCCGCCCATGGCCGCGCACTTCCGTTACCGTCATTCCTTCCACGCCTATTTCCAGTAACGCTTCCTTTACCGATTCGAATCGCGACGGCTGAATGATCGCTTCAATTTTCATCATACGAATCTCTGCTCCCGCCTCGAGTTGTCAACCACCTGGCCTTACACCTCCAAGTTGTACGCCTCTTCGCCGTGCTGCGTGATGTCCAAGCCTTCCAGCTCGTGCTCTTCAGGAACGCGCACGCCGGTAATTACATCCACTACCTTCAGAATTATGATCGTACCCACGATCGCTAAGCCCCACGCGATCAACACCCCTACCAACTGATTACCGACTTGTCCCCAGTGCCCGTCCAAGCCGCCGACGGCCTTACCATCTCCAAAAATGGGATTAATCACCATCTGCGCAAACACTCCGGTAAGCAGCGCGCCAATCGTCCCGCCGGCGCCATGCACGCCAAAAGCGTCCAGGGCATCATCGTAGCCGAACATGGCCTTGAATCTTGTGACCATCCAGAAGCAGACAATTCCTGCAATGAAGCCGATGGCCAGCGCGGGGAACGGTGCGACAAATCCCGCCGCCGGTGTGATGGCCACCAGTCCGGCGACCGCTCCGGAGATTGCGCCCAAGGCGCTGGGACGCCCGTTCTTGATCCATTCCGCCAGGCTCCAGCCCACTGCCGCTGCGGCCGCGCCAAAGTGCGTGGCCACGAACGCGCTGGAGGCCAATCCGTTGGACGCCAAAGCACTGCCGGCGTTGAAACCGAACCAACCCACCCACAGTAGGCACGCCCCCGTGAAACTCAGCACCAAACTGTGCGGCGGCATGGGCTGTTTGGGATAGCCTGCCCGTTTGCCCATATACAAAGCACAAATAAGCGCGGAAACCCCGGAAGTGATATGCACAACGGTTCCCCCCGCAAAATCAAGGGTCGGGAATTTTCCGCCAAGCGCGGCGTTCAGAAAACCACCTTTGCCCCACACCATGTGCGCCATGGGCGCATATACCAGCAAAAACCACAGGGTCATGAACAACACCGTGCCCGAGAATTTCATGCGCTCTGCGGTTGCTCCGGTAATCAGCGCCGGGGTGATGATCGCGAACATCAACTGATACACCATGAACGTGGTTTGCGGGATGGTTCCTGCATAGTCCGGGTTGGGCAATGCTCCCACACCACGCAGTAACGCCATCTGGAAGTTGCCAATGAACGGACCGTTCCCGCCAAAACACAGACTGTAGCCGACTAAAGCCCACAACACCGTAATCAGCGCCATCAGCAAGAAACTTTGCATCATGATAGCCAGGACGTTCTTCTGGCGCACCAGCCCACCGTAAAACAGCGCCAATCCTGGCCCGGTCATCATCAATACCAGGGCCGCGCTCACCAGCATCCAGGCGTTGTCCGCCGAATATTGCGCCGCAGTGACCTTCTGTTCCAGTTGACCCAATTTATCTGTGACGCTTTGCGGAACTTCTGGTGAGGAAACGCTTGCGGAAGCAGTTGCGGGGGACGCCGGAGGTTGTTGGGCTTGTAACGGAACAGCAAGCAGCACCAGGGCCAGTACGGTACAACAGGCAATACCCATGCGCTTCATCGAGTTCTCCGAGGGCGAATGGATCGGAGCGTCGATCCTTCTCTTCTCATTCGCTTTAGCAATTAGGGACGCACCACCGTGTAGGCAGATTATACGCACCGGCACTCCTGGAACGCACTTTGAAATTTTTCTACCGGCGATTCATTTTTCGGATAGCTCCCCCAGCAACAGCTTCCTCTTGATGGCCTTGGAAAATCGGTCGGCCTCGCGGGTCGGGCGGGGAATTCGGTATCCGTCGGTGACATTGAGCGTGAAGCGAATGGCTGTCTCCAGGCTGACGCGGTTTCCGCACGACACATACACCGGTTGTACCCCATCCCGTGTGCGCACAACCGCCCCAATCCGCTCGCCACCGGCCTTCTCATCGATCAGTTCCGTCCAGCTCCCGGCCTTGTTCTTGAGCGCGTCATGGGTGCCGATCAAGATGCTCTTGGCGCAACCAATGGACGGTTTGTCCAGCAACACTCCCAAGTGGCTGGCCAGTCCGAAACTGCGTGGATGCGCGTACCCCTGGCCGTCACAAAACAGCAGGTCCGGCAAATCGCCAAGTTTTTCGAGAGCGGCAAGCAATGCCGGAATTTCCCGGAAACTCAACAAACCCGGAACGTAGGGAAATTGTAGCGGCACGATGGCAAAGGCTCGCGTGATTTCCTCCATTTGGGGATAGCGAAAAACCACCACGCACCCGATCGCTTGGTTGGCCTCCCGCATCTGTTCCCACCGGCTAATTTTCTTTCGGATCGCTTGTGATTCGGTCACGACAAATGCTGCGTCCAACCCGGCAACGGTGCGAATCCGCCCAAGCCGATCCCGGCCTTCCCACAACTGGCGTAGCTGTTCCTGGATCGCGCGCGCCTCCTGGGTGGACACCTCCCAGGGATGCCGGGCGGCTTGTATCAATTTGTTCTGCATACCCTTCATCGTATAATGCTTGGGCTAGCAACGCTGGCGGCAACCTTGCCGGCCATTATCGAAATATCCGGTCTGAGGGGAGTTCAATGACGCTTCATCCACCTTTGGAAGTCTCTGCGCGGGAAACCGGCGGCATTCATTACCTTCAGGTCCATGGACGCCTTACCATCGGCGAGCCCAGCGAACACCTCAATGACTTCACCCAGAACCTGGTGCAGCGCGGCGCGCGCAAGCTCGTAGTAAATCTTAACGATATTCCGCAAATCGACAGCTCCGGGATCTCCGCGCTGGTTAAGCTTTCCATCTCCCTTGCTC
Organism: Candidatus Eremiobacteraceae bacterium; assembly: GCA_035622555.1. Taxonomy (GTDB): domain Bacteria; phylum Acidobacteriota; class Terriglobia; order Acidiferrales; family UBA7541; genus Acidiferrum. The sequence goes on along the minus strand of DASPVD010000147.1, from coordinate 10,242 downwards.
GCCAAGGTGGTGGACTCCATCTGGTTTGCGGGCAGGGCCGGGTGCGCGATGCGCTGACGGTCACCCGCTTGGTCGAAGCAATCCCAACGTTCGACTCGGAAGCTGCGGCCTCCGCCAGCTTCTAAGGGGATACACTGCCACTCATGGGCTGCTTTCGTTGATCCTGTTCCTTTGTGGTAAACTGCCCATCAGTGAAAGACCTTGGAACCGCCCGTTTCATATTGATTTTCGCTCTTTGTGCATACTTTGTCTCGGTGCCAGTTCGCGCTCGACAACAGGTCCCGCCCAGTTCGGCCTCCCCGGCTTCGCTCACCAGCGTTCTCGCGCCACTCGCCAGGCAAATCGCCGGCAACGCAGGGGAGATCGGCTGCCATTCAGGTAAGTGCAGAATCCTCGTAACCAACTTTGTGTATCCCGGCAAAGGTTCTCCTCCGTTCGCAGTCCAATTGGCGGACGCCCTTGCCATCCAACTGTCCCAGGGCGAAAAGTCCTTTGCAGTCGTCGACCGCCCTAGCTTTCGCAATCTGCTCGATGAGGAGCGTTTTTCCCCTGAAGGCCAGGAGTCCGCAGCAACGGCCCGGTGGCTTGCCAGAAAATTAAATGCTGATGCTGTGATCGTCGGCGAACTCGCCAATCTCGGCGACAACTCTCTTGAAGTCTCTGCTCAGCTGATCAATGTGGGAGATTTGCATCGTAAAGCCCTTAGCGTGAAGGGTAGGTTGCAGGTCGATTTATCTCATGTCGATCTGTCATCGTCCGACGGTCTTTCACCTGTTCCGGCTTTAGGCAACACTATCGATGGCCAGGATGTCTATCATTATCGCCCTGGCATGTCTTTGCCTTCCTGCTACTACATGCCCAATCCACCTTACTCGGAAGAAGCCAGAAGAGAACACGTATCGGGCACAATCCTTGTCGAGGCGATTGTCTGGACAGATGGGCATCTAAAAAACTTGCGAATTATTAGGGGTCTCCCAGGCGGATTAAACGAGAACGCATTGAAGACTTTAGCGACGTGGGGGTGTCGGCCCGCCCGTTACGACGGGAAACCCGTTTCTATGCTTACGGTCTTCGAGGTAAATTTCAAGTTGAACCAGTGAGTTCTAGCCGCTCTTCTTGAGTTCCGCCAGTACCATTTTCGCCAGTTCTTTTAGCGTTTCGAAAACACCTTGCCCGTTGATTGCGATGCCCTCCAGCACTGGTTCGCCCTTCTTCTGCAGTTGCTTGGTCAGTTCTTCCACAGACATAGCATTCGGCAAGTCGCGCTTATTCAACTGCAAAACATACGGGATGGTGGTGAAGTTCAACCCGTGTTCTTTCAAATGCTCCTGCAGGTTTTCGAGTGTTTCGAAATTCGCATCCAGCCGCTCTTCTTGCGAATCCGCAACAAACACTACGCCATCCGCGCCTTTTAGGATCAGTTTTCGGCTCGCCTCATAAAACACCTGACCAGGCACTGTGTACAAGTGAAAGCGCGTCTTAAATCCGCGCACCGTCCCCAGGTCTAAAGGTAAGAAATCGAAGAACAACGTGCGGTCGGTCTCGGTCGCCAGCGACACCATCTTGCCCTTCTGGTTTTGCCCGGTGTGGTCATAAATCCACTGTAGGTTCGCGGTTTTTCCACCAAGACCCGGACCGTAGTACACCAGCTTGCAATTAATTTCGCGCGCAGGAAAATTGATGAAAGGCACGAGTCGTCAACCTGAGTCCGTTCTTATACTTATACTACACGCGTCAGGGTAGGCAAGAGCACCTGCGACGCGCCATCCGTCATCTGCGTTACGCTTCTAGTTTCCCGGAGAATCTCCGGTTGCAGCTAGCTTATTTTCGCACATGCCGCTTCACGGTAAAGGTGTCAAACTATGCACTTTCCACAGGGTGTTTGCCTACATTGACGGACGCTTAGGTGTTTGCTACATTCGCGCCATGGCCAAAGTGCATAAGTCCTCCGCAAGCCGGGCCAAACCCTCGGCCCTTCATAAGCACAAGTCAAAGAAAACAAACAGCTTACAGGACCATCCCCCGCAACGCGGCGGTGTCGAGCTGGTGGACCCGCTGGTGCAAGCGCAAATGAAACTGTACGAAGAGGCCATGAGCCTTTTCCATCAGCAGAAGTTTCAGCGGGCGAAACAGGAACTCGAACGCGTCATTGCCGGTCCCAGCAAGGAACTGGCCGATCGCGCGCGCACTCACCTGCGCATCGCTGAACAGCGTATGAATCCCACCGTCGATCAGAATCCCCGAGGTCCCGAGGACCACTATCAGCGCGGCGTGGCGATGATGAATCTCGGGCGTTGGGACGAAGCCCGCGAAAGTCTGGAGAAAGCCCGCAAGCTTGCTCCGAAAGCGGATCATATTCATTACGCGCTGGCCGCTCTGGACTGCCTGACCGGTGAAGCCGATTCCGCATTGGCTAATCTGAAGATCGCCATCGAGCTGCGTTCGGCAAACCGCTACCATGCGCGCAACGACGAAGATTTCAATTTCCTCCAAGAAGACCCGCGCTTCACGGAGTTGCTGTATCCTGAGAAGGATGGCTATTCGGGCTAGTTGATTCCCGGTGCGTTCTGGCAATCGCAGCGGGATCGCTGCGCTGGGTGCTGCCCTCGCTCCGTTGTGGCAATCCCCATAAGTAATTCGTGCGGCGCTGTCCTCCTCGTTGAATAATGGAGTAGCCGTGGTCTTTCATGAATAAGCCTCCCCTGAAACCGGGGTCTTCCGCTGGGTTGCGTATCGTGGCTATGGGCGGGGGGACGGGTCTGTCCGCACTGTTGCGAGGGTTGCGGGAACACGTAGTCCGCCGCAGCGATCATCATCCGACGATGGATCGTCCCATAACGGACCTGGCCGCTATTGTCACGGTCACAGATGATGGCGGCAGCTCCGGACGTTTGCGCCGCGAAAATCGCATACTTCCTCCAGGTGACATCCGCAACTGCATGGTGGCGCTGTCGAAGGATGAACCGCTGCTGAGCCAACTGTTTCAGTATCGGTTCCACGCCGGGCGTGGTCTGCGCGGCCATAATTTTGGCAATTTATTTCTTGCGGCATTGACTCACGTGACCGGTGACTTTGCCGAAGCGATTCGCGTGTCCAGCAAGGTGCTGGCCGTTCGCGGGCGTATTTTTCCTTCTACTCTCTCGAATGTGCACCTGGTGGCCACTCTGGCAAACGGCCGGCGGGTTCATGGCGAGACTCGCATCTCCCGCAGCCGCGTTCCCATTCGCAAAATCGAACTGAATCCGCGCCGCGTCCGTCCACTTCCCACCGCCATCGAAGCGATACGGCAAGCTGATCTCATCTGCATGGGCCCCGGGTCGCTTTACACTAGTGTGATTCCCAATCTGCTCATTCCGGAAATCGCTCAAGCCGTCGCGCGTTCCAAAGCCCCGCGTGTCTATATCGCCAACCTCATGACCCAGCCCGGCGAGACCACCCATTACGCGCTTGCTGATCATATCCGTGCCATCAACCAGCATGTCTCCGGACGCGTGATCGACGCCGTGGTGGCCAACCGGCAATCCATTTCGCCGGAAGTAGCCGCGCGCTATCGAGCAGAAGGCGCGGAACCGGTAGTGATCGATCGCGAGAATGTGCTGAAACTAAAAGTGCGGCTTGTCTCCGGCAACCTGGTGCTGGAACATGGCGTGCTTCGCCACAATTCCGCCGCTCTGGCTTTGCTATTGCTCGACGAGTTCCTGATGATTCCCCGTCACTGTTAGCCGCGCCCGTCTCGCACGCGTCAGCGCAGTGCGAAGCGCACGCCGCCTCTCACGAATATGGGCGGACCTACGACCAAAACGGGCGTGGCTTCAATTCCAAACCGGTCGTTGGTCAAGTTCTGCGCCGCAAAGAACAGCGAGGTGCGCTTGCCTAATTTGCGCGATACCTGCGCGTCGAGGGAAAAGGCCCGTCCGAGTGGCAACAGGTTTTGATCATCGTCAAATTGGTTTCCAGAGAAACGCGCCTGCATTCCAACTGTCCAGGTCCTGCCGGTATAGCTGATCTGCGCGGTGAACTGGTTTTGCGGCACTTGTGGAAGGAAATTGCCTTGCAAGCCCGGGTTTGCCGCGTACTTCAATACAATGCTGTTCACAAACAGGTACGCGGCGCTGACCTGTATCTGTCGAGTCACCCGTAGTTGACCACCAAGTTCGAAACCTCGTGCCTGGATCACGCCGAGATTCTCCTTTTCTCGCGTGATCAATGCGGGTGTGGTCGTCAAAGTGACATTGGCAACAGGATCGGCAATGTCGCTCCAAAAAAAATCTCCGCGCACGGTCAACCGGTTTTGCCACCACATTTGACTGATACCTGCTTCTCCTCCGGTCAAATGTTCGCCGGTCAATGCCGGATTGGCCATCGTGAATACGTTTCCCACTCGAAAGTTTCGGTACAGCTCGTTTAAGGTCGGCGCACGAAACGCGCGATATACCGACACACTCACGGCGGTGCCCTTCGAAAAAGTCTTCAGCAGCGACACCCTCGGACTGAATGCCGTTTCCGAGCGATTGGGAAACGCAACGGTTGATAGCGTCCCCCCAGGCAGAGGTGTGCGGTCCTGATAGCCGGTATTGTTGTTCCACGTATCCACTCGCGCGCCAAACGTCAACACCCAGCCGCGCGCGAATGCGTAAGCATCTTGCCCGAAAACCCCCAAACTGTGCTGTCGGCCACCGGCATCGACCAGCGCGGTCTTCGCCCCCAAATGATAGTTAGTCTCTTCGCTGTGCCCGCGTACATCCTGCGCTTCCAGTCCCGCGGCAACCTTGTGTTTTTCCGCAAACAGCCGCGACCACGTGCCCACAAAACCCACTTGTTGCGACGGATTCCTTTGCACGTCGGTCAATGACTCGCTATCCCGGTTCAGCGCCACCGCCGAAAAGGTTTGGTGGTACAGTTCCCGCGATCCATAAACTCGCGCCGCAAAAGTTCCCACCTCCGTCGAGCTCCAATCCACACCCAAATCCAACTCCGGAATGGTGGTGTCATTCTTGGTCAACGGTGTGCCATCTTTGGAACTCTCTCCGAAGTCACTCCCGCGCACGAAAATCCTGCCCCGCTCTCCAAGATTTCTTGCTGCTTCCAGATACCCGGCCAGGGCTCCCGAACCCAAACTGGTGTCCACTGAGCCGCGCTGATCCGGTGGCACGGAAATGTATCCTTGTGTCTGGTACGCTTGCCCTGCTCCGGACAACGTCCATTTCCCGATTGGGGCTCCGGCCGCAAAAGAAAAGTCCGGAGTGCTCATGCTGCCGAACGCTAATTCGCCGTTAGCATAGGCTGCTTCATCCGAACGCGTGCGGATGTTCACCACTCCTCCCAGTGCCCCACCTCCATATAGATCCGAAACTCCTCCGTTCGCCACTTCCACCGTTTCGATGGCTTGTTGCGGAATGCGCTGCCAATACACCCATCCGCCAAATGGATCGTTCAGGGGAATCCCGTCCAGGAGGACGTTCGATCGGCTGGTGGCGCTGGCACCCACTCCGCGCAGCGACACGCCCTGCGAGGTGGGATTTGCGAATAAGCTGCTGGAGCGGCGGAAGGTGCTGAAACCCGGTACTTGTCTCAAGATATCGTCAACGGCCATGCTCCCGGACAGGTCCACGGCCTCCGAGGAGATTTCGAATGTGCTTGCGGGAACTGCGGGAATCCGATCCCCTGTGTTACCTTGTACCTCAATACGCTGAAGTCCCGCGGTGGGAGTCATCACGATTTGTAAGCCCCCAATGGAGGCTCGCGCGCGTATCTCTCGCGTTACAGTGGCAAAACCCGGAAAGCTCACCACCAGGGTTCCGCCAATTTCCGTTCCTTCGATGCGAAACCGCCCTTGTTCGTCGCTGCCGGTGGTGGTCACACCAGTCGAGGAACGAAATTGGATCTGCGCTCCCTGGATGGGCGCGTTGGTCGCGTCCAGCACCGTACCGCTGATGGCCGCCCGTTCCTGCCCGTAAGCACTGCATGCGAACGCGGCGAGTGTCAGTACCAGTGGCGCTAATGCACGCCAGCTCGCAAGTCGGTTCATACCAGTTCTGTTCGTAGGCACACGAGCAATGATGTTCTGAGTTCCGAAGTCACCTGTTCCCCGTTAGGCTATCGATTCTACTCGATTATTTGACCACGCACCCAAGCATTGATTCGACGCGACCATTCGCGGCCTCCGGGTCACACGGATCGCTGCCAAAGCCCTACAGCCCGGTGACTTTTCCCCTCAGCACCGTGATCGATGCTTTCGGCAACGTGACCGTCAGCCCGTTTTTCCCCTCGACGGTACTTCGTTTTGGCGGCTCATCCGGATCGGCATGACTGGTCGCTCCCGAGGAGTGCCACACATACTCCGCGGCACCGAAAGTAACCATCTTCACTGGGCCGGTAAATCCTGCCGCTGATTCCTTACCATTATCTTCGAAGGTGATCCTGGCCTGGTGAGGGTTGCTCGGGTCTTTGTTGATGATCAGCAGCGACCACTCGCCATCGGGACGCTTTACTGCATACGCGGTAATCAGTTGATGACCCGCGTCGTCCTGCAGATCCGCCGATGCTGGATGCAATTCATGGATGCCGCCACGGTGTTTCACCCAATCCAGATTCAGCATTTGGCTGGCAAAATACTGTGCGGTGTGCTGCCGGATTTCCAACTTTTCATTGGCCACGAAGTTTCCGTAGGTGCTCCAGGCCTGGCACCCCGGCCGCAACGGCTCCGGCTGGATCGGCGAGTGATAGTAGACTGCTCCGGGACCACCCTGCTCGAGAAATGCCCCTACGCTGTCTGCCAACCACAAGCCCGCAAACAGATCCTGCATCGGATCCGTCAGTGACCATGACACATTGCTCTCCGTGTTCATCAGCGGCACGTTTGCCGGCACTCCGTCTTCCCGCCACGTTTTCAGGATTCCGCCTAGCAGTTGCGGCTCGCGATACAGATCCGACCAGTTAATTTCGCACGGATTCAGCGGATAGTGTTCAAAGGACATGAACGCCAAATCCTCCATTCGCCCGTGAGCTTTCAGATAGTCGAGAAAGCGGCCGAGCCAGGAGGTGCGCCCCTGAGCATCCGGCCAAACCTTGATGTCTTCATTTTCCCCGGTAAACACCGGACCGCCGAGTTTCAGTTTCGCATCCACTTTGTGCAATGCTTTCGCCCACTGTACGTAAAACGCGGCGTAGTCTTCCGGCAACATGTACGCGCCGTCAGGCTCCTCTCCCATTTCAACATAGGAAACCGGGTACCCCCGTTTTTCGATGTAGGCCAGTTCCGCCGCGCTGTCTTCCGGGGTTGCATAAATCATGGCAATCGGAATCATCGCCGGCAGGTTATTCGTGTAGCCGCTTTTAAAGAACAGGTCGAACCCGGTCTGAATCCGCGTAGGGATGATGGCATCGGCCGTGTGCCACGGATCCACGGACGATGCTTGCGTCAATGTCTGCGCTTGGCTGGGAGTGTGTTTCACCAGGTCCACAAACTGCCCGAGCGCATTGAAGTTTCCGGCTGAAATCTCCGAAATGGCGTAGCCCACGCAGTTTCGCGGATCGTCACTGCCGTGGGTATCGCAAGTGTTGGACGATTCCGTCATCCATATGCGCAGGAAGCGTGTGCTTAGCGGGTGATCGGCAAGCCGCAGCACTTTGTTTCCTCCCGGTCCATTGGTCACTTCTCCGTGCGGAAACTTCACCCAGGTGCCCGCCAGCGGCTTCATCAGCGCGTCTTCTTTGCCGGTCCAGTACTCAACCACGTATTGGGTCGCGTAGGGGCTGGCCCAAGCAATCTGAATGGCATCGATCTCCTGAGGCAAAGCGAAATCAATGACCACCCACTGCGGATTCGCGGAATCCGGTTCCCCGGTGAACTTCGAGGTCAGATAGGGATTGCTCTTCCAATACGTGCTCGCATCACCGTCGGTCATGCGCGAAGATTCGAACTGCCCCGAATCACTGCGCGTGGTTCCGCGATGCGTCAAGCGGTATCCGAAAGACTGGCGCAGAAATTCCTTGGGTTCGGCGCTTCCCACGAAGTATCCGTTTTTATGTTTTTCGTCGCTCCACGTGCCGTTCGGATTCCAGTGCCATGCGTTGTAGGTCAGTTCCGTGTTTTGCCGGTACGTCATCGGCCCCCAGCCTGCCGACAAACTCTCTTTGATGATTGGGTCGCTGAAGTCCTTGTCGAAATCCTTGGCCGGCAAAATGTCGAGCGAGGTGCCCATGGCTTTGTCGGGATCAAACTCGATGGCCTTTCCGGCCGTAACATCCACTTTCACCGTCTGCGCCGTGGCCGGCAAAATTGATAACAAGCAAATACAGACTGAGAGTAGAAAGCCTGCCCGCCCTGATGGAAATCTCATTGATGGCCTCCCTCACATCGCGGCCATTATATCGATTTAAATCAACCTCGAGGGAGACAGTTTTAGGAAAGAACATATTGCCGCGCTCAGATCTGCGGTTGCGTCACGATGGCCGCCCTTGGCAGGCTGGCCTCTTCTCGCTAACATTTCGCGTTCAGACTCAACCGGAGAAAACGCCATGTCCACGTTTGGTTTCATCGAATACCCGAACGCCAGCCCCGAAGTCAAAGCCGTGTACGACGACATCATGGCCACCCGAAAAACGGATTACCTCAACAATTTCTGGAAGGCCATAGCGCACGATCCGGTCCTCCTGAAACGCACTTGGGAAAACCTTAAGGAGGTTATGGCTCCTGGTGCCCTCGACCCGCTGACCAAAGAACTTATCTACATCGCTGTCAGCGTCACCAACAATTGCCAATACTGCATCTACTCGCACACTGCTTCCGCGTTCGGCAAAGGAATGAGCGCAGAAATGTTCAAAGAACTGCAGCAGGTGATTGGCATGGCCAATGAAACTAATAAGCTGGTTTCCGGTTATCAAGTCGCGATTGATGAGCGCTTCCAGCCTCCCCTTAATCTCCGCTAATGGTCCACACTCCCGTGTTCCAACTCTCCCGCAACTCTTGACTATCCCGGCACATACCGAGCCATTGTTTCCATCGTAGTACCCGCGTACTATAGGACCGACTCCTCACCCAAGCCCACCATATATACGTACAGCAGGGAAGCTCTGTCTCGGTGGAGTTATGCCCTGAATCCCTCTCTAAGTGGGTACTTATGGCACCTATCGTGAAAGATTCCGAAGCCTCGGTGGCGTCTTCAACTGCTTCTTCGTCCGCTCCTCCCGCCTCTAAATCCGTTAACGATGCCCCCGCTCGGCCGCAGCCCATTGCCATGGAAATTCCGGTCACCGTGAATGGCGCTCGCACCGCCGCTGACTCCGATAAGCGCGTACCGTTTTCAGAATCGACCCAGACTGTGCTGGTCCTGTCTCATGGCGCCGTGGTTCGAGTCGCCACGCCACTGGCCTCCGGCCAACTGGTTTTTCTGACCAACGAGAAAACCAAAAAGGAAGTCGTCTGTCAGGTGGTGAAATCCAAATCCACGGGAAATGCCGCAGCATACGTGGAGCTTCAGTTCACTGAGCCTTCTCCCGGTTTCTGGGGCATACAAGTGCCCGGTGCGCCGGCCGCTGCACCAAGTCCACGGTCTGTCCCGGCCCCTGCGACTGCGCCGAAGCCGGCTGCTCCCGCGCCACCAGTGGCGGCAAAAACCCCGGTCGCCCCAAAACCTCCTGTTGCCGCTTCCCCGGTCACTCCGCTGGTGAAGCCTGTAGTTCCGGCCAACCCTCCGGCCATTCAGCCACCACCCATGCCGGTCGCTTCTTCACCTGTGCATCCGGCTACAGAACCGGCTGCTGCGTCGAAGTCTGCGCCTCCGGTGGACGCTGGCTCGCATGGCTCAAAAATACCCGAAACTTCGGTCGCGCCTCCTGCGCGTGTCGCCACTGAGGTTCCTCCGGCACCGGCTGCTCTTCATCCTGCAGCTCCCGCTGCGCCTCTTCGCGACTATTCGAAGGAGATTGATGCGCTTTTCGCCTCGCCTCATGCTCCGGCCTCCCAACCCGAGCCAAAGGTCGCTGCCCCGCGATCGCCCGCACCTTCTACGGAAGAACTCAAGATCCAGGCGCAACGGCTGCAAGAGCAGCTCAGCTCTATGCTCTTCACTGGGAATCCTGCAAAAGGCGGCGCGGCAACTCCGCCTGCGCCCAAGCCAATGCCCGGCTCCGAACTGGCGGACAAGATTGTGGATGCCTCTCAGCAGCAGCAAAAATCTGCGCTTCCGGGTGAGGCCAAGACCATTGCTCCTGCGCGCAAGTCCGCAGTTCCGCCGGTTA
>DASPVD010000146.1:0-4623 GCA_035622555.1 Candidatus Eremiobacteraceae bacterium | reverse complement strand
GCAGGACACGTCCGCCTAAGCGGTCCTGAAAGGGATTCCCCTGGTTCGCACTGAGTAAGCCAAACTGCGGCATGTCCGACACGGGGAGGCGAACGGAGAGCAAAGCGGGCGCGATCACTTGGCTGAAAAGTTCAGCGGCGGACGGCAGCCGGGAACTTCCGCGGCGTCGAAAATGGATTGCGCCTGCAAAGTCCCCATCCTGGATAGTGACATGTTTGTTCTTGGAGCGCGTTATACCTGGCGAGCACCGCCCTTCCCATAATCAATCGCCGAATAGGTCCTCCAAGACGGCGAAGGGGAGATTGATCCTCGCCGCTCTCACAATCGTGTCGCCACCGGTTGAGACTTCTCTCGTCCCAGACTCCTGATCAACGCAGCGCTCTGCGTCATTTGCTTTTCGCTGGGCAAGTCCATCGCGGCTGCACGGGACCCACAGTGTCATATACCGAGCGCTACTCGACGTGCAGGCGTGATTTTATCAGTACGACCACGTAGGGATTCCAGGTAGACAACACGTAGTAGATGCTTAGCTCGGAACCTTGCACTTTGGTCCATCGCTCTATGACATACGGCGCATAGGCTCCGCCATGGACGGCCTGCGGATTGGCCTGGCCCTTTCCGATCACGGGTCCTGCAAGCCCGTCGTCTGGATTCGCCTGGGGATTGTGGATGAATTTGCCGATGGCGCCATCACGCATGGCGTTGAAAATGACTTGCGGCTCGCTCCACGGTCCCCAGGGCGTGCGGGAATACGAGAACAAGATGCCGCGCGGCGCCGGCTCTCGACTATCGTAAGTCATCAGCCACAAGCCAAGATCCTTGCACCACGTTACGGAGAGATCGCCCATCGTGCCGTTTTGGACCATGGCCCTGGCGTCCGATTCCTTCTCGCTCCAGACCGGAGCACTTCCCGCGTCCAATCCTGCGAAATACCGCGTCCCTTTGCCAGTTTCGAATTGTGCTGCCGGCACGATGGACAAATACGCGTCGCTCTTGCGGTACGCGCCTGTGCCCCAAACGAAGATGAACGGTCCGCCGGGAGGCAGTCCAGCGATCGTCCCGGGTTCGACGTGCAGCGAGAACTTGACGAAGTGCCCTTCAGGAAGCTGAGAGATCGTCCGCAACGGTTGGAAACTTGCCGGGGGTGTGAATTTCGTGAGCACGGACCGATCCGTCCAACCATCCATGGAGTGGTTGGTCGAGACAGCGACATACACTTGGCCGTCGAGGCTGATGCCCGCCACGGGCACTTCGAACGCTCCCATGCTGACGCCGGGTGGCTGAATGGTCAAATAATCGCTGCCGGACATGAGGAAGTCCAATCGAACGCCGCCCTCAGGATCGACCGCATCGGTTGTCGCGATCGTGTCGAGTGCGTGGCGCAAACGCCCCACGGTGTCACCGAAGAGAAAATACACTCTTCCTCTGTGCTCAAAGGAATTGCCCAAGTCAGTGCCTTCGATCCCGTATCGTGTGAAGGTTCGGCTGAGCGTCGGTTGATGCAGTTGTTTGTCTTCTTCACCAAGAAGCTGTTGAACCTTAATGGTCGAGCCAGCCACGTAGCGCACCACCGGCTCGCTCTCCGATGGCACAGCACTGGATGCAGGTTTTGCATCAAATGCCTCAGGAAGAAGCGCGTGTGTGCTGGGTTGAATCTGCATGGAGAGCGTCGACACGCCCAGAAACAGCCCCAGTACAATTCCCAAGAGGGATTTCATGGCGTAGCCTCCACATATCCCTGAGCTAAAGGCGAAACGAAAGCCAGGCAAATGCACATTCCTTTTCAGCGGAGAGTTTATCCTGAATCTTCTGGACTCTCAAGCGTTTCACAGTCCTTTTGTGGAGTTGCGTAAGACTTTCAATTTCGAGGTCTCTTTCACAGTGAAGACGTGAAAACTCGGGAGTTTTCCCGAGCCGACGAGCACTTGCCTGATACGGCCTACACGTAGAAGGGCTCTACGCCCCGCAGGATCGCGGTGGAAAGACCCGTTATCGGTGATTAGCCGTGATAAACGGCGTGGGGTTTGGTCTTACCGATTTCTGTTGATAGAATCCCCATCCCACAACTGATTTTCAGGTGATTAATAGCCGTGCGAGCGGATTGGGACTGCAAAGTCCCCTTCCTGGAAAGCATCGTGCCGGTTTCGTGGCTGCGCAATAGGTGGCCTTCCCCGCAGTCCCCCGATGCGTGCCAATCCAAGTGCATGCGTCAGGCGACGAATGGTATGAGATTTTACCGTTGTTCCCAAGTGTTGCTAACCGAGGCGGTCAAATGTCAATTTGGCGGAACTCACAAAATGTTCGCGAATTCGCGAAAATCGCGAGACCACCACTCGTGAGCCCACCTGTTTTCATAGGCTTACGAATGGCATTCGCTTTGCACTCCTCATAGGCGGCGATCTTGTCCCGAAGGTCATTTTAGTGCGTGCAAAGAGCGAATTGGCAATCATCGCCACCCCGGAGGTCAAACATGGATAAACATAAAAGGAATCAGTGGTTGTTTGCCTTGGCGAACGTGCTGGTGGCGTCGGCGCTGGTTTACTTCTTCAACAGGGCCGTTGTCGGCGCCGGTCCCAAGGAAGTTTCATACAGCGAGTTTCTGGCTGAGGTCCGCGCTGGGCATATGGCAGAGGTCCAGATCACGGACAAGACGTTGCTGGGAGTACTGAAAGAGGAGAAACCGGATTCGGGCAAGCCGGCTCCCGCGCAAATCCTGAAAGCCACACGTCTGCCGGGGATCAACGAGACGACGTTACTGCAGGAACTGGATGCGCATGGAGTCAAATTCTCGGGGAAAATGGAGAGTGGGGGTTGGCTCTATGTTCTGGCCTCGTGGGTGCTGCCGCTGCTTGTTATGGCGGGGATCTACACCGTGGGCATGCGGCAGATGAAGCAAAGCGGCGGCCCGCTCAGCTTCGGCAAGAACCGCGCCAAGATTCACGACCAGTCGGACCAGGTCAAAGTCACCTTCGAGGATGTCGCCGGTGTGGACGAAGCCAAGGCCGAGCTGGTGGAGGTAGTCGATTTTCTCAAGCACCCGAAGAAGTACCAGGCGCTGGGCGGGCGCATTCCGAAAGGGGTTCTGTTGGTGGGGCCGCCGGGCACGGGCAAGACACTTCTGGCCAGGGCCGTGGCGGGCGAGGCGGGGGTGGCCTTCTTCTCCATTTCGGGCTCAGAGTTCGTAGAGATGTTCGTCGGCGTGGGCGCGGCGCGGGTGCGCGACCTGTTCGACCAGGCTAAGGCCAAGGCGCCGTGCATGATTTTCATCGACGAGCTGGATGCCATCGGGAAATCACGCTCCGCGGCAGGAGTGTTCAGCAATGATGAACGGGAACAGACACTGAATCAATTGCTGGTGGAGATGGATGGCTTCGACAGTTCGGAAGGCGTGATCATGATGGCGGCGACCAACGAGCCGGAGGTGTTGGACCCAGCCTTGCTGCGCGGCGGGAGGTTTGACCGCCAGGTGACTCTGGATCGGCCGGACTTGGCGGGACGCGAGGCCATCCTGCGCGTGCATACGCGCCAAGTCAAGCTCGCAGCCGATGTGGACCTGAGCGTGGTGGCCGCACGCACACCGGGCATGGTGGGTTCAGACATGGCGACTATCGTGAACGAAGCCGCGTTGCAAGCGGCGCAACGCGGGGCGGCCGCCGTCGAGATGCGTGACTTCGAGGAGGCCATAGACCGGGTCATGCTGGGACTGGAGAAGAAGAAACAAGTGATGAGCCCGGAGGAGAAGGAACGTGTGGCCCATCACGAATCTGGGCATACGCTGGTGGCGCTCACGGTGAAGCACGCCGACCCGGTGCATCGAGTGTCGATTATTCCGCGCACGATTGGGGCGTTGGGCTTCACGCTGCAACTGCCTCTACACGAGAAATACCTCATGACGCAACCGGAGATCGAAGATCAGGTCGCGGTCATGCTGGGCGGGCGCGCCGCCGAGGAGATTATCTACCAGGGAGTGGTCTCCACCGGCGCTTCCAACGACCTGGAGCGAGCTTCGGAGTTGGTGCGGCAGGTGGTGACGCGTTTTGGAATGAGTGCCGAACTCGGTCCCTTGACCTGGGGCATCCCCACCGCAGCGCGGTTTCTGCAAACGCCGTTCGCCAACGAGCAGCGCAACTACAGCGAGCAAACCGCCCAGATGATCGACGAGGAAGCACGGCGCATTGTCGGCCAAATTTATACGCGCGCCAAGGGAATTCTGACCCAGCGCGAAGCAGACTTGAAGCGCATAGCGGCGGAACTGATTCGCAAGGAGACGTTATACCGGGCGGATTTGGACCGGCTGTTGGCGCAGTCGGAGGTGCAAACGCAGCCGACCGCAGCGTCGTGAGATTGCTCCTAATGACGTGTCATCCTGAGCGCAGCCAAGGATCACTGCAATTTGCTCGCACTCGCGGAGACAACGAACTTCAGAAATCCTCCGTCGCCTTTGGCTCCTCAGGATGACATACAAGGAAGTGACCCGTGAATGGAATTCTCAAGCTCGCCTACAAGCTGCTCGTCAATGATAAAGCGAAGTTTTCGGCGCTGCTTGTGGGCATCACGTTTGCTGTCTATCTCATGATGTTCGTCACCTCCATGTTCAGCGGGGTGATGAAACACGCGTCCGCC
>DASPVD010000145.1:0-6720 GCA_035622555.1 Candidatus Eremiobacteraceae bacterium | reverse complement strand
TGAGTCCAGTGTCCCGGGACTCAGCTTCGCCGCTCAACCCGCTGCCTTGACCATCGCCGTCAACTTCACGGAATCGGTCAAGCCACACCTCGCTGTACTGCGCCCGCCTTCGGCAGGCAGCTTTTGATTATAACGATGCTGCGCTATTCCTGCTCGTCGCGTGTCTTCGCTCAAGGTTGTGCCACGGCTCAAGGCACAATGGAAAGAAAAATAAATGCGGAGAAGATCACCAGGTGCACGATTCCCTGAAGCACGGTGGTTCGGCCGGTTCCCAACGTCAGCACACTCACCAACAGCGTCACCGCCAGTAGCAACTCTTCCTTTGGACTGATTCCCAACGTCAGCGGTCTGTCCAGTAACAGCGACACTCCCGCAACCGCCGGGATCGTCAATCCAATGCTGGCCAACACCGAGCCCAGCGCCAGGTTCATGCTGGTCTGTAGCCGGTTGGCGCGCGCCGCCCGGAATGCTGCCAATCCTTCCGGCAGCAACACCAATCCCGCGATCACGATCCCCACCACGGTCCTTGGCGCCCCGATCTTGTCAATCCCCATTTCCATCATCGGCGTCAGCACTTTGGCTAACGCCACCACCGTCACCAGCGACACCAACAAAAATCCCCCGCTCAGCAGCGCTATTTTGTTCGAGGGCGGCGCCGCGTGCGTTCCTTCCTCGCCTCCATTCACTGGCAAAAAATAGTCCCGATGCCGCACCGTCTGCACGAACAAAAAAGATGCGTACAAAAACACCGAAACCATCGCCGCAATACCAGTTGTGCCGGGCTGAACATTGGCCCCGGCGTGGTCAGATTCGGAAAAACCATCTTCAGTGTCGTCAGCGCAATCAGCACCGCCAGCGCTGCGTTTGCTCCTTGCAATTGAAACGATTGCTCGCGATGCCGCATTCCTCCCGCTAACAAACACAATCCCACAATCCCATTGCACACGATCATTACCGCGGAGAACACTGTGTCTCGCGCCAGTCCGGCCTTTTCGGCGCCTCCCGTGATCATCACCGACACGATCAGCGCCACTTCGATGATCGTCACTGCAAACGCCAGCACCAGCGTCCCGAATGGTTCAGCCACGCGGCACGCCACCACTTCCGCGTGATACACCGCGGCAAATACCGTCGCCACCAGCACCAGAATTTCCAGCACCGCCAGCGGTCCGCCCGTACCACGTATTGCTTGCAGACCCAAAACCACGCACGCCAGCAGCGGCCACGTCCACGCCCACCACGGAATCCGTTGTGCTGTGATTGCCATTTTTTTCTTCGCTCAAGCGAATGGCAACCATAACATATCTCCTCAGCGCGGCACTTCCCCCGCGACAATTTCTTCCTTGAATCTATCGGGAACTTCGGCTTTCTCCGCCCGCAAAATCATCTCCCGCTCGTTGCCGCTCCTCGATCGCTCTGTTTTCTCTCTGCGCTGCTTGCCTTTGTGCCTGCGAAAATGTTTTCATCAATCAATGCCTTGGGACTTCTGGTTGATCTTTTTCATCCTCGCTGTCTTGATTCCCTGGCGCGGCCGCGTCCGGCTGCAACATCTTTTGACCCTGCCTGCCGTGGGTCCCAAAGAAAAACTCGTTTTGTACGGCAGCACCATCGCCTTTCAATGGCTGCTCGCCGGCATCGTCGCATGGCGGTCCATCGCTCGCGGTTTGACCCTTGCACAGCTAGGCTTGGCTCGCCCCATCTCTTCGGACTTGCTCCTCCTCAGTTTCGTTGGAGCGATCCCCTTCGGTGCGTTCCAATGGTTCAACCTTCGTCGTGTGGGTCGCATGACCGGCGCGATTCCGGAATTCATGCGCAAACTCGCGGAACGTGTGCTGCCCCAATCCCCTCTCGAATTCGCCCCCTACTGCGCCCTCGCTTTGACTGCGGGAATCTGCGAAGAGTTTCTCTATCGCGGCTTCGCCATGGCGGCGCTAACCCGCCTCGGCTTGTCAGCCTGGCTCGTTGTGGTTATATCGTCGGCTCTCTTCGGACTAGCTCACACGTATCAAGGCAAAACCGGTGTTGTTGGCACAACTTTGATGGGACTCGTGCTCGGAGGCGTCCGCGCCGCAGTTCGAACACTCGTTCCAGTCGTCCTCTGGCACGCGGTGGTCGACATTGTTGCCGGAGTTGCCGGTCCCAAATATCTTCGCGAAACCTCAGTGCGGACTAACTCCATTGAAATCATATGATTACTGGAAACGAACATGACCGCCAGCCTCGATAAGCCACCCTCGACCGAAATCATCCGGCACGCCCTCGACATCTTCCACATTCCCGCCATCGACGAGCAAATCCAATTGCTTCAACGGTTTATGCAGATTTTGTTGCGCTGGAACGAGAAAATGAATCTCACCGCCATCCGCGACCCGCTGGAGATTCTCTACCGCCATTTCTGCGAATCCATGTACGCCGCTACAGTTGTCCCGATTTCTGGTCGGCTCGCCGACATTGGCTCAGGAGGCGGTTTTCCCGGCATACCCCTGAAGATCATGCGGCCGGATTTGGAGCTGTTTCTCGTCGAGTCAAATATAAAAAAGGGGACTTTTCTGGCCGAAGCGGTTCGCGAACTCGGCTTCTGCAATGCGCGCGTGCTGATCAGCCGCTACGAAGAGCTTTCGGAGGAACTTGCGCCTCTCGACTATGTCTGTTCCCGCGCACTGGGCGAATTTGGGCGTTTCCTCGATTGGGTCGCCTGCGATCAACTTTCTGCCAATCAGGTCCTGCTTTGGGTCGGCGGGCGCGATCTTGAGGAAATACGGAAAGCGCCCAACTGGGAATGGCAGGAACCAATTCCGGTGCCACAATCCCTGCAGCGATACCTGCTGTTGGGTGCGAAGAAACACGAAATGTCGGCGTGACGACATTTTCACGCCTAAGTTTACGGTCTTACTTCGCAACTTCCCATTGCCCTCCGAAGCGCAACGATATTCTCGGGATTGGCTCCGGGCCAGCGTTCCACGTGAAACATACCCATGGTGACCCGAAGGCCGTGTTCCACGTGGAACACAACGGGCATTGCCGGTCTGATCCGGTGGGCCATGCTCTGTCCGTTCGCCAACAATGCAATCGCCCGATGTTCCACGTGAAACATTTCACTCTGCGATCATTCTCTGATCGTTCTTTCAACCAACTAATGTCGTCGCGCCGACATTACGCACATCAAATTCATCCATTTCGTCACTCCAGTGTCACTCCAGCCTCCACTAAGCACTATCCCACCGCCTGCACATGTTCCACGTGAAACATCGCCCCACCCCCGTTCCACGTGGAACGTACCCATCCCTTACTTTTCCACAGCTCCTCATCCAACCTGCTTGCTTACCTTCATTTCTCTCTGTTATTTTCGTTCCGGTTGGGAGAGAGAAAGTCTTTGGCCCGGGTTATTGCTGTTGCTAATCAGAAAGGCGGGGTCGGCAAGACTACTACCGCCGTCAATCTTTCCGCTTGTCTCGCCGCCGCCGAACAGCACACCTTGCTCGTCGATTGCGATTCCCAGGCTAATTCCACTGCTGCCATCGGTTTCACTAAGGATCCCTCGCGCCATACTATGTACCACGCCCTGATTATGGGCGAGCCTTTCGAGCGAATCGTCCAACAGTCCCAGGTTGATGGGCTCGACGTGCTCCCTGCGGACAAGAACTTGGCTGGCGCCGCCGTCGAGCTGGTTGTGGCGGAAAATCGCGAATATAAACTCCAAGCCTACATCGACCCGCTCCGCGACCGCTACAAATTCATTATTCTCGACTGCCCTCCCGCTTTGGATCTGCTTACTCTGAATGCTCTTGTTGCCGCGGACGCCGTTATGGTCCCAATTCAGTGCGAATACCTGGCGCTCGAAGGTGTCTCCGAACTTCTCGACACCCTCATGCGCATTCGTCGCCAGTTGAATCCCAAACTGGAAATCGAGGGCATTCTTCTCACCATGTACGACGAGCGCACCACGTTATCTCGGCAGGTCGCCACGGACCTGCGCAGCTTTTTTGGCGCCCAGGTGTTTCAGAGCCTGATTCCGCGCAATGTCCGTCTTGCCGAGGCGCCAAGTTTTGGTAAGCCTATTATTTTCTATGATATACATAGCAAAGGGGCGGAGGGGTACACGCAACTTGCTCAGGAGGTAATTGCTAATGCCGAGAAACGCGTTGGGGCGGGGGCTCGGAGCGCTCATTCGGGAGCCTGAACCCCAAAATCCGGCTCAACCGGCTGTACCGCATGGGCCAGGCTCACCGGTCGGCACGCCGACGGGGGGCTATGGTGCCGCTGCGGCGCTGGCCATGAGCCCAACTCCACTGGGTCCATTACAAATCGATATCGAGTTGATCGAGCCCAGCCCCTATCAGCCACGCACTCGCTTCCGCGAGGAGGCTCTCGAAGAATTGGCTCGCTCGATTCAGTCTAGCGGCATCATCCAGCCTCTTGTGGTGCGGCCAGTCGGTAGCCGGTATCAGTTAATCGCCGGCGAACGCCGCTGGCGTGCCGCGCAGAAGGCCGGACTCAAGAGCGTCTCGGCCATTGTGCGGGAAGTGACCGACGATCTCGCTCTGGAAATGACACTGGTCGAGAACATCCAGCGCGAGGACCTGAATCCCATGGAGCAGGCCCGCGCCTTCGACCGCCTGATGCATGAGTTTCACGTGACGCAAGAAGCGGTCGCCGAGCGCACCGGCAAAGACCGCGCCACAGTCGCCAATGCGATTCGCCTGCTCAAGCTCGAATCCACCATTCAGGATTGGATCGAAGAAGGGAAGTTGAGTGCCGGCCACGGCCGCGCGCTTTTGGCTGTCCCGGATCCCAAGCTGCGCATGCGTTACGCCAAACGTGCCGCTCGTGGCGGACTCACCGTTCGTCAGATGGAGCGTCTCGCTTCCCGGCGCGCCCGCGGCGCAAAAACACTGGCGGAGGTCCAGGTCGATCCGAACATTCGCGAAGCCCTGGAAGAGCTGCAACGGCACCTCGGCACGAAGGTGCTGTTGCGCCAGCAAACCCCGAGTCGCCCTGGTCAGCTCATCCTGGAATATTATGATCAGCCGCAGTTGATGGGCATTTACGATCGCTTGATGCGCTAAAGCGCTCGCTCATGGCACCCTGCACCATCGAGCAGATTTTCCATTCGACACCTCGTCATCCCGGTGCCGTTGACAACTCTGGGCCACGCGCTAGATTTAACTTGTAATTCCCGGGAGTACTTTCATGGCATGGAAATGGCCGGGTGTAGCCAATAACGGTCAGAGTGAAGAGTGGACAGGTTTCATCGATCAGGGCGTTTCGCTCGAGGGCACCCTTACCCTCACCGGAACTTTCCGCATCGACGGCCACGTCAAGGGCAACATCATCTCCGAACAAACCGTGGTACTCGGCGAGAACGCCAAAGTCGAAGGTCAGATTGAAGGGAATCGTGTGGTGATAGCGGGCCGCTTCGACGGCGTGATTTTCGCCAAAGGCCGCGTCGAAATTCAGCCTAAGGGCGTGGTGACCGGTGAAGTGCACTCGCCCTGCATGGTCATCGATCCCGGTGGCATCTTCGATGGCCGGTGCCACATGCTCGCTTCTTCCGATGCCGCCGCCGGCGTGACCATCCCGATTCGCGCGGTCAGTCAAGCCTGAAGATACCTAATTGATTGAGCGAGCCTGCCACAGATTCGCCGTAACCGCGAGGCACCTGCCAGGAACCATCCCGTAGCTACATAACCCGTATAATATCGATTAGCGGTTATGCGCTCCCCGTCCACAGCTATCCTTCACTAAACATTGACACTCGTCGGCGCGCCGACTATGTTCGCTTCAGACGTCTTGAGGCCCTCAATGAACATCCTTGTAATCGGTGGCGGCGGCCGTGAGCACGCCCTCGTTTGGGAGCTGAAGGAAAGTGCGGGTGTCGGGGCACTGTACTGCGCACCGGGAAATGGCGGCATCGCCGTGGACGCGCAATGCGTTTCGGCTGACCCGGGCGATGTCCCGGGCTTGGTGGCGCTTGCTCAGCGAGTCCACCCGGACCTGACTGTTGTTGGGCCGGAGCTGCCTCTGGTCAAGGGCGTTGTGGACGCCTTCGCACAACATCGTCGGCCCATTGTCGGACCAACCCAACGTGCCGCACAGCTCGAAGGCAGCAAGGTGTTCGCCAAGGAATTTCTTCAGCGCCATAACATTCCTACGGCGCGCATGTACGGCGTTCATGATTCTCCAGGCGGTGCCTATGGCGCGCTGCGCCAAGTCAATTGGCCCGTGGTCATCAAGGCAGACGGCCTGTGTGCCGGCAAAGGCGTGTTTGTTGCTCCCAATCCGGACGCCGCCAGCGATTTCATCCAGCGCGTAATGGAGAAAAACGAACTCGGGCCCGGCGGCAAGTGTGTCTTGCTGGAAGAAGCCTTGGAAGGCGACGAACTCTCCCTGATTCTGCTCACTGACGGCGAGCGCTACGTGTCGCTGGTGCCTACGCGCGACCACAAGCGGGTCTTCGACAACAACCAGGGCCCCAACACCGGTGGCATGGGCGCATATTCTTCCGACGACTTACTGCCTGATGATCTGCGCCAACGGATTCGCACCACCATCATCGAGCCCACGATGAAAGGGCTGGCCGCCGATGGCATCCCTTATCAGGGTTTCCTCTATGTCGGACTAATGCTGACTAGCAGCGGCCCGCAGGTTCTGGAGTTCAATTGCCGCCTGGGCGATCCGGAAACGCAAGCCATCGCCGCGCGCATGGATTTCGATCTCGCG
>DASPVD010000144.1:0-28567 GCA_035622555.1 Candidatus Eremiobacteraceae bacterium | reverse complement strand
CACAAACAGATTCTTCACGTCGTGCGTTTGGCAGTATGAATTCAGCACCGACGTTTTTGGGTCCGCTCCCATCCGCGCTGTTCCCACTTCATGAATGATTTTTCCTCCCGGTTCGATCCCGTAAGGATACGGACCATCGCTTTGCGTTTTCGTTAGGTACTCGCCACTCGCCGCCTCCACGATGGCCCGGAAGGTCTCCTGCATGTCTTTGGCCTGCCGCAACTCGCTTTCGTTCCATTTGAAGTGGAAACGCAACACTGGAATCCCGTATCGATCGACCACGTCCGGGTCGATTTCGCAATACGTGTCGGGATTGGGTAGCATCTCCCCGCGCCCGTAAAACCACAGTGATGTTCCGTAGCGCCTCCTGCACATGGCCTTCAAGCCCGCTCCATATCCTTCAAACGCTTCGCAGACGCCATCGAACATCCCGGCCGACGGCATGTCTCGACCGCCTCCCAGCTCGATGTGATAACCGCGGGGGAAATCGTTCTGACGGTCGTATTTCCACCACGGGATGTATAGGTGCATCCCGCCAGTGCCGTCGTGATTATGCGGCGGCATCTTCTCGAGCTGCGGGATGTAACCGTTGCCGGCGCTGCCAACTGAATCGGTCAGGTTCCGCCCGACTTGTCCGGACGAATTCGCCAG
Source organism: Candidatus Eremiobacteraceae bacterium (assembly GCA_035622555.1). Lineage (GTDB taxonomy): Bacteria > Acidobacteriota > Terriglobia > Acidiferrales > UBA7541 > Acidiferrum. The sequence goes on along the minus strand of DASPVD010000144.1, from coordinate 27,916 downwards.
CCCATCAGGAAATAATCGTGACTTGGAGTTCAACAGCAGGCGCGCGGATTCACAAGCGCTCGCGGCCACCACCACCGCGCGAGCCGCAATTCTCCTTTCCGTCATGGTCGTCTTGTCGATGTAGGAGACCCCGCTGGCTTTGCCGTAGGCCCCCATCAGGATTTCCCGCGCCATCGCGTTCGGAATTAGCGTGAGTTTCCCGGTCTCCAGGGCCGGCGGAATCAGCACCTGGCTGGAACTGAAATTGGACGCTGGCGCGCATCCGCGGCCACATTGTCCGCAATAATGGCAAGCGGGCCGGCCATTCAGCGGCTTGGTCAGAATCGCCAGCCTGGCAGGAATGCATGGGATGTTCAGTTTCCCGCAAGCTTGCTGGACTAGCAGTTCTGTGCACCGCGGCTTCGGAGGCGGAAGGAAAACACCGTTTGGCGCGCTGGGTATATTCTCCCGGGAGCCAAAAACGCCAATATACGATTCCACTTTGTCGTAATAAGGCGCCACATCCTCGTACCGGATGGGCCAATCTTCGCCCAGTCCGTCTCGCGTCTTGGACTGAAAATCCACCGGCGAAAAACGCAGCGCGATACGGCCCCAGTGGTTCGTTCGCCCTCCGACGATCCGCGAACGGAACCAATGGAAATTCGCCCCGGGCGCCGATGTGTACGGCTCGCCTTCGATTTTCCAGGCCCCATTCGGCGCCAAAAATTCTCCAAAGTTTTCGGCCGCCCGCCCCCCCACGCCCACTCCGCGATGCGGCACGTCGTACGGCCAAAGAAACATTTTGTAGTCCGAAGCCGGATTCACCGGCGGGCCTGCTTCCAGCAACGCCACGGTCAGTCCACCTTCGGTCAGCACCTTCGCGGCCATGCTGCCGCCCGCGCCCGATCCGACCACGCACACGTCGTACACCTTTGGTGAACGAATCACCTGAAGCATGAATTGGTTTGCCCAACCTTCCCTAAGTTAGAAGTTGTTCCAGAGGCGCGTCGTCACCGCGCCCGCACCAACCATGAGAGAATCAATGCAACAAAACCACGCAATGCTCACGGCACACGCAGTAACGTCAAGTTTGAAGACGAACAGCCTCCAAACTAAGTCCCCAGTATCTCGTTGCGGACGTTCTTCAGCACATACGCGGCGCGCTCGACTCCCGCTTCGCCGGACAGAATGGGATCTTCGTTCTCGATGCTCATAATCCCGTCGTAATCGATGTCCATATACGCCTGCACGATGCGTTTCCAAGTCGCGGCGCCGTGCCCGTACCCGACAGCCCGGAAAGCGTCGGAGGCCAGGGGCAGGTCTTGTTTTTCGAACACAAAGTTCAGCACACCGTATCTCGCCACGTTCTCTGGATACAAGACGGTGTCCTTCATGTGCGCGTGGTAGATCATCCCTTGTTTCCCTAGGAAATGAATCACTTCCACCGGGTCACAGCCCTGCCAAAAAAGGTGGCTCAGGTCGCAGTTTGCGCCAATCTCTTCGCCAACCGCCTCCCGCAGCTTCAGCAATGTGCGCGGATTGTAAACCACGAAATTAGGATGCATCTCAAATGCCAGGCGATGGATGCCATGATCCCGCGCGTACTTGGCCGCTTCTTTCCAGTACGGCACCACTTTTTCTTTCCACTGCCACTCCAGCATCTGGTTGTATTCTTCCGGCCAGCGGTAGGTAACCCAGTTGGGCTGCGTTTCTGTCGGAGAGCCGCCCGGGCATCCCGAAAACCCCACGATCACTTTCACTCCGATGATCTGTGCCAACCGAACGGTCTTCTGAAAGCTTTCTATGTCTCGCTTTGCGTGATTCGCGTCCGGGTGTATCGGATTGCCATGGCAACTGAGGGTCGCAACCCGAATCCTGCGATCTTCGAATTTCTTCACCCACGCTTTGGCTTTCGCTGGGCTCTCCAGGAGTTCATCCACGGGACAATGGGCTGATCCCGGATAACCCCCGGTTCCAATTTCCACTGCTTCCAACCCGAGCGCGCTGATCTTGTCGATCATCGCGTCCAACGAAAGGTCCGCATATACCGGATCAAACACCCCGATGGGAATTTTCTTCTTTGCACCGGTGGACGCCTGTGCTGCGCCGGTCAAGCCTTCCTCCAGCGAGGACATCCCGGTGGCTCCCTCAAGGCGTGAACCACCGGGGACTACTGCCGCGATCAATCCCGCTCCCGTAGCCGTAAGAAATTCTCTGCGATCCAGCCCAGCATTTGACTCAGGACGATTCGGGCGGTGTGCGCTCATTGGAGAGCCCTCCGTTTTTTGGGATGGAAAAAAGCTGAGCGATCAGACAAAAAAATTATACGCCTGCCGCCACCAAATCGATAATCTACTTGCGCGGCCGCAACGCTTCCAGCGCGGGCACAGATACTGCCTTGGTCAGCGCGCTTTCCGGAGGCATTTTGCCTTTTTGTAGCGCGTCAGCCAGCATTTCCATGGCCTGTCCCGTATTCGGCGGGATGAAAATCGTGGCCGTGAGCAGGCCGCTGCGGACCCAGGACTGTCCCGTGTTGGGCAATCCATCGCAGCCCAGGAACGGCAAACTCAGCCAGCGTTCCCGATCACTCTCTGATGCCAATTCCTGAAAAGCCTTGCGCGCGCCCATGGCCATGGAATCGTCCTGAGCGGCAATCAAGTCTACATTGGCCGTCTGCGAGGTGCTGAGCTTCAGCCAATTCCGCACCGCGCGTTGCGAGCTTTCCTCCGTCCACTGGCCCTTCAGCATAATCAAATGAATGTTGCTCTTTTTTGCTTCCTGCATGCCCAAACTGCGCTCTTTGGCCGCGGAATTTTCAGAAGGCCCCTGGACGTAAAGAACTGTGCCGCCGGTAGGAAGCAGCGCCGAGCACTGCCGCCCCTGTATGCGCCCGATCTCTACATGGTCGGAACTTAGCGTGAACACTGGAGCCTTTTTTAGTCCGCGTAGTTCCGCCACATAATTAGCGTCGCGATTCAGCACGACCCACCCAACCCCTGAGGTAACCGCCGCTCGGGCCACCTGGGGCAACGCCGTGCCTCCCACCGGTTCGAAGATGATGGCGTTAGGACGATCTTCAGCCGCCGCTTGCACTGCTTTCAGAATCTGGGTGCTTTGATTGATGGCGTCGTTACTGGCGTAGAAGATCTGCAACTCCACATTGAGTTTCTTTGCTGCCTGCTCCGCGGCGCGTGCTTGCTCGAGTTGATAGTCGTTGTCGTTCGTGGTCAAAGAAACCAGGAACTTTAGTTTTTTCATCGACTCACCGTGATGATGTGTCATGTCTTTGTTATCATACGCCTAGACCATCGACGCAGCTCACAAACCTCGTGCAAGGTTTCAGACCGGCAAATAGTTGTTCGTGGTGGAAATCTAAATTGGAGCTGTGGAGAGCGAATTCCGTGCAGAAGATGTGCACTACCTCGATGCACATTGGCTGTTGATCGCATGACCAAAGAAATGTTGGATTTGATCGTGGTCACTAAAATTCCAACTGGACCGTCTCGGATCTGCGCACTGATGAAGCCCTCGTCAGGTCGCAACTTCAGCGGGGCGAGCGGAGAGTCGCAGTGAGTGTTTCGTGAGCGTGCATTTGGGTCCGAATGGGCTACCTTCCGTGCCTCTTTACGTGGCAAGAGGCACAAAGTGTGATGAGGTTTGCCATTTTGTCGCTGCCGAGCCGACTCCTTGGTTTCAAATGATGGACTTGCAGATTTTGGAGCGAACCGCACTCCTGGCAGCGCCAACTATCCCGTCCCAAGACTTGATTCCTCAACAAAACATATTGTTCCCAGTCCAATTTGTTCCGGGGCCTTTTCTGCCGAAGACTCATTGAATCGGCTTGCTCCCCAACTTGTCTGCTGGGATGTCAGCGCCCGCCAAAAAATCGGCGCAAATCATCTCGAGGCAATATCCCCGAGATTTGTCCGTGCCCAGCATCATGCCGGCAATCTCGAGTGCCCTCTCAACCACAGCCAGCTGACTCTTATAAAGCTTAAAGTAGACCAGTTCCCACGGTTCAGTTTCTTTCCCCGTCAGGTGCCGCTCTACCGCGCAGCGGAAACCTTCCTTCGGCATCTCCTTCGCCCTGTGCAACCAGGTTGCACAGTCAAACTTCTCCCCCTCTTTGCGAGCAATCTTCACGAGTTCGGCGGCCTTGCTCCAGCCCACCTGTTGCAGATCGTGCTTCGGTACGCGGTTCAGCTTTTCGTGGATGGCCATGAGGTAGTACGCCTTCCGACGCGAATCCGCGAACCGTTTCTGTAGGAACTCCTCGAAGGAGTTAAGCTTCTCGAGCCGCCAGTACTGCTTGGCACGCACCTCACACAGGTATTCTCCCAACTCCACGAACCGCGCGTCCTTTTCGTTTTCTTTGGCTCGGTCCCAAGCCAAAATCTCATCGATCCGCCCAAGCACGAATGTGGCGCGTCGTCGGTTGATTTCCGGAGCCTCCATCGCGCCTCGGTTAATCCACAAGGTCGTCAAGCCAGGCAAGGTCATCTACTCCTGATGTCCGAATCAGATTGGCGTCGATCAATTTCTGGTCTTGTAGGCATAGCCCGACGTGAGAACAGCTAACACAGCCGTTCTGCGGAAAACGAATGCCGCTGTGAAAAGGGAACTGGGCAGACTCGATCTGGCCGATGGTGGCGGCCAGCAGCCGACCAAATTCCAGTCGTTGTTCGTCCGAGATGGATGTCTTTAGATATTGGATTTCGGGCTGATGTTTTCGCACGAACACAACCAAGGCCACTTCGGAGACGCCGGTGATCCAGGAATAGCAAATCAACTGGGGATCCAGGGAAAGCAGCCCAGTGGGTTCCTCGGGATAACGGCTGGACGTGGTCTTCCAGTCCATAACACACCGAACTCCATCGAGTTCACCGATCGCATCGATGTGTGAAATGAACTGATTGGCGTTCGGTAGTTCTCGGACTATCTTGATTTGAAGATTCTGTTTCGGATGCGAAACCAGAATGCGATTGTCCCGAGCAAAGCATTCGAGTAAGTGAATGCCTTGACGTAAGAGCCGGTCCCAAGTCTCTCCCTTCTTGTACTCAAACCCCGCCTCCCGATACCCACCCCACTCCTTAAATAGCGTCGCGCCGCAGTCGCCCCCGCAGAAATAGGCCTCCAGCGCCTTTTCAAAGCAGCGGCCGAAAATCAGCGCCGCGCGTGTCTCCTTTTCGCGCCATCCATCGAGATAGCGATACCGATAGCTGCGCGGACAGCGCAGGTAATTGGCGATCTGCGTGAAGCTATAAATCATCGCCGGTACTCTCGCGTTCTTTTGGGTTGTTGGAAATGCAGGAAAGCGTTTCCCACTCAGATTCGGGGGCAAACGAATCCAGGTTTTGATAGGAATGGCCGTTCAAATTGGTAAAGCTGGTGCGAACCACTCCCCGAAGATTGCGCAGCGCTTTCTCGTCCACCTGATCGCGGTTCAGCAATTCGGTGTCATAACCAAAATCGCGCAAAAACCAGGTGAGCTTCCAAAGAGCACGTTCCGTGCAGTAGAGGCGTCCAGAGAATGCCAGTGCTTCATAGGAAGCTGGCTCCAGGATGGAGAAGCGGAGGGAAAGGAAGGGCTTCTGCGGATGCCAGCGATAGGAAGCCCGCTCGACGCGGACCAGGAAAATCCCATCGAGATTCGCGGATGACGCATGATGCTGCGTGTGGAGTCCAGGAATCAAGCGCCTCATGACCGAGCCTCCACCTGCTGAGAATAGGAATTCGGTTTGCAGACCAGAGCGTCTCGGTTCTCTTTAGCAGCTGCAGAAAGGTGGGTGATAAAGGACTCGACCAATTCGCGGCTCGCACCTCGGAGTGTTTCCGTTCCACAAAAGTCCGCGGCGTAGGCCTTCACCAGATTGGCGTCGAGGTTGTACTGGCGGATCAGAAGGCAGAGCTGATCCCGCAGCCGCGGCTGCCCGTTACCGCTGGAGGGGTGTGATCCATTCGTTGGAAGGGGACTGGCTGGAGACGGCCGCGCATTCGGGAACGCACCGAGCTCCTCGACGGAACAGAGCCCGATTCCGTAAGCCTTGCGAAGAGCCCGATTGACTGCGCGAGTTTCTGCGACGCGCATCTCGGCACCGCGAACTAGACTGGAAACATTGGATGGATCGGCGTCACCGAAGCCTACGAAACCCTGCGACCGACGGCGTTTATATAGAGTCGCTTTGAACACCCAGCGGCCTGCCGCAGGGTCACAAAATTGACACATCTGCTGGACCCTGATGCCTGCGCAGTGCCGTCGCTCAGCCAAGCGCAGGAGGCCCGCATGGGTGACGTACCAGTTGCCGTCGAGGAGTATTAAGTCACCGAGGGCAACCGACAACTGGAATTGGTCAGTTAAGGCCTTGAGGGCATTACCTTGCTCCATTGTGATTCCCCAACTTTTCCGAGCAAGTCTGGTGTTTTTTGAAATGAGAGAAGAAAGGTAGGACCGGCTTCTTAAGATTCGTTTCTTGTTTTGAAAGGGCATAAAGCCTCTCCTTTACGTTTATATTAGAAAACAATAGTAACTAATAGAAACGCGTTTTACAAGTGTTTTCTCTTGTATAAGTTCCGTTTCAGCGCTTATGATCCAACTTGTGGCGAGAAAAATATTTTTGGGTATTAGGATCGATCCCGAGCTCAAAAAGGCTCTCGAAGAAGTGGGCAATAAAGAAGAAAGAAGCGTGTCCCAAATTTGTGAGCTGCTTTTGAGAAACGGCGTCGACGCTTACAAGAGTCAAGGCTCTAAATTCCTCCAGCGCGTACTATCTCGCGAGAAGTAAAAGACCTCCTCAGAATTCCCCGATAGGGAAGCTGTAAACTATTGCTCGCGTTCTCAAGGAAAGTATTTGAATGAGTCTTGACAAGCGCCGACCTGTTGCTATCATAAGGCGAATCTAAAGCGAAAGTGTTTGCGCGGGTAGTGGAGGGTCAAAATGGGGCCTGCGCCCCTTTTGTTTGGGACGAACGCTCACCGTTCGTGATTCCGGGAGGGAACTAATGGCGACACGGAGCAATAGCTTGGACGCAACTGGCCTCGTGGAATCCTCGAGCAGTCCTTGAGGGGCCGCCGGAAGGATTCAGTCGCGATCGGCAAATTCGGGCTTGGAAGAACACAGCAGCAATCGAAGATTCCAATCCAGAGTCGAGACCCGAAGAACTGGGACTAGGAGATCTCCGCGAATCTTTGGCGGCGAAGACGTTCTGAATAGATCCAAACAGTTGTGCCTTGGATGTCGTCGGCAGGACCTTATGGGTTGTTCAACCGTTCGACTCGCGCCGGTGGCTTCGTTCTAGCCGACTATCCAGCCTGGCGGTGACAACCATGCCAACCCTTCGTTTTATCTTGCCGTGATCATCAGAATACGCGCGGCTGCTTCGGTCGAACCAAATGATTGCCCCATCGGGACGGATGATTCGATGGCTTAATCTGAAGGCTTGACGTGATCAACAGTTGTTTCGCAATCGCGGCTTCAAGTCGCTCTTTGTGCTATGTTTTCGCTGATGGTCCGACGTGCTGTCCCCTGCAGATTCGCTGATCCAGCTTTGTTTATTGGGACCCGCATTGAATGTAACCGTTTGAGAATAAGGAGCTTCACGGCGCAGTTAGCCCCGAGCCCCAAGAAAGAATTCCCTGAAAAAATCCCTGATACTCCCGAAGCTTGCGGATACGAATCGAAGAACGATTGCAAATCGATCGTTCGGCCTGGAACCCTCGTAAGGAAATTGCAAAACGAACGCCTCCAACTCCTGAGTTTAGTGCAAGATACCAAAATCGGATGATACCAAACGCAAGAATTTAGCCCAAAACCAACGACGAACAGCACATCCAGGAGAAACGCCGCAACCCGATGTGAATGGGCAGCACCCATGGGCCGCCACCCTGAACAAAATGCGTGCTCCAGTCCCCCGGGTTCGCCACCTAACATGATCGACCCAGCAAATCTGGGTAAAGCAGCGCACGCAGTTATCGAGAATGGGTCAAAAGGCGCAAGCCTTCCATAAGCAAAACTTTGTGTGGCTATAAGTCATTCTAGGACAAGCGATTAGTACTGGCTCCTGGCTCCCTGGCTGGAAACCCACTTGCACTCCTCTACCGGGAGGAAGCGTCTGTGGAGATGCGGCCGGACCTTTTCAGTTCCCTCACGAACCACACTGCTCTACGGCGCTCCACCCTGTTCCTAATTCCAATCTGCTGGTGCCTGAATGTGTCTGGGCTCCCATCCGTGCGTCAGCCACTCCGGGCCACGGCCAATAGCTTGGCAGCATTTCGGGGGCAGCCATGAATTGGCAAGACGAATATCGACGAAAGATCGTTACCCCGACCGAAGCCGTTCAATGCATTCAGTCCAACATGTGCGTGTACATCCACCCGGGCTGTGCAGAACCGGAGGCCTTGGTGGAAGCGCTGGTTGCCCGCGCTCCTTTCGTGAAGGACGTCGAGATCCTGCATCTCATGACTACCGGGCGGGCGGACTATATCGCCCCGCAACTCGAAGGACATTTCCGTCACAACGCCTTGTTCATTGGCGGCAACGTGCGCCAAGCCATCAACGAAGGCCGCGCAGACTACACTCCGGTCTTTCTTAGCGAAGTGGAAGAATTATTTGAAAGCGGCCAGATCCCCATCGACTTGGCCCTGGTTCAGGTCTCGCCTCCGGACGCGCATGGCTTTTGCAGTTTTGGCGTCGGCGTAGACGCCACGTTGACTGCAGCACGTTGCGCCAGATTTGTGATCGCCCAAGTGAACGATCAGATGCCCCGCACCTTCGGAGACTGCTTCCTGCACGTCTCCGACATCGACGCGGTCGTGGAAGTCTCGCGTCCGCTGTGTGAGCTGAAGCCTATCCAGATCACTGACGTTCACCACGCTATCGGTAAGAACGTCGCCGGCCTCATCGAAGACGGCGCTACCCTGCAACTGGGCATTGGCGGCATTCCCGATGCTGTCCTTTTGGAGCTGACCGCGCATCGCGATTTGGGCGTTCAGACCGAAATGCTGAGTGACAGCATTATTCCCTTGATCGAGTCGGGCGTGATGAACGGAAGCCGTAAGACTATTCACCGCGGCAAAATTATTTTGGCTTTCGTTTTAGGCACGAAGAAACTTTTCGATTATGTGAACAACAATCCGATGTTCGAATTTCACCCCAACAAATACACCAACGATCCTTGGGTTATTGCCCAGAACCATAAGATGGTGGCGGTCAATTCGGCCCTGCAGGTCGATCTCACTGGCCAGGTCTGCGCTGACTCGATTGGCACCTATTTCTACAGCGGTATTGGTGGGCAAGTCGATTTTATTCGCGGGGCGGCGCGTTCCAAGGGCGGAAAGCCGATCATCGCCATTCCGGCAACCGCGAAGAATGGCACTGTTTCCCGCATCACTCCCATGCTGGACCCGGGCGCGGGCGTGGTCACCTCGCGCGGTGCCGTGCACTATGTGGTGACCGAATTTGGCGTTGCTTATCTGCATGGGCGCACCATTCGTGAGCGTGCGGAAGCCCTGATTCAAATCGCACATCCGGCATTCCGCGATGAGCTGTACGCCTACTGTGAAAAAACACGCTGGCTGCAACGGCCCGCGCTACAGGAGAGGTGAGCCATGGCTGCTCAAGCTCGAGGCAAAGTCGCCATTGATACCGAGGAATGCAAGGGCTGTGGCGTGTGCGTGGATGCTTGCCCGCCGAAGTGCCTGCTGTTGTTGCCGGATCTGAATGCCTACGGCGTGCACCCTGCCCACTACACGGGAAAGGACTGCACGGGCTGCGGAATCTGCTTCTACGTTTGCCCCGAACCCGGGGCCATCACCGTGTTCCGGCTCGTCGTGCCGAAGCCAGTCAGCCCACAAATGGAGGGAAACCATGCGGCAATTCTGTAAGGGCAATGTCGCGGTCGTCAAAGGAGCAATTCTGGCCGGCTGCAAGGCCTACTACGGCTACCCGATTACGCCGGCGAGCGAAATCGCCGAAGCCGCGTCCGAATATCTTCCGCAAGTCGGCGGAACATTCCTCCAGGCAGAAAGCGAAGTCGCGGCCATCAACATGGTCTATGGCGCGGCATCCGCGGGGCAGCGAGTTATGACCGCCTCCTCCGGTCCCGGTTTGAGTCTGATGCAAGAGGGCATTTCTTATCTGGCTGGTTCGGAATTGCCTTGCGTCATCGTGGACGTCGTGCGCGGCGGTCCAGGTCTGGGAAACATCGCGCCCGAGCAGAGCGACTATTTCGCCATGGTAAAAGGTGGCGGCCATGGCAACTACAAAAACCTGGTGTTAGCGCCCGCATCCGTACAGGAAATGGCCGACCTGACCATGCTGGCCTTCGAATTGGCGGATCGCTACCGTAATCCAGCCGTCGTCCTCACCGATGGCTTCATCGGGCAAATGATGGAACCGCTGCAGCTGGAGTCCAAGGAAGCTCAGTTGCCGTCAAAACCTTGGGCCGTTTGCGGAACCGCGGAAACCCGCACCAACTTGATCTCTTCCATCTATCTCGAGCCAGACCTGTTAGAGGCCCATGTCCAGAAACTCGATGCCAAATACCAGAAGGCCGCCGAACTGGAAACTCGCTGTGAACTATACAGCGCTGACAATCCCGAAGTGCTGCTGGTCGGTTACGGGATAACTTCGCGGGTGCTGCGCTCCGTGGTCGATATGCTTCGCAAAGAAGGCATGCGTGCCGGCCTGTTCCGGCCGATTACTTTGTGGCCGTTCCCGGCGGAAGCGCTAAGAAAGGCCGCGCGCCGCGCGCAAATGGTGCTGGTGGTGGAGATGAGCACCGGCCAAATGGTCGAGGATGTGCGCCTGGCGCTGGATGGCCGCGTCGACGTGGAGTTTTACGGCCGCACCGGTGGCAATGTGCCGCTAGCCGACGAAGTGTGCAAGGAACTGATGCAGCGTATGGGCATGGTCACAGAATGGGGCGTTTAACGCCGCCCCAGCAACGGAAGAGGTGGCACTGTGGACGAATACAAGGTAATCGAATCAAAGTCACCCGTCTTTTACCGGAAATACGAACGCAAAGGTGAACTGCAGCACCAGACTCACTATTGCCCCGGCTGCGGGCACGGCGTGGTTCACAAGCTGATTGCCGAAGCCATTGCCGATATGGGTCTGCAAGACCGTACCATCTTTGTCAGTCCGGTGGGCTGCTCCGTTTTTGCCTACTACTACTTCGATACCGGCAATGTGCAGGCCGCGCATGGACGCGCGTCCGCGGTGGCCACCGCCGTGAAACGCGCCAATCCCCACAGCATCGTGATTTCTTATCAAGGAGACGGCGACCTGGCCGCCATCGGAACCGCGGAAATTATCCACGCCGCCAATCGCGGGGAGAAGATCAGCGTGTTTTTTGTGAACAACGCCATCTATGGAATGACCGGTGGCCAGATGGCCCCCACAACCTTAATCGGTCAGGAGAGTACCACCTCACCGTGGGGACGCCGGCCCTCCAACGAAGGCTACCCCGTGCACGTTGCGGAGTTGCTCGCCACTCTGGACGCCCCGGTCTATATAGAGCGCGTCGCGCTGAACGACAACAAGAACATCATGAAGGCGCGCAAGGCGGTGCGCAGGGCGCTGGAATTGCAGCGGGATGGCGCCGGTTTCACTCTCGTCGAAATTCTTTCTCCCTGCCCGACCATCTGGAAAATGACTCCGCAAGAATCGCGCAAGTGGATCGAAGAAAAGATGCTGGCAGTTTTCCCCCTAGGGGTTTACCGCGACCGCAAACTTCCGCCCGTTGAGGATGCCGTGCCGCAGGTGACCGTAACCCAGCTACTCGGACTTGATGAATCCGCCGAAGAGCAACCCGCTCCAGTCGTCGCGGAGCGCTCTGCCGATTTGCACGTCAACATGGCCGGTTTTGGTGGCCAGGGCGTGCTGCTCCTCGGACAGATTCTGGCGGAAATGGGTATGCGCGCCGGACGGCAAGTAAGCTGGCTTCCTTCTTACGGTCCCGAAATGCGCAGTGGCAGCGCTCATTGTTATGTGTGCTTGTCCCACGAGCGCGTCGGCTCTCCTTTGGTGGAACATCCCGACGTGCTCATCGCCATGAATGAAATCTCCTTGCACAAGTTTGCGAAGCACGTTGGCCCTCATGGCACGGTCCTGTATAACGGCAGCAAACTCCCGGAAGGCTTTCCGCCGCACGAAGCCATGATCCACTGTGTTCCTGCTTCCGAGCTTGCCGATAAGCTCGGCACCACCAAGGCCACCAACATGGTTATGCTCGGAGCCCTTCTCGAGTTGACCCACACCCTGCCGAAGGAAAGCGCGTTCTCGGTGTTAAAGGCCAAAGTGCGCAATCAGAAGCTGCTCACCCTGGATTGTCAGGCCATCGACGAGGGGATGGAGCACTTGCGCCAGCAACGGGAAGCGGCATTGGCGCAAAACCACAATCACGAATTGACGCACAGCCGGTAAGGCGACCGCGCGCCACTGAGTACTAAACGGATTAAAGTTCAGGAACCTGCGCCAACGCGTTGATGTGCAGGACGCTGCGGCCTCGGTGACAGTCACGTACGGATCGCGAGGGCAGCGCAAAGCGCCTTCTACTGCTGAGGAGTTTGGTTGACGGGAGGCGGAGCTGCCGCGGCGGTCAGTTTGCGGTGAATAGCGAATTCCTTCTGAGCCTCTTCCTTTTGCCCCGAGAAACTCAGCGCGGTCGCAAGCGCATAATGCACTGAGCCGTTATACGGCATCAAGCGCTCCGCGATGCGCAGTTGAGCGACGGCGTCCTCGTATTTCTTGAGACTGATCAGGCAGGATCCCGCGCCGAGATAAGCTTCCGCAAAATTCGGATCGAGCTTGATGGCTTGCGAGAAATCAGACACAGCTTGCTCGCAATCGGCCCGCTGGCGGGCTAATTCTCCGAGAATGTAGTGGGCACCGGCATTGCTTGGATCAATTTCCAGCTCTTTCTCAAATTCCCGCTGAGCACGTTCAATCTTTTCCGGGCTGGCGTTAGGTTCTGAAAGCAAGGATCGGCCAAGGAGATAGTGGAGCCCGGACATATTGGGCTCCTTGGCAATCATGACTTCATATTCGTGTTGGGCTTGGTCCCAGTTTCCCTGCATCTCAAATGCTTCGGCCATGAGCTTCTGCGCGGGGATAGACTGCGGAGCGATGCGGCCCAGATCCTGGGCAGTTCGTGTCGACAGATCCGAATAGGCATGTACGACAACGAACAGAATGTCGGGATCCCGGGGAAATTGCTTGTGTAACAGTTCAAGGAACGCGACCGCAGCATCCCGATCGTCTATCGTGAGGGCACAGCGCAAGCCTGCTATACCCGCGTTCTTGCGAACGTCAGTGGAAGTTGCCGCAGCAGCCACCACTCGCCGTAACGCGGGAATAGCTTCTTTACAGTGGCCCTGTTGAGCTAGTTGAACGGCTTTCTCAGCAGTTGCGGGCGATGTATTGGCAGGGGCCGGAGGAGCTTGCGCGAAGATTGGGAATATAGGCAACAAAACAAGGGAAAGAATACTTACGGAGCGGATTGATTGCTTGGACATATCGTGGCGGCTTGGAAGTTCGGATTCACTTGCCGTAGTCTCCAAAAACGAAAATGAGGCAGGCGGGGGTGATCGCCTGCCTCAAGTATACGCGGCTTACAACTAATAGTAGAGCTTCAGCGCAAGCTGAATCTGCCTTGATGGCTGGGCACTGGTTATCTGACCCATGGTCGAGCCAAGACTCATGTTCGGGGCGTTGTACTGCACATGGTTGAAGGCGTTGATGAATTCGCTTCGGAATTGCAGCTTGAAGCGCTCCGTGACTTGGAAGCTCTTTGACAGACCAAGGTCTACGTCGCTGTAGTGCGGCCCACGCAAACCGCTGAGTTGCGGGGCGCAGGTGCCAAAGGTCCCGTCGGCTGGGTTGGTGAAGTTGCCGTCGTTGGTGAACCACTGAATGCCGCCGATACCGCCGGCGATAGGCGTATTGAGGATCGGTGGTAGAGCGCCATTGCAATCGGCACGCGGACCACGGCTGAACGTTCCGGAGTTATCCGCTGCCCCATAGACTGGCATAGGCCAGCCCGTGCGGAAGGTGACGATCGGGGAAACCTGCCAGCCGCCAACCACGGCATCCACAACCTTATTCATGTCGTGACCGAAGCTTTTGCCGCGGCCAAAGGGAAGTTCATAAATGCCATAAGCAGTGAGGACATGGGTGGCATCGTAGTAGCAGGGCGCCCACTCAGCCTTGGGATCATAGACGTTTTGCCAATAGGCCGACGCGCTCAGGGCATTATTCCAGGCGCCGTAGTATCCCGTGCTGTTAGACATGCACTTGGAGTAGGTGTACGACACCTGATACTGCAAGCCGTGGCCCATCTGCTTCTGGAGCACAGCCTGCAGCGAGTTGTAGGACATGGTTCCATTGGACTGCGTGCCGGAAACGGTGGCGCCCAAGCCATCGTTCGCTGGATTCCCTAGGACCTTATAGAGGGTGGGGTTATTGACAAAGAACGGGCTGGGTGCAGTGCACGGAGCCGGACAAGCCGCAGACGGGGTTTCCAGCAGTCGCTGACCATAGTCGAACGGGACCATCAAGTGATAGGCATGCTGGCCAATGTAGCCGATTTGGAAAGTGGTGTCGCCCCAGAACTGGTGCTGAACCGCCAGGTTGTACTGGTTGTCAATGGCTGGCTGAACATTGGGATCCCAAATGCGCAGGAGGTTCTGGGAGAAGCAAGTATACGCTGGCGGCGCACAGGACGGATTCGAGGCCTGGCCCACGATGCCGTCCGAAGTGCTCGTGAGGGGCAACGGCAAAGCATTATATACGGAGTTGATTTCAGCGGGAGTGAACGGCGGGTTGATGGGCAAACGCAAGTTCGTGCCGGTTCCTTCCAAGTAGGATGAGATGGTAAAAGCTCCGCGTACAACGGTCTTCTCGCCGAAGCGTCCGCCCGGAATGTAGGCAAACCCAATGCGGGGCTGCAGGTCACGGCCGCCATAGAAACCGTTGTAGAGCGACCTGCTGGCACCACCCTGGTTGGCAAGCTCAATAGCGCCGGTAGCAAAGTTGTAATTGGACTGTTCGTCGTTGGTCTCAATCCAGGGAGTAAAGAATTGATAACGCAAGCCGAGATTCAAAGTGAGACGGTCGGAAAACCGCCAAGTGTCTTCAGCGTAGATGCCGACAACGTTTTCGGATTGCTCCCAGGTTTTGCCGGTGCTGACGCCACGGCCGATAGTTTGAGGAAGGCCAAGGAAAAAGTCTGCGCCACCATCACCGGCGACCGAACTGGTGCTGGAACTGCCAGTGAACTGGCCGGTAAAGTCCATAAGGCCCAATTCACCGTTGTTGCCGGCGTAGAAGGTCTTGATGATCTCGTGATTGAACTGACCGCCGAACTTGAAGGTGTGCCGACCGTTAGTCCAGGTAACGGCGTCTTCAGCTTGCCAGACGTGGTCATCGAAGTTCTCGGTAGTTTCGGACACCCCAAAGTTGTGGAGGGCTGAGTTGGTAAAATTGAAGGCCAACAAACCATCGAGACCGGCGGGATTACCATTGCCGATGCCCAGGGCGTTGCCGAACTGTCCGACGGAGGAATTCCAGGCTGTGCCGTTATTCACGGTGATGTGACTCCAGCCAAAGCGGGCGTCGTTTACAAGGTTAGTGGAGATCAGGCGAGTCCAGTCGCCGACCGTGTTCCAGATCGGCGTAGTTGCCAAACCTTCACCCAAAAGCACAAAGGAGTTGCTCGAGGGGTTGTTCTGGAAAGAGCGGGTGAAGCGGCCAGAAAGCGAGTCCTTCTCCGTGGGCTTGTAGTCTACCTTAATGTCCCCTTGGTCAACGTTGAACTGGTTTGGATTGGAGTTGACCGCATTCTGTTGCAACCCCGAGTTTATGGGCGCCGGATAGAGCGCAGAACTGAACAATGCCTGGGCCACCGGGCTCTCCATCGCCGTCGGAATCTTGTTGAATGGGAAAATCTGCCGCGTCGTGGCTGCCGGAGAAGACGGAGTACAAGGACCCGTGAACGAAACGCACGGGTTGTACAGTTGAACGTTACCGGCACCGGTCCCTTGGCACATCCCGGCTGCATTGAATCCGGCACTGCACAAAGCGCCAAAGTCGCCTCCGCGCTCGCCGGCGGTGAACACGGTGATCGCACTGGGAGAGGCGGGAATATCGTAGCGCTGCCCCTGGTAATCCACGAAGAAGAAGAGTTTGTTCTTGATGACTGGGCCGCCCAAGGTGGCACCAAACATGTTCCAACGCAGCTTGCCTTTAGGAAGGTGCGAGTAGTTATTCGCCCAGTTGTTCGCATTGAGCGCATCGTTGCGGAGGAATTCCCAAAGATCGCCATGCAAGCTGTTGGTACCAGACTTAATCGTGGCACTGACGATGCCGCCCATGAAATTGCCGAACTCGGCTGGAGCATTGTTGGTAATCAGGTTGAATTCCTGAATGGCATCGGGAGCGGGAGTGTAACCCAAGAGGTTGTCGGAAACCTGGTTGTTGTCCATTCCATCGAGCAGGAAGTTGTTGGCTTGTTCACGGTTACCGTTAATTAGCGGACGCGCGCCGTAGCCACCGGTGTTATTGCCACTCTGAAAACTGCTGGGGTCAGTAGAAACCGAACCGGGAGCCAGCAAGGTCAATTGAACGTAATTGCGGGAAGCCAACGGCAGGTTGTCGTTGGTCGCCGCGTTCATAATGGTATCCATTTGCGTGGATTCCGTCTTCAGCACGGGAGCGGCGCCGGTGACCTCGATGGTCTGGCTAACCTGGCCAACCTTCAATGCCACATCGATGCGAGCGACCTGGTTCAAAACCAAAGTAAAAGCCGGATACAAGGCGGTTTGGAAACCGGTCTTTTCAATGCGAAGATCGTAGTTCCCCACAGGAAGCTGAGGAATACGATAAATGCCAGCCTCATTGGTAGTGCCCGTATAGCTAATACCGCGCTCCACGGACTTCGCGGTTACGGTTGCTCCAGCTATCGCAGCCCCGCTAGGATCGGTAACCGATCCCGAAATCGTAGCGGTGACTTCCTGAGCGAAGGTAGCGTTCGCCCCGGACAGCAGAAAGACCAGAGTGACGCAGCAGAATGCCAACGCCACGTACTGCAGTTTCTTCATAAACATCCTCCCATGCTGGCTCGTGGTCCACGAGCAGCCTCTCCCCGGCTTGTTACGAAAAGAAGTCAACGACAGCACCCCGAAAATCAGCCTTTTCAGCTGAGATGTTAGAAGTAGCTATATAGCACTAAGAAATACTTGTCAAGCAGAAATTCTTAATTTATAAAAGAAACAAGACGCGTGCACTATAGCACCTGTGGGCTCCGTTTGGGACCAGCCCGTCTCCGCCGCTGGCTTGTATTCCCTCCGGCGTCGATGCGCCAGAATCCGCGGGGCTTGCCAAGGGGTCGTACAATGGGTGTCATCGAAGCGGTCAGAGATTCGCTTAACGGTGCCAATCTACGGTTTGACTCTGTCGCTCACCGCCGCATGTCGAGGCTAATCCAATGTCCGTAAAACCCCGTAATGGCATTCCCGCCTACCAACGGATTCAAGGTGCAATCCGCAAGAGTATCGATTCCGGAGGCCTTCGCCCGGGCGATGCCGTTCCCTCCGAACGCGAACTCGCCAGAATTCACGCGGTCAGCCTGATGACCGCGCGCCATGCCCTCGCCACTCTGGAACAGGACGGCGTGGTTGAACGCCGGCGCGGTGTGGGCACGTTCGTCTCCCCTCCCAAGATCCACTTTAATAAGCTGATGAGCTACACCGAGCAGATGCGCAGCCGCAGCCTCGCCGTCGGCTCCAAGGTCCTGTTCGCGGAGGTTGTCGATGATGAGCCGGAAGCAACCGCGCGTCTCTCACTCTCTCCCAAGAGTCATGTTCTGAAGCTCGAGCGCCTGCGCCACAATGGCGGTGAACCTTTCGCGCTGGAAACCTGCTATTTCTCCGCCAAACAGTTTTCCGGCCTGCTCGCCGAATCGTTGGAACATGAATCCCTGTTCCGGATTTTGGAACGCAATTATAACGTGGTGCTTGGCTACGCTGACGAAGAGATAGATGCCACCGCCGCTGATACGCGTACCGCCGAACTTCTCGCGCTGCCCAAGCGCGAGCCGATCCTCCGGATTCGCCAGGTGATTTACTCCACCAAGGGGGCTGTGATTTTGTACGTGCTGGGCTTATACCGCTCGGACCGGCACAACTTGGTCATCCGCCGTTTCCGCTGAACCCGCTATTTCACTTACTTTGCTCGGGTGGCTGTCCAGTCGCCCGTCTTCTCTTTGCCGGTGAATGTCCCTTTCATGGCGTCGCCATCAACGGTTCCCTTGTAGTCGAGCGGAACCCGGGTGGCCACGTGGAACGAAATGTTGTTGCCGTCCACCGTTCCTTCCAGCGGTCCGGACTGTCTGGGACCTTTGAATGTTCCTGTAATTTTGTTCCCGTCTTGTTTCAAGACGATAGTCTGCTGCGCATTCCCCGCGTCACCGCTCACTGCCACCTTCCACGTACCTGCAACATTTGCCGGCTCGTCCGCCGCCCACACCAGACTACTCAGCAGCAATAACGTCCCAAACACATCGCGAATCGCCGCCAATCCCAATTCCTCATGCGCTCCTCCCGAACGCTCGGGCGCTGGTTCCCGTGTGGGCTGGCACTCTAGCATCCTCTCCTTTATCGAGCAATCCGCGTGCAGCACCCCGGTCGGCGGATGGCCATTGACAAACTTCCCGCTACAGATATAGATTCCGGCCACACGCTCTGCGTACCGGACGCAACATTCGAAACCACGGTCGTTTCCGTCGCCGGAAGCTGCTGTTCACACTCAGCACCCTTCGGGAGTACCGCGTTGAAAGTCCCTACTTTGACCATCCTCGTTTTGCTGGCCTCCTGCTGTGTGTCCACTTCTGCTCAGGAAGGCGCCTCGGAAGAAACCCTCACCTTGGATCAGGCCGTCTCTTTAGCTCGCGAGAATAACCGCCAGATCAAGATCTTCCAGAAGAGCGAACAGGCCGCAAAGGATGAGATTCTCGCTGCCCGCACCCAACGTTATCCGCACTTCAGTGTGGAATTGCAAGGAGGTTCGCTGCTGACGCCCGTCAGTATCCAGTTCAATCGCGGAGTGTTCGGCACCCTGAACAATACGCCCAATCCACCGGAGAATGTCCTTGTTACCACCAGCCCGCGACTCTCTGGCTATGCCATTACCAAGGCATACCAACCACTCTCGCAGCTTTACAACATTCATTTAAATATAGAAGCGCTGCAGGTCGGACAACGCCTGGCCGCAGAGCAGACCCGCCAACAACGCCAGCTCATCATCAACACCGTTAAAGACAGTTATTACTCGGTCTTACAATCGCAAAGTGCCCTTGACGCCGCCGTCGAGAACGTGAAATCGCTGCGCGAGATTGACCGCACCACCGATGAATATCTCAAAGTAAAAACGGTCCTCGCCTATCAGAGTTCCGGAGTAAAGGTCCAACTGGCGCAGGCTGAACTGCAGGTGCTCACCCTGCAAGACACCGTGGACACTCAAAAAGAGAATCTTAATGTCCTGCTGGGGCGCGATATACGCGTCAAATTTCGGGTTAGCGCGCTCCCCGAAGAATTGCCCGAAGAACAGGACCTCGAGGCTGCTCGTCAAAAAGCTGTAGCCAATCGCACCGAAGTGCGCCAGGCCAAACTCAAGCTTGATCAGGCCGTATACGCCAGGCGTTTGGAGAAGGCGCAGTATATTCCCGAGGTCGGCGTCCAGTACCTGTTTATCGCGCCTTTTTCTGCCCAAGGTTTGCCGCAATACATCAACACTCTGGGTGTCAACCTCAAATGGGATTTGTGGGATTGGGGATATAAACGTCATTTGATGGACGAAAAACAGCGTGCCATCGATCAGAGTTCGCTCAACCTCTCCGAGACGCAAAGTCAGGTCAGTGTCGATCTCGGCAATCGCTTTCGCAAGCTCCGCGAGGCCCGCGCCAATGTTGGCGTCGCGCAACTCGCACAACGAGCGGAAAAAGATAAGCTACTGGTGGTCCTCGAGCAGTACAAACAAAAGGCCACTCTTCTGCCCAATGTTCTGACCGAGCAATCCAACATGGCCCAAGCCAACGCTCAATACAGCCAAGCGCTGGCAGCCTTTTGGACCGCCCGTTCCGATTTCGAAAGGTCGCTCGGTGAGGATTAGAGTCATGCGCGTCAACACACTTAAGAATCACATCGTCGGAGCGTTTTGCCTGATCGCTTGTGGGTTTTCTTCAGGCTGCCAGAGCCAGACGCGTCCCGCCGAAGCTCCTCTTACCCCGGTCACTGTGGCTACCGTCGAGGAATACACCGGCAGCGAACCCGTCAACTATTCCGCCAGCCTGGTGCCCTATACCCAGCTTCCTGTGTCTTTTAAGTCCGCAGGTTACGTGACCAGCATCTTGCAGCGCACCGGTTCCGACGGCCGCCAGCGCAACCTGCAACAAGGCGACTACGTTCAAAAGGACACCGTGCTCGCCACTGTTCGTCAGGAAGATTACCGCCACGCTGTGGATCAGTACGCCGGACAACTGGAGCAAGCCAAAGCGGCAGCACTGAAATCCAAGCAGGACTTCGACCGGGCTTCCGCCCTGTACAACGCCAACGCCCTGACCCAGCCCGACTACGACGCCGCTAAGGCGCAATATGATTCCGCGCAAGGAACGCTGATGACCGCCCAAGCGGTCCTCAGTCAAGCACAACAGGCGCTGTCGGATTGCGAGCTGCGCGCCCCCATCGACGGCACCATCCTCAATCGCAACGTCGAACTCGGGACTCTGGTCAGCGCCGGCACACCGGGCTTTACCCTGGGCGACATCCATCTGCTGAAGGCGGTGTTTGGTGTGCCGGATACCGCTCTCGACCGCATAACTCTCGGTAAGAAGCAGGGCATCGTCACCGAAACCTATGCGCAAGAATTCATGGGACAGATTACGGCCATCTCTCCGCAAGCCGACCAGAAAAGCCGCACCTTCCAGGTTGAAATCACCATTCCTAACCCCAAGGAGCTGCTGAAGTCCGGCATGGTGGCAAGCCTGGACCTGGGACAAACCCGCCTGCAACGTCCGGTCCTGGTCGTTCCGCTCGCCGCCATCGTCTCGGTCAGCGAACGCTCGCGAGATTTCAGCGTTTTCGTGGTCAATCAGGAAGGCGGAAAGGACGTGGCCCGCCGCCGCACTGTGCAAACCGGCGGGGCTTATGGCAATCGCGTGGCCATCACTGGCGTTTCTCTAGGCGAGCGCGTGATTGCCAACGGCGCCACTCTTGTCGTTGATGGGCAAGCGGTGCGAGTCATCCCTTAGAACCGGAGCCGGCGAGAAACCTTCATGGCACACCGCACCGACAACGATTACATTCAGCACCAGCACAATACCGCTCGCTTCTTCGTCGAAAATCGCCAGATTTCCTGGATCCTGCTGCTCGCTACTGTGGCCCTGGGTGTTTACGGCTACACTCAAATGCCCAAGCGGAAAGACCCGAACATTCCCGTGCGTGTCGCCTCCGTCGTGACTCCTTGGCCCGGCGCTACCGCACAACAAGTGGAGCAGTTGGTCTCCCGTCCCATCGAATCGACCATTGCCGCCAATCCCCACATTCGGCCGCCGATGGGCGCCGACTTCGGCATTAAGTCTCTCTCCATGCCCGGATTATCGATCATTCAGGTGCAGCTGGCCGATACTGTCACCGACTCCAAAAAAGAATTCAGCGACATGAATCTGAAATTGAACGCCCTGAGCCTGCCCCAGGGCGCCGGGCCGATCAGGTTCAACAGCGATTTTGGAGACACTGCGGCGCTAATGCTGACCGTAGCCAGCCCGCTGGAGGATACAACCGCCATCGCGGTTCGCGCTCATGCCATCGAAGCGGCCATTGAAAGGGCTCGTGGCCAACGTAAAGGCAAATTCGAAGGCACCCCGTTCTCCATCGTCGTCTGCTTCCCAGAATCTGTTCCCGTCGAATCGGTCGGACGAGCGCTTCGCTTGTTTCTCCAGTACGCCGAAGCTCAGGGACTGCTTTCGAATATGGACCTGCTTTCCGGTCCCGGGTTCGTGGTCGGAGATGGGTTTGCTCGCGCGGACGACGCGGCTGTCTACGACGCCGGCCGCGCCTTCGTGCAATCGCGTCTTCAAGAATCCGAAATTCATCCCGACGCGTGGTCGCCCGTCCTTGTTCATGACCCCGGCCAATTGCCCACTCTGCTCGTCGCCCATGCGGGCGACAAATACACCTACCACGAGCTCCAGAACTTCACGGACCTGCTCTCCCGCGCGCTTCGCGGCGCTCCTGAGGTTTCTCGCGTAGACAGCTCCGGCGTTCTCCCGGAACAGATCTATCTCGATTATTCTCAGGAACGGCTCGCCTCTTACGGCCTTCAACCTTCCAATCTCAAGGCCATCCTCAATGCCAGGAACATCACACTACCCGGTGGCGCCTTGGAAGCCGGCACAAAAAACATCCTCATCGATCCTTCCGGGGAGTTCGCCAGGCCCGAAGACATAGGCAACGTCATCGTGGGTACTTCCAGCTTCGGATCGGCCGTTTATCTTCGCGACCTGGTGGACATTCGCAGCAGCTATCAAAGCCCCGCTCGCTATCTCAATTACTACACCTGGAAGGATTCGCATGGCCGGTGGCGCCGCACCCGCGCTGTCACTCTTGCCGTGCAGATGCGTGAAGGCGAGCAGATCGGCTATTTCGAAAAAAATGTTCACGCCAAGTTGGCCGAAGCGACGCAACTGCTCCCCGCCGACCTGATCATTGCCTCCACCTCCGATCAGCCCCGCCAGGTTCAGGAAAATGTCGACCTGTTCATGGACGCCTTGTATGAAGCCATAGCGCTGGTAGTAATCGTTTCGCTGATCGGTTTCTGGGAATGGCGCTCGGCGTTGCTGATGGCTCTGTCTATTCCAATTACTCTGGCGATGACCTTTGGTTTCGCCCACTTGCTGGGCATTGACTTGCAACAAGTCTCCATCGCCACACTGATTATTGCGCTGGGCTTATTGGTCGATGATCCCGTGGTTGCCGGTGACGCCATCAAGCGCTCGCTCGCCGATCATCATCCTCCGGTCATTGCTTCTTGGCTCGGGCCCACCAAGTTGGCGCATGCCATCCTGTTTGCGACCATTACCAACATTGTGGCCTACCTGCCCTTCCTTTTACTCACGGGAACCACCGGCGAATTCCTGTACAGTCTTCCGGTGGTAATGACCTGTGCTTTGGTCGCCTCCCGTCTGGTTTCGATGACTTTCATTCCTTTCCTCGGTTATTACTTGCTGCGCGCCACGAAAAAGCCCGAACAAAGCATCGAACAGCGCCGTACCCGCGGATTCAGTGGCTTCTACTACCGCGTTGGCAAATTCGCCATCGACCATCGCTGGAGCGTTTTTGCCGTTTCCCTTCTGTTCCTTGTATTCGGTGGATTCATTGGCCACCAACTGAAAACCCAATTCTTCCCTGAAGACGTTCAATACCTTTCGTTTCTCGATATTTGGCTGCCCAATGATGCGCCGCTGTTCGTGACCGATCAAACCACCACCCAGGTGGAAGACATAATCCGTGCCACCGCCGAACAGTACGGTCGCGAGCATCCCGGGAAAGACGGCAAGCCTCGCCCCATGCTCAAATCGATTACCACCTTCGAAGGTGGCGGCGGCCCGCGCTTCTGGTTCTCCGTAACGCCGCAACTACAGCAACTCAACTATGCTCAGGTCATCATCGAGCTGTACAACAAGGAAGACACGCCCAAATTCATCGTCCCTTTGCAGGCGTCTATCTCCCAGACAGTTGCTGGCGCCCGCGTGGACGTTCGCCAGTTGCAGACCAACCCCGTCGATTATCCGGTCGAACTTCGCGTAACCGGACTTGCCGACGTCAATCCCCTCGAAGAACAAAAAGACATTGCCAATTTGCGCTCCATAGCTTCCAAAGCCTCCACCATTCTGCGCGCCGTTCCGGCCGCTGCGCGCGTCCGCGACGATTGGGGCCAGGATGGATTTCAGATTGCCCTCAAGGTGGATCCCGACCGCGCCAATCTGGCGGGCGTCACCAATCAGGATGTGGCCAACTCTTCCGCCACCGCTCTCAGCGGTTCCGGCGTAACCACGTTGCGCCGTGGCGACGAGCAGATTCCCGTAGTTTCCCGCTTGCGTATGGAAGAGCGCGCCAACCTTTCGGACATCCAGAACCTGTACGTCTATTCCTCGCAGTCCAACAACAAGGTCCCGCTTCTTTCCGTCTCTTCCATCGAAAACACTTTGGAAACCTTGCGGGTCCGCCATCTCGAGCATTTTCGAACCATTTCGGTGCAATCGTTTACCGCGCCGGGAACTCTGCCTTCGGAGGTCTTCTCCGCCGCCGCTCCTCAATTGGCACAACTCCGCAAGACGCTCCCCCCCGGTTACAGCATCATCGTCAGCGGTGAGCAAGCCAAGCAGGAACAGGGATTCCGAAACCTGACCTTGGTCATGGCCGTATCCATTGCGCTGATCTTTTTGGCCCTCGCTTTCCAATTCCGTCATGCCGTCAAGCCGGTCCTGGTTCTTCTCACCGCGCCTTACGGCGTTGTCGGAGCGCTCATCGTCCTCTATCTGATGGGCAGCTCCTTCGGGTTCATGGCCTTTCTGGGAATTGCCAGCCTGATCGGCGTGATCGTCAGCCACGTCATCGTATTGTTTGACTTCATCGAAGAGATGCACGAAAAAGGCGAACATCTGCAAATGGCCTTGCTCGATGCGGGTATCGTCCGCCTGCGTCCCGTCATGATTACCGTCGGCGCGACCATTCTGGCGCTCTTCCCCCTGGCTGTGCATGGCGGTCCGCTGTGGCAACCGCTCTGCTATGCGCAAATTGGTGGGCTTGGCGTCGCGACTTTCATCACCCTGCTCCTCGTTCCCGTGCTCTATTCCATCTTTGTTTTGGATTTGAAAATTGTGAAATGGGAAGGCCCGACCGGAGAGCACGCCGCGGAAACTACCTCAGGAAAGGCGAACTCCCTTGAGATACATGCTTCCTAATTCACGCTTTATTTCTTCGTCCCTCCAGTTGCTCACCGGAGCGTTCCTGGTCAACGCCTTTTTTGCAAATCCTTCTCGTTGTCAAACGCCCCCTGCGACATCCGAGGAAACCGCGAAAGCCGAGGAAACCGTACTGCACCAGATGAGTGGCGCCTTCGAGTCGCTGGTTAAGCGCGTCTCTCCCGCCGTGGTGGAAGTGCTGGTTACCGGCTACGGCTCCGACGAAGATGACGAAGACGAAAAAGCCCCCGCTCCTTTTGGTCGTCAACGCAGTCTTGGTTCCGGCGTGATCATCGATTCCGACGGATACATCATCACGAATTTTCACGTCGTCAAAGGCGCCGACCGTGTGCGCGTCGCCCTGTCCCCGCAAATCGGGAACGAATCACAAGCTACCTCGCTGCTGAAATCCAAAGGCCGCATCCTGAATGCCCGTGTTGTTGGCTCTAACAAAACCGTCGATCTCGCGGTTCTGAAGGTCGATGCCACCGGCTTACCCACTCTCCCCTTCGCCCGCTACGACCATCTTCATAAAGGCGAAGTGGTGTTGGCATTCGGCAGCCCGGAGGGCCTGGAAAACTCGGTCACCTTTGGGTTGGTCAGCTCCGTTCTGCGCCAGCCTGATCCGGACGACCCCATGGTCTATATCCAAACCGACGCGGCCATCAACCCGGGCAACAGCGGCGGGCCCTTGGTGGATGTCGATGGGAATGTTGTGGGCATCGACACCTTCATCTACTCGAAATCCGGAGGCAACGAGGGCATCGGCTTCGCCATTCCCAGCGGCATTGTTCGTTATGCTTACGAACAGATTCGCCAATACGGTCGCGTGCGCCGTCGTGCCATTGGCGCCGACCTGCAATCCCTTACTCCTGATCTCGCCGGCGGTCTGGGCTTAACCGGAACACCCGGCGTGGTCGTCGCCGACGTCGATGAAGGTGGCCCCGCCGCCCAAGCCGGCCTGCGCATCGGCGATGTCATAGAAAGTATCGATGGCATGCCGGTTGACAACGTCGCTCTTTTCACTCTCAGCCTGTACCTGCGCAGCAACGGAAACAAAGTGGGTCTGCAGGTCCTTCGCGGCGACAAGCAGATCGACCTGCAGGTGCCCGTCGTCGAGCCTCTTCACGACCTCAGCCGTCTCGCAGACCTTTCCAATCCAGCCAAGGATTTGATTCCTCGTCTCGGCATCATTGGCGCCACCATCACTCCCGAAATTGCAGAACTTATTGGACCTTTGCGCATTTCCTCAGGCGTTCTGGTTACCGCGACCGTCGCCAATCGTCTTGCCGTGGATTCCGGCTTGCTCGAGGGCGACATCATCCACGGTTTCAATCGCGCTCCCATCAAAAATGTGGACGATCTGCGCGCCGCATTCGCCAAACTCAACCCTGGGGATCCCGCCGCGCTGCAGGTCGAGCGCAACGGCAAATTGACGTTTGTCACCTTCGAAATGGAATAGAAGCTTGTGGGCAATTGCCGAGCTCCTGGCCAACGACTTTGTAATCGATCTTTTCTTCATTCAGTTCTTGAAGGAGCTTCTGGCTTGCTGTTATTTTGACCATGGAAGTGCGACGACGGAGATACATGTCTTCCTGGCGGAGTCCACAGATTACCCGCGCGCCCATGCCACTTGAGAACTCACCGCCAGCCCCCGTTGGCAATGCCAAATTTGCGGGTTACCCAGAGGATTTTCGATGCCGCCCAGAATAAACCAGCGATGTACCCTCAACCCACTTGCGCTCTTGTGTCTGTTTTTCGTGTTCGCCTGCTCTGGCACGGTCGCCTCGGGTCAACGGACCATACCGCGGTTTCGCGTGATCGCACTAGCCGAGCATGGTGGCATCCACGAGCCTTTTGTCGATGCCGCCAAGCTGTGGCTTGGCGCACTCGCACAGAAAAGCGATTTCAGCGTCGACTACGTCGAAAACACCGACAAAATCGACGACGCATTTCTGGCCCAATACAATTTATTCATTCAGTTGAATTATCCACCGTACATGTGGACCGATACCGCCAAGGCCGCGTTCACCAAATATATGGAGCAAGGCCGCGGCGGGTGGATCGGCTTGCACCACGCCACCTTGCTCGGTGAGTTCGATGGCTATCCCATCTGGCCGTGGTTCCGCGATTTCATGGGCGGCATCCGGTTCAAGAATTACATCCCCACCTTCGTTAACGGCACTGTCACCGTCGAAGACAAAAATCATCCTGCCATGGTTGGCGTGAGATCGCCCTTCGTCATCGAAAGTGAAGAGTTTTACACTTACGACAAATCGCCCCGCCCCAATGTTCATGTGCTCGCCAGCGTCGACGAGAACTCCTACAGTCCCCAGACTGATATCAAGATGGGCGATCATCCGGTCATCTGGACCAACGAACACATGAAAGCCCGCAATATCTATATCTTCATGGGTCATCACCCTGAGTTGTTCCAAAGCGCGGCATTCACCCAGATCTTCAAAAACTCGATCTTTTGGGCTGCCGGTAAATAGGAGGCATGTCGTGGAGATTCTCTTCGCCGGCAAATCCCGCTCAAAACTCGTTCTCGCGGTCATCGCAGGTCCTATATGCGAAGTCTTCTTCCTGTGCTTCCTCTGGATCGGCCACCTCACCGCCCAGGGTCCGAACTTTCGCGCACTCGCGTTTTATTCCACCAATGTGGAAACGGACCACGTTCGTACCGGCAATGAAGCGTTAGCATTCTTCCGCGACTTGGCTAAGAGAGACAATTTCGTCTTCGACACCACCACGAATTGGGACAACCTGAACGCCAACGACCTGAAGCCATACCCACTCATTCTGTGGATCAACGATTTTCCCCATACCGCCGCGCAGCGCGCCGCGTTCCAAACCTATATGGAACATGGCGGTGGCTGGCTGGGCTTCCATGTTGCCGCGTACAACGATGCCTCCACCAATT
>DASPVD010000143.1:0-21500 GCA_035622555.1 Candidatus Eremiobacteraceae bacterium | reverse complement strand
AAACCCGATGAAGCGCATCAGAGTGCTTTGTTATACTAATTTGGTCCCAGTTTGGACCGCCGCAACGTGAACTCGCTCCGCATCTCCATCGTCGAATACCTGAACACCGTTCCCCTTGTGCGGGGTTTTACCCACGGCCCATTGCGTGGCAGGTATCAGCTTTCATTCACGGTTCCCTCGCAATGTGCCGGAGCGCTGCGGTCGGGAGAGGTCGATCTCGCCATCATTCCGGCCATCGAGCTTCAGCGCATCGACGATCTTCTGGTCATTCCCAACCTTTCCATTTCCTCGAAAACATCTGTTCGCAGTCTCCTCTTAGCTTCGAAATTGCCCATACGCCAGGTCCTGCGCATTGCCCTCGATCGCAGTTCCCGCAGCACTCAGGCGCTGATTCGTATCCTCTGCGCAAAACATTGGCGTATCGCGCCGCAGTTCTTCGAAGCCGAGCCCAATTTGGCCACAATGCTTCAGCACGCCGACGCCGCGCTGCTGATCGGCGATCCCGCGCTGCGGTTGGCCCTCAATGCCGAAAGCGATACCAAGCGTGGTGCTCCTGGTGACCTGACCTTGCCCGGGGACGTGGTTGGGCTCTCGTTGCCCGTTCCGCTCCATCTCTACGATGTCGTGGAGCAATGGCGGGCTCTGACCGGCCATCCGGCAGTTCTGGCTGTCTGGGCTGCCAGGGCCGCGGTGCTCACCCCCGAAGTGATTCGCGATTTTCAGGAGTCCCTCGCTTATGGCCTGCAGCACATATCGGAAATCAGTGCCGAAGCTTCGCATGCGCTGAACCTGCCCGCAGAAAAAATCCGCCGCTATCTTACCGAGAATATCGATTACACGCTGGACCAGGAGAATGTGCGCGGGCTGCACGCGTATTACGAAATGGCTGCCGAGCTGCGCTTGATCGACAAACTTAGGCCACTGCTGATCGCAACACTCGAAACGCCGGAATTCGTCGGCCGCGCGTCGTGTTCCACTCATTCGGATTAGGGAGAAATCACCCGGTGGGAATCACCAAACAACAAGCCCTCGACATGCTGCAATCCGATGACCTGGTCGGCGTTGGTATGGCTGCGCATCAAGTCCGCTTGCAAAAAAACGATCCCCGCATCGTCACCTACCAAATCGACCGCAACATCAATTACACTAACTTCTGCACCGAATACTGTTCGTTTTGCGCATTTTATCGCCCGCTCGGTGCCAAGGACGGCTACATCCTTCCTTTCGAAGAGATTTACGCGAAGATTGACGAAATGCTTCCTCTGGGCGGGACTGGGGTTCTTCTGCAAGGCGGACTGCA
The DNA here is from genome assembly GCA_035622555.1 of Candidatus Eremiobacteraceae bacterium. Taxonomy (GTDB): domain Bacteria; phylum Acidobacteriota; class Terriglobia; order Acidiferrales; family UBA7541; genus Acidiferrum. The sequence continues at coordinate 20,200 of DASPVD010000143.1, read as the reverse complement.
TCCCGATCTCCAGATCGGCTACTATGAAAATCTCCTTCGCTCGCTGAAAGCCCGCTATCCCCAAGTGCATCTGCACTGTTTTTCCGCTCCGGAGATTTTGTGTATCGCCGAAGTCAGCGAGCTGAGCATCCGCGACACCATCCAGCGCCTGGTGGACGCCGGCCTGCAATCCATTCCCGGTGGCGGCGCCGAGATTCTGGACGACGAAGTGCGCGCCAAAATTGCCCGCCTGAAATGCACCAGTGACGACTGGATCGAAGTTCACCGCACCGCCCATTCCTTGGGCTTGCGGACCACCGCAACCATGATGTTTGGCTGCGGCGAAGAGTTGCGCCATCGCGTTAATCACCTGGACCGCATTCGCCGACTGCAGGAAGAAACCGGCGGCTTCACCGCGTTTATTCCTTGGATTTTCGCCGCCGAAAACACCGCCTTGGGCAAGCGCGTTCAGGAAACTACAGCAGTCGATTATCTGAAGACTCTGGCGGTAAGCCGCCTGTATCTCGACAACATCGATCACATCCAGTCCAGTTGGCTGACTCCCGGTATCAAGGTCTGCCAGGTGGGGCTGCAGTTCGGCGCCGACGATGTGGGCAGTATCCTGATTGAAGAAAACGTGGTCTATGCCGCCGGGGTGAAACGCCGCACCAACGAAGAGGAACTTCGCCGCATTATCTACGATGCCGGTTTTCTCCCCGCTCAACGCGATACGCTTTACCGTTCCTACATCCTGAAATCGCCTTACCCGGCCAAACAAGCCGCAGCCTGACGCGCTTGTCTTCGCGTACGCCAAACTTCAGCCAATCCAACCACCCAACAGCGAAGCAGCAACTCTACTTCTTGACCCGCACCAAGATCTCCACCTGGGTGCCATCCGGCAGATTGATGGGTGCATTCAACTCCAGCCGCCCACTCTTACAATGGCCAATCATGCGCAAGGAATTTCCGCGGCTCGATGCTTTTTCAGGCGCGCCGCTTCCGCCACTACGTCCGGTTTCATCCAGCGCCTGGTTCACTAACTCGTCCGCCTCGCCATTCTGTTCGCGGTACACATGCTCGATCCGGAAGGACTCCAATGCCTGGGCCATTTTCTTGGCCCGCTCGTATAGAGGCTTTAAGTCGCCACTTTTCACTTTGTACGCGCCGCGCAGCTGATTCACCATCAGAGCCGAATCGCTCTCGACGCGTAAGGCCCGCACCCCATGGCTGTGCGCGAAATCCAACGCGGCGATCAATCCATAATACTCGGCGACGTTGTTGGTGCTCAGCCCGATGTATTTCTTCAGCCGTGCCACCACTGCCCCGCTGGCATCGCGTATGACCACTCCATAGGCCGCCGGCCCGGGATTTCCGCGCGACCCGCCATCCACATTCGCCTGGTACGCAGCTACGGGTTTTGGCTCCGGCGGGCTGTCCGTGAATAATCCTGCGCCCCGAGGAGGTGAGCCCGGTTTTGCGGTCATGAGCTGGCCGCGCCGTTCGCGGTTTCCTTCGGGAGCGCATGAGGGATTGGTTCCAGACTGTAGAGGATCCTGCCGCAAGTTTCGCAGCGATACACCTCTTCGTCGGTTTCGGTCTTCAGCATTTGCAACACATGCGGCAATACCCGTACCCCGCAGGCCCGGCACTGCTCCCCACGCGCTTCGGCCAGCGCCGATCCAGGATGCTTCCTGTCGATTCGCACATACAGGTCCAGCAGTTCTTCCGGCACGCGCTTGGCAACCTGTTCGCGTTCCACCAGCGCCGCTTCCAAATTTTTCTTTTTCCCGCCATATTGCGTTTGCATCTGCTTCTTTTCTGCCGCAATGGCCTGCTCCGCTTCTCGCAAATCGGCTTCCACGTGCTTGACCCGTCTTTCCACTTCCTCGACGGCCATCATTTGCTCCAAGACCAGGTCCTCCGCCTTGGACACTTCCCCTTCCGCATTGGCGATTTCATGCTGCAGCGCCTTGTAGGCCTCGTTGGTCTTTACCGAACTGCTTTGCTCGCGGTATTTCTTCGCTCGGCTCCTCCATTCCTCTACGTCCAGTTCCAATTTCTTGCGGTGGGTGAGCGCTTGGGTGTGCGCGTCTTTCGCCGCAGCCACCGCCGCGCGCGCGCCGCTCAACTTGGCATCGGCTTCTTTCAGCTTCTTAGGCAGGCTGTCCAGCTCCGCCCGCGACGAAGCGATCGTGTGATCCAGCCGTTGTAGTTCCAGTAATAGTGGAATCGCAGGATGCATGGCGCCGATTCTAGCACACGCTGCAGGTCATACCGGGAACGCAGCCCCTCCTTTGTACTGCTCTGATGTAGTGCGCCTCAGATCACTGGCACTCACTCTGTAGCGCCGAGCTTTAGCTCGGCATGCCGCCCCGAAGGGCGGCGCTACAAGTATCATTATCTGTGACGCACCACACGAGTTGGAGTTAAGCAACTAGGATGATCGTAGGGGGGCATCACTTGAGCGGCAACCACTCGGTGACCGGAGCGGAAGCGGCTCGCCCCTCCTGAACGGCGGGCGCCATTTGTTTGCGCCCGCAAAGGCGATCCACGCTTCCGCGCCGGTGGCACTGCAAACTTCACGCAGTCTTCATGTCGCGATGAATCAGCGCCGCGTCCACGAAGTAGCCGATTCCGACGGCAATCGGCAGAATGCCAAAGGCCGCAGCCACTAGAGTATGCGGTTCCTCGACCACTCGCGCGATCACCGCAAACATGAGCATGAATCCCAAGCCGCCACTTACCAGCAGGATTCCGGAGCGCCGGGACCGCGCGTATGGCGAAAGCTCCGGCTCCATGGGAATGGTCGTTCCGCGGGCCAGCGCCGCCAACCGTTCCTCGCTGCGCAATTTCCTAACCCGGTAGTAGGTGTACAGCGCGGCTACCGGCAGTCCGCATGTCAAGATCACTGCCGCCAATCCGATCAGGTCGCTGCCCATATGCCACTCCTTTCGGAACCACCCGATTCTGCGGTCTCAGTGTGAGGTACGCACACAACGGCGCAAATGTTCCTGACACCACGGCCTGAAGAATTGCTGCTGGGAAGGTGCGCGAGCTACTGGACTTCCTGCACCTGCATGGTGGCGTCCACCGTCAGCTTCGGGTAGCGGATGCCCGATCCCGGCGCGGCGGCCGGGTGTTGCGCGATCACCTGAAAATCGTTGCCGGAACAGCTCACTTCGTAGGTGTACCCATCGCGCTCCCGGCGGCTCACCGTCAACGCGCCTGAGGAAATCAGCTCATCAAGAGTCGCGCATTTACTGTTCAGCGCAATATTCCCACGCTCGGCCTGGGCGATTTGCAGCAAGTCGCCGCGCACACCCGTTAAGCTGATGGCTTGGGTAGGCGCGGTGCCTTGATCGGTGCTGGGCATCTTCTTCAGGTAAAAGTAGTAGATGCCAAATGCCACGGCCACGAAGACCAGTAAACCCGCTAAGGCTCTCATGGGGTAATTGTGTCTCGTTGTCCCCTGGCTCTCAATGGTTTCGGTTGCTGTGTTGCGTTTGATAACAACACCCGGCAATTTCTCCTTCGGCCGGTGGGGAACCTGCTATTCTGACGCTGACGCTATTCGTATCCCTCCTGGCGTACTTGAACTCCCCTTCACGCGCAACCATGGCCACCGCCACGCCTCTGGACGACCTGCTTGCTATCGAGAAACTGCGCCAGGAGGAACTCCAGGAAGCCCGCATCATTCAGAGCGCCATGTTGCCCGCGCGCCCGCTGCATCAATTCGACATCATCGTATCGCACCAATTTCAGCCTGTGGTTGAAGTCGGCGGGGATTATCTGGATTACTTTGTTCTTTCCGATGGCACCATTGGACTGTACCTCGGCGATGTATCCGGCAAAGGACTTCCCGCGGCGCTTTACGGAGCGCTGGCCATTGGCACCTTGCGTGGCATTCACAAGACCGGACAGCGACCTGCGCGAGTTCTGTCGCTTCTTAACCAGCGCTTGAATCTCCGGGGAATACCGGCCCGCCACACCTCCATTCAATATGCGCTGTTTTATCCGGCCACCAGTGAAATGATCATTTCCGGTGCCGGCATGCCCGGGCCTTTTCTTCTTCGTGGCAGCGAGTGCAAGGCGTTGGATGTCGCCGGGATTCCCCCCGGTCTATTGCCAGACACCGCGTACGACGAACTGTCGGTGCAGTTGGAGCCAGGCGACTCCGTGTTGTTCTGCACGGATGGCTTGACGGAAGCGCGTAGCCTGGACGAGCAGGAATTTGGATTGGAAGGTATTCAGCAGATCTGCCAGCATCACTCCGGCGACGCTCCGCTCGACCTGCTCGGGCATGTCTTCGACGCTCTGGAAAGCTTCACTCGCGGTCGCCGCCAGTGGGACGATATGACCGCGACGGTATTTCATTACTGCTTGCACTGAGTCTTCGAGCGTGTTTGCACCGAGCATTCGCAAGTATTCGCAGACGCCGGGTGCGCAGGCCCGAAGTTCCGCCTGTGGCCACAGCCAGCTCACTAGCTGAAAAGTACTACGCCTCCTACGGCTGGCAACGTGTCTGGTGCGTAACTCATCCAATTTTGGTGGTATTGGTTCGTTTCGCACAACCGTTTTGTCTGGCGCTCGCCGCTGTCGTACACTGGACTCTTGCCACGCGTGTCTAATCCGGAGTGAGGAACCCTTGAAAGATCAATCTCGCGCCCTGCGGCGCCACCATACTTCCTTCTTGTCACTTTCCTTGACTTGGCTCGCCGGTACGCTCTGGGCCGCTGTGCCGTCGCTCGCGGCGCCACACGACAACTCGGCCAAGCCTTCGCCGGCGTTCAATGCCATGAAAGCCGAGCTGGATCGCTCCATGCAGAAGCTTGGCACTCTGGATCCTCCGGCGTACTACATCGGGTACACCTTGACCGATGCGCAACGCGCCACTGTTTCCGGCTCAAACGGGGCATTATTGCAAAGCGACGAAACGCGCAATCGATGGCTGGAAGTTTCCGTCCGGACAGGCAGCTACGACCTGGACAACACTCACAAAGTGGATGGGCGTCAGCCGCCCGACGGCGGACCCGGCACCAACGCTCCTCTGGACGATGCCCCCGATGTACTGCGCCGCGCCATCTGGTTGGAAACCGATAAGCAATACCGCGCCGCCGCCGAGGCCCTGATCAAGATCAAGACCGGCAAGGAAGTCCAGGTACAAACCGTCGAAGGCAGCGCGCCGGATTTTTCGCGCGAAAAACCCCAGCAGTATATCGGGCCGTGGGTGTCCTACACGCTCGATCGCAAGCCCTGGGAGCAGAAGGTTCGCGAGTACACCGCGTATTTCCGCCAATCTCCCGCCATCATCAATTCCATCGTAACCTTCACCGCGGTGGCCGAAAACACCATGCAGCTCACTTCGGAGGGCACTGAACTGCAGTTTGGCCAGATTCGCTATCGTCTCGAGCTTTTCATCCAGGGCAAAGCGCCCGACGGAATGGACATCAACCGCTACTACAATTTTGACTGGGTCAATCCCTCCGAGGCGCCCGACGACAAAGCCGTTCTTGCTGCGGCAGCTCAAGTGCGCAAGGAGTTGGAAGGTCTGGTTAATTCCCCGCTGAACGACCCGAGCGTCGGTCCCGCTCTGCTGACCGGCCGCGCTGCCGCGGTTTTCTTTCACGAAGTTTTTGGCCATCGCGACGAAGGCCATCGCCAGAAGGACGTGAACGAGGGCCAAACCTTCGCCAAGAAAGTCGATCAGCAGATCCTCCCGGACTTTCTGACCATCGTGGATGACCCGACGATGAAGGAGGTCGGCAATCAGGAGCTGCTCGGCTATTACCAGTATGATGACGAGGGCGTCATCGGAGAGCGCACCGTTCTGGTCGATCATGGGGTGCTCAAGAACTTCGAAATGTCGCGTTCCCCGTTGGTGGGCTTTCCTCATTCCAATGGCCACGGAAGACGGCAGATTGGCGCCGTTCCTGTTTCGCGCCAAGGCAACCTGATCGTGGAAAGCAATAAGACCATGACCAAAGAGCAATTGCGCGCCAAGCTGATCGAACTGGTGAAACAGCAGAACAAGCCGTACGGTTTGTTGATCGACGACATCGCCGGTGGGTTCACGTTCACCGGCCGCGGTCAACCCCAGGCCTTTCAGGTGGAACCGCTGGTGGTCTACAAGGTTTATGCGGATGGCCGGCCCGATGAACTGGTTCGCGGCGTGGACATCGTGGGCACGCCTCTGGCTGCGCTTACCAAGATTGTGGCCACCGGCGACACTACCGAAGTTTTCAACGGCTATTGTGGCGCGGAATCCGGTTACGTTCCGGTTTCCGCCGCGGCTCCTGCCATCCTCACCTCCGAATTGGAAGTCCAGAAGAAGCAGACGTCGACGGACCGGCCGCCCATCCTGCCGCCACCCGCCCATGACGGCATGAAATCGGGAGGCCTTCGGTAATGCGTCCGATACGATTCGCGGCTGTTCTGTTCGCCTTGTGCGTCGCTCCGGCGGTATTTGCCTCTCAGGCTACCGATGACAAGGACCATACGCTACAGGCCATGAAGGATGAGATGGCGCGCGCCAAATCGCGACTGGAACTGGCCATTCCACCGGCGAACCAGCCGGTCCGCCCTTACTACATCGAGTATCGGCTCCTGGACGTGGATGTTCGCGAAATTGTCGGTGAATTTGGCGCGCTGCTTTCCACCGGACACAGCCGCACGCGTTTCATGAACGTTGGCGCTCGCGTTGGCGATTACAAATTGGATAGCTCCAATTTCATCGGCGATGAAAGCTTCCGCGGATTCATTGGCCCTTCCGGCAATGTGGGAATCGACAAGGATTACGATTCCCTGCGGCAGGATCTTTGGATTGCCACCGATCAGGCGTTCAAGGAAGCGGTGGCGACCTACTCCCGCAAACAGGCGTACCTCAGCAGCCTCGCGCGTCCCTCTGACATCGGAGATTTTGCGCACGTCCAAGCCGTTCAGCACGTTGAGCCGCTCGCCACTGTGGACTGGACCAGCCGCAATTGGGAGCAGGAAGTTCGCGACTCCTCCGCCTCCCTCCGTGCTTATCCGCAGATTTATGAATCGCGGGTCACCTACTACCTGATCTATTTGACCGAGTATCTGCTGACCAGCGAAGGCACCGAAGTTCGCACCAACCATTCCTATGCCGCCATTGAAGCGCCCATGAGCACTCTGTGCGCCGACGGCATGCAGGTGAATCATTTCTATGCCACCTATGCGCCGCGTCCCGCTGATCTTCCCGCGCCCGATATGGTGCGCAAAAACCTGGACGTGGCCGCCACGGAACTGATGGCTATGCGTGCCGCTCCCACCGCTTCTGACTACACCGGTCCGGTTTTATTCGAAGCACGCGCGGCGGCCGCCCTGATTGCCCAGGTTCTGGGACCATCGCTTAGCGGCGCGCGCCCTCCGGTGGCCTTTCAACCGGTGGTCGATCAACTGATGAACAGCCTTGGGGCCCACAGCGACTGGATCGGGAAAATGGATGTGCGTGTGCTTCCTCCCAGCGTAACTCTGGTGGATGATCCTGCGGCCAAGGACTACAAGGGCACACCGTTGATTGGCGGCTATACCATTGACGAAGAAGGAGTGCCGGCCGAAAAGGTCACTATTGTCGAGGACGGCAAACTCAAGGACTTGCTGATGTCTCGCCGGCCAGGCCCGGACGCCGACCGATCCAACGGCCATGGCCGCTCCGGGTACCTGACGGAGCCCAGACCGACCCTGAGCAATCTATTCTTCAACTCGTCAGAAACGGTTTCCAAGGACGACATGAAGAAGAAATTTGTGGACGCTTGCCGCGAAGAGAAGCTTGACTATTGCCTGATCGTCCGCCAAATGGACAATCCCACCATCAGCATCATGCACCAAGAGGACTTCAGCGATCTTCTGGCCAGTTTCGGAGGTAACGCGGCGACCGACCGGCTACCGCTGGTGGTGTACCGGTATTTTCCCGCCGATGGCCACCAAGAATTGGTCCGCGGGGCGCGCATCACAGGCTTCAACGCGCGGTCGCTGCGCAACATCGCCGCTGTTGGCGACGACAATTTCGTCTACAACTTTATGGAAAACCAGACCCAGGGTGTCGCCGGAACGGCTTTGGGAGCCTTTGGCAGCGCGCAAAGCGGATTGCCCGCCTCGGTGGTTGCACCCGCTCTGCTCTTCGAGGAAGTTGACGTTCGCGGCGCTCGCGGTGAGCCCAAACGCCTTCCCATTCTTCCCGAGCCGCCGATGTCGTTGACGCCGCCGGCGTCCGGTCAGTGAGCGCCATGTAAAACGGCCAGCTTGTTTTCTGCTGGCCTCTTCTACGTGGTACTTGGTTGGCGAGCCGCCGTCCGGGCGTATTGATCCTTGAAAAAGGCAATCGTGGTCTTCAACCCCTCTTCCAAGCCTATCTTCGGTTCCCAACCCAGCAAGCGTTTGGCTTTGGAAATATCCGGCCGGCGCTGCTTCGGGTCGTCAATGGGCAGCGGCTCGAAAATAATCTTCGGTGCAATGGGGAAATGCGTGCGCACGCGCTCGGCGAATTCCAGAATCGTCAGCTCTATGGGATTCCCGATGTTGGTTGGCAGGTGTTCATCCGACTGGCTGAGCTTGTAAATCCCTTCAATCAAATCCGAAACGTAGCAGAAGCTCCGCGTCTGCTTGCCGTTTCCATAAACGGTGATTGGCTGGCCGGTGAGCGCCTGATACACAAAATTCGGCAGCGCCCTCCCGTCGTTTAGCCGCATACGCGGGCCATAGGTATTGAAGATCCTCACGATGTGCGTATCCAGGTGGTGGTACCGGTGGTAGGCCATGGTAATGGCTTCCGCGAACCGTTTGGCTTCGTCATACACACTGCGGGGGCCGACGGGGTTCACGTGGCCCCAATACGATTCGTTTTGTGGGGAAACGTCCGGATCGCCATAGCATTCACTGGTGGATGCCAGAAAGTACCTTGCGCCCTTCGCTTTTGCCAGGTCCAGCGTGTGCATGGTCGCGATCGAACCGACTTTGAGGGTCTCAATTGGAAACTTCAGGTAATCCGGCGGACTGGCCGGCGAAGCAAAATGGAAAACGTAATCAACCTTGCCTTCCACCCGAAACGGTTCGTTCACGTCCGTGCGTTCGAATCGAAACTTGGGATTTCCTGCCAGGTGCGCCAGATTAGACGCGTCGCCGGTAATCAAATTATCCAGTGCGAGAACTTCCCAGCCTTCTCCAAGAAGGCGATCGCACAGATGCGATCCCAGAAACCCGGCTCCCCCCGTCACTACTGCTCTCATGATGCCTCCCGTGCGTGAAAAGGTATCGACTATCCCCTGGTTTGCAGACATGCCTGAACCGGATTCGTGGCCTATTTCCTTCCGTGAGCCTGAGTTGCGGTCCGGTGCCGGCCATTTTCGCTGGGCGATACGGACGAACGCACCTCAGGCGCACTCCGTTGCTATGACTCACATCCCGATTGGACTACTTAGAGTTGCAAGTTAGGACGAGCTGTAATGTTAGCATTTCTTTATGCAACTATTCTCTCCTCGACGAAGGACGTTGCTTTTATGGCTTGGGGGCGCGACGGCGTTGTTCCTTGTTCTTGTGCTGGCGTTCTTGAATGTCGGGCGTTGGCTGGTGGTGGAAGCCCCCCTTCAAAAGGCCTATGCAATCGCCGTTCTCAGTGGACGTGTGCCCAGTCGTGCCTTGGAAGCCGCCCGTGTTTATAAGCAGGGCTACGCCGATCGCGTGTGGCTCACCCATTCCGCGGAACCGGGCGCCGCTCTGGCCCAACTTTCCATCCAGTACATCGGCGAAGACGCTTACAACAAGCTGGTTTTGTTGCACGAGGGCGTCCCGGAAAACGCTATTCAGATTCTGGACCCGCCAATCGTGAATACCGCCGACGAGGTGGAAGCCATAGGCGCAGCATTGCGGCGGCAAAACCAGCATTCCGTTATTTTAGTGACCTCCAAAGTACACACTCGCAGAGTCGCGGCTCTTTGGAAGCGTCTGGCCGTTCAGGACGGCGTGGCCATCGTTCACGGCGTATCCGACGATCCCTATGACCCTGCCCACTGGTGGAGGGATACACAAGACGCCCTGGACGTCGTTCGCGAGGTTCTGGGCCTGGCTAACGCCTATGCCGGGCTGCCCGTGCACTCGGCTGCGAAATAAGCCCATTGGCGGCGTTAAAAGAAAAAAAAGCGCTTACGCTTTCTGGGCTGCGACTCTGGCGCGACTTCCGGAACGAACGGTAGCGGCCGCCCTTCGAACGCCGCTAACGGATTGTCGATCAGCAGATATCGGGCGCGTTCCTCATCGAGACGCGCTGCCACTTCGTCATAGGCGAATTTCAACTTCAAGGGCCGGCGGCCGGTGTTGTGCGCGTCGCTGGAGATGAAATGCACCAGCCGGTCGCCCAGCAGATTCCACGCACACTCTCGCGCGCTGGTGCCGAACACACCGGCCAGAGACCCTGCGGTAATCTGCACATAGCAACCCAGGCCAATCCATTTCCGCAGGCGCTCCGGATGCATGCGCAAAATTCCATTTCGTTCGGGATGGGTCACAATGGGATGAATTTGCGCCAGGCGTAGCTGGTGCAACGTCTGATCCATGGACGGCGGAATGGAAAATTCGTTGAATTCCACTAGCAGATAGTCCTTCTGATTGATGCAAAATGGTCGCGGATCATTTTTCAAAGCGAGTAGATTTTCAGGGTTGAGATGAAAGTCGCACCCGCTGGCGATCTGCAGGCGGTCGCCCGCTTTGTCGCTGACTTCCTGTAGCAACGCGCGCACTCGAGCAAATTCGAAGGGGAAATCAGAGTTGGCGTGGGGTGTGGCCACTACGTGGGTAATGCCGTCGGCAATGGCGTCTTCAGCCATCGCCAGCGACTCTTCGATGGTTTGCGCCCCATCATCGAGGCCCGGCAAAATGTGGCAGTGGAGATCGACCATGTTCTTTTAGTATGCGTCATCCATGGCACTCGGCAAAGCTCCATTCATAAACGCGAAGTGTTCTTAAGCGGCCTGCCTTGAAACTGTGGAAACATCGCGCGCACAACTTCAACCGGCAATCCTGGAACTGCTATAGTGTTTAGGTAACAAGCCCCGTGTCACTTCAGGGCCAAAAGTCATCCCGAAAAAGTTGGTAAGAGGAGCAGGTTCCACGTCATGGCAACGGATAGAAAACCGGAGTTTTTCAAAGGCGCTCAACTCAAGGTCGGCATCATTGGCTGCGGCTACGTTGGACTTCCCCTGGCGTTGCGTTTCGCCGAAGCCGGCCATCGCGTCACTGGATTCGACACCGACCCGAAGAAAGTCCAGATGTTGTGCGCCGGGAAATCCTATATCGAGCACATCCAGAAAACCAAAATTCAACAGTACGTCAATAGCCGCCACTTCACCGCCACCACTGATTTTGCCCGGCTGGAAGAGGCCGACGCGATCATCATCTGCGTGCCGACCCCGTTGGACGAATACCGCGAGCCGGACCTCAGCTACGTCGAAGAAACCGCGAAATCCATCCAGCCCCATTTGCAGAAGGGCCAATTGGTGGTGCTGGAGTCCACCACTTATCCGGGCACCACGGAAGAACTGGTGCTGCCGATCCTGGAAAAAAGTGGCTGGCGCTGCCCCATCGCGGCCGGCCTCGAAAACGAGAACGTCGCCTGCGATTTTTTCCTGGCGTTTTCCCCGGAACGCGAGGATCCCGGCAATAAACAGTTCGGATTGGCACAGATTCCCAAAGTCGTCGGTGGAGTAAATCCGCCCAGCGGGCGCGCCGCGCAGGCTTTGTACGCCCAGGTTGTCGCCCGAGTGGTGCCGGTAAGTTCCACGCGCGCGGCGGAAATGGCCAAGTTGCTCGAGAACATTTTCCGTTGCGTCAACATCGCGCTGGTGAACGAATTGAAGCTGCTGTGCATGCGCATCGGGGTGGACATCTGGGAAGTGATCGACGCGGCGGCCTCCAAGCCCTTTGGCTTTATGCCCTTTTACCCAGGCCCCGGATTAGGCGGTCACTGTATCCCGGTGGATCCGTTTTACCTTTCCTGGAAAGCGCGGGAGTACGATTTCGCCACGCGATTCATCGAACTCGCCGGTGAAATTAATACTTCCATGCCGTACCACGTGGTGGATTCCGTTGCCGAAGCCTTGAATGGTCAAAAGAAGAGCCTCAAGGGCGCCAAGCTGCTGGTGCTGGGGGTGGCCTACAAGAAGGACGTGGACGACTTGCGGGAGTCACCCACCTTGAAAATCATGGAGATTCTGCAGAAGCGTGGCGCCGAATTCGACTACAACGACCCGTATTTCCCGCACCTTCACAAAATGCGCCACTACGACTACTCGCACATGAAATCGGTGCCGCTGAATCCGCAAACCCTGGGCAAGTATGACGCCGTCATTATCTCTACCGATCATACGAGCTACGACTATGCGGCCATCGTGGATGCCGCAAAACTCGTGGTGGACACACGCAATGCCACCCGCCGGGTGATCCGGAACCGCGACAAAATCCATCTCTGCTAGGTCTGTGCCGCTTCCGGCGCCGCTCCGTTCAGCGGCGTTCTTTTGCACCTGACACACGCTGAGACGGCCAATACTGGTCGGTCTCGCATTGATGCTCTTCTTAGAAACGATTAATTAGTTTTGGTCAGTTCCACTCTGGCCGTTGCCACCGGAAGGACTGCTTCCAACAAAACAGGCAGGCGGCTGGCGTCGTTTGCAAGGTACAACACGAAGTGCGCGTCCTTCGATTCGGCTCCATTGTCGAGCACATGGAGCTCGATTTTGCTGGTGTCAAAGTTCCCGGCGGGCACCTTTACAGCGGCTGACTTCGCGGCCAGCACCGCGCGGACGTCATACAGTTTCCGGCCATCGAAAACCGGGCTGCGTACTTCCGGCGTTCGGCTCCAATCCACGCTGCGCAAATACTCCAGCATGCCCAAAGGATCGCGCGTGCCCGGCAACACCCGAACCCCGCTGGTACCCGGCGGCGGAGCCTCACTGGACGCCAGCATGCGTTCCACGTTATCGACGGTCTGACCGCGTTCGTTCAGGTGCATTTCATATTGCACGCTGGTCATTGTGCCCGCGTCGCTGTACGAATCAAAGCGGTCGTCCACTTGAAATACCATGCGATACGGGTTTTCGGTGTGGGCAAACGCTTGTAAGTGCCACTCGCCTTTTCCTGGCTTGCCGCTTTTTCCAGCCGCGACGATCTTTAGATTGGCAATGGTGCTGTTCAGCTTCGCTACATTCGCGTCGTACTCCAAGGTTTCGCCCTCCCGTAACAGAAATCCGGGCGGCGCCGCCAGACTCTCCTTTTTTCCCGGCGGGGTGGCCGGCGGTGGCGGTTGAGGAGTGCTCGGCGTGCTGGAAGGGCTGGCTGAGCCGATGATGGGTCCGCTGTTTGGATTCTTATTCGGCGGAAAATGGCGGCCCAACCTTGAAAAAATGTAAAATCCCGACACACCCAGAAACATACACACCGCTACTGCCGCCAGCAGTTTCTTCGTGCTCATGATCTTTCTGCAACCCGCGGCACAATCAGCGTCTGTGTGCCGCTGATCCCATCGTACAATAAGACGGATTGGTTCACAGGAGGTTGAGGCAATGCGCTACCTGGTGACCGGAGGCGCCGGCTTCATCGGCTCCAACACCGTAGATGAACTGGTGAAACGGGGTCACAGCGTGGTTGTCCTGGATGATTTATCTTCCGGCAAAGAAGACAACCTGGCCGACGTTCGCAGCAAAATCACCTTCGTTAAAGGTTCCATCACCGACCTGGAAGTGGTGCAGAAGGCCATACATCAGGCCGAGTATGTCATACATCTGGCCGCCCGCACCTCGGTGCCGCGCTCCGTTAAGGATCCTCTCGAGACCAATCGCATCAACGTGGAAGGCACCCTCAACGTCTTATTGGCCGCTCGCGACAATAAAGTCAAACGCGTGGTCTTCGCGGCCTCCTCCTCGGCCTATGGCGAGACCCCCACTTTGCCGAAAACCGAAAGCATGCAGCCTCATCCCATTTCGCCTTACGGCGTTAGCAAGTATGTCGGCGAGCTTTATGCCCAAACGTTTGGTTACTGCTATGGCTTAGAAACCGTTTCGCTGCGTTACTTCAACATTTTTGGCCCTCGGCAGGACCCCGATTCCCCCTATTCCGGAGTGCTGTCGCGATTCGCCACCGCGTTCCTGGAGGAACAGCAGCCCGTCGTCTTTGGCGACGGAGAACAAACCCGCGATTTCACGTACGTCGAAAATGCGGTGCAGGGCAACCTATTGGCTTGCGAGGCGCCCAGCGCCGCCGGAGCCGTATTCAACATCGGCACCGGTGCTCGGGTTTCTCTGAACCACACTTTGGACTGCTTGCGGCGGATCTCCGGCAAGAAACTCCCGGCCAAGTATGAGCCGTCCCGCGAAGGCGACATCCGGGATTCCCAGGCGGATATCGGCAAAGCCCGGGAAATTCTTGGTTACGACCCGGCCGTCATGTTCGAAGAAGGCCTGGAGCGCACCCTGGCCTGGTATCAGCTGCATCACGTCAAAAAAGTGCAGTAACAAGTCAGCCCGCCATCCACTTTGCGCATCTATTGCTTCGAAGAAGGGTTTGTGTGTCTGCTACAAAACCTGCTTCTCGCATGCTAGGCTAAACCATTGTTCCTCGAGCGCACCGGTCAGTGAAAACAATTCTATCCATCCCTAAGCTTGCCCAACATCTATGGCTGATCGTGGCGGTCCTCTTTTCAACACTCTTCGGGTCGTTCCTTACCGCGCAACAACCTCCCGCCCCGGGCCAAAAGGGCGGCATTGCCGAGATTACCGCCAGTGGCCCTCAGCGCAAGCAGGGTGACCTGTACATCGCCGACAAAGACGTGGACATCCATTATCGGGGGATGCGCTTACAAGCCGATCACGTGGAATACAACCAGGATACCTCGGAAGCCATTGCCCGCGGCCACGTGATCTACGATTACCAGAACGAGCATTTGGAAGCTGATCAGGCGCAGATGAACGTAGCCTCGAATAAAGGCACGTTTCAAAACGTGCGCGGCTCAATTCGCGTGGACCGCAAACCAAATCCATTGCTGCTGTTGTCTCAGAATCCGCTTTTTTTCGAAGCGGTTCAGGTCGACCGCATCTCCCAGGATGTGTATGTGGTGCACCACGGCTGGTTCACCGTGTGTAATCACGAACGTCCCACTTGGCAGTTCTATGCTCCCGAGGCCAAGGTCACCCTGGACAAATCCGTGGCGCTCGTGAACGCGAATTTCCGTATCTATCGAATACCGCTGCTTTGGCTGCCCTACGCCACCGCCCCGGCTGGCGAACATATCCGTCAATCGGGTTTCATGCTCCCGATCCTGGGAAACAGCAACACCAAGGGCTTTACCTTCGGGGATGCTTTCTATTGGGCGCCGAGGACTTGGATGGACGCCAATCTCGGCTTTGAATACTTTGCCAAGCGCGGCCCGGCGGAGCGCGAATCGTTTCGTGCGCGTCCCTTCGAGAATACTTCGATCGAATACCGCCTGTACGCGGTTCAGGACCGCGGCATACCCGGTCCGGGGGGAATCATCCAAAAACAGGGCGGCAACACCCAGCAGATCGAAGTGGCCTCGCTGTGGAACCACGGCTGGCGCTTCGTTACCGATTACAACGAACTATCTTCGCTTACCTTCCAGCTCGCTTTTGCCGGCACGTACAATGAAGCCATCAATTCGGAAATTCGCAGCTCGGTGTTCCTGACCAACAATTTCAGAGGCTTCAGCTTCAACGTCGACGCCCTAAACGATCACGGGTTCCTTCAGCTGACTCCAGCCAACAGCGTGATCCTGCGCAGCGCTCCGGAAATCAGCTTCTCTTCCGTGGAACAAGCGCCGTGGCGCGACCTGCCTGTGTATTTTTCATTTTCCACTTTCGCCGGAGCGGTGCGCCGTTCCGACGAATTCATCGACACCACCGATTTCGTTCCGCGCACGGAATTCGCCCCCAGCGTCACCATTCCCGTTCATCTGAGCAGTTGGCTCGGGCTGACCACTTCGGCCACCTTCCGCACCACGTACTACGGTGATTCCCTGGATGCCGCGGGAAATGTGGTCACGCAGTCGATCACCCGCAACACCGGGGAGTTTCAAGTGGACTTGCGCCCACCAACCCTGGAGCGTTTCTTTGAGGCTCCCAAGTCACGCCGGCGGTACAAGCACAGCATCGAGCCGGTAATCACTTACAACTACGTGAACGGGGTGAACGATTATCAGCGATTCATTCGCTTCGACAGCGATGCCACCCTCACGGACACCAATCAGATCCAATATGGGGTCACCCAGCATCTTTTTGTCAAAGATGGCGACGAACAACCCGTGGACTTCTTGTCTTGGCGTTTAGTGCAGGACCACTATTTCGATCCCACCTTCGGCGGGGCGCTGGTCTCCGGCCAGCGCAACGTCTTTCAAGCACTCGACCAGATCACCCCTTTCGCTTTTGCCTCCACTCCCCGCAATTGGTCGCCGATTGTCAGCGATTTGCAACTTACCCCTGGTGGCCGCTACGATGCCGAATCCATCATCGAGTACGACCCGCAACTGAAGAAGATTTCCACCATCGGCACGCTGCTCAAGGTCAAGCCTTACAGTCAGTTCTACGCCACCGTAGCCGATTTCCGGCTGCAAGGCGATCCCGTTGTGCAGCCTCCTTCGCACCAGATTCGCGGCGTGGTCGGCTACGGCGATCTGGCGCGCAAGGGCTTTAACGTTTCCGCGGGAATCAGCTACGACATTCTGACCGACACGCTGTTGAACCAATTTGTCCAGGTGAGCTACAACGGCGGCTGTTGCGGCTTGTCAGTCGAGTACGGGCGTTTTAATCTGGCCACGGTGCGCTCCGAAAATCAGTTCCGCGCCGGGTTGATCCTCGCCAATATCGGCACCTTTGGTAACTTGCGCCGCCAGGAGCGGATTTTCTGAGCAGCAGCGACGCCCAACTCGCGTTCTGTTCCATCACCGAAATCGGATGGCTATTTCGCCGCCGCAAATTGTCCCCTTTAGAATTGACCCGCTTTCTCCTGGATCGGATTCGCGGGCTCAATCCATCAATCAATGCGTACATTACGGTTTCCGAAGAGTTGGCCATTCAAGCCGCCAAGCAAGCGGAACGGGAACTTTGTATTCGCGGCCAGGCCAAGAGCCGGCAGGACCGCGGACCGCTTCACGGCATCCCCATCTCGCTGAAAGACAATATCTACACGAAAGGCATTCGAACCACCGCGGGATCGAAAGTCTTGGAGCACTTTGTGCCACGGCGCGATGCGCCGCTGGTCACCGCACTGCAAAGAGCCGGCGCCGTCATTCTTGGCAAAACCAATATGCATGAGTTTGCCTACGGCGCGACCACCGAAAATCCCCATTTCGGAACCACGCGCAATCCCTGGGACACTCAGCGTATAGCCGGCGGCTCCAGCGGCGGATCGGCAGCCGCTTTGGCGGCCGGGCTGTGTTACGGCAGCATCGGCACCGACACCGGTGGATCCATTCGCATCCCCGCATCGTGCTGCGGCGTTGTCGGCTTAAAACCGGGAACCGGCCGCGTCACCGCGGAAGACGTCGTGGCCCTGGCTCCTACGATGGACGTTGTTGGACCACTGGCCCGCGGCGTTCAGGATGCTGCTCTGCTGCTACAGGTAATAACTGCAACGCCTCCAAGGTGGCGGGCACCCGGCGGACACGATGCCTTGGCAGCAAGGCTTTCAACCTCGCAACGCCGCAAGGTCTGCCTGGGAGTTCCCAAAGAATTCTTTCTGGACGTGCTTGACCCCGAAGTCCGCGCAGCCTTCGAAGCTGCACTCCGCCTGCTGCGGAACCAAGGAGCGCGCCTGCAGAATCTCTCGCTGCCGCTATCGACCGAAACGGAAAACGCCAGGAACAGCATTGCCTGGGTGGAAGCTACGCAATACCACCAGCACTCAGGCTGGTTTCCCCAACGAGCCGCCGACTATAGCGATGAGGTGTACAAGCGCCTGGAACTGGGCGCCAAAGTCACTGCCCTGGAATATTTGCAGGCACAAACCGTGCGCGAAAACTTCAAACAGCAATTGATCGAAGCGTTCGCCGCGAACGGTCTGCACGCTTTGGTGGTGCCAACCACGCCCATACCGGCGCCGCTCATCGGCCAAGCGACTGTTGCCATTCAGGGGCACGACTACCCAACACGCGCGCTGCTTCTGCGTCTAAATCATGCTGCGAATCTCGCGGGTGTACCGGCAATCACGGTTCCTTGCGGGCTAACGAAAATGGGTTTGCCGATTGGCCTGCAATTCATTTCGCTTTGGGACAAGGAAGCTTCGCTTCTCCAGGTCGCCCATGGATTCGAACAGCAATACCGGCTCCCCGCGTATCCGCAACTCCAATCGCCAGACGAAAACTGAATCATCATGCATCGCGCGCCGTGGCGATCGCGCCGCGACGCTGCATGATCCAACGGCCAATCAAATATCCCAGCGTTCCGGTCAGGATTCCTCCAAGCACATCGGCGCAGTAATGATAGCGGCCCCATATCGTCGAGAAACACATGCCTAAGTAGAACGGCAGCAACACCCAGAATAACCAGCGCCGGTATTTCCAGGCAGCCCATAAGGCTGCGGTCGCTCCAGTCACGTGTGCCGATGGAAACGCCGCTCCACGCACCCGGCCATAGTGTTCGAGGAATCCCATCATGGCGGTAAACGGCCCACCCTGGAGCGGTCCCTTCCACCAACCCGCCATCGCAAACCACGGACTCTGGATGGGAAAGAACATGGCAATGGAATACCCGATAATGTATCCGGCCATCGAGTAGGTCATCGCCGACCAATACCCGCGCCAATCGTGCCGCAGGTACAGCACCAGCCCAACAATCAGCAGGTAGGTGAAATAGGTGAAATAGATCAGTTGTATGGCGTCGTTGCGGAAGGGCGTCGCGAACTGCTCCAGCCATACGGAAGGATGCACACCAGTCAGCCAGTGATCGAAGGCAATCAGCTTCGCGTCCTGCCACTGCGGCGTAACCAAGGTCATCAGGTACCCGAGCTCTTCAAAACAAAACAGAAAAAACAAGTGTGGGTACCAGTGCCGCCAGAAATGCCACCAGTCCGCGGAAAATGAGCGTCCATATAGCTCTTGCCGCGCCGCCGCTCGAGATTGCACCACACAAAGCGTCAGAATAATCCCCGCTACGAACGCCTGAGTCCCTAGCAGCCAAATGGGATACCGCAAGTTTTCAGCGAATATGGCAATCAGCACGCTGCTGAAGCCCAAGTAGCCCAGCGCCAGCCACTCAAATGCCCCGCAAGCGGTCCAAGCCTCCTCTAAGGTTCTCCTGACCAGTTGCCACACGCGCAGCGGTTCGCTTTCCGCGGCGGGCAGAGCCGCTACTTGCTCGATACAGTCTTCCGAAGCCAAGCTTGATTCGACGGACGGTCTCCATTCTCTGATGTTTTGCTGTTTCATGCTGGTTCCTCGATTTGGTAGTTGTTGTCCGCGAAGCGTTTTGTGGCGCTCCAATCGGCTTGCCTTTCGGTGCTCCAATGCCATGTAGGCCAGGTATCTTTCCTGGCCAGCGCCTCCAGTTTCTTATCCGGATTGACCGCGTGGGGGTGGCCCACCGAAAAAAGAAAAAAGCGGTCTGTAATGCTATTGGCGTATCCATGCGATCTGGCTGGATTGATCCCGCTATTTCTCGCGAACTTTTGCAGGCACCGCGCTTTCTCCGGCCCGTAGAGTGCTTCTCCGGCAATCGCGCTCGTCCAGCGGCCGTTCAACTCTTCCAAGCGTGTCGCACAGATATGCACCTGGACCTGCAAGCCCCGGCCTTCGAGTTCACACTCCAACGCCGAGGCTGCTAGTCGCGCCAGAGCTTGCAGCGTGCCCGTCAGCAGAACAATCGTATGTCCCAATTCTGCGTGCCATGCCACGCGCGCAATTCCTTCGGCGAAAAACCCGATGGTTCTCATGTGGCTAAACGCGCAGTCAGCACAGAGTCCTTCCAGGTAGCGTTTGTTGTTGTGCCGAACGACCGAAAGCCCTTGTGGCAGCAACCGCAACGCCTCGGAACACCAGCGCAGATAATTCACCGGTGGAATCCGGCCATTGCTTCGAAGTTCGCAGACAAAGCGCCACTCCAGCGAAGGCTCGGGAATCAAGGTGCCATCCAAGTCGAAGAACGCGGCCACAGCCCGGGAATCGCGTCGCACGGTCATGCGGCCTTCTCCTTCGCACAGCGTTCCGCGC
>DASPVD010000142.1:0-4018 GCA_035622555.1 Candidatus Eremiobacteraceae bacterium | reverse complement strand
GGGGCCGCAAAACCGAAGGCCCCCAGCCAGCCGTGCTCGGAATGGACCAAGTAACGAATCTGTCGCCCGACTAACGGTCCGGCTCCCTGCGGGTTTTCCCGGATCATCAGTTCGTTCCAGATTCGCATCTGGCCTTCCTGCTCGACCAGAACTAACTCCAATCCGACCACGTGGCCCACTTCCTCCGGCACACCTTTTGTTTCCGGCACCGGCTCGGGCAACCGTCGCGGGGTGGGATTGGCCTTTTGAATCTCCGGCGGCGGTAACTGGAACCAGCCCTTGGCTTCCAGTTGCCGCAGGGCTTTCAAACACCCTCCGATCTGGTTTTCCCCCCGCGGATCTTGAAATCTGAACTCCTCGCAAAGAAAACCCGCTAACTCAGTTCGTGAACAGAACTCGTCGTCGTCCAGCAGTTGGCTAACATAGGCGATAGCCCCTGGCGTCGATAACGTGCGCTTGATCTGATTCTGGATCTCCACGCGCCAGTATGAACGATTCCGAGCGATTTGTCCAGCAAAAACTTACGGGCAACGGGCAGAGCTAGCCTGGATTTCCACGACAGTAATCGACCTAAGGCTCGAACTCTGCTGGAGCGTAGCTTAAACTACGTCAACGGTCCGGAAACGCTGCTGAACACGGCGGCCTCAAAGGATGGCCGAAAATGTCAACGCCGGTTGAAAATTCCCCAGTTTTCGCCGGTTGAAAATTCCCCAGGTGCAATGTGATTGTAGCTGCGCCAAGGCCGACAAGCAAGAGAAACTTTGTCGCCGTGGCGCATCTTCAGTTGCTATTCACGCAAGGCCCTCCTTTCTGGTCGACGAGTGTCGATCTCCGACAATAGACCTCGTATCTTGTTGGGTGAGAGTTGATCTGGCTGGACGCCGTCATTCAAATGCACTCTCAGGACGTCGCATTTGCGGAGGAGCCTTTCCCTGATCGTACGGCTTGCCCTACGCCCCGGTTCGTCGCCGTCGAGGACCAGAATCATTCGAGCGAAACGCCCAACGAGAATTTGCTCCTGTTCCGGCGAGAGGGACGACCCCATCAGTGCCACGACCCAAGGCAGACCTGCCTGATGGACCCGCATACAATCGAAATAGCCTTCCACCACGATGACGGTGTTGCTGCCCGTCGCCAAGGCGCGGTGCAGGTTATACAGCTCCAGTGACTTATGGAATCCCGTGGGGAGTTTGTACTTCGGGCTCTCGCCGTCAACCGCACGGCCGGCATAGGCGACTACCTGACCCAGGCCGTTGTGAATCGGGATGACGACTCTCCCCGTCATCAACCCCGGGCTGCCGTAGAAACCAATTCCGAATTCAGTCGCGGTAACCCGATCCACTCCTCTCTGTGCCAAGTAAGGATGGGCGTGATCCAAACCACTCAGCGTGAAACGCAGCGGAGAGTTGGACCCTTCTTTTTTCCGAACCAGTTTGCTTTCCATGGCGGTCTCGCCCGACTGTAGTCCGGATGGTTGGTTCCTGCCAAGGTCAAACCACTGTTGGATTCTCAGCGCCGCCTCGCGCACCGTGCACTTCTCCATGGCCGCGACGAAATCCAATACATTGCCGTGCGCCTGACAGACGAAGCATTGGAAGGCGTTTTGGCTCAGGCTGGCGCGAAACGAATCCCGTCGCTCACCTCCATGAATCGGGCAGCGGCTCTGCAGTTGTCCCTGTACCCGATGCAACCCCGGTATCCGGTAGTAGTGCAGAATCGCTTCCATGTTCACGGCTTGTTTGACGGCACCAAAGTCTACCCAATCGCATCGCGGCTCCGCCCTCCACCTCATGCTCCACCTCCATCGCGGGCTCCCTCGGCCGATAGGGTTGCCCACAGTCCGGCCTTGCGTTTATCCTTCAGCCGATAGCTCTCGCCTTTGATGTTGATGGTATGGGAATGATGCAACAGACGATCCAGGATGGCGCTGGCAATCACGTTGTCCTGAAAGATCGTGCCCCATTCGCCGTAGCTCTTGTTCGAGGTCAGGATGACACTGGCTCGTTCATAACGCTCGCTGATCAACTGGAATAAGCCGGTGGTGGCCTGCCGGTCCAGGGTTTGGTAACCGATTTCATCCAGAATCAAAAGTCGGCACTTGCGCAAATGACTCATCTTGCGGCGCAGTCGGTTCTCCGCCGGCGCCTGGCCCAGACGTTCCAGCAAATTGGGCAAGCTGACGAAGTAAACGCCGAATCCCTGGCGGATGGCCTCCATGCCGAGCGCGATCGCCAGATGGGTTTTACCGACTCCCGGCGGGCCCAACAGAAGCACGTTTTCATGCCGTTCCAGAAAACGCAGATTAGCCAGTTCCCGCACCTTCTTCTCGTCAATGGCGGCGGGGAACTTGAAATCGAATTGTTCCAGCCGCTTGATCTCACCGAAGCCGGCCAGTTGGGTACGGACTTTGATATTGCGCTCCTGGCGGGCGTGATACTCGCACTCCAGCGCTTGCTCCAGAAAATCGCAATAGGGGAGTTGCTTTTGCGCGGCCTGTTCCGCCAGCGACTCATAGCCTTGCGCCAGGTCGGGCAGGCCCAACTTCTGCATCAATGTTTGGAGGCGTTCAGATTGCAGCGACATCGGCCACCTCCTCATATACGGCCAGCGATCTCTGCTCCACCTCGGGCGCTGTCCAGCCGCGGCCCACTCCAGGTCCGGCGGGCAACTCGATCCGCGATGCGCTCGCCGGGCGTTGGGCCGGAGTACGATCCGGCCGCCGTTCCATCAGACCCTGGTAGTGAGCCGGATCGATCACCATCACTCCGCGGCCTTGCGCCAACGGGTGCTCGGCGATGACCTGGATGCCGCTGTAGATCTCAATGTTGCCGCCCATTACAGGCTCGCGCACCAGCACCATCTTGCGAGCATGCCGATAAGGAACCGAGTAACGATTGCCGCGATAGCTCAGAGTGCAATCCTTGGCTACGCATCGATCCTCCATATAACTGGTGTCGTAAGGTGGCTGCTCGTCAATGTGTAGCAGTCGCTCTTTGGCGAATCGTTCATAGGGCACTTCCCGCGTGGTGGCGTGGACCTGGTGATTCACTTTTTCCATCCACGCACGCGCCTGCTGGTTCAAGTCGGCGAGCGAATCGAAGTGTATGCCTGGCCAGAAATTCTGTTTGACAAAGCGCATGGTCGATTCGATCTTGCCCTTGGTTTCCGGGCGATAGGGGCGGCACACTTGCGGCACGAAGCCGTAGTAGCCGGCGAACCCCAGAAACTTGGTATTGAAGTGCAACTCCCCGCCGGTCTCGTCGATCAGCACAGTCTTCATGCGATCGGTCAGGACGCGTTCGGTCACGCCATCGAAGTAGCGGAAGGCGTGCACCATCGAGTTCAGCAGATGATGGATGTCTTGCCTTTGCGTGAACTCCACGTAGCGCATTCGTGAGTAGCTGAGCGTGAGCGCGAAGCCGTACAGCCGATGGCCGCTCCAGTTACCGAAGTGACCCCAGTCCATCTGGCTCTGCTCGCCGGGTTGCGTTTCAAAACGCACGAAGGCCCGCTCGCGATGTTCTTCCCGCCAGGGCGCGACCGCCAGTTTCAACTGCGAATAGCCGCCGCCGTAACCCCGATCGCGAATCTCGTCCAGCAACTTGCTGGCGTTATGGACCCCTTGCTCCCAGCGTTCTCTCAGGAACACCCGATAGGGGTCGATTTTATATGGCGCTGGATGCTCCCGCTTATAGGGCTGCGGTTGCTCTTCCAGATACTTGCGGACCGTCTTACGGTCCATGTCGAGTTCCCTGCCAATCGCCGAGATACTCAACCCCTGCTGCTTCAAGTCTCGTACATTCATAAATCCCTCCAGGTTCAGCATTGGACTCCTCACGAGTCCAACTTTCTATCCGCACCTGGGGAATTTTCAACCGGCGAACTGGGGAAATTTCAATCGGCGGTTTTGGGGAATTTTAGATCGGCGATGACATATTCCCATCTCTACACCAATCTCTCTTCGCAACAGGCCGACGCCGAAACCGTCTTCCACCGCTACAACCAACGCCAATGCATC
>DASPVD010000141.1:0-20140 GCA_035622555.1 Candidatus Eremiobacteraceae bacterium | reverse complement strand
TTGCGCCTTTGCTCTTCGCTGAGCTTCGAAGGGCTTGCGCTGACGCAGGAAGCCACCGGCGTTTTTGCTTTTCCGCCTCAATCCTGCACAGAAAATTACGGATGAACGGATTTAGACGCGGAATCCACAGCTTGTTTGAGTTGCTGGAAAAGCGGCATGTTCGGAGGATCGAGACCATCTTTCAGGGAACGGCTCCAGACCGGCCCGGTCCGTGTGCCGTCGGGAGTCAAAATGCAAACTTCGAGCAGATCGTCGGGACCGCCAACATCCGCCGAGCCTCCGGCCCCAACCACCGGACGGCCGCCAGTGCCGCTTCCGCCACCGATGCTGCCGCGGGGTTGCACGCTGGCAATCCGGCCTTTGCGAACCACGAAGATCAGTTCCGCGTCGCGGCGTTTGACGGTGACCACGTAATGCTTCCAATCCTGGATGGCATGTTGCACGTTAGCGATGGCTTGGCGATCATCCGCGATGACGCCACGATCGAAGAAGTCGCCGTCGAGCGCCTCTACGTACACATAGCGAGACGACAAGAGAATGGCGGGAACCGTGTCCTTGGATTTGGCAGCGTAAGCGAAGGCGAAACCGAAACAGAGAAGCGTTATACCGACAAGGAGAGTGCGCATATGGCACCTCGAGGCTTCGACTAACTGTAACGCAGCAGACGGCGGGCCGGTTTCATCATTGTTTAGGTAGAATCTCGGCCGATCGGTTTCCGTGACACAACAGAGCATGGGGCGTGGGCCATGCAGTTTTTTTCTTGTTTTGAGCTGCCAGCGCTTGTACTCCGAACATTGACACGCTATTTCTTCGTGCTTGTCGCGCCCTCAGCGTCCACTCCAAAGTCCCACACAAAATAATTCAGCCCGCCCGGCAGCACCTCAGCCAACACGTATTCCCCCGGCGTCAACGCCTCGCCCAACGTATACCGGTAAACGTTCTTTGCCACTTCCCATCTCTGGATCGCCAACTCGTCTACATTCGCGCCGATCTTTTCCCCAAACAGTGTCTTGATCGACTCCAGCTCCCGCCCCTTGTGGATCACTTTCGCCCGCAGCAAAACCACATCCGGCCCGCTTTCTCCCGGACGGCTACTCCGTTCGATCGGGGAAGTGCTGTCCGGGTCTGGTGGGGCCTCCCGCAAGTAGAACTCGGGTGTTGTCGTCCGCAATCGCAATGACGAATGCTCCCCTTCAATGAACACCCTTTGCTTTCCAGGTACGATCGGAACCGGCGAAAGTATCTGCTCCACGGTCCGCAACTTGTCGGTTTTGGCCCCGGCGCCCACCTGTTTCAGCATCCGAACCGATTTTCCCTCCACCACGAACAATCCTTCGGCTTGCGGCAGAAACGCCCCGTCTCCCACCTGCAAGCTCGCGTCGATGTCCTGCACGTTGTCGAGCCGCTTGGCTTCTTCCTGCTCGTGGATTTTCTCCGTCACCGCGTTGGCGGCCTTCTCACTTGCGGCCGCGTCTTTCGCCGTTGCCTCCCAATCCACCATCGAGGCCGGCACCTCTTCCCAGTCGCCCCGTTCGTCGCTGTAATAACGCACACGGTCGCCATTCCGTTGGTATTCCCGGACAATCTGGTACGTGCCGTCTTTCAATATCAGCTTCTTGCCCCTCGGTGTGTCGTCCAGGCTCTTCGATCCCGCAGTTTGCTCGGAGGATTTTGGCGGAGAACTGTCTTGCCCCGCAGCTTTCGCGGCCCACCCCGCGCTCATCAGCAACGCGCAGCCAATCCACAACACCAATTTGGAACGGGAAAAACCGGAATGGCGTCCTGCGCCCATGGGGCTTACGCCGGCGTTTACCGGCTCGGTTGACAGCATAGCTCGCTGTCCGCTTGGTCGCAAGGCAACCCAGCCGGCGCGCAGCCTGCTTTCTGGGGGTGTCAATTGGCGAGGGATCGACTTACGCCCGGGGGGACTGGTGCTTCTAGTGCGTGCAGCGCGGGAACAGCGTCGTCAGCACCATCAGGTCCGACAGCGTGAACAACCACTGTTCCGCCTGTACTCCGGCTGCTTCTGCCGCTCTCGCAATCATTCCCAGATGACGGCTACGCGCAAAGTTGTGCAGATGCTCCACGCAGATTCCCGTCAAGCTGGCCACTTCCGTGTCCGTGAAGATCTTCTGACTTGATTTAACGGTGACCAAACTACCCTCTCTGTCTCCGCCGCTTTCGCCTTCCATCCTGTTGGATGCAGCCTGCAGGTTAGAAGACGCTGTCCTTCCCTGCAATAGTCGTTCCGTTTAAAACTCCCGTAAACCAGTTCTCTAGTACTTTTTCAAATCCCCTTTTTTGCCTTTCTTTCCTTACTTTCTTCAACACCCGCCCTTAAACATAGTTGTGCCAATCCACAACCACGGTGTGCAAAAAAATACTAATTTTGCGAATTTTCTACCACTTTTGGTAGTAGTACCGCGCCCTCTACTTCTTTCATCTGCTTCGTATGCCGCAACTGGTGTACGGCTATGAGTTCGAACCACTCATACATGTTCAGCCGGCCCAAAAATACATGCCGCCATCCATACCCACTCAAGTCTCGATTCTGCGTTTCTGCCAGGAATGCTAGCGTTCGCTCGCGCGTCAATCGCAACTCTCCCAGCATTTCTTCTTTGCTGCCGATCAGCCCGGGATCCGACGCAATCGGCGTCTTCATCCGCGTCCATCGCAATTCCACCAGTCGCAATAGCACGTGTACCCGTTTCCAAAATGGAATTGACCGCGGCGCTTTTTCCGCCATCTGGTCCGCCGTGGACACGATCGCGCGTTCCACCGTGATCAGGTGCGCCACAATTTCTCCGGCCGACCATTGCTCCGCGCTTGGTTTTTTGTTCCACTGTTCTGTGGGAATACGGTCAGCGGCACTCAGAAATGCCGACTGCGCATCGGCCAGTTTCACCAGGATCGGCGAGAGTTTCATCCCACCTCGTGGTAGTAGCGCTGTTTACCTGTAAGTCCTTGCGAACTCCTGCGTACCAATTTATAACGTCGCCCCGCCGCCCTGCTCGAACGCATTCGCTAATCGTAACACTTGCGCTTCGCCAAACGCCGGCCCCACGATTTGCAGTCCCACCGGCAGCTTTCCGCCGGTTCGTCCGCACGGCACCGAAATCCCGGGCAATCCCGCCAATGACGCTGTAACTGTATAAATATCAGCAAGATACATCTGCAACGGGTCGTCTACGCGTTCCCCCAACTTGAATGGCGGCACCGGCGACGTCGGTGTCACTACCGCATCCACCTGCAGGAACGCCTTCCGAAAATCCTCCGCGATCAGCGCCCGCACTTTCTGCCCTTTCAAGTAGTACGCGTCGTAATAGCCTGCCGAAAGCACATACGTTCCCAGCACAATCCGCCGCTTCACTTCCGCTCCAAATCCCGCGCCCCTCGTCTTCCGGTACATTCCGATCAACGAATCCGCCTCCGCTCGTGGCCCGAAGCGCACCCCGTCGTAGCGCGCTAGGTTGGAGCTCGCTTCCGCCGTCGCGATGATGTAGTACGTCGCGATCGCATAATCCGTGTGCGGCAGTTGAATCTCCCGCACATTGCAACCCAACCTCCGCAGCAACTCGATTCCCGCGGTCACTTTCTCCCGCACGCCCGGATCGATTCCTGCTCCGAAGTACTCCTTCGGGATGCCAACCTTCATTCCTTTCACCGGCAGACTCAACCCCGCCGCGTAATCCTCCACCGGTGCCGTCGTCGACGTGGAATCGTGCGGGTCGCGCCCCGCAATAATCTTCAGCACCGTCGCAACATCGGCCACCCTGTGTGCAAACGGCCCGATGCGGTCCAGCGACGACGCAAACGCGATCAGTCCGTAGCGCGACACCCGCCCATAACTCCCCATCATCGCGGGTATCCCGCAAAACGAACCCGGCTGCCGGATCGACCCGCCAGTGTCCGTTCCCAGCGAAGCCACCGCCAAATCCGCTGCTACTGCCGCCGCCGATCCTCCGCTCGACCCGCCCGGCACGCATCCCGGCGCCGCCGGATTCTGCACGTTTCCATACGCCGAATTCTCGTTCGAGCTGCCCATCGCAAACTCATCGCAATTCGTCTTGCCCAGGATCACCGCGCCCGCCGCTTCCAGCCGGGTCACCGCTGTCGCGTCATACGGGGGCACATAGTTGGTCAGAATCTTCGAACTGCACGTGGTGCGAATCCCTCGCGTGCTGATCACGTCCTTTACCGCCATCGGCACGCCCGCCAACGGTCCCAGCTCTTTGCCCGCCGCCACGGCCACATCCACGCGATCCGCCTGCCTGTACGCGCGCTCTTCGCATAGCGTCAAATACGCGTTCAACGCCCCATTTCGCGCCGCTATGCGCTTAAAGTACTCCCCGGCAATCTCCCGCGCCGACGCCTTCTTCCCCGCAATCGCGCTACGCACTTCCCCAATTGTGCTCATCGTCCCCATCATCGCCATTCTGTGGCACAGGCATTTTGCCTGTGCGCTTCTCGTTTTGTAGCTTGTGCAACAGCTATTCTTGGCTGTGCAATTGTGTTCATCGCCTCCATTCCCTGTAGCGCGGGTCTTCAGACCCGCATTTTTCCTCGCCTCGCTTAACAAGTTCCATCATTCTGAACGAAGTCTGCGGAGTGAAGCCCTCTTCCTCTTTCCGCTCTTTATGCGGAAAGAATCTCTCTTGGTGGCTTCCCGTCATTTCTTTAGACCCGCATCTTCACTCTTCAAACCACTCGCCTGCCCTGAGCACCGCCTCTGTGGCACAGGCATTTTGCCTGTGCGCTTCTCGTCGCCCTGTAGCGCGGGTCTTTAGACCCGCATTTTCCTCTTCAAATCACTCGCCACTCACCACTCGCCACTCACCACTGCTCCCTCACTGCTTCTCAATCACCTTCGGCACCAAAAAGTACGGCCCCTCGCGCTCCGCCGCATGCTGCAACACATCCTCCGCCACCGCGCTCGGCGCTACCAAATCTTCCCGCAGCGTCGCGTCCGATGCCTGATCGCTAGTCAACACCTGCGCCATCGGCTCCACCTTCGTGGTGTCCAACTCGTTCAGCTTCCCGATGTACTCCAAAATCTCGTCGATTTGCGCGCGGTACTTCTCCAGCTCATCTTCACTCAAATCCAGATAAGCCAACTCCGCCACCCGCAACACATCTTCCCGTGAGATCTTCATCTTCTTGCCTTTGTGTGTGACTTCTTAGGGGGCCGCGCTTTAGCTCCAGCAAAAACGCCCGGGAAAAGCTGGGCTTCAGCCCCGTAAGAAACTATGGAGAGTTTACAACACGACGCCCGGCCATTACCGGCTCACCTTGTGCTCCTCCGTCTAGCTCCGGTGCCGCTTCCCCGCAGCCTCGCCCACCGCGGCTGCACTCCTCAATGCCCGTTCATTCGTGAACACGATCAGACTGACTTTGCCGCCTCGTTCCGCCCACGCTGCGCTCCAGTCCTTGTCCCAGTTGATGCGGTTTTTCCCCTTTTCCAGTCCATACCCGTGCGTCTCGCAGAACTTCTTCACGTCCTCGCCCGTTTCCCCCAGATAGATTCCGCCAATCGCCAGATGATGTGGCGCCTGCAGAAACGGCGAATTCATCAGCAAAAGCACCGGCGTCGCCGGTGGCGCCACTTCCTGCCCATACGGCACCGCAAACGCAGCCCAAATCGCGCACTGATCGCCGCCGCACAGCCATCCATACTTGGTCGTGTTCTGCGCCCCGCCCAGCTTCTGTCCCGGCTGCTGGAATTTCTCCTCCAACTCCGCCAGCGTCACGCTGCGCGGATCCACATCCACCGTTCCCAGCTTCTCCAGTGCGTCGCTTTCCTTGAACAGCGGCTCCAGCTGCCTCTCGGCTTCCGCCCGCACCTTCTGCGCTTTCCACTGGAAATAGCCCCACAAACCCGCATACGCGCCCACGACAATCAGCAAAGAAAGCGCGGTTCGCTTCAACGAATTGCCTCGCCGGTTTCCGCCCGGCTTAACTTCGGGCACCGGAAACCTCCGCGGTCTTCTTCGGGAATTTCGTCGCCACGAAATCGTCCACCAGCTTCTGGAACGCCGCCGCCAACTCCTCGTACGTTCCTTCCAGCGTCACGTCCTTCTTCCCATCAATATAAACTGGACACCGCGGCGCCTCACCCGTTCCCGGCAGGCTGATCCCGATGTTCGCGGCCTTCGATTCTCCCGGACCATTCACGATGCAGCCCATCACCGCCAGCGTCATGGTCTCCACGCCTTCATACTGCGTCTTCCACACCGGCATCATGTCCCGGATATAGCCCTGAATGCGTTCGGCCAACTCCTGAAACGTTGTGCTGGTCGTCCGCCCGCATCCGGGACACGCGGTCACGCTGGGCGAAAACGACCGCAATCCCAGCGCCTGCAGCAGCTCATGGCACGCGTACACTTCCTCGCGACGGTCTCCGCCCGGTTTCGGCGTCAACGAAATCCGGACCGTGTCGCCGATCCCTTCATACAGCAGCACCCCCAACGACGCCGCGCTCCACACCATCCCTTTCATCCCCATGCCCGCTTCGGTCAATCCCAGGTGTAATGGCTGTTGCGTCTTGGCTGCCAATTCCCGGTACACCGTGATCAAGTCGCGTGGCCGCGAAGTCTTGCAGGAAATGATGATCTGGTCCTGCCGCAGCCCGCTTTCCAGCGCCAATTCCGTCGACTCCAGCGCCGACAGCACCATGCACTCATTGATGATCTCTTCGCTGTCTTTGCCCAGGTTCTGGTCGGTGTTCTCCTGCATCTTGCGCATCACCAGTTCCTGATTCAGCGACCCGCCATTCACGCCAATGCGCACCGGCTTGCCGTGGTCCACCGCCACTTTGCAGATGGTCGAGAACTGCTCGTCGCGGCGTTGTCCCGCTCCCACATTTCCGGGATTGATGCGGTACTTATCCAGCGCCTGGGCGCATTCGCGGTACTTGGTCAGCAGCACGTGCCCGTTGTAATGAAAATCCCCGATAATCGGCACGTTGCAGCCCGCGTCCTGCAGCCGCTTCTTGATCTCCGGCACTGCTTCGGCTGCTTCCGGCACGTTCACGGTCCAGCGCACGATCTCCGAGCCTGCTTCGGCCAGTTCCAGCGTTTGCTGCACCGTCGACTCGATGTCCGCCGTGTCTGTGTTGGTCATGGACTGCACCACGATCGGCGCGCCCCCGCCAACCATCACGTTGCCGACCTTCACCCCAAACGTCTTCTTCCGCGCATACCGCAGCCCGCTTGCGTCCGTGCCCGCAATCTGCTTCAGCATATCTTTTCATTTTAGCATGCAGCCCAGCCATTCCTGTTCACCCTGACGCATGGAAGGGAGGATTGGCTTGTGTAGCGCCGGTCTTCAGACCGGCAGAACGCTTTGGAGTGCGGCAGCCCTGCTGCCGCTTTTGCCTGCCTGAGCCTCGAAGGGCTGGCGCTTTCCCTTGCCACGCGCTTCTTTCATCCGGGGAAGGATTTACCCTGATGCAGAAAGGGAAGGTTGGCTTGTGTAGCGCCGGTCTTTAGACCGGCATCGTTTCGCAGGTTAGTGTAGCGACAGCCTCCACGTTGCTCAAACAAAGAGACCGCGCCTTGGAGTGCGGCAGCCCTGCTGCCGCTTTCCCTTGCCACGAGCTTCTTTCATCCGGGGAAGGTTTGCCCTGACGCAGAAAGGGAAGGGTTGGCTTGTGTAACGCCGGTCTTCAGACCGGCAGGGCGCCGATCACTCGCCACTCGCCACTAACTACTGCTTTCTTACGCCCCAGCCGCGCTCTTCTGCGCGAACGCCTTCAGCGCGGTCTCCTCGTCATCGGCAATGTCGAACACCGTGTACAGCCGGGTCACCTGCATCAAATCGTCCACCTTGTCGGTCAGGTTCACCAGCTTGATGTCCGCGCCCTGCTTGCGCGCCGTGGTCACCGAACTCACCAACGTGCCCAGCCCGGAGCTGTCGATGTACTCCACTCCCGCCAGATTCAACAAAATCTTCCGATCTCCCTTGGCCACCAAGTCCCGCATCAAATCCCGCAGCGCCGCGCTCTCTTCTCCCAGCGCGATGCGTCCGCTCGCGTCCACAATCGTTACCTCTCCGCTTTGTCGTGTCGTCGTCTTCAGATCCATCTGCAAACTCCTTGTGCCGCCGGTTTACCCTGAGTGGCCGAAGGGCCCGTCCTGAATCCTCGAACGCCTGCCCTGAGCTTCGAAGGGCTTGCCCTGGGGAACGAAGGGTCCTGCGTCTCCGAAGGGGGACTCGCCCTGACTCGGTAACAGCCGGCATCAGCTAGCGTTCACCTGAGGCAACCCCCAATAGGTGTGTCCAGCACTATAGTGGCTTCCCGCCCAAAACGCCACTTCCTTTACGCCCCCGCCCCGCTCGTGTAGCGCCGGTCTTCAGACCGGCATCGTTTCGCAGGTTTGTGTAGCGACAGCCTCCCCGTTGCTCCAACGATGGGACCGCCTCTGGAGTGCGGCAGCCCTGCCTGCCCTGAGTCCTCGAACCGGCTTGCCCTGAGCCTCGCGTTGTGGTTCGCGACAACCCCCCCGTTTCGACCGCCCAATCGTGAGGAAACAACCGCATAGCAAAAACGGTTGCCCTTGTGCCGCCGCCACTTCCCGAAAAAAGCAGCGCCAACCGCATCTCTGCACAGTACAATTCCACCAGAGGGACGGACCTTCCGTTTGTTAAGTCGTGCGCGACTCCAGTTCACTCAAGCGAACGGCCTTGCGTGTTCTAGCAATGGTCTTTGTCGTCGCTCTCATCGCTTACAGCGCCATTTGGATGTACTACGTCCGCTGGCATCCCAAGGCCGAGCTGGGAGTCCTTTCCTCACCCAACCAGCCGCTGGCTCTCTACATGACCGTGGAGACGGTAGTTCCTCGGAGTCCTGCCGAAAGGGCCGGATTTCTTCCGGGCGACCAAATCGTGCGCGCCAACGGACGCCCGGTTCACAGCCTCTCTGATCCTGAAGCCCTCGCGCGAGGCCACCCAGGCGACGTTGTCGCCTTCGAGGTTAAACGTCCCGGCTTTCCAGCGCCGATCACGCTCCTTGCCACCCTGGGTCCGGCGCAAAACGGAAGCCCCCCACCGTGGGACAAGGCCGTGGCTCTGGAGTTGGCCGACTCCTTTCCAGTGCTGTTTTTGATTGTGGCTATTCCCATCCTCTTTTTGCGCTTCGACGACCGCAACGCCTGGTTGCTGGCCCTTGTGTTTGCTGGGTTCATCTCCGCCGCACCCATGGCGTTTCGGGAAGGTGCAATCCACCCTGCCCTGCGTGGTTTTGCGCTCGCCTACATGTTTGCGTTCTACGGCAGCGCTCCAGCGCTCTTTTACTTCTTCTGTACCGGTTTCCCTAATCCTTCCCCTCTAGATCGACGCTTCCCCTACTTGAAGTATTTCTTGCTCGTGATCGCGGGAGTCACTTCCGTGAGCATCGCTGCCGCCGTTCTCATTCGCGGAAGTTTGGCGCCAGCCATTTCTGTGGCGCAACTCTGGCCACGGGTGCTTCCGGTAGTGGTGGTCTATATGTTCTGCGGATTCCTCTTCGGACTGGTGGCATTGGTCTGGAACAGCATTAGTGCCACGGACGCTATTACTCGGCGCAAAACTCGCGTCATGGTGTGGGGAACCGTCGGCGCGTTCGCGCCAGGCATGCTGCTCACGCTCTTTGCTTCGCTGGCCAACCAAAACGTCTACACTCTCCCCTTCTGGGTCTGGATCACTCCCATTCTGATGCTTTCGTTAATGCCCCTGGCCTTTGCCTATGCCGTCGTCAAGCATCGGGTCCTCGAAGTCCCCTTGTTGCTCAAACGAAGCGCCAGGTATTTTCTCGCTCAACGTGGTTTTATCGTGCTGATCGTCGCTGCCGGTGTTGCGGCTACCGTCGTCCTGGCTCGCCAACTGGAACAGAGTGCTTCGGCGCGCGGCTCCGCTGTGCTGGTCGGCGTGGCCTTCGGCGTCGGGTTCGTTTATGCCGGAACACACGTCCAGGCACGTGTGACCCGGCGGCTCGATCGCGCGTTCTTTCGCAGCGCCTACGACGCCCGCCTGGTCCTTGAGGACCTTGCTGCAAACACGCGCACCGCTCAAACCCAGGAAGGACTGGCTGCGCTACTGCGCGAACACATCGATAATGCTTTGCACCCCGCCGCCCTGGGGATTTACTTCTCGGATCGTCGTGGCCAACTCGTAGCCTCGGATCCCTCTCTAGCGGCCCAGTTGCCCAGCATTCCTGAGGGTCTTCCCTGGCTGCTGGCGCTCGCGAACTCTGGTTCTCCGCAGGAGATGTCACTGGACTCGGGGAATGACCAAACCCTCGGCCCGCTCGCTTCACTTCAACCGGAGTGCCTTGTTCCCGTCCAGCGCCGCAACGGCGAGTTGCTCGGCTTGATTGTCCTCGGACAGCGGCTCTCCGAAGAACCGTACTCCCGCGAAGACCAGCGCCTGCTCCAGTCAGTCGCCAATCAGGCTGGCGTGGCATTGGAAAACATGCGGCTGGCCCAGGAAATGGCGCTCCGCATCGAGAGCGAACGCCGCGCTGCGCGCGAGATGGAAATTGCTCGTCAGGTGCAAAGCCGTCTACTTCCTCTGCGGGCGCCCACGCTGAGTACCCTCGAATGCGCTGGCCAATGTATCCAGACGCGTGCGGTCGGCGGCGATTACTACGACTTTCTGGATCTCGGTTCGGGACGCTTGGGCCTGGTGTTGGCCGATATTTCCGGCAAGGGCATGTCGGCTGCTCTTCTCATGGCCAACTTGCAGGCCAACCTGCGCAGTCAGTATGCCCTGGCGCTCCAGGACATCTCCCGTCTTCTGCGCTCGGTGAACAAGCTCTTTTACCAGAACACCGAAATCGGCAATTTCGCCACCATGTTTTTTGCCGCTTACGCCGATGAAGACCACGTATTGCGTTACGTGAATTGCGGACATAATCCACCGATCCTGTTGCGCGCGACCGGGGAAATCGAACGGCTCAGCCCAACCGCGACGGTGCTGGGACTGTTTGAAGACTGGGACTGTGTTGTCGCCGATCGCACTCTGCACGAAGGCGATGTGCTGGTGATCTATACGGATGGCATCTCGGAGGCTTCCCCCGATGAGGACCATGAGTTCGGCGAGCCGCGCCTCATCGAGGTTATACGCTCGCACCAGCGGCAATCCTCATCCGACGTGCTGCAGGCCATCGTGGCAGCGGTGCAGAACTTCAGCCAGGGCGTGCAGGCCGACGACATGACCCTCATCACCGCGCGATATAACAGCGCCAAAACCGAGTAGCACCCCTGAGTCTGCTCTTCAGACCGGCTGTTTGGAGTGCGGCAGCCCTGCTGCCGCTTTTGCCTCCCCTGAGCGTCGAAGCGCTGCCCGCTTCACTTCCTTCACCCTCGGTCCTACCGTCATGAGCCTCCAACGGCCCGCTCTTCTTTCCTCCAGGTGGCCGCTCCGCTCCATTTGTGTAGCGCCGGTCTTCAGACCAGCAGGGCGCTTTGGTGTACGCCAGCCCTGCCTGCCCTGAGTCCTCGAACGGGCTTGCCCTGAGCCTCGTCGCTCCAGCCCCGACTCGAGTTCATCCTGAGCCTCGAAGGCCTGCCCACCGCCTTCTCCTCAAATGCAAACTGCGGAGTTGAAGGACGAAGACAGCAGCGGCTGAACACTAAGTTCATACCTTCCCTTTTTGCCCGTCATCCACGAAAATCGGCGGTCAAGGTTCCTGCCTTGACTCGATCGGTGTGGCGATCATCGCCTGGCACTGACGGCTTGCAGGGCGGGTCAGGTAGGAGATGGCAAGGATCAGCAGAAATACCAGCGGAGCGAACGCTTTTGCGCCATCTTTCGCGAGATAGTGAGCGATAAATGCAGAAATCCAGGCAAATGTGAATCCGGCATAGTTCCACTCCTTCAGTTTGGCCAGGCCCGGAACGATAAGGGCGATCGCACCAAGAGGTTTGGCAATCCCCAGAATAATTCGCAACTGCTGCGGATAGCCCACGTGCGCGAATCCCGCAACGGACTGCGGACTGCCGGATAGGTAACCGTAGGCGGCAAGGACCGACACCGCGCCCACCAGAATGGTAGTTACCCAACACGTTGCCTCGCGCGCCATGAGAGATGCCCTCCTTATTGCGAGGGAATCCTAGCACGCCTTGGCAAGACGATTCTCACTGCGTCGTCGGCCGGTTGCCCCGCCCTCGAAAGGCTCGATCGCTTGCTCCGTGTAGCGCTGGCTTTTATGCCAGCGCTTCTTCCTTGCCTCCGTCGCGGTGCCCCGCGCGCGGGTTTTTGAGGGTGGGTCTTGGGTCTCTGTCTGAACGGTGGCTCATCGTTACGGTTCAGAAACGGTTTTAGGTGCCGGTCTGCTGTGGGCAGGCCGCACCCTTGCGCTGCTTTGCAAACGGTGTGGCTTTTGACTTTTCTGCG
This sequence comes from Candidatus Eremiobacteraceae bacterium, assembly GCA_035622555.1. Taxonomy (GTDB): domain Bacteria; phylum Acidobacteriota; class Terriglobia; order Acidiferrales; family UBA7541; genus Acidiferrum. The sequence goes on along the minus strand of DASPVD010000141.1, from coordinate 7,768 downwards.
GTCTGAGCTGCGCGATGCATCCTCGACACAGAGCGGCCCGCTCCTGTCCCAATCCTGTCCCTCCGTACCGTTCTATTGACATACCTATTCAGTTATCATCGACACGCAGTTTTCGGGGAGCACGCCGCCCATGCCTCGGCCATTCTTTCCACAACCCACCGCGACGCATCCGCACAACCCGCGCTGCTTCCGCTACTCGCGCAATCCACCGCAGTTTTACCCCTTTGTTTTGATAAATCTGCAAATCGCGGCGCACACATCTCCTTTCTTTTGATAAATCTGCAAAAAACAGGGGGGTGCCTCTATCCTATGTTTGCCCGTCACATTTCATTCTCGCCGTCCTCCTCGCTAAGTCCTTTGTTTGCGCTTGATACAAAAACAGGGGGAGGGGGGTAATTATGTTAACCAATTGCGGCTCGCTGCTCACCGACAACGGCTCACTAATGCCAGTCACCTTCGACACGCCGCCATCCCGCACCCACGTAGCCCCTCCTGCCTCGCCCTCATCCAATAAACAGCCGGGGGATGAGAAGATGGAAGCCAGGGGGCCCAGCTTGAGACGCCGAATCGTGAACTTTGCCTTGATGGTGCAGGGGATTCTGCTGCTGTTGCACTTCTTTGTCTACGAAACCTGGGTGACCCTGTGGGGCGCGCCGCACGGCCGCGGGTTGCTGGCCTTCCGCATCGCGTTGGGTCTGCTGGCGGTGAGCTTCGTCCCGGCGACGCTGCTGTCCCATCGCTACTTCAACGGTCCAGTGCGCTGGTTGCTCCGGCTAGCCAGCATCTGGCTGGGCACCTTCAATTTTCTGTTCATCGCCGCGCTGGCCAGTTGGCTAGTGTACGGCGTGGTGTGGCTCACCCGCTTGCCGGTGAGCAGTCACTCCATCGCCGGCCTGTTCTTTGGCATAGCCGTCATCGCCAGCCTGTATGGCATTGCCAACGCCTCGTCTATCCGGGTGCGCCGCATCACCGTGAAGTTGCCGGGCTTGCCGGCGTCGTGGCGCGGGCGCGTGGCCGCACTGGTGACCGACACGCATTTGGGCCATATCAAAGGTTACCGCTTCCTGACTCGGCTGGTGGGTATGTTGCGGCAGTTGAAGGCCGACGTGGTGTTCATCAGCGGCGACTTGTTTGACGGCACCAAAGTGGATGCGCGCAGGTTGGTCTCCCCCTTCAAGCAGTTGCGCCCGCCCTTTGGTTCGTATTTCGTCACGGGTAATCACGAGGAGTTCAGTGACCCTCGAAAATATTTGGAAGCCATCGAAGGCTCCGGCATTCGCGTGTTGCGCAACGAAATAGTGAACCTCGACGGGCTGCAAGTCGTGGGCGTGCCGTATCTGGATACCAACGATTCCCGGCACTTCCAAAGCGTGCTGGAGAAGGTCCACGTCGATCGCGATCGCGCCAGCGTCTTGCTGGCCCACGTCCCGCACAAACTGCCCATTGCCGAGAAGGAAGGCATTTCCTTGCAGCTTTCCGGGCACACCCACGGCGGCCAACTGTTCCCGTTTACCTGGTTCACTTCGCGGATTTTCGGCGACTACACTTATGGGTTGAAGAAGTTCCGCGACATGCTGGTGTATACCTCCAGCGGGGTGGGCACCTGGGGACCTCCCATGCGCGTCTGTACCCACCCGGAAATTGTGCTGATCAGCTTCGAGTGACGGCGCCATCCGTCATTTCGAGCCTGCCTGCGGCAAACAGGCGACGCGAGGAATGTCTTCGCAATAGCGAGAGATCATTGAAGTCGGTGCGGACGCGGAGTTACGATGCACCTCAGCGGGCTCATTGAGAACTGCTGGGAGGCTGATCATGCCGATAACGGTGAAACGCATCACGTTGTGGCGTAAGGAACTGGAGAATCGAGCGGGAACCTTGGCAAGCACCTTGGAACCGCTGGCGAACGCAGGCGCGGACCTGCAGGTAGTGATGGGCTACAAGTTTCCGGGCGACCCGGCTAAGGCCGCTGTCGAGTTGTATCCCGTGGCCAACAAGAAAGCCACGCAAGCCGCGCAACAGGCGGGATTGGCGGCGTCGGGTATTCCCGTGCTGTTGGTGGAAGGCGATAATCGCGGCGGCTTGGGACACAGCATAACCAAAGCGATTGCCGACGCCGGCGTGAACCTGGATTTTCTGATCGCTCAGGTGATTGGCCGAAAGTATTTGGCGGTGATTGGCTTTGAGAATGCCGCCGACGCCGACAAGGCCACCCCGCTGATCAAGAAAGCGGCATCAGCGAAGAAGAAATAGAAAATCAAAAACGGAAAACAGAAAATGGCAAAAAAAGAGGCCGTCTTCCTGACGGCCTCCGCATGTATTGTGTAGTGACCGATCATCAGATCGGCTGGTCCTGCGAATTGCAAATTCGCGGCGCCAACTCAGCCTGCCCAGGGTTCGTCGGCGCTGCCCCCGTAAATTGACGGAACCTTGGAACCCATTGGCCGGAGGTACGCCGCCAACTGCCCGCGATGATGGATGGAATGGTTGTTCACAAAGCCTAAATAGATCACCGTGGGAAAATTGAATGCGCCAATAAAGTCCACGGGAGTGCACAGCTGTTCCGCGCTCAACTCACGGACGCGAGCGATGGCGCGCTTAAGGTTGCTGTCATACCAATCGACTAATTCCGCGACGGTTTTGGGTTCCTCCTTAAACCTCGGCTCCATGTTGAATTTCTGGTCGGCGGTTTCGTCGGTCATCTGCACATCACACGACGCCAGATGCCACGCGAGTTCCCAAGCAGTACGAGATTTGGGATCCGGGCGATAGTCGCGTTTATCTTCGGGAATGGCCGCAATGACCTTTTTGGTGGTCTCCAATTCGCGGGAAAGTCCCTGCAGCATGTATTCGCGCAGACCAACGGCGAATTCCGGGGAAAGCGAAAGAGCTGGTTGTGGCGCAGACATTTGGCCTCCTTACTGAACTGAATGTTGAACCTGGTGACTAACAGGTTTGGGGAAAACGCACCCAATCGCCGCACATTGTACACCCACTGGCTCGGCCGTGTGTCAATGGATGATCAGCAGTCGGCCGCAGCAGTCTACCAATGCCGAGCGGCCCGCGCCTACGGCTTAGCGGGCTGATAGCCAGGTATGCCAAACTGCCACAGCGAGAAACTGAACTCGTCGGCAAGTTCCTGCTCCCGCTGCGTCTTCGTCGAACCGATGCCGTGCCCCGCGTCATAGTCCACGCGTAACAGCACGGGTTTGCCGCTCCCCGTCGCGGCCTGCAGCCGCGCGGCCATCTTCCCCGGTTGCCACGAAATCACTCGCGGGTCGTTCCATCCCGTCGTGATCAGCACCGCAGGGTACTTCGTTCCGTCCTTGATATGTCCGTATGCGCTCATTTCAAGCAGCGCCTTGAATCCGTCCGCCTCTTTTACGGTTCCAAACTCGGGGATGTTCGGTGGTCCGTTGGGCGTAAATTCCGACCGCAGGGTATCCGATTCGGGCACCGCATCAATGGCCACCGCGAACAAGTCGGGCCGGTCCGTAATCGACCGCCCAACGGTAATCCCTCCTGCGCTCCCTCCTTCAATCGCCAAATGTGGCGTGTCCGTATATTTCTCGCCAATCAAAAACTCCGCCGCCGCTATGAAGTCCTTCCAGGTGTTGGGCTTGTTCAGTAATTTGCCGGCAAGGTGCCAATCTTCGCCGTACTCGCCGCCGCCTCGCACATGCGCCACGGCGAATACGCCTCCTTGCTCGTACCACGCGATCAGGCGCGGATCGAAGAACGGGTCCAGCGTGATGCCGTAGGAGCCGTACCCTTCCAGCAGTGTCGGATTTTTCCCGTCGAGCTTCAGCCCTTTCTTGTACACCACCGACACCGGCACCATGGTGCCGTCGTAGCTCTTCGCCTTAAGCTCGCGCGATTCCAGATCCGTAGGCTCATCGTATTTCCCAACGGGCTGGAGTTTGGTGTCGCTGACTGTCTTCGACGATGGATCGTACGCATAGATCTTGCGCGCGCGGGTCCACGATGTCAGCTCCAGCAATGTGCCCGCCACTCGCTGGTCTGTTCCCGAAAGCGCCACCGCTCCTTCCAGCGGCAACGCTACGCTCTCCGCTTTCCCGCCGGCGTATGCCACCCGTAACAGCCGTCCGATGCCGCCATCCAACGCTTGTACGTATGCTGCGTCGCTCGCTGCCGCTACGTTTTGGATCACCTGTTCTCCCGGCGGCACCGCAACTTCCGCATGCGCCAAGTCTCCCGACAGTTTCGCGTGCAGTACCTTGAATCTGGGGGCATTGTGATGCGACACCAGGTAGATGTCTTGACCGTGTACATCGAAACCGGTCACATCATCGTCCACATCGCAGAACTTCTTCCACGGGATCGACGCGTCCTTCAAGCTCTCCAGCGGCGCCACGTACAGCGTATTCTCTATGCGCACCCCGTGCGCGATCACCCCCAAGGCATACGGTGTGTCCGGTGCAATCCCCACAAACGGAATATCGCTGGCCTCGATTGCCACTCCGGTCACGCCCGTGGCAAACACCAGTTTGTCGTCATTCGGTGAGGTGCCCAGCACGTGCACATACGCTCGGCTGTTCAAGTATCGGTCGGTCGGCGCGGAACTCGCCGTCAGTTTTTGCAGCCGGTTGTAGACGAACGATTTTCCATCCGGTAGCCAACTCGGCGAGCCGAACTGCGCCCGGTCGATGGTATCGCCCGTCTCTTTGGCCGTCGCCGTATCGAACACCCGCAGCGTGGCATCCTCCGATCCCGCTGCCGAAAGTCCCACTGCAACGTACTTGCCATCCATCGATGGCTGGTAGTAACTGATCACAAAGTGCGCACCGCCGGGTGTTTCATAGCTCTTCGGATCGACCAGCAGCTTCTCTACGCTGGACGCGCCATCGCGCATATAGAGCTTGGGCACATCCTCAGTGGCCAGCCTCTTCTGATAGAAGTAGTGATCACCCGGCAGCCGCCGCACGTCCGTGACCCGCGCATCCGCCCCTTCATCCAACGTCTTTATCCGAGCGAACAGCGGGTCGCGCCCCGGAATGCTCCCCAGGACCGCCCGTGTGTAATCGTTCTGTCCTTTGAACCAGGCAATCACCTCGGGGTTCTGCAAATCCTCCATGTAACGATACGGGTCAATTACCTTCACTCCGAAATACTCTTCCGTGACCGGACGCACCGGCGCCACTGGCGGCGCCGGAATCGCCCCCGCGGGCTTCCGGGATCGCGCATAAAATATGGGCACGATCAGCAGCACTGTGAGAAGAGAAACTGCCAGCAGCACCACGCCGCGACGAAACTTCACTGACTTTGAGCTCATGCGTGATTCCTCCCAGACAAATATGGTTGCTACGAAACGGGCCGATAAGCGTGGCAAACCGAAAATCTTAGTTCCGCCCGAGCGTCCCGTCAACGACACCCTGTCCCTTCAGCTTTTAAGTGCGCCACAGCCACTGCTGGCTTCGCTTTACAATGTCCCGCGCAGGCCGAGCGCGTCGGCTTGCTCGCGCATTGCGGCGATGCAGAAGGCAATGTGCTCGTCCAGCGGGACGCCGAGTTCCTGGGCGCCCTTGATGACATCCTCGCGGCTCACCCCGCGGGCAAAAGCTTTGTCCTTCATGCGTTTCTTCACCGAGCTGACTTCCAGGTCCAGGATGCTCTTGGATGGACGAACGTAAGCACAGGCAGTCAGGAAGCCGGCCAGCTCGTCGCAGGCGAACAGCGTATGCTCCAGCGGAGTCTGCCGCGGCACCCCAGAGTACTCGGCATGCGAGAGGATGGCGCGGATGATTTCGTCGCCGTAGCCCTGTTCGCGCAGGATCTTCGCCCCTTCCGCCGGATGTTCACGGTCCGGCGCGTGGTCGTTGTTGGGCCAGCGTTCGTAGTCGAAGTCGTGGAGCAGTCCGACGATGCCCCAAAGGTTTTCGTCGGCTCCGTGCTTATGGGCGTAGGCGCGAACACAGGCTTCCACCGCCAGCATGTGTTTCCGGAGATTTTCTGACAGGGTGTATTCGCAAAGCAGCTTCCAGGCGTCGTCGCGTGTAGGCATGGTCGGTTCCCAATGGTCGGCAACATTGTACTCGGGCGTGCGCCGGAGCAAAAAATGAGGACGAAAGCCGGGATTTGTGCCGAATTGGCACACGGCCCGATAAAGATTCTGCAACACAACATGTAGTTATGGCCGCGCCACAGCATACTAGCGGCTGAATAAAACCGCCCAACGCTGACCGGCAGGACAGGCGAAAAACCGGCGTAAACAGGGCGATTTCGGCTGATTTCCCACATGTGCTTTGCAAAATTATTCTTGACAGCCTACAAGAATTTGAGCCAAACTCCCATCGCGCCAGTAAACTGCCTTCCCCCCGAGAACGTTCCGACGTTCCTTCCTATCCGCACGCCGGGAAAAATGACAAGTCAGCGAGGAGTTCCGGTGGCTGCACCTATGGAAAGAGACACCATGTTGAACACGTTGGAGATGGATCGGGAAGTCATTCGCTGCAAGACTTGCGGCCTGGTTCAATATCGGACGAAGACCGGCAACTGCCGACGCTGCGTGCGAGCATTGCCCCAGCGGATGGATTATTTAATTCCCGAGGAGGAACCGCAGGAGCAGGCGGCGCCCGAAGCGACCACGACCAAATTCGCCAATCAGGAGACCGTGGAGAACATCGGCCAGCGCATCCGGCAACTGCGGGAGTCTCGCGGTATGACCCAGAGTCAGTTGCAATCGCGCTCGAAGGTCAGCCGTTCGTACCTGTCCAGAATCGAGAGCGGCCAGATGACCCCCAGTCTGGGCACCCTCGAAAAGATTTCCGAGGCCCTGAACGTGGGCTTGAACCGCTTCTTCATTCCCGAATCGGATGGCGAGGCGCTGCTGGAAGATCCCTTCATCCAGGGACTGCGGCCCTTCTTGCGCCAGTTGGATTGGGAACAGTGGCAGTCGATTCTCAAGCGCTTGCAGGCCATCAGCGATCACGTGAATGCCGCTCCCATCACCTTGCGCCCTATCGGTAATCCGGCGCGGCTGCCGCAGCCCGCGCCGTCGAATGGAAATGGCCAGCTCGGGCACATTGGACATGCCAGCCATTCGAATGGGCTGATGCCTGCGCCAGCTCATGGTCAACCGCAAGGGTATCCGCTGCGGCGCCCAGGGATGCCGGTATTCCAGCGGCCATTGGCGCGCTAAGACAAATTCCGAGAGTGTGAATTACAAACGCGGCGCTTCGGCGAAATCCGGGGCGCCGTTTTTGTGTGTAGCGATGGACCGCTTGTTTTTGTCTCGCGGTTGCGGATCATGTGCACCGCGTCGTAGAATGAATCATTCTGATTGCCACAGCATTTTGGGCCTGTAGCTCAGGTGGCTAGAGCGCGCCCCTGATAAGGGCGAGGTCGGTGGTTCAAGTCCACCCAGGCCCACCATTCAATTCGGGGCCAGCCCGGACACATGGGTAACACAACGTACCTAAGACATAGGTAACACTTTTGGACCAAATGGATTTTCGAGCGGTTCGAGCACTCGAGTCTCCAGATCGAAGTACCCCAAATCATAATCCATAAAGCTGACGAGCCAGATGTCGTCGTGCACTTCTTTAATGCCGACGGCTTGTCCCGCAAAGACCTGGCTGAGATTGATCTTAAGGCTGCCCAGACAGATGCGGCCGCACTGGGTGACCACGATCGTTTTGTCGTGGAGCGGATAGTCGAGATCCGGCAAGCCCGTGTAGGGACGCGGGGACGGGCGGTAGACTTCTGCCGGACATTTCATATTCAGCGCTTCGTGAGGGCGTTCGTTGTTGAA
>DASPVD010000140.1:0-3920 GCA_035622555.1 Candidatus Eremiobacteraceae bacterium | reverse complement strand
CACTTCCCACCGATGATACGAGAAAAGAATCATCCGGTGTGGCCTTCATCTGTTGCTGAGCCAGTTCGATTGCCTTGGTCAAGTCCCTGGCGGCTTCCCCCGGATCGCTGCCTGTCCACCGCCGTGCCTCACCCAGGTTTTCCCAGGCCTCCCAGTCTCCGGGGCTCATCTCCACGGCGCGCTTGTACATCTCGAGCGCATCGTCGTAGCGCCCTTGCAACGTCAGCACCGTGCCAAGCGCCATGACGGTATCGATTCGCGCATCGAGCTTCAAAGCCTGCTCGAAAACGCTTCTCGCCTCTTCCAGCCTGTCTAACTTGCGGTACACCAGTCCCAAGTCATAAAGAATTCGGGCATTGTCCGGTGTCTTTTCCAGGGCCGTTCTTAGACTTGTTTCGGCCGACACAAAGTCGCCCGAATCGATCTGCAGAGCACCCAGCAAATACGGCCACCTCCAATTCTCGGGAGCAAGATCCATCGCAGTCTGCAACTCGGTTTTCGCGTCAGTCATTCGCCCCTGTTGCCGATATGCTTCCCCGAGTGCTGCGCGAACGTCCGCATTCTTGGGGTCCAACTGCCGGGCCTGTTCCAGTTCCTGCATACCCAGCCCGGATTTTCCCTGCTCTACATGAATTATTCCCAGTGTCATCTGTACGGGCGCTAAGTTGGAATTGATGGCTGCTGCGCGTGCACTCGCCTCGTTTGCGGCATCCACCCATTTTGTATCTGACGTATCGAGATACATCCGCCAGTCAGCCCGTGCTAATCCTGCTTCTGCCAACGCGAAGTTCGGCGAGCGCTGCAGTGTCTGCTTGTACAGCGCGATCGCCCTTTCGGTGTTGCCGGGTTTGTCATACCTTTGCAGTGCCTCTTCCGCCGCCAGGAAATCCTGGTATACGGCCGGGCTTGCTCCCGCTAGCCTGGCGCGCGCCAATTTCCGGCCCTGTGGAACCAGCAACACGCCTGCGCACAACGCCACGCCGCCGATGATCCATGCATTTCTTCTGCACACTACCCGTTTTTTCCTGCGGATAATCGCAGCAGCCGTGCCGGCCAGAGCCGCCGTGAGCGCCTCCCGCATTTTCGCCGCGCTCAAGTACCGCTGCCTCGGGTCGAAGTTTGTCGCAGTGCGAATCACCTGCTGCAGCGTCAGGGAAATCTTGCCATTCATCCGGAGTTCCGGCTTGTTTGGAAGCTTGCCCAGCAGGTACTGCCCAGTGCACAGAAACAGCAGGAGCACGCCCATGGCGTAAACATCCGTCTGCACCGAGGGTGTGCCCCCGGCGAGCAGTTCCGGAGCCATGTATTCCGGTGTGCCGACGCTTCCTATCCCGTGTTGCAGTTCGTGGCTGAGCCCAAAATCCATCAGCAGAACGCGCCCGTTCTCGTCGCGCATGGCGTTGCTCGCTTTAATGTCGCGGTGCAGCAATCCTCCCTGATGCACCGCGGTCAACGCGTCGCACAGTGCAGTCCCAATCTCCGCGACCTCTGCTGAACTTAGCGGACCGCTCGTGGCTACGATATGAGCAAGTGTCTGCCCGCGGACAAAATCGCTCCAAAACCCAAAGCGCCCTTCCCGCCGATCGATTCCATAAACAGAGACGATGTTGGGATGCCGCACCCGCGCGATCGCCCGTGCCTCGGAGATAATTGTGGCGTACTCCTGGTCCGGATTCAGTCCGCGGTGGAGAAGGAATTTCAACGCAACCTCCCGTTCCAGCATCGGATCCCAGGCCCGATATACCTCGCCGAAGCCGCCTTGTCCCAGGCGCTGCAGCAGTTGAAAGTCGCCCCATTTCTTGGTGACTTGGCTTTCCGGCGCGATACCAGAAAATGACGCGGTCGCTCCACTGAGGCCGATCGCCTCCAGCACGCTTTTCAAAGAATGAAATCGTTGTGCGGGTGATGGATTAAGGCAGCGGTGCGCCGCCGCGTCCCAGGCGGCGCTGAGCGGGGAATCAAGCGGCACTGCAAGTCTTATTTCTTGCAGAATTCGCCCAAATGAGTAGATATCTCCTTCAACGGTCGGTGGTCCGCCGGCTCTCCTTTCGGGTGCCAGGTGATCGAGCGTAGCAGAGGTCGGCGTCTCGTCCCCAAATCCGGTGATCGCGACCTGTATGCCTCCCGTAACTTTCCGCAGCAAGACACCCTCAGCTGTCAGGTTGCCATGCATCCGCCCGGCCGCATGCATGTCAGCAAGTGCATTACCGATCTGCGCGGCCAGGTTCTTTGCTTGGTGCGGCTGCAGCCCACCGCAGTCTAGTTGAGCTCGCAATGAACTTTCCGAAAATACGAACTCCGGCATATCGCCTCTGCCCGGATGGTTGATCACTCCCACATGCACGCAGGGCGCCTCGTCATCGTTGCGTGCCGGCCCCACCCACCACACTGAATCAGCTTAGTCCGGATTATAAGCCTGCAGTCTGCGGTCGGTGCGTGGACTTTTGCGGGTGGCCGCGCCCCGAACTGCAGATGAAATATCCTGGTTCAGAACAGGCACCCGGTAAGAACTGATTTAGATTATGAGGGGCAGGCAGATCAATTGGAGCGATACGACTCGATCGTTGATGATGAGTTCGCAGAACTACTTCAAGCCATCGACCGAATAAAGATCAGATAAGGTTCGGATATAACCGTATATATAGGCTCTGCCATCCGGCGTAATGGTTATGCCTCGAATGGTGTCAACTCCCGCCGCATCCGCCGGCACCAGTTCCTTCCATATTTTTCTTTTTCCGCTCGGCAACTCGACTTGAAACACTTTGGCTGGAATTTCTCCAAAACGGAAAACGTAAATCGAATGTCCATCCGCGGACCAGCTCGTCGGCACCTCGTCGGGCAGCGTGTTTGGGATGAGAAGGGCTTCGCCCCCATCGATCGGATAAAGATAAATTTTGTGGTCTGGTCCGACACTGGCAACAAAGTCGCCTTTCGGGGAAATCACGACCGCCGGGTTCACGCCTTCCGGGCTGATAGGGCGCGGCTTGCCTTCTTCGGGCGATTTCACATAGAAACGAAATCCGTGTCCCGCTTCGTTGCCCGAGAACACCAGGCGTTTGCCATCCGGAAGCCACCTTCCCCACAGATGATTGATCGAATCCTGACTGAGCGGTTTTGCTTCGCCGACGCCTGTCGGCAGCAACAGCAGCGGCGCCGGAGAAGTATTGCTTCGCGCCAGTGCCCATTTTCCATCGGGAGACAGGGCCAACCCAAGTCCGTCACTCAGACGCACGGCCGGCGAACCGTCCGTCTTGCGCAAGTAAACTGCGTACTTGGGACCTCCACCTTCGCCCGTCTCGCTGAAAAGCACCGTGCGGCCATCCGCCGACAAATCGGCAGGAACCGACCAGTCCAGCCACGACAAGTCCCGTTCCTTGTTCTCACCCGGGCCCAGGCCGATCAGCCCCGCTCGGTCATTGCCTCGGGTCAGCAGTACACTCCCATCACGGCGCACATCAAGCAGCGTCAACTCTCCGGGAACACGCGCCAGCAACCGGACGTTTCCTGATAGGTTGACTGCGTACAAGGATCGATCTCCACCCGTTCGTGTGGCGCTGAACCAGACCTCGTTCCCCTCCGGCGACCATGCTATTCCTTGAATGCTGTCCCAACCGGTAGACAGGGTTGTTTGCTTTCCGGCAAGATCGACGACAGCGACTGCTCCACCGTCGTCGCCCAGTTGAGGGTGGTCAATGAAAGCGACGCTATCAGCGTTGGGTGAGATCCGCAAATGCCCAATCCATCCATCGGCCTGGTAGAGAAGCTTGCCCGGAGGAAACTCCAAGCGGTGCCGCCCTTGCTCCTCTCGGACGATCGCCAGAGTATTTCCATCAGGCGACCAATCCGCCCACTCAACATTCTCCATGACCTCGCGCGGCGCACCGCCGACCAGAGGCACGCGCGCGAGTGTACCGGAATAG
>DASPVD010000139.1:0-12758 GCA_035622555.1 Candidatus Eremiobacteraceae bacterium | reverse complement strand
CCGCTATGTACGCCTCGCGACGCGATCTGAATGCCGGAATTCAACCCGGGGCTCAGCGCATCGCGGGTGGCCACCAGACCATACGCCGGGCGCTCGTTGTCGCCGAAGTTTCACTGGCATTTTTGTTGCTTGCTGGAGCCGGCCTGTTGCTGCGCAGTCTCCAGCACCTTCTTGCCGTCGACCCTGGTTTTCAGCCCTCCCACGTCTTGACCCTGCAGGTGCAAACCTCTGGCCACAAGTACGACGACGGCGATGCCAGGCGTCGATTCTTTACCCAGGCCCTGGAGCAAGTGCGCCGCGTTCCTGGCGTTTCCTCCGCAGCATTCACTGGCCTCTTACCGCTAAGGGACAAGCGGGACACCTTGACCGCCGGAACCTACGGCGCCTTCTTCGAAAAAGATCAGCGTGGTTTCGACGTCTTTCTTTATGACGTCTCGCCCGAATACTTCCTTACCCTGGGTGTGCCCATGCGCCGGGGTCGTTCGCTGAATGATCGCGATGTGGCCAGCGCCCCTCAAGCTGTTTTGATCAGCGAATCTCTGGCCAAACGGGAGTTCGGCGATGACGACCCCATTGGCCAGCGCGTTCACGTGGGTCCGCTGGACCGGCCGTGGTACACCGTTGTCGGCGTGGCCGCCAACGTGAAGCAGACCTCCCTCGCGATGACCGATTTGGACGCCGTCTACATCACCCCTGAGCAGCAGTGGTTTGCAGACGATGCTATGTGCCTTGTCGTTCGCACCCAGGGCGAACCCTTAGCCCTCGCTTCCAACATTCGCAGTGCCATTTGGTCCGTGGACAAAGATCAAGCCATTCTCCACGTCGCCACCATGGATAACTTGCTGGCGGCATCCGCGGCTGAACGGAAATTCGTGCTGGCTTTGTTCGAAACCTTCGCCATCATTGCGCTCGTGCTCGCGGCCATCGGCATTTATGGAGTTCTTTCCTTCGCGGTCACCGAGCGCTTCCGCGAAATTGGTATCCGTTCGGCTCTCGGTGCCTCGCGGCGGGATATCCTGGCCCTCATTCTCTATCAGGGCATGGCTCTCGCGGTCATGGGGTGCGCAGTAGGTCTGCTGGCAGCTGCCCTGATTGCTCAAGCCATGACCACTCTCCTGTTCGGAGTGTCCAGGCTCGATCCACCCACCTACCTCGCCGTAATTCTGCTGCTCGGTTTAGTCTGTGCGGCTGCCTGTCTAGCTCCCGCCTGGCGTGCCAGCCGCGTCGATCCCATGGTTGCCCTGCGTTACGAATAGGAGGAACTCCGCATGCCGCTCATCTCCACCGTCCGCTCTTTCCTCCGCAACCTCTTTTCCACCCGCCGCATCGACGCCGACCTCGACCAGGAAGTTCACTCCCATCTCGCCATGCTTACCGACGAAAACCTCCGCTCCGGCATGTCTCAGACCGAAGCGCAACGCGCTGCCCGCATCGAACTCGGCGGCATCGAGCAACTGAAAGAGCAAGTCCGCGATCAGCGCCTCGGCAATTGGTTGAACTCCATCCTCTCCGACTGCCGCTTTGCCCTCCGCCAGCTTCGCAAGTCCCCCGCCTTCACCGCCGTCGCCATCCTCACCCTCGCTCTCGGCATCGGCGCCAACGCCGCGCTGTTCACCGTCGTCGAAAGCGTTCTGCTCCGCCCTTTGCCCTACACCCATTCCGGCCGGCTCATTTTCATCGGCCCCAAAACCGACACCCTGCAGTTCACCAACACTTCCTGGCTCAACTATCGCGATATTCGTGATCAATCTCACTCTCTGGAGACCGTCGGCGCATATGCTCAAGACGTTTCTGTGGTCCAAACCAACGACGCTACCACCAGTGTTTCCGCGGTTCGCGTCACTCCCGGTGTCTTCCCGATGCTCGGTGTCTCGCCTTCTCTGGGCCGCGTTTTTACCGAAGCCGAAGGCCAATCCGGTGGGCCGCCGGTAGTTCTGCTCTCCGAGGGCCTGTGTCGCGACACCTTCAAGGCCGATCCCGCCGTCATTGGACGTGTTGTTCGCATCGGTGGTGTCCCACACACCGTCATTGGCGTGATGCCCCGCATCATGAATTTTCCCGAAGAAACCGGCCCGGATATCCAACAGGGACTATGGCTTCCCTTGCAGCCATCTCCAGAAATGCTGAAAGATCGTGGCGATAATTTCGTCGCCGTGATCGCTCGCCTGAACCCCGGTGTCTCTGCTCAGCAAGCTCAGTCCGAGCTGGACGCCATCGCCCAACGCATTCGCCAGAATGATTCGCATTTAACCGGCTCTGCTTTCGGCTTTCGCGCCACTCCCTACCTGCAATTGCTGACTCGCCAGGTCCGCCCGGTGTTTCTCGCCTTGCTGGCTGCGCTCGCTCTGGTGTTGCTCATCGCCTGCGCCAATGTCGCCAATCTCCTCATCGCCCGTTGCCTCGGCCGGCAACAAGAGTTCGCTGTGCGCGCGGCACTTGGCGCCAGCCGTTCCCGGTTAATCCGCCAATTGCTCGCCGAAGGCGCGCTCCTCAGTCTTCTTGGGCTGGCCGTCGGCTTATTGCTGGCGCAAGTCGCGTTGGCCGCTGTCCGCAGGCTCCCCGAAGGCACTATTCCGCGTGGCGACTCCATCACCATGCATTGGCCCCTGATTCTCGCTCTCGCCACCATCGCCACACTTACCACCCTGCTCTCTTCTTTATTACCGGCGCTTCTGGTCGCCCGCTCCGATCCTCAAGCGGGGCTGCAGGCCACTACCCGCAGCACCGGGATGCACTCGCCTCGCCGCCACATGAGCGCGTGGTTGGTCGCCGGAGAAGTGGCCCTCTCCACCGTCCTCCTGATTGGTACCGGCCTGCTGTTTCGCACCCTTTGGAATCTCCAGCATTCGCAACTCGGTTTTGCCGCCTCTCACGTCACCGTATTCACCGCCATGCCCGCCGATTCCGGCGGATTCGCGTCCATGGCCGTATCCGAAGACTCCTCTCACGCCCCCACTTCCATGGCCACTCTGGTCTACGCGCCACTGCTCGAACGCATGCGCCACTTGCCCTCCGTTGATGCCGCCTTCATCACCGCGCCTCCTCTGTTCGGCACCGATTTGCATTCCAGCTTCTCCATTGTTGGCCAGCCCGAAGATCGCACCAACGCCCCGAATTCCCGTGTCACCGCGGTAAGCGGAGATTATGCCCGCACCATGGGCACATCGCTTCTGCGCGGCCGGATGATCGATGGCGATGATTCGGCATCCACTCCGTTCGTTGCCGTCATTAATGAATCCCTCGCGAAACGGTATTTCCCCAACAAGGACCCATTGCAACAGCAGATCGATCTCGGCGGTCAGGAAACCGGAATGCTCAAGCCCTACACCATCGTCGGTGTTCTCGCCAACCAGGTGGACTCCAACGTCGGCGGCACGCCTGATCCAATGATCTTCCTTCCCTACCAACAAGTGCCAACCACTTCGCTCTTCTATCAAGCCCTGGTCACCACCATGGTCAACTTCGTGGTCCGAACTCACGGCGATCTTCCCGTTGCCTCTACCATGCGTTCGCTGTTTCATGAACTCGCGCCCAATTTCGCCCTCGACAATTTCAAAACCATGCAGGAAGTCGTCGACGACAACATCTTCAGTCAACGGCTCGGGTTGTATCTAACTGCCGCCTTCGCGGCGCTCGCCATCATCATGGTCATTGCTGGCCTTTATGGCGTTTTGGCGCAACTGGTCAGTTATCGTCGCCACGAAATCGGTGTTCGCATCGCTCTTGGCGCTACGCCTCAGAATGTCGCCCGTATGGTCCTCCTGCAGGGTGGCCTGCTGATTGCCCTTGGACTTGCCGCTGGGATCCTGCTCGCCTTGGCCACCGGCCAACTCCTAACCAGCTTCTTGTATCAAGTTCATCCGACTGACTTTCTCACCTATTTCGCGGTTTCCCTCAGCTTGCTGCTCATCGGATTGCTCGCGTCGCTGATTCCCGCCCACCGCGCTGCCTCCATCGAGCCGATGCAAGCGCTGCGCGAGGATTGAATGTCCCGCCCCGCCAATCCCGTGCCATTTTTCTCCAGAGCCCGCAGCTTTCTTCACAACCTGCTTTCCGCACGCCGCGCCACTCGCGTCGATCCCATGGTTGCCCTGCGTTACGAATAGGAGGAACTCCGCATGCCGCTCATCTCCACCCTCCGCTCTTTCCTCCGCAACCTCTTTTCCACCCGCCGCGTCGACGCCGACCTCGACCAGGAAGTTCACTCCCATCTCGCCATGCTTACCGACGAAAACCTCCGCTCCGGCATGTCTCAAACCGAAGCGCAGCGCGCCGCCCGCATCGAACTCGGCGGCGTCGAGCAACTCAAAGAGCAAGTCCGCGAACAGCGTCTCGGCAATTGGCTGCACTCCATCCTCGCCGACTGTCGCTTCGCCCTCCGCCAGCTTCGCAAGTCCCCCGGCTTCACCTCAGTCACTCTTCTCACTCTCGCGCTCGGCATTGGCGCCAACACCGCCATCTTCAGCGTCATCGACGCCGTCCTTCTACGTCCTCTGCCCTTTCACGACCCTGGCCGCCTGATGTCCGTCCAGTCCGTCGATCTCACCGACCCAACCCAGGGCGGGGACATTTCCTATCCCGCCTTCCTCGACTGGCGCGCACAAACTCACTCCTTCTCCGCCATGTCGGTCTACAACGTCACCGACTTCACCTATACCGGCGGCGCTGCGCCTGAGAGCATTCGCAGTGCGGTCGTCTCGGCGAACCTTTTTTCGAACCTCGGTGTCTCCCCGGCGCTTGGCAGCACCTTCAGCGACGAAGAAGATCGGCCCGGCAATAGCCAAATCCCCGTCATTCTCAGTTACAGCTTCTGGCAAAGCCGTTTCGGCGGCGACCCCTCCATCGTCGGTCGCGCTATCACTTTGGATCACGAGCCGTACACCGTGATCGGCATTATGCCGCCGCGCTTCCAATTTCCCGTTCAACGAGACCGCGTCGATTTGTGGCTCACGATTGCCCACGACTTAAAGGGATCTCTCGGCATGGCTACTCAGCGCGGAGCTTCCTATCTGCAAGTGCTTGCTCGTCTCAAACCCGGAATCTCCATTCCCCAGGCGCAGTCCGATGTTCTTCTCGTTCAGCAACGGCTTAATCGCCAATACCCGGAAAACCGCCCTCGCGGTGTGGATATCCAAACAGAGTTGGAGCGTATCGCCGGAGACATGCGGCCAGTGCTCATGATCCTCCTCGGCGCGGTCGCCTTTGTTCTGCTGATCGCTTGTGCCAATGTGGCCAGCCTTTTGCTTGCTCGCGCTACCGTCCGCCAAAAGGAATTTACCGTTCGCTTCGCCTTGGGTGCTGGCCGCTCCACGATTATTCGACAACTGCTCATCGAAAGCGCTTTACTGGCTCTTCTCGGCGGAACCTTAGGCCTCGTCATCGCGCAATGGACTACTAACGCTCTTGTGTCCTTGAGTCCTACAGGCCTGGCCCGGGCGTCGGAAATCCACATCGATCTTCGCGTGTTGGCGTTCACCTTTTTGGTCGCGTTGTTCACAGGCATCCTCTTTGGTCTTGTTCCCGCGATCCAGGCATCTCGCGCCAATCTCAACTACGGTCTCGGCGCCAATGGCCGCGCCGGCAGCACGGGCGTCGACGCAACCCGCTTGCGCAGTCTCCTGGTCATCTCGCAATTGGCCGTTTCCTTTGTGCTTTTGGTCGGCGCAGGCCTGCTGCTGCGTAGCTTCAACCGTTTGCTGCACGTCGACCCGGGATTCCGTCCTGATCATGTCCTCACGTTTCTGCTCGAGGTACCGGCCGAGCATCACCCGCGTGAGCAGCGCGCCGCTTTCACCGAGGAAGTTTTGCAGTCGACTCGTGCCTTGCCCGGCGTCAAATCCGCCAGCGCGATTTTCGGCTTGCCCTTGGATGAAGACCGTACTGCTTTCACCGTCCTGGAGGTCGAAGGTCACCCCGTTCCGCCTTCTCAGCGCCCCCGCGTTGCTTTTCGCCTCATCGAATCTCAGTATTTTCAGACCATGGGCATTCGCCTTCTCCAAGGCCGCACATTTTCTTCCCACGACGAACAAGGAACTCTTCCCGTTGCCATCGTCAACGAAACCTTGGCGCGCCGGATCTTCCCTGGCGAAAATCCCCTGGGCCATCGCATCAAGCCCAACATCTCTTTCAGCGTGAATCAGAGTCCCCCGCTGCGCCAGATTGTCGGCGTTGTTGCCGACGTGAAATCCAATGGCATCGCCGAAAATGCTGTCCCTGAGGTTTATGCCCCGCAAACTCCTTCCGACTTCATCGGCGAAACCACCATTGTCGTTCGCACCGCCACCGATCCCAACTCCTTCGTCTCCGCCATGCGCTCTCTAATCAGTTCCATGGACAAGGACCTTCCCCTGCGCGACGTCAAAACTCTCGATGACTACGTCAGCGCCTCTATTTCCGCTCCTCGTTTCCAAACTCTCCTTCTCGCCACCTTCGCTGCTCTGGCTTTCGTCCTGACTGCCATCGGCCTCTATGGAGTGATCTCTTACTCCGTTGTGCAGCGCAATCGCGAAATGGGCATTCGCATCGCTCTGGGCGCGCAACAACGCGATATCCGCCGCATGATTTTGTGCCAAGGTGTCGTGCTTACTTCGGTTGGCGTCGTAGTCGGCTTAGTAGTTTCGCTGTTTTCTGTGCAACTCATCCGCGCGCTTCTTTACGGCATACAGCCTCTCGACGGCGTCACCTTCATTGTGGTTCCCCTGGTATTGTTCGCGGTCGCTCTCTTGGCCAGCTACATCCCCGCCCGCCGCGCCACCCGCGTCGATCCCATGGTCGCTCTGCGTTACGAATAGGAGAATTTAGCTCCATGCTCTTCACCAAAATTCGCGCTTTCCTACGCAACATCTTTTCGTCACGCGGCGTCGACGCCGACCTCGACCAGGAAGTTCACTCCCATCTCGCCATGCTTACCGACGAAAACCTCCGCTCCGGCATGTCTCAGAGCGAAGCGCAACGCGCTGCCCGCATCGAACTCGGCGGCATCGAGCAACTGAAAGAACAAGTCCGCGATCAGCGTCTCGGCAACTGGCTCAACTCCGTCCTCGCCGACTGCCGCTTTGCCCTCCGCCAGCTTCGCAAGTCCCCTGCCTTCACCGCCGTCGCCATCCTCACCCTCGCGCTCGGCATCGGTTCTACCACTGCCATGTTTTCCATCGTCAACACCGCTCTGCTGCGCCCACTTTCCTACCGCGAACCTCAGCAGCTTTACCTGGTTCACGAAATCGTGCCGCAAATGGCCAAGTTCTACCCCATACTCGACGCTAACCTCCCCGATTTCCGCATCTGGCAAAAGCAGGTTCATTCCTTCGAAGATGTGGCCATCGCCGAATCCACCACCGCCACTTCCACCGGCCAAGGTCAGCCTGAAGTCCTGCACGGTATTCGCGCCTCCGCCAATATTTTCTCCGTCCTTGGAGCTCGCCCAGTTCTCGGCAGAAACTTTCTTCCAGAGGAAGACGACTCCGGCCGTGGTCGCGTGTTGATTCTTACTGACGCGTTCTGGCGCACCCGTTTCCGCGGTGATGCCGCCGCTATCGGAACGACCATGACACTCGACGGCGTTCCTCACCAAATCGTCGGTATTCTCCCGGCTTCCTTCCGTTTTCCGTCTGCTTTAGGCAGTGACGACGCCTACCCAATCGCCTACTTCCGCCCTCTAAATGGCCCGCTGGAGTACGAACAAGGCCTCATCGGTGAATTCGATTTCCATGCCGTCGCGCGACTCCGCACCGGCGTTACCCAGCAACAAGCCCTCGCGGAGTTAAACGTCGTTCAGTCGCAAATCGCCAGGCAGGCTAACGAAGGCGTCGATCTTCTCGGCGACCTCCAGCCGCTCGAGGCCAAGGTCATCGGCCCGGCTCGCCGCGGCCTCCTTTTTCTTCTGGGCGCGGTTGTGGCCGTCCTCCTGATCGTCTGCGCCAATCTCGCCAGTCTCCTCATTGCCCGCGTTCCTGCACGCATGCGCGAGGCCGCCATTCGTGCCGCCTTGGGCGCCAGTCATGCCCGCATCGTTCGCCAAATGCTGACCGAAGCCATCCTGCTCAGCTTCGCCGGCGGTGCGCTCGGCATTGCCTCTGCCTACTTCGCATTGAACTGGCTTGTCCACTTGGCCCCGCCAGGCATTCCCCGGCTCGACGAAGTGCATATCGACGCGCGCGTCCTTCTCTTCTCCTTGATCATTTCTATCGCTACAGGCGCTTTGTTTGGCATCTTCCCCGCGCTGCGAGCCGCCCGCTCCGAGCCGGTCGACGCCCTCAAGTCCGTCGCCACCGCAACCACGGAAAGCCGTCGCACTCGTCGCCTTCGCGGCGGCCTCGTCGGTTTCGAGGTCGGCCTCACCACTCTGCTGTTGGTTCTTGCCGGCCTGCTGATCGCCAGTCTCGGCCAACTTCTCCATGTTCACACCGGTTTCGTCTCGGAAAATGCGCTGATCGCCAGCATCGACCTTCCTCCGCAAACTTACTCCCAACCCGCCACCCGCCTGCATTTCTACGACCGTGTGCTCGCTGGCCTGCAATCGCTTCCTGGCATTCGTGCCGCGGGTTGGGTCAGCATTCCTCCCCTTGGTGGCGAGGGCAGCGTCACCGGCATCACCATCCCTGGCGCACAATCTCACGCCGAAACGCCCATGGCCAATTACCGCCCAGCGTCTCCCGACTACTTCGCCGCTATGGGTATTCCCTTATTGCAAGGCAGAATCTTTGGACCTGCTGACCGCGGTCGCAAAATTGTGGTGGTTTCCCAGAGTGTCGCCGAGCGCTTCTGGCCCGGCAAAAATCCCATCGGCCAAACCTGCATCACCGAATGGGGACCCGACTTGCCTGCGGAAGTCATCGCCGTGGTCGGTGACATTCGCACTGTGCAACTCGATGAACCTCCGCTGATGATGGTCTACGTTCCCGACTGGTTTAACACCATCTCCGTGCCAACGTCCGCGGCCATCGTACTCCGTGCCACCGGCGATCCGGCCACCTATGCCGGACCTGTGCGCGACCTGATTCACCACATCGACGCCGACGTCCCCATCACCACTCTCCCCATGTCGGAAATCGTCGACCATTCCGTGGATCCACGCCGCTTCCCGCTGTTTCTCGCTTCCTCCTTTGCGCTCGTCTCCCTGCTCCTGGCGTCGCTCGGGATTTTTGGTGTGGTTGCTTACTCCGTCGAGCAACGTCGTCACGAACTCGGCATCCGCATGGCCCTCGGTGCTGATTTACAAGATTTGCTGCGCATGGTCCTTCGTCAGGGCATGGCTCCGGTGCTCATTGGCCTGGCTGCGGGGGTTGTCGCCGCCATCCTCGGCGGCCAACTCATCAGCAGCTTGCTGTTTGGCGTCAGCGCGCACGACCCGCTCACCTTTGTCACCGTCGCTCTGGTCATTGCCATCGTCGCGTTTGCGGCCTGCTACATTCCCGCCCGTCGCGCTACCCACGTCGACCCCATGACCGCCCTGCGCTACGAATAACCCACGCACCTCCGCCTTTTGGAGTGCGGAAGCCTCGCTTCCGCTTTTACCCCCGCGCCTCCGGGCTGTGCAACTCCTTGTAGCTAGAAATTAAATGGGACGTTGTCATCCTGAGGAGCGTCTTGTGCGACGAAAGCATGCCCCGAGGCTCGAGGGGATCCCTCCTCGATTGGACACTTTCAGAACCTTCAAACCGCTGCGTCTTGCCCTCAGCTTTCTTTGCACTGCCTTTGGAGTGCGGAAGCCCCGCTTCCGCTTTTCACCACCGCCCTGGCGACTATTCGTGCAGCCAACCTGTAGCGTCGGGCGAGCGCCTCGTGCCTGCCCTGTGCCGGGTTTGAGTAATCTTCAGCCCGGTGGCATCATCGCAACAGCGTTCCCGGCCAACACTCTCCGCTCTCAAAGGTGCCCACGTGCTTCTGAAGCCCAAATCTCTCCACTTCGTTCCATTCGCCGCTCTTCTGCTGACCACAACCGCTGCTCACGCCCAGCGGCAGCCTACGCCCACGGTGCAGGACCGCCAAAGAGAGCAGCGTAGCCTGGCCGTCAACATCGTTCGTACCATCAACACCGCCGAAGCGCACTACAAGAAGAATCACGGCACCTATGCCACTTGGGCTACCTTCATCGGCAACGGCGACTTTTCCGATACCGGCACCAAATGGGCTCCCGAATCTCTCCCCACGGTGGCCCATGCCATGTACGGATCCGGACCGGAAATCGTCCCCGGCTGGAAACTGCGCCTAACCGTTTCGAATAACGGCGATGCCTACGATCTTCTTCTCGAGGATGTCAACGATCCGAAGTGTCACTTTGCCGTCGCTAGCGACGAGCGGGGACTCATTCGCCAAAGCAGGCTTATTGATTGTCCGCTGTGAGTTTTGGACTCAGGTCACGCTCGTCCGCGGTTGCCTCCGCCGGCTCCAGCTCTTCACCTTTTTGCTCACTGGGCAGCCCGGCCGTCTCCGTCGGCTCCAGCGCTTCATCTCTTTGCTGACAAGGCAGAGCGGTTGTCCCCGCCGGCTCAGGCTCTTCTTCTAGGTGCCGCAAAGGCCGGATCGAAAAGTACTTATAGCGGCAAGGTTCGCAGCGATACGCCGGAATCGGCAGCCGCCGCCACACGAACGCGAAGGTGGAATCCACGTGCTCGGCGCCAATGCGCTTCAAATCCGGGTTTCCGCAGATGGGACAATGCGCGTGCAGCGAATCGCTCAATGAGCGCACCCGCGCATAGAAACGCGTCTCGCACTTGGTACAACGCCACGGATAGATTCCCACTGTGCTTAGAAGATTGTCTGCCAGATTCTGACGGCGCGACCGGCGCGCCTCCTTGCACTTACAGACCGGGCAAGTCATTTTTTGTTCCGGGACCCCTGAGTTCTCTCAGAATAGGCCAAACTACTTCGCTACACAAGACTTATGCGCGCTTCATGTTCCCAAGTACAATGGACGCTAGCGCTATCATTCCATTCGAAAGGGAAGCACTTATGCCGCAGTACACCGAAGCCCACGCCAAGGCCGGTATCGACGCCAAACTACCCCCTCTGGACACCTGGCCCAACCAGTTTCCCGGGTATGTCATCACCACCCGCTACCCGGAATACACCTCGGTGTGCCCGAAAACCGGATTGCCCGACTACGGCACCATCACCGTCCAATACAAGCCTCGCGCCGCCTGTCTGGAACTAAAATCCCTCAAGATGTATCTGCTGGCCTACCGCAGCCTGGGCATCTTCTACGAGAATGCCGTCAACAAAATCCTTCACGACATTGTCCAAGCGGCTCAGCCCGAATGGTGTGTGGTCAAGGGCGAGTTCACCCCTCGAGGTGGCTTGAGCACCACCGTTTTCGCTCGCTGGCCTCGTGCTGTCTCTTCATCCCCTAGGAAGCCTCGCAAGTAACGCAACGGAACACTTGCTGTCCCGCCGATTGGACACGCCTGCCCTGCCCGTTGGATAATTCTGGAGTCTGCTTGCACTTTTTTGCTTGTCTGAGGAGCGAGGAATATGAGCATTTCTCCCAATGTGCCCAGTCCCCAGGAATCCTACCAATACGAGAACCCGGGCACTCCGCGCTGGATCGCCATTTTGTTTGCTTTGCTGATCGTCGGCCTTGCTGTCATGGCATACGCGGGTCACTCCGCGCAAACCCGTGTGGAACAGGAACTCTCCAAGAACGAAGAGCAGAACAGGATTCTCACGGCCCAGCTCGAACAAGCCAACACTCGCATTGCCGATCTCAAAGGCCAACTCGAGGTCACCTCTCAGAAAATCGGCATGACTCAGGCGGAATTGGCCGAAGCTCGCAGCCGTGCCGAAGCCATTCGCAAGCAGCAGGTTACTTCTGACCAAAAACTTTCTCAGGAGATCACTGACGCCCAGAAATCCAGCGACGCGAAAATTGGCGCCGTTGCCACCGACGTAACCGGCGCCAAGAAAGACATTGCCGACACCCGCTCCGACCTGGAAGCCACCAAAACCAAACTCGAACGCGCTGCCGGCGATATGGGCGTGATGAGCGGTCTGATTGCCCGCAACCACGATGACCTCGAAGAACTCAGGCGCCGCGGCGATCGCAACTATTACGAGTTCACCATCCAAAAGTCCAAAAAGCCCGAGCGCGTCGGCCCCGTCCAGATTGCTCTCAATAAGGCCGACCAGAAGAAAAGCCGTTACACCATCACTGTCCTGGCCGACGACAAGGCCATCGAGAAGAAAGACAAAACCTCCGGCGAGCCGGTGCAGTTCTACATGAAGGGCAGCCCCCGTTTGACTCCCTACGAAATCGTCGTCTTCGACGTGTCCAAAGACAAAATCACCGGCTATCTTTCTGCCCCCAAGGACACCAGCGCCCCGGCCCCCGCCAAATAGCCTGGCTGTCCTTGTTGGACTGCTCCTTTGGAGTGCGGAAGCCCTGCTTCCGCTTTTCACCACCCCGCCTCGCGACCGTGCAACTCCTTAGATAGCCAGATTAGGTTGGACGTTGTCATCCTGAGGAGCGTCTTCATGCGACGAAGGATCTCAACCGCTGCGTCTTGCTACCACTCTTCCCAAACAAAACCGTCATTCCGAGCGCAGCGAGGACCCTTCCCCCTTTCCACGCCTTTTGCGGGAAGAGTTTCTCTTCTCTTTCGATTTTCGATTTTCGATTTTCGTCTTTCAATTCTCAACCCTCCACTTTCCACTCGCCCTTCGCAAACTCCATGTTCTGGAAACTCCTCGCCACACAACCCTTCTGCCTTCTCACCACCAACGGTACGATTTTCTTAGTTGTGTATCCACGGAGGCTTCTTCAC
>DASPVD010000138.1:0-14219 GCA_035622555.1 Candidatus Eremiobacteraceae bacterium | reverse complement strand
GCACGAATGCTCGCCGCCTGGCTCTCGGGCGCC
Organism: Candidatus Eremiobacteraceae bacterium; assembly: GCA_035622555.1. Taxonomy (GTDB): domain Bacteria; phylum Acidobacteriota; class Terriglobia; order Acidiferrales; family UBA7541; genus Acidiferrum. The sequence goes on along the minus strand of DASPVD010000138.1, from coordinate 14,186 downwards.
GCCAGTTGCGTATTGTCCTCGTACCACCCGGCCCATCCTTGTTTCCCCGTGGTGATCTTGCAACCCTCCGCGTACAGCACTTTGATGTCTTTGCCGGCCCGCGTCTTGATGCCATCCAGTATGCTCACACCGTGAAATGGCTCGCGCGCGTACCCGCCGATGTGTACGTCCGCCGCGTTGGGGCCAATCACCGCAATGGTCTTGATTTTCTTCTCATCGAGTGGCAGCAAATGTCCCTCATTCTTGAGCAGCACCATCGCTTCCTGCGCGGCCTGCAACGCCAGACGCTGATGCTCCGGACTATTCACGATCTTTTCCGTCTGCGCCGGATCCACGTAGGGATTTTCGAAAAGCCCCAGCCGGAATTTCGTGGCCAGCACCCGTGCTACCGCGCGGTCCACTAACGAAATCGGCACGATTCCAGCCTTCACTTGCTCCAGCAGCGTCCGGTACACCGAGCCGTCGGACAGGTCATAATCCACTCCCGCCGCCAGCGCCTTGCGCGCCGCTTCCGCCTCATCCGCGGCCACCTTGTGGACTTGGAAGAGCATCTGCAAGCCTCCGCCATCCGACGTCACGTATCCGCGGAAGCCCCACTCCTGCCTCAGCACGGTGTCCAGCAGCCACGTGTTGATATGTGAAGGGATCTCGTCAATCTCGTTGTAGGACGCCATAACGCTTCCCACGCGCCCTTCCTGCACCGCCGCCTGGAACGGCACCAAAAACGTCTCGCGCAGCAATCGCTCCGAATAGTTCGCCGGAGCCGTGTTTCTTCCGCCTTCCGGCTGACCATGCGCCGCGTAATGCTTTGCTGTCGCCAACACATGATGGCGATCGATCACGAACGTGGGGCCCTGTAGCCCTTCGATGGCCGCCACGCCCATCCGCGAAACCAAAAAAGGATCCTCTCCATACGTCTCTTCTGTCCGGCCCCACCGCGGGTCCCGCGCCAGGTCCAGCACCGGCGTGAACGCTTGGTTTCCCCCGTTCGCCGCCATTTCATCTCCCGCAGCCGTGAAAACGCGGCGCACCAGGTCGGTGTCCCACGTGCTTGCCAGTCCAAGCGCTTGCGGAAAGCTCGTCGCTCCGTTGCCCATGAATCCGTGCAACGCCTCTCCCATCACAAACCGGGGAATTCCCAGTCGCGTCTTTTCCAGTTGATAGCGCTGCACTGCGTTGTGCAACACCGCGTAATCATGCGGGCTGACTCGCGCCTCGACCTGGTAGAAATTCCGATAGGCCGCTGCTGCGGATTCCGGCGTGTACTGCCCCGTGGTATCCAGGAATCCGGGGTTGGTGTGCGCCCAGGGCCACCAGCTAAGCTGATCGATCTTTTCCTCCAGCGTCATGCGTGACAGCAGGTCCGCAACTCTCTCCTCAATGGCCAGCTTGGGATTGCGATACGCGGGTTGCTCCTGCGCGGAAATGCATGCGCTCAACGTCACGACTGCACAAATCGCCACTACAGCTCGTCGCATCAACATGCTCATGCCTCCGGTCCCTCTCTCGCCTTGCACTCGGTATCTTTTTGAAGCGCGGATGGCCTGAGAGGAAGTAACGACCGACACCGTCGGGAAGTGTCACTTCCGGGGAGGTCGATGGCAAACCAATATTCCTAAGGGCAACGCAAGTCAAGAAATAATCACCCCGCCACGCCAGTCACTCAACGGAACCAAGTGAATTCCGCCGACTCCGAATAGCATCTGCCGCGTCAGTGGTTTTGTTCAAGGTAGCTTGCCTGAAAAGCAGCTCACTCGTCTCACAAAATCCATCAATATCGCCACATCTAATCGGTATGATCTACCGGTCTCAATCCTATGCCCGAAACCGCGCCAAACAGCGACACTGTTCCCTCTTTGCGCTCGCTCTCAGGCATGTTTGCGATCGCCAGCATCTTCACTATCGTCGGCGCCAGCACCTTCAGTGGAAGCCGTCAACCAGCGGTACAATCGCTTCATCATCCAGGGAGGTTGGGGAACTCGCAATCTGCGACGGACCTTCGCGAATATGCCAAAACTCAGTGACGAAGAATCGAATGTCGCGCGGCACTACGACCACAGTGTCTTCGAAGACGAACTGACGCGCCTGCCCCAGGAATGTCCTGTGGAAATGGCGGTCACCCTGCGGTGGCTCGGGCGCGTGGTGAAGGCCGGAGATCTAGTTGCTGAGATCGGCGTTGGTGGTGGCCATTACACGGAGTTTCTTGCCCGGAGGAGCTGTCGCTTGCACCTGGTGGACGTCTCCGCGCGCCTGCTTGATGCGGTAAGCCAAAAGCTTCGCAAGGCCGGCCTCGCAGACTCCCTGGCCGGTTGCCATCACGCCTCGGGCACAAGACTCGAGGGTCTTCAGTCCGAGAGCCTTGACCTGGTTCTCTTGATGGGCCCGCTGTATCATTTGCGGTCGCTTGAGGGCCGCCAACGCAGCGTGCTGGAGTCGGCGCGAATTCTTAAAAAGGGCGGGACACTATTCGCCGCGGGCATCAATCGCCTTTCCTACCTGCGCGACCTGCTGCGATTCAAGTTCGCGCCAGTCTCCGAGCGTGTGGCATTCCATCAACAGTACTTGCGCGACGGCAATCTGGACCCGGAGCACGCTCCCCCCATTGGCTGGGCGCATTTGACCACCGCAGCTGAGTTCCTTGCCTTGTTTGAGGAAAAGTTCGAGCCCACAGCTTTCCTTGGCGTAGAGTCATTCACCACTGCGTGGCAAAAGACCTTTCGCGAACTACCGGCAGCAGAAGCGGAACTGTGGCTGGACTTGGTCGAAGCAACCAATCAGACTCCCGAGGAAATTGCCCAGTCCGACCATTTCCTTTTTATCGGCCGCAAATTATGAATAGCAAACGGCTAGCAACCAAGATGCCGAGGTGCGTCCAGATCGCGAAATAGAGCTGGGACTTTGCGCCTTTCCGGCAAATATTTCTGCCCCATGTGATCCTCGTACTTGCCCGCGCAATAGTATCTTTGTAAATGTTGCCCCGCTATGTATCTAATCTCTGTAATCCTTCTCATGGTAGTTCTGCCGATCACCTCGATCGCGTTGGACCATTTCGTTTTCCAGCAGTCCATACCTGTTTTCCTGCTGGTGGGCAAATGGTTCGTATTTTGGGTTGCTGGCGTCAGGCTGTTCTTGGCTGGCTTGAGACAGTTTTTTCAGCCTCGGTTTACTTTAGAAAAACTATTTGGGCTAACCAGCGACGATGCTCTTCCGTTCGTTCGCGAATTGGGGGCGGCGAATCTCGCTACGGGCACAGCCGGCTTGCTTTCCTTGGTTAAGCCCAACTTCGTCGCGCCGGTCACAATAGTTGCCGCGATTTTCTATGGCATCGCGGGCATTCGGCACGTAACCGACAAGGGAAAAAATCTGAAGCAAACCACAGTGATGATCACGGACATCCTTGTATCTCTCGTCTTCATCGTTTATATCGCCTACGCCGGACTCGGGCGATAAAACGCTACCTAGCACGCTGTTCCGCTTCAGCGCCTGATGTTCGCTGATCGCTAAAGTTGCTCGAAGTATCCAGATACAAAAACAGTGCCACTACGCTTGCCCCGCAAACAGGGGTAGCTCTCGCCCCAATCCCTTCTCCTTCGCCAGCGTGTACACCTTCTCCGCCACGGCCACATCCCACGACGCGATGCCATTGGATTTGAACAACGTGACCTGCACATCATTGCTGCGGCTTGGCGCCTTTCCCGACACCAGTTCCGGCAATTCGTGCACGTTATTCCAACGCTCCGGATCCTTGCGAAACGGAATGATCAAGTCCCCGGCTTCCTGCTGCGATTGCGCCAGCGAATCCACAAAGATCAAATTCGCCTTGGCCACCGCCGCCTCGTCCAGTTCCTGTTTGTGCGCGTGGTTCGCCCCAATCGCGTTGAGGTGCGCTCCCGGGGGAATGTCCTGACCCAGCACCACCGGGTGCGGCGAAGTGGTCGCCGTGGAAATAATCTCCGCATTGCGCACCGCATCGGCCGCCGATTCCACTGGGTACACGTCGATGTTCAGTCGTTCCGACATTTCTTCGCTGAAATGATACCTTCGGTCGCGGTCCCGTCCATACACGAACGCCGAATCCAGCATCCGCACGTTGTGGATCGCTTCCAGTTGCGTTCGGGCTTGTCCTCCGGTTCCAATGATCGCGGCGGACTTCGCCAGTTTCTTCGCCAGGTATTTTGTTGCCACTCCCGACGCTGCTCCGGTTCGCAGTCTTCCCATATAGTCGGCTTCGATCAGCGCCAGCAACTCGCCCGTGGCCACCGAATACAGCGGCACAAGGAAGCACAGCTTTCCTTTTACGTACGTGTACTGCTTCATCCCCACATATCCCGCCGCACTATCCAGCGCGGCCATGTAGTGGAAGTACCCGTGTCCGGGCAGCTCAAATCGCCGCCGCGGATGCACCGTCACCGTGCCCTCCGCCTGTTTCCGGGACACCTCCTCCACCGCCGCGATGGCCATCGGCATGGTCAGCAACTGCCGCACTTCCGCTTCGTTGATGTGCAGGGTCATGGCTTGGGTCCTCGCGCGCTGGCCGCCTCGCTCGCCAAATGAAATTCCACCAACTGCAAATCCGTATCGGCCACGGTTCCGTGATGGTGGTATTGGTAGCTGAGCACCCCAATTCCGGGAATCACCTCGATCGTGGTGTCATCCGGTAAAGTGCGATACTGCAGTGCGAACACCGTTTGTTCTTCTCCTGGCGCGCCTTTCACCGACGCCAACTTCCTCCGGCTGCTTTCCATCACCACCCAACAATACATTCCGTCTTCTCGTTTCTTGGCCTCTTCGTCGCAGAACTTCGCGCCTTTGCTCAATGGCAATTGCAGAAACAGATTGTCGTCCACCATGAATTTATCGAACACGTGCTCGTCCCCAGCCAGTTTGCTCAAGTCGTAGTTCGGTCCCAAATTTTCGTAGTACACCTGGTGCTTTTCGTCTTCCAGGAACAGCCACGGCTTCGGCTCGGTCGTGCCTCCGGACCAGTCCAGATCCGCCGGAAACCCGCTCACCACCGCCGCAACCACCCCGGGTTTGCGAATCACTCGCTCCACCGACATCTTCCAGGTCACTTCCTCGTTGCCCGGTTTATCGTTCGCCTGGTCATACCAGCCCACCGTGCCCTTGTACACCCAATACGTTCCCGGATTGGCCGGCAAGAACGCATTCGAAGTCCCCTGCCGCGCCTGCAGTAACCCAAATGCCGCCACGCACAGAACCATCGCACACAGAATCTTTCTCATAACCAGCAGAGTACCCCCAACGAATCAACGAATAGGTTTCAGGTGCTCCAGGGGCGATCCCATATCAGCGGCTCGCGTTCTTTCCTTTTCTCACGCCCACCGCGCCCTTCGCTCCCTCTTCCCGCACCCGCCGCACCACCGTCTGCACCAAGTGGTATACACGCTCTTCCTTCTTGTCCAACTCCCGAAAACGAAATTCCGGCTCGCCTTTCGGACCTTTGTTCACCTGGATGGGCAATGCCCCGCAAAGATCGTTCTCGATATACGCCGTTTCATATCGGCTTTTTTTCGTGTTCCAGGTGTACACACGCAGCGTGGTGAAATCGCATGCTTGCCCTTCGGCGCTGCGCGTTCCTGCAACCAAATACTGTGGATGGTCCCCGTTGTCGTCAGTCACATGGTTCAGCTCAAACCAGGCTACTGGCCGCACATTCGCCGAGCTGGTGCCTTCCCGCACCTGGTCGGGCAAGTCTAGCGAGATGAATCGAGCCACCACCCAGCCGGCAATCGGAATTGTTTGGTCGCCTGGCTGCGTGGTGGTCATTACTGCCGAGTTTCGAATCGCGCCTTCGCCCGGGGGCCGTGTCGCTATGCCCCGCACCAGGTACCAATCTTCCTTCTTGTTGCCCTCGCCTTCGACGTTTTCCTTTTCGTCCGTCACTTGCACCCAATCCGCCACCGCGCGTCCGAAAATCTCCACTTCCGTTCCACGGTTGAACTGGTACAGCCTCGGTTCCGTTCGGCCTGGGGCAATCCGCAAATTGGTTGTGGTTTTCGTGCGGCCTCGCGCCTGCACCGCCATACCCTTGGTCTGCTCCAGCAGCTTGGCGCTGCGCTGCCACAAGCCCGGGTCCATCAAATAACGGCCATCCACCCATCCTTCCGCCCCTGAGGCCGTGCGCACCTTGGCGTAGTCGTTGCGGTTCGCCAACACCTCCACGCGGTCGCCGTAATACAGCACTCCCACTTGCTCGCGCACCTGGGCCATGCTGCTGAACAACGTCACGCTGCGTTCATTGATGTATGCGGTCCCTACGGTTTCATGCTTCGGACGGAAGAACCAGGCCAGCAGCGCCACCAGGCATAGCAATGGCACCGCCACCAACAATTTTCGCTTCATGCAGAGTCCCCGAAGGTCGCCCCCACCGCACGCGCCGCGTGCACAATTTCCGAACTCGCATCGATGAACTTCATCTTCTCCAGCGCTTCATCAAGTGATACCGACTCCATTTTGCCAGCTTTCAGGCAAACCATGCGCCCGAATTGCTGATTTGCCACCAAATCGGTAGCAGCCACCCCAAAGCGCGTCCCCAGTATGCGATCGAACGGCGTCGGCGATCCCCCGCGTTGCACGTGCCCCAAAACCGTCACCCGAATCTCTTTGTGCAGCATCTCCCGCAAGGTGAATCCGATGGTGCTGGCCACTTCGCCCGGCCGCGCCGGCGGTACTGCTTTGCCGCTGGGGTCCGTTGCCGGCAACTTCACTCCTTCCGCCACCACGATCAGGCTGAAATGCTTCCCTCGCAATTCCCGCGCCCGAATCGCGTCGCACACGCATTCGAAACTGAACGGTATCTCCGGCACCAGAATGATGTGCGCCCCGCCCGCAATCCCAGAATGCAGCGCAATCCATCCCGCGTCCCGCCCCATCACCTCGATCAGCATCACTCGATGATGGCTCTCCGCCGTGGTGTGCAACCGGTCGATCGCTTCCGTCGCGATCACCAAAGCCGTATCGAAACCGAAGGTTACTTCCGTCGCGTCCAAGTCGTTGTCGATGGTCTTGGGAACTCCCACAATGTTCATGCCTTTCCGGAAAAAGTCCCGGGCGATGTGCTGCGTGCCGTCGCCCCCGATCACGATGGTCGCGTCGATACCCAGCCGCCGCGCGTTGTCGATGCACAACGAAGAATAATCATGAACCACTTCCTGTCCATTTTCCGTGGACTTGTACGCGAACGGGTTCCCGCGGTTGGTCGTCCCCAGAATCGTTCCCCCGCGCGGCAAAATTCCGCTCACGCTTTCTTCGGTCATCTCTTTCGCGCCTTCCGGCCAGATCAGCCCGTCAAACCCGTTGCGAATGCCCACCACCCGCATGCCGTGGGCATTGATCGCCGACCGCACAATTGCGCGAATCACCGCATTCAACCCAGGGGCGTCACCCCCGCCATTCACAATGCCAATCGTCCGTATCGCTTTCATAGTAACCTCAAGGAGAATCCGCTAAATTGTAGCGGAACCGGCTTTTGCTCCGACGTGACATAGCGCACGGCCATATCACTGCAAGTTCTTTGCCATCAGTGTTTACTGTCGCACTTAGGAGACTACGGAATGAAATTTCTTAGGAGTCTGCAGCCGCTTTCCTTACTGCTTCTGCGCCTGGTTCTGGGATTGATCTTTCTCTATCACGGTTATCCCAAATTGGTACATCCCACCGATTTGATGCGCCAAATGTTTACTTCCCACGGCTTGCCCGCCTATTTCGTCAATGTTGCCGCCATTCTCGAGTGTTTCGGTTCGGTGCTTCTTTTCCTCGGCCTCTTTACCCGTCCCGCCGCTCTCCTGCTGGTCATTGAAATGAGTGTAGCGATTTGGAAAGTGCACGCCATACACGGCGTCCTGGTGGTTCGGGACTACGAGTTCCCGCTTTCTGTGGCCGCGGGTTGTTTTGTGCTCGCCACTATTGGTGCGGGGTTGCTCTCCGTCGACAATCTGGTATTCGGCGAAAACGGCAGAAAACGCCGCACTGCCAAAAGCTCCAAAGACTGAAACCATCCAGGCCAACACGGCCTCGGAGCGCTGCGAATTACCAATACGCCCGCAGGCGCACCCCTTGACTATCTACAATCGTTGTTGTAGATAATCATAGTATGGGCAAGCCTAACGATCTCGTTCAAGGTACCCTCGACCTTCTGATTCTCAAGACCCTCTCCCTCGAACCCAAACACGGTTGGGCCATCGCCAAGCGCATCCAACAAATTTCCCAAGAAGTTCTTCAAGTCCAGCAGGGCTCGCTCTACCCGGCGTTGCACCGGCTCGAACAAAAAGCCTGGATCAAAGCCAAGTGGGCCGAAACCGGCACCGGAAGGAAAGCCAAATTCTATTCGTTGACTGCGGCCGGGCGGGCGCAACTGGAAAAGGAAACCGAAAATTGGAGCCGCTTGTCTGCGGCCATCAACCTGGTGGTGGAAACAGAGTAGGGGTGTAATGCCATGTGGAGGGTTCAACAATGGTGGTTGCGGTTGCGCGCATTGTTCCGTCGCGATCGGGTCGCGCAGGAGCTGGATGACGAGATTAAATTTCATCTCGAGCAGCAGATCGCCGAGAACGTTGCTTCGGGCATGAACCCGCAAGAAGCCCGCCACGCTGCGCTACGGGCCTTCGGCAACCCCACCGTACTGAAGGAACAGACCCAAGACACCTGGGGTTGGATGTGGCTTGAAAATTTTCTGCAAGACCTGCGCTTCGGGCTGCGCATGCTGCGCAAGAATCCAGCCTTCACGTTTGTCGCCGTTCTGACTCTCGCCTTGGGTATCGGCGCTAACACGGCGGTCTTCACTGTCGTGAACAGCGTGCTCCTGAGGCCGCTGCATTATCCCAATGCCGGGGAACTCGTGGCCCTGCACCAGGTCGCTCCGGGCGCCGAGGGATTGGCCGATTTTGAGAATGGTCTTCTTCTTTCTCCGTCCATGTACTTCACGTACTCCGAACACAACCGGACGTTTCAATCCTTAGGTGTGTGGACACCCGGCACCGCCAACGTCACCGGTCTTGCGCAGCCGGAACAAGTGCGCATCGTTTTCGTAAGCGATGGCGTGTTCGAGACCCTTGCCGTCCCGCCCACGCTTGGGCGTTGGCTCTCGCACTCGGACCAGGTCCCAAATGGTCCGCAAACGGTTGTGCTCAGCTACGGGTATTGGCAGCGGCGGTTCGGTGGCGACCCCACCGTGATTGGCCGAAACATCGTCGTTGATTCGCAGCCCAGGGAAATTGTCGGCGTGATGCCGAAAGGATTTCGATTTGTGGATGCGGACTTCGACGTAACCGCTCCGCTAGCCTTCGACCGCGGCAAAGTGGTTCTTGCCGGTTTCGCATTCCGCGGAATCGCCCGCCTCAAGCCAGGCGCAACCCTTTCGCAAGCCAACGCCGACCTGACGCGAATGCTGCCCATCTGGATGGACTCCTTCTCCAACGGCCCCGGACAGAATTCGCATATTTACGACACCTGGAGAATCACGCCGATGATTCACCCGCTGAAGCAGGAAGTCCTCGGCAACGTGGGCCAGTTGCTCTGGGTGGTGATGGGAACGATCGGCGTGGTCATGCTCATTGCCTTCGCGAATGTCACGAATTTGTTGCTGGTGAGGGTGGAAGCCCGGCAGCAGGAATTGGCGGTGCGCGCGGCACTTGGCGCGGCTTGGACGCGCATCCTGCGGGGACTCCTCGTGGAAAGCGTGATGCTCGGTCTCCTGGGTGGGCTAGTGGGCGTTGCCCTGGCGCATGCCGGTGTGCGCTTTCTGGTCCTGATCGGTCCATCGAATCTGCCGCGCTTGAACGAAATCGCCATCGACGCGCGCACTCTGGGGTTCACATTTCTTCTTTCCGTCCTGTCAGGCCTGTTGTTTGGCGTGATTCCGGCTCTGAAATATGCCGGGCCGCGCACCACCGCGGTTCTCCAGAGCGCGGGACGCACCATCAGTGTGAGCCGTGAGCGGCACCGGGCGCGCAATTTGCTGGTAGTTGGACAGGTGGCCATGGCCTTGGTGCTTTTGGTAAGCGCCGGACTCATGATTCGTACCTTCGCAGCCTTGCGAACCATCGATCCGGGATTTGCCGATCCCCAGCACTTGCAGGTGATGCGCATCACCATTCCGTATTCGCTGATCACCGAGCCCGAACGGGTCACGCGCACACAAAACGCCATCGTCGATAAACTCTCAGCGCTTCAGGGCGTGAAGTCTGCCGGGTTCGTCAGCGAGATGCCTATGGAGGGCTTCCACTCGGCTTGGGACCAGATCTACGCGCAGGACAAGGTCTATGCCGACAACACCATACCGCCATTGCGCCTGTACAAGTACATCTCGCCCGGCTTATTGCGAACCGCTGGCACAAGATTGCTTGCAGGACGTGAAATCACCTGGAGTGAAATCTACGGACTCGTCCCAGTGGTGATGGTTTCCGAGAATCTGGCCCGCGAGATGTGGGGTTCGCCGTCGGCGGCCATCGGGAAACACGTCCGCGAGTTTCCTATGATGCCGTGGCACGAGGTGGTCGGTGTCATCCAGGACGTTCGCGAGAAGGGCATGCAGGACACGCCGCCGGAAATCGTCTACTGGCCTTCGCTTGGCACAAATCTGTACGGGCCTGGCCCTCTCGGCGCTGTGCGCACCGTGACTTTTGTGATCCGCAGCGACCGTGCGGGCACCGAGAGTTTTCTAAACGAGGTTCGTGCCGCGGTCTGGTCGGTGAACGCGGAGTTGCCGCTGGCATCCGTGCGCACCATGCAGGAGGTCTATGACCAATCCGTCGCGCGCACTTCCTTCACGTTAGTGATGCTTGGAATTGCCGGAGCCATGGCCCTCGCCCTGGGAATCATCGGCATCTACGGCGTGATGTCTTACACCGTGTCCCAACGCCAACGCGAAATTGGAATTCGTCTGGCGCTCGGAGCCCAGGGTGGAGACGTGCTGCAAATGGTTCTCAGGCAAGGTGCCGAGCTGGCGCTGTTGGGTGTGGCCATGGGAATCGCCGCCGCTTTCGGATTGACCCGGCTGATGGCCAACCTGCTCTATGGCGTCACCGCGCACGATCCACTGACGTTTGTTGCGGTTGCTGCCCTGCTCATTATGGTCGCGCTGTTGGCGTGCTACATTCCCGCTCGCCGTGCAACCTTAGTCGACCCCATCGTAGCGCTTCGCTACGAATAACTTCTCCCGGAGTCTTCGGAATCCTGCGGCAGCGTCGCTTCTAAACTCGCGCGCCTACACCTGGGGCGTGGCGCTCGGCACAATCACCGTCGGCATCGACGGCGCCAGCGGCAGCACAATCCACAACACCACGTACAGCAGCAATCCCGTCCCGCCAAACAGCACCGCCAGTAGCCATATCACCCGCACAATCGTTGGATCCAAGTCGAAATAATCGGCCACTCCGGCGCAAACGCCTCCCAGCTTCTTGTCCTGGCTCGAGCGCATCAGCCTCTTCGGTGCAGGCGCCGGCGCGGTCGCGCCCGCCGTCAGCGGGGTCCCGCAGTTGTAGCAGAACTTCGAACCCTCTACGATATCCTTGTGGCAATGTGGGCAGACCATAAACCTCTCCTCCGCTTACGACCAATAACGGATTCTAAACCGATGTACGAAGGAAAACAGGGAAAAGTTTCCTGGCGAAGGTCGGCTACCAGTCCGGTCAGTACTCCAGCAATCCCTTTACTGCCGCCGCGATGTCGTCCGTCTGCGGCAGAATCGCATCTTCCAGTTTCGGCTGATACGCGCAAAACGTGTCCGTGGCCGCCACTCGCTTCACCGGCGCATCCAGCTCGTCAAACAGTTCCTCGGCAATCCGCGCCGCTATTTCCGCTCCATAACCCCAGCTGATCATGTCTTCATAGGCCACGATCACCCGGTGCGTCTTGCGCACTGTGGCCGAAATTGCCTCCCAGTCGAACGGCGACAGCGAACGCAGATCGATGATCTCCACTGACACCCCTTCGCGTTCCAGTGCTGCCGCGGCTACTTCGGCCCGGTGTACCACCGCTCCGTAAGTGATGATGCTGACCTGATTGCCTTCGCGCACCATCCGCGCCTTGCCAAACGGAATCGTAAAGTCTGGTCCGGGATACTCCGAACGGTTGTACGGTTGCCGGTACAGGTGCTTGTGTTCCAGGAACATCACCGGATCGTCGCAACGAATCGCGGTCCGTAGCAATCCCGCTACATCCAGCGCCGTCGATGGCATCACCACCCTCAGTCCCGGACAATGCGTAAAGATCGATTCTCCACTTTGGCTGTGATACACCGCCCCGCCCGTCAAGTATCCGCCTATCGCTACCCGCAATACCGCCGGCGCTTTGAACCCTCCATTCGAACGCCAGCGCATCACGCACAGTTCGCTGCGAATCTGCATCATCGCCGGCCAGATGTAGTCGAAAAACTGAATCTCCGCCACCGGCTTCAATCCACGCGTGGCCATTCCGATCGCCCGGCCCACAATGCTCGCTTCCGCTAACGGCGTGTTGAACACCCGGTCCGCCCCATATTTGCGTTGCAAGCCCGCGGTCGCCTTGAATACCCCACCCTTCCCTTTCACTTCCCGCAGACTCTCTTCGCGGCTGGCGTCCGCCACGTCTTCCCCGAATACGGTAATTCGTTCGTCCCGCCCCATTTCATCGAACAACGTCGCCGCCACCATTTCCACCATGGTCTTTGGCGCACCCTGCTTGCCCGCCTCCGCGGCAAACTCCGCCGATGTGGGATCCACGTCCGGCGAATAAACGTCCAAGTGAATCGAGGAAGCTTCCGGCGGCTCCGCCGCCAGCGCCTGGTCTGCGGCATCCCGCACTTCCCGGTCGACCTCCGCTTCCAGCCTTTCGATTTCCTGCTGGTCCAGCAAACCTTCACGCACCAGGAATAGCGAAAATTTCGAAAGCGGGTCGCGGTGCGCTTCGGCTTCCCGTTCTTCCGGAGTCTTGTACAGCTTCTCGTCATCCGACAGCGAATGCGAGTACGGCCGCGTCACATGCGCGTGTAGCAGCGCCGGCCCGCGTCTTTCTCGCGCGTAACGGATCGCTTCCTTGCAGGTTGCATAGCTTTCCAGCGGATCAGTCCCGTCGCATTCCGCCACATGTAACCCGGGAAACCCCTTCACCAGCCGCGAAATGCTCGATCCCGCGGTCTGCACCTCGATGGGCACCGAAATCGCGTAGCCGTTATCTTCCACCACATAAACTAGCGGCAGTTTCTTGGCGCACGCGGCATTTAACGATTCCCAGAACTCTCCTTCGCTGGTCGCGCCATCGCCCGCCGACACGTACACAATTTCCTCGGGGTCATGGCTTACATATTGGCCCAGCGGCGCCGCCTTGGCTTGTTCCAGCGCCTTCGGGTGGTGCTCGTAATACAAGCTCGCTTCCGCCGCCCCCACCGCCTGCACGAATTGCGTCCCCGTGCACGACGACTTGCTCACGATATTGAGCTTCGGATGGCCCCAGTGCGACGGCATCTGCCGCCCTCCGGAGCTCGGGTCATCCTTTGCGCCCACGCCCTGCAACAGCGTGTCTAACGCGGTCATCCCTACCATTAAACACAGCGCTCGGTCCCGGTAGTACGGATAAATCCAATCCACTCCGGGACGCAGAAGTAACCCCGCAGCCGCGGTCACTGCTTCATGTCCCGCGCTGGATATTTGAAAGAATATTTTGTTTTGGCGTTTAAGCTGGATTTCCCGGTCGTCTAACCGTCTCGAGAGGAACATCGTTCGGTATAGACGAACCAGAGTGTCGCGATCGAGCCCTTGATACTTCTGCGTTTCCGCTTTCGTTGCTTTCACGCGCGTCTGTACTGCCATCCAGTAACCTCACTTTGGATTTTCAATGGCGCTTGCAACCTTAAGCTTCGCCGCTTTCCCTTGCGCAGCAACCCCGGCTCTTCGATACAGCCTCTCAGTATGACCCGGGCCGCGAGTCTGGATTATACCGGAGCATTTTCCGGCCCGAGAACAGAACTTCCCTGCACCTTTGGAAAACTAAAGTACTAGGGCCGTTGCAACTGCTCACTCTCGGCTCTGGGTCCAAAAGTTGGAACCGCTCTAGTCCAACTCCTCGAACTGCTTTTCCGTGGCTTCAAAGTTTGCTTCGCCTGGCTTGACCACCACCGGCGAGGCATCACGGAACGGTTCTTCGGAGGGAATGCGTTGCACCCAGCGCTCCTCCGAAAGCTTTTCATGACC
>DASPVD010000137.1:0-2875 GCA_035622555.1 Candidatus Eremiobacteraceae bacterium | reverse complement strand
GGAGAAATCGAAGAAATCCGAAACGAAAACTCTGAACGGGGCGTGTCCATCAGGCGATTGCAGCACATTCAAGCCTTCCAGAATGAGAATATCGGGCCGGTCGACGTATTGCAGCTCGCCTGGAAGAATGTCGTAGTGCAGATGCGAGTACACGGGTGCGGAAACATTTGGCACACCGGCCTTTATATCCGCCAGAAACTGGAGCAACAAGCGCTGATTGTAGCTTTCGGGAAAGCCCTTACGATGCATTAGACTGCGCTCTTCCAGGATGTGATTCGGATATAAGAATCCGTCAGTGGTCACCAATTCGACTTGGCGGTGATTGGGCCACCTTGCTAATGAGGTTCGAAGAATACGGGCAAAAGTGCTCTTTCCAACGGCTACACTGCCGGCTATTCCAATAACGTAGGGAACTTTCTTCGCTGCATTCGCTCCGAGAAATTCTCGCCTCGCGCGATAAAGGTGCTGAACAGCGCCGACATGCAGGTTCAGCAACCGCGACAACGGTACGTAGATATCTTCCACTTCATGCAACGAGACCTGCTCGTTGATACCACGAAGGGCCACAAGTTCCTGCTCATTGAGAAGAAGCGGTGTGTTCGAGCGTAGTGCTCTCCACTGCTCACGGTCGTAATTGATGTAGCGGCTTATGGGAGCCGGCGGTGACTTCGTTGCTTGGTGCAAACTGAATTCAGCGTCCTAATTCCATATTGCTACTCGGGCGTTGCGCATCTAATCGGCCGGGGCCGATCTCCTGATTATGCTATGGTACCGCTTCTCTAAAAAAGAATTATGTGCGTGCTGGGTGTGCGACATGAATGGGAGACATTGGCGGGTTATTTTTTTGTGGCGCAAATCCTTACGTATAGATACGTTAGGATTGGGGCGGGGGTGTCCTTGCCTGCTTCTCTTCCTTCCCTGGAACAAGAAAGAACCGCCATCTTGGAGCAGATGTTGCAATTGGGTGATTTCCGCAGCGGTTCGATCACTCCGATCAGTGGACGCTGCGGCAAGCCGAACTGCCGCTGCCACCAGCCTGGTCAGCCGGGTCATGGACCGAACTACCGTTTAACGCGCAAAGTAAACGGGAAGACGATCAGCGAGACCTTTTCTTCCGCTGCTGAGCTACAGAAAGCCCAGCGAGAAGTGGAGACCTTCCACCGATTCCGCGAACTCAGCCGGCAACTGCTGGAAGTCAATGAGAAGATCTGCCAACTGCGCCCGGTCGAGGATACGCGGACGCCACAGGAAAAAAAACGGCCGAAGCGATCCAACACGAAGCGGCGTGCGAGATAACGGCCTTATTAGAGGTCATCTTTTCTGGCACCCGCAAGAGCGGCACATTCGATCTGGAAGCGATCGAAATGGCTACCCGCGCCGCCACGCATCAACTCGGAGCCAAAATACTGGAGAAGCTGTTCAACGGGTTAACCGATTACGAGCAAGCCGTGCCTTGTGATTGCGGCCAACAGGGGCGGTTTCACGAAATGCGTCGCAAACAGATCCTGACGGTGCTTGGCTCGATTACCATCCTGCGGCCCTATTATCTATGCCCGTATTGTCATCAAGGGCAGAGTCCGCGCGATTCGGAACTGGATGTAAAGGGTACGGAATACTCGCCCGGCGTGCGCCGCATGATGGCGGTGGTAGGCAGTGAAACCAGCTTCGAACACGGCCGCGAGGAATTGGAACTGCTGGCCGGCACAAAAGTGACGACCAAAGCGGTCGAACGACAGGCGGAAGCCATTGGCGCCGACATTGTGGAAAAAGAGCAGGCCCAGAGCAAGCGCGCCAAGCAATTGGAGTTGCCGGAGGTGATCGGCCCGGCGGTTCCCGTGCTGTATATCGAAATGGATGGCACACAGGTTCCCATGGTGCGTTCCGAACTGAAAGGGCGAGTTGGTCGCCTCGAAGGACAACCCGCACGCACGCGTGAGGTCAAGCTGGGTTGCGTATTTACTCAAACGACCACCGATGAGCAAGGCCGGCCAGTGCGCGACGAAGCCTCCACCACCTATACCGGAGCGATTGAAACGGCTGAGGAGTTTGGCCATCGCCTCTATACCGAAGCCTGGGAACGTGGCTGGAGTCGTGCCGCCAAGAAAGTCATCATCGGTGATGGAGCCGAGTGGATTTGGAACCTCGCTGCGCAGCACTTCCCCGGCGCAATTCAGATTGTGGATCTCTATCATGCTCGACAACATCTCTGGGAACTGGCGCGTGTTTTGTTTCCCAATGCAGAAGCCAAGCAGAAGCGCTGGATGATACGCCAGCAAAGCAAACTCGATGCTGGCAAAATCGAGAAACTCGTGCGCTCCCTGCGAACCATGGGAACTGCCGATCTACAGTTGGCTGACAAGATCCGGGGCGAGGCCGACTACTTTGAACGTAATGCGGCACGCATGCGATATCCGCAGTTCCGCCGCCAAAAGCTATTTATCGGTTCCGGCGTTATCGAAGCTGGATGCAAGACTGTTATTGGCAGCCGCCTCAAACAATCTGGCATGTTCTGGACGGTGCGCGGCGCTAATGCCATCATCGCTCTTCGCTGCAATCGCCTCAGCAGTAAGTTCGAGGACTATTGGGCATCGCGGTCAAAAGCCGCTTGAGCGTTCACAAAAATGTCGCGCACCCCGGTACAGGACACTGCAGGCAAAGCCCATAAGTCCTCAGAAGACACTCTACCCAAATACCGCCGAAGACAAACTCGACGCTCGACCGGCACTCGAGTGACCTGGAGAGTTTACCAGCGCGCGGCCGCCATGCGCCGGGCACTTAGAGTTATTCCCCTGTAGTGCCCTGGACTTCTTCGGGCTGTTTCGCCGCCAATCGCTCTTTTAATTCCTTGCTCGGCCTGAACGTCGCTTTCCGGCTT
>DASPVD010000136.1:0-26323 GCA_035622555.1 Candidatus Eremiobacteraceae bacterium | reverse complement strand
GGTGCAGACTTACCTGATTGGGCAACACAACGTACCGGTGTACCGCATCCAGATCGTGGGATTGGGAAAAGACAAGCCGGTGAACGACGAGAAGACGCGGCAGGAACGGGAAGCGAACCGTCGCGTGGAGGTGACGCTGTTTACCGCCGATACGGGCGCGGGTACCAAGTCGCAGGCATCCTCGAGATAAGAAGCGAGCAGCGAGTTCTACTCGGCAGAGTCGCGCCGAAAGCGGCTTGGTAGAACTCGATGGCCGCGTTGGGGTCATGGACGGCCAACATCGGAGAAATTTGAGTTTTCATGACAATCACTGTGTTGCGTAGGGAATCATACCTGCGGGCAGTCAGCGTGGGTCAAATCGCGAAACAACAGCCGGTGGAAAAGATGCTCGCCGGCTTCGCGGCGGACCGAGAGCCGCCCGGCCACATAGGCGCGGGAAGCCAGGCCGCGCTGCACGGAATCACAGATGGCCATGTCCTCATCTTGGACCTGTTCACTGACCGCGATGCTATGGCGATGTTGCTCGGAGGCCGCTGGGCTGAGGTCGGCGAAATAATAGTCGAAGACGACCGCGCATTTATCCACGCTTACAGGCAAAACCAGATTGGTGTCCATGACGCCGGAATAGGCGTTGATCATGAAATTAGGATAGATCCACAGGTAGAACGCGCGGCCTTGACGGGTAGCGGCAATGGAAGCGTCGATCGCGCCGGAAGCGTCCAGCGGGCTGGACTGCAGGCAAGAGCGTTCGAAATTTTCGATGGTGTATTTGGTGTATTCGACCACGCTGCTTAAGCCCTTATGAGCGTGCGGCACATGATACCCGCCGTCGAGATAGTTGTCGACGTACACCTTCCAGTTGCAGTTGAGGGTGTAAATGCGGCGGTCGAAATACTGAAGCTTTTCGGTGATTTTCAGCGGAGCGACCAGCGCGGGTACTTTGCCGAGAAACTCCGCGAGCGGCGGGGCGTGCCCGTCGAGGTTCACGAAAACAAAATTCTCCCAAGTGTCCACGGGAATGGGCACCAGGCCGTTGTCTTTGCGATCGAAATTGCAGACGCCTTCGAACTCGACCATGCCTTTCAGGGCGCCGTCGTTGGCGTAGGTCCAGCCGTGATAGGGGCAGCGAAATTGTTTGGCGCAGCCGGCAGGGCGGGGCTCAACGGCGGCAGCGTGATGGCGGCAGACGTTAAAGAAGGCGCGTAACTGGGAATCTTCACCGCGGACGATGAGCAGCGGTTCGCGGTTGATGTCGATAGTGAAGAATTGGCCGGAATCTTTCACCTGGTCGAGCCGGCCGACGACTTGCCAATTGGCGGCGAAGACGCCGGCGCGTTCGAGTTGGGCGATGCGGGTGTCGAAATACCAAGGAGCGGGAATGGTCCAGGCCTGTTCCAGGGGATCGGCGGGATTGTAGAGATGCAGGAGGTCACGAACACTGCGCTCGGGCATAAGGGAACTCCACAAGAAAACTGCCGCATTTGCCTGGGCACATTGTGCTGCACGTTCGTGCGATGTAGCAAGATGCGCTGTTGTCGGGAAGCGCGCGGCAGCACGGTGTAATGGAAAAGATCGCGGATCACTGCGACGGATACGTTGGCGCCGGAGAGCGGTTTTTTTAGAACCGCAAAGTAGCCTGATGCAATCTAACAGGTGCCGTAAGGAGTTGCCTGTATAGACCCATGATATTGGCATTGCTAACGTTAAGCGGATCAGCGTCGCCGCCGCGGGCGACCATCTGGGCCAAGTGAAAATGTTCCGTCACACCATTGCGATCGGACGCATCTTTGGCATCTCCATTGATTTGGACCATTCGTGGTTCTTGCTGTTGGGTTTGCTGACGTGGATGCTGGCGGTCAGTTTCGCATGGCGACCGTTATTTCGTGGTGAATGGCGGGAATAGCCCGCCGGGCTTGGTGACCTTAACGTCGATTCAAAAAGTGCCGCGAGAGGAGTGGCCGGTTACCACAGCGAAGCAAGTGATGGAGCCACTGCAACGGCTGGACTCGACCAGTCCGGACGCGGCGTTGTGGACGGCGCTTGAGAAGATGGGGCGCGATGGAGTAAACCAGTTACCGGTGGTGCAGGGAACCGGAATCGTCGGGATTCTGTCCCGCGAGGATGTGGTTCATTACCTGCGCGTGCTGCAAGGGTTCGCGGCGTAGCGCCGGCAGCACGGAGGAGTGAAGAATTCGGGCAGTGGAGGAACAAAATGAGTGCTGTAACGAAAAGGGCCTACTGGATACTGTTGTTGGCGGCAGTTGCGCTGTTGATTGGAGCATTCTTTCGATTGGGCGCAGTGCGGTTACCCGGACACGCGGTGTTGGGAGCCGCAAAAGTCTCTGTGAATACGGACAGGAATCCTGCCCCGGTGAGCCTGGGGGATTTCAAGAACGGATTCTCGACGGTACTGAAGCCGGTGTTGCCGGCGGTGGTGAACATCTCGTCCACTAAGATCGTGAAGACCCAGCCGAACAATATGCCGGACTTTTTTAACGACCCGATGTTCCGGCAGTTTTTTGGGAACCAGCTTCCGCCGCAATACTCGCAGCGGCCGCATTCGCAACGGGAGTTCGGTTTGGGTTCGGGCGTGATCGTCAATCCCGACGGATACATTTTGACCAACAACCACGTGGTGTCCGGAGCATCGGACGTGGAGGTGTATACGCCGGACCAGAAACAATACAAGGCGAAGGTAGTGGGTACCGATCCACTGACGGATGTAGCGGTACTGAAGATCGAAGCGGCCGGATTGCCCACGTTGACTCTAGGGGACTCCTCCACGCTGAAGGTCGGGGACGTGGTGTTTGCGATTGGGCAGCCGTTCGGCATCGGGGAGACGGCCACGATGGGAATTGTGAGCGCGACTGGCCGAGGACTTGGCGGCGCCATCGAACGTTATGAGGACTTCATCCAGACCGACGCGGCGATTAACCCTGGGAATTCGGGAGGCGCGCTAGTCGATCTACGCGGCGACCTGGTGGGAATCAACACCGCTATTCTTTCCGGCGGCGGTGAAGAAGGGGGAAACGAAGGAGTGGGTTTTGCGATTCCCATCAACATGGCGCACAACGTGATGGATCAAATCGTGGAACACGGGAAAGTGATCCGCGGATTTTTGGGCGTAACGATTCAGCAGGTCCAGCCGGAGATGGCCAAGGCCTTCGGGTTGAGTCATGGCGGCGGGGCGTTGATCGGGGATGTCACACCGAATAGTCCAGCGGCGAAAGCGGGACTGCAGCGGGGAGACATTATTTTGCAACTGAACGGACAGCCGGTGAATGGTTCCGGAGAATTGAGTGTGCGAATTGCGCAGTTGGCTCCGGGCTCGGTGGCGCACCTAAAGGTATTCCGGAATGGCCAGGAAAAAGACCTGGACGTGACACTAGGTGAATATCCTGAAAAAGGAAACGCGGCGAACCGGGGACCGGAGAACGAAGAAGGCACTCCCGCAGCACTGAAGGGCGTGCAGGTTCAGAACCTGACCGCGGACATTGCGCGGCAACTGAATCTTCCTCCGACGACGACGGGCGTGGTGATCTTGGATATCGATCCATCGTCGGCAGCAGCGGAGGCGGGGTTGCAACGCGGCGACGTAATTCAAGAAGTGAACCGTAAGCCGGTACATAACCTGCAGGAATATCACCAAGCGCTCGAGGGCACCGACAACCACCAGGTGCTGTTGCTGGTGAACCATGGAGGAACAACTCTGTACCTGGTGATCCCTGGAGAGTAGAAAAAGCCGCTTCAGCGATGAAGCTGCGGGTTACGCGCTCTACCGCCAAGTGACATTTCAGTGTAACGAGAATGGGCCAGACTGTGGGTGGTAGGGTTTCATCGCGGGAGCAGTCTGGCCAAATGGCGCAACCACGTCAGTAAAATTGGTCGGCTGGACCCAAAGCCAGGCTTGGGTGTGCACCCCGCGCTGTAACCGCATGCAGCAATGCCGCGTCATAAAGGGACCTTTCCGGGAGGAATGTTTTGGGGAGACGAGCGGACGTCGCGGTATTGACGGTAGGAGCAGCAATCATCACTTTAATACTCGGGGTAGCGCTGCAGAGGAATTTGCGGGGGGCATCGCCCAGCACAGTGCGAGTCCTGACTTATCACAACGACGTAGCCCGCACGGGTCAGAACCTGGACGAGAAAATCCTGACACTCAAAAATGTAACCGCCGCCAGTTTTGGCAAGGTGGGATATTTGAATACGGACGGGTTGGTGGATGCCGAGCCGTTGTACGTGTCGAATCTGGCGATTGGTGGAAATCCCCACAACGTGGTGTTCGTAGCGACGGAGCACGATTCGGTGTATGCGTTCGACGCGGACACGCTGACGCAGTTGTGGAACGTGACCGTGCTGGGAGCCAATGAAAGTCCCAGCGACGACCGCAACTGTGCGCAAGTCAGTCCGGAAATCGGCATCACCTCGACGCCGGTGATCTCGCTGAGCGGAGACCGCGGGTTGATGTACGTGGTGGCCATGTCGAAGGACCGGAGCGGGAACTACTTTCAGCGGCTGCATGCCCTGGATATTACTTCCGGCGCCGAAATATCCGGCAGTCCCACGACGATTGAGGCCAGCTATCCCAATTTGCAGGGCAGGACTACTTTCGATCCCAAGCAATACAAGGAAAGGGCGTCGTTGTTGCTGGCTGGGGGGATCGTTTACACCAGTTGGGCGTCGCATTGCGACAACGGCGATTACACCGGGTGGGTGATTGGCTATGACGCGGCCACGCTGAAGCCGGCCACGGTGTTGGACCTGACACCGAATGGCAACGATGGGGCGATCTGGATGTCCGGGGCCGGTCCAGCGGCTGACCCTGACGGCAACATTTACCTGCTGGATGCAAACGGAACGTTCGACAAGAGCTTCGATTCCTCAGGGTTTCCGATCCATGGGGATTTTGGCAATGCCTTTCTGAAGCTGTCGATCAGGGATGGGAATCTCCGGGTCGCCGATTATTTCAACATGCACAACACCGGGAACGAGTCGGGACATGATCAGGATCTCGGCTCGGGAGGAGCGCTGGTGCTGCCGGATTTCCAGGATGCTTCGGGCAAAACATGGCAACTGGCCGTGGGCGCGGGAAAGGACCGGCGCATTTACGTGGTGAATCGCAACGACATGGGCAAGTTCAATCCTAAGAAGGACACCGGGATCTATCAGGAAATCGAGCATGCGTTGACCGGTCCGGTTTTTTCCATGCCGGCGTACTTCAACAACACCGTGTACTTCGGAGCGGTGAACGACACGCTGAAAGCTTTTTCCATCACGAACGCGAAACTGGTGCCGGAGCCCACCTCAATGAGTTCCGCACACTACGCGTATCCGGGGACCACGCCGAGCATCTCTGCGAATGGCTATTCCGACGCGATTGTTTGGGCGGTGGAGTCACGCGGATCGGATGCGGGAATTTTGCACGCTTACGATGCGACGAACCTGACCAAGGAGCTGTACAACAGCGGCCGGACGCGTGGCCGGGATGCGTTTGGGGATAACAAGTTCATCACGCCGATGATTGCCAATGGTCGAGTATTTGTGGGGACGTTGACGGGGGTGATGGTGTTCGGGCTGCTGCCTTAGCTCTCGACAAACGCCAGGGCGACACGCGTTCCGCGAAACTAGCCAGATGCCAAAACAATATAGGCGATCCGCAGCAGGACACGATGAACGCCAAACCAGGTGGAAGGAGATGTGACGAGGTCCGGCGGGTTTACGGGACGCACGGCGATGCTCTTCGGCGATGGCATTCCAAGCGCCATCAGCAGGAGAGCACAATTTGCCAATCGTGAATTCTTCTTGCGCGGAACGCACCGGCGCTGGAGAGCAGATAGTATTTCCACATACGGTAAAACTGCTCACCATAGCTGGCTTGGAGCTTGCTCCAGTTGGCATGGAAGCGCTCGAACCAGGCGAGGAGCGTGCGGTCGTAAAAGTCGGCCCAATCGGTGAGTTCGTTTATGGAGAAGATGCCGTCGATGGCCGCGCCGATCTGAGCCATGGAGGGCAGCACAGCGCCAGGGAAAATGTACTTATCGCTCCAAGGATTCAAAGCATGCCCGGATTCATTGGCGCCAATGGTATTCAGGAAGAAAACGCCGCCGGATTTGAGACAACCCCGGACAATCTTCATGTACCCGCGGTAATTTTTTGGGGCCGACGTGTTCAAACATGCCAAGCGACACCACATGGTCAAAGTGGCTGTGCAGTTCGCGATAATCTTGATAATGAAACTCGACCGGTAAATCGGCACAGATTTGCCGAGCCAGGTCGATTTGTTGCCGCGACAGGGTAATGCCCACGACGTGGACTCCGTGGGTCTGAGCCGCGTACTTCGCGAATCCACCCCAGCCACAGCCGATGTCTAGAAGGCGCTGGCCGGGGCGAAGTTGGAGTTTCCCGCAGATGAACTGGAATTTGGCTTCGCTGGCCTCGTCCAGGTTGGCAGCCTGCTGCCAGTTTGCCGAGGAGTACAGCATCCAGCGACCCAGCATGTTGCGATACAGCTCGTTGCCATGATCATAGTGCCGATGGACATTCGCAGCGGACCGGCGTTTTCCCTGACGGTTTGTGAGTTTGGCGTTCAGCCAGGCCAGCGCGGCGGAAAAGGTTAGCGGTCCGCGACGGTCCACCTGGGCTTTGAGCAAGCGGCAAAACATGCCGGCCAGGTCGGCACAATCCCACCAGCCGTCCATGTAGGACTCGCCCATCCCCAGCGCTCCGCGCGATACCACGGCGGCATAGAAACGCTGATCGTGTACCTGGATGTCGCACGGGCGGTCCCCGTTCACCCGCACATCGGTGCCGGCCAGGGCGGTCTCCACGGTGGCTTGGAGGTTGCGGTTGAGCATCGGGGCAGACGCTTTCTTCCGCAGATTTTAGGGCCTTGATCTTACACCAGTCTCTCAGCAGTTTGCTGGAGTAAGTGTGCATTGTCGCCGCACCGCTGGGTCAGGCCCGTGCGCAAACCCGTGAGCTTAGCGGTGAGCTAGTCGACCAGGGAGCGGTTAGACGGGCTCGTACCGCGCAGGAGACGGGCGTGACGGGTCGACAGCGACGCGCATCGAAATGCCCAGCCCAATTGACCGGGCAGACTCTAGGTAACCGAGGTGCTGGATGAGTGCATATCAGTATGGCGGTAAAGAATTGGCAAACGCTTTCCGGACCGTGCGCAAGAACACTGTTCAGATTGCCGAAGACATTCCGGAGTCGAGCTACGATTTCGTGGCCGCACCGGAAGTGCGTCCGGTAGCGCACATGTTGGTGCACGTGGCTATCAGCACGCGAATTTGGGAGGAAGTGAACAAAAAGCGCCTGACTACGCTGGTGGGATTCGATTTTTTGGGCACCATCGAGCGCTTCCATGCTGAAGAGGTCAAGCCCAGGTCCAAGGCCGAAATCGTGAATCTGCTGAAAAGCGAAGGCGAGCAGTTCGCGGCGTGGTTGGAAACGCTGACACCGGAATTTCTGGCGGAGACGGTAACGGAGGCGGACGGAAAAATGGTGAAAACGCGGTTCGAACGGCTGCTGGGTGCTAAAGAACACGAAATGCATCACCGGGCGCAAGTGATGCTTGTCGAGAGGCAACTCGGTATCGTGCCGCATGTGACGCGGCAATTCCAGGAACGCATGGCGCAAATGCGCGCGGCGCAAGCGCAGGGGGCCAGCGCGTAAGGGCGTCGAGAGGTGCGGCTGCCGGTGGCTTACGCCAGCAAATCGGAGCGTTAGTATCAGCAGTCGCACCGAAACAGTTGTCCCGGGTCGCAAACTCCTGCAAGTTGTGCATAATGGCGAAAGGCTGAAAAGTGCCGGCCCAAGTCCGGGTATTCGAGCGACCAGTTTCGGAAATGGGCACAGGAGCGCCAACATTTCCGACAATTCCGGCCAGAACCTCGCGCCCACATCAATCGGAGCCGTAGAGCAGGGAGTCCCGCCCCTGGAAGGCGAAAGTGTAGGCCGGCGATCTTGGAGCCGGGCGGATCGCAAGAATCTGCTCATTTGGGTCGTCATCGGACTCCTGGCGCCGGCGGTATTCGTCTGGGCCGCCCTGCACGTCATTCACAGACCGCCCGCATTCGACGTGCAGAACCAAGATGTGCAGAACCAACTGCCCACCAAGGCGCTTATGGCGTTTGGCATAGCGCTGGCCACATGGGTGGTGGCGCGAAGAGAAAAACGGCCGCTGGCTGCTTACGGAATCCCCTTGGATAAGGCATTTGGGGCGCGATTTTGGGAAGGCGGCGTTTGGGGCTTTGCGATGCTTCCGGCGGTGGCGGGGATTCTCGGTCTGTTCGGCCATTTTCGAATTGAGTCCGTGGCGTTGAATGGCGCAGCGGCGCTTCGTTACGGTATTGGTTGGGGTGCGGTTTTTCTGGCGGTGTCGATCAACGAAGAGCTGGCGTTTCGCGGGTATTGGCTGTTCCTGATGGCCCGGAGCATGCGATTCTGGCCGGCGGCGACGTTCCTTTCGGTGCTTTTTGCGGTAGCACACCTGGCGAACCCGGGAGAAACGGTCATCGGGATTTTGCACGTGTTCGTGATCGGCATGTTTTTCTGCCTGACGATTCGACGAACCGGCACGCTGTGGTTTGCTCTGGGTTTCCATGCAACCTGGGATTGGGCGGAGACTTTCTTTTTCGGCACGCCAGACAGCGGGTTGATCGGCGCCGGCCACTTCTTGAACACTTCGTTCCAAGGAGCCAATTGGCTGACGGGTGGATCAACCGGTCCGGAAGGAAGTGTGGTAGCGCTGCTGGTGCTGCTGGTTTACGCAGTGCTGATCCATCTACGATTTGCCAAAGCGCTGTATCCGGATCGGCCGCTGTAGATCCGGCTAACTGGCGCGACGGAAGGGAACGGCCCGCTACGGAAAGCGGGCTCTACGGAACGTGATTGGTTTGCTGGACCGGCGAAACGGCGACGGCGGGTCGAGGCTTCAGCAGGGAACTACCTAAGCGAAACAGGAGCAGAACAGCCAGGATCGCGCCGTAGAGCAGCGGAAGCCGGTGATCGGACTTGACCAGCCAATAGTAATGGACGACGCCGCACAGCGCACTCACATAGATGAACCGGTGCAGCGCCTGCCAACGCTTACCGCCCAGGCGGCGAATCCAGCCCCTGGTGGAAGTCAGTGCCAAAGGAATCAGTAGGACAAAACCGAGAAAGCCCACAGTAATGAACGGCCGCTTCTCCACGTCTTTCCACATGCCGCCGAAATTGAAGGCCTGGTCCGGGCCAATATAGGTCAGGAAGTGCAGGCAAACATAGAAGAAGGCAACCAGGCCAAGCATGCGGCGAAAGCGAATCAGATCGGGAACATTCAGGAGCTTGCGCAACGGAGTGATCGAGAGAGTGATCAGCAGGAGTCGCAGGGTCCAATCACCGGTGAAGTGCTGAACGAACTCGACCGGGTTGGCGGTGAGGTTGGCGTGGAAAGCACGCCAGGCCAGAAAAGCAAGAGGCGACAGGCAGAGCAGGAAAACCGCCGGCTTGGACCATCTACTGAGCAGGATTTGGCGGAGGGAATCGCGCACGTCAGAAATGTTTCTTCAGATCCATGCCATTGTAAAGGCTGGCCACCTGGTCCCCGTAGCCGTTGAACATCTGCGTTTTGATCCTGAAAAATAGGCCCAGGCGGCGTTCCGTGGCTTGACTCCACCGGGGATGATCGACGTTGGGGTTCACGTTGGAATAAAAGCCGTATTCCTGGGGCGCATAGCGATTCCAGGTGGTGGGCGGCTCGCCTTTGACGCAACGGATCTTCACGATGGATTTGATGCTCTTGAAACCATACTTCCAGGGAATGACCAGGCGGACCGGAGCGCCGTCTTGATTGGGGAGAGACTCGCCATACATACCCACACAGAGGAGCGTGAGCGGGTGCATGGCTTCATCGAGACGAAGGCCCTCCTCGTAGGGAAGATCGATGCCGGAATGCTCGCCCCATGGCATTTGACCGTGATCATAGTAGGACTGAAAGGCCACGTACTTGGCTTTTTCGGTGGGCTGCGCCAGTTTCAAAATGGTGTTAAGAGAATAGCCGATCCAGGGCACCACAATGGACCAGCCTTCCACGCAACGATGGCGGTAGATGCGTTCTTCCAGCGGGGCCAGCTTCAAAATGTCGTCCATGCTGTATTTGGCGGGATTATTGACTTCGCCTTCGACCGATACAGTCCATGGGGAGGTGCGAAAGTTCTGCGCGTTCTTGGCGGGATCGCTTTTATCGGTGCCAAATTCGTAGAAATTGTTGTAGTGGGTCACGTCCTCGAAGGAGTTGATCTTTTCCGAGGTGCTGAAGGGGCTCTTGACGGTGACATTCAGCTTGGTCAGCGCCGCCCACGTGGTGGGAGGAAAGGCCAGCCGGGAGAACAGTTTTCCGCCGGCGAGCGCCACGCCGGCCAGCCCCATCGCTCGCAGGATTTCGCGCCGATTAAAATACAACTCCTTTGGCGTTACGTCCGCCTGAGTCAATTCGCCGGACTTTGCCATGAAGCTGACCCTCCCAGGTCGAAGGGTGGTGACCAAACGATGTGATTCCCAGCACCTTTCGAAGTTACAAGAAATAGTTACACTAAATTAGATGCTTTGGGACGCCGCCGGGATGAGTGGTGCCGAAGCAGCAACGAGTTGGGGTGAATCGCGGGTGAGAGACGGCGGGGCGACCAGGCAGGCAGAGAAGTCCTTGACTTTCCTGGCGGACCCGTACATCTTTATTGGCTTTGTTCTTTGTGTCAGGTGAGACTGGGGAAGGGTGGACGTACTCGCATTATGACCACGGTTCGACTGTGCTTTCATGATCGCTGCTTCGACGGGGCCGCTTCGGCTGCGCTGTTTTTCCGCTTCTATCGAGAAACGTTCGACCCAAACGCCGAGTTCCGTCTCAGCGGAATGACGCATAAGGCCAAGCATCCCTGGGAAGACGCGCTGTTTGATGGCGACGAAAATGTCATCGTGGATTTCAAGTATTCGAACTCGCCGAAAGTGAGCTGGTGGTTCGACCATCATCAAAGCGCGTTCCTGACGCCGGCCGACGCCGAGTACTTCAAACGGTACCCCGGCAAGAACATGTATTACGACCCCAACTACAAGTCGTGCACCAAACTGATCGCCACGGTCACCAAGGAAAAATTCGGATACAAGACCAAACCCTTGGCCGACTTGATTCATTGGGGCGACATTATCGACGGCGCGCAGTTTCCTACGCCGCAGTTCGCCACGGAACTGACCGAACCGGCCACGCAATTGGCGTTGGTGATCGAGGCCGCGCCAGAAAACGGAGTTCCCGCACAGA
Organism: Candidatus Eremiobacteraceae bacterium; assembly: GCA_035622555.1. Taxonomy (GTDB): domain Bacteria; phylum Acidobacteriota; class Terriglobia; order Acidiferrales; family UBA7541; genus Acidiferrum. The sequence goes on along the minus strand of DASPVD010000136.1, from coordinate 15,027 downwards.
TTATTCCCGAACTGGCGTACCGGCCGTTGGCCGAAGTGGTGAAACTGCCCGCGGTGGCCAAACACTTGGGGCCGTTGCTGGAGCGGCACAAGAAGTCGATTGATATTCTGCGGGAGCGCTGCGAGTCGAACGATGGCGTGATTTTCTTCGACGTGAGTGACTTGGATATGGAGGGGTACAACAAGTTCATTCCCTACTTGCTGCACCCGGAAGGCATTTATTCGGTCAGCGTAAGCGCGTCGCCGGTGCGCGCCAAGGTTTCTTTGGGAACCAATCCGTGGAACCAAAGCACCGCGGATCAGAATCTGGCTACACTGGCCGAACAGTATGGAGGCGGGGGACACCCGCGAGTCGCGGCCATATCGTTTGATCCCCAGGATTTGGAGCGAGCCCGGCAAGTGGCGCGGGAATTGGCGGCGACGTTGCGGGCGAAGTAACCTGCGGGGCCAGACGAAGTGTGGGACAGGCTGGCGCGTGGCGGCGCCGGGTCCATTTCAGATTCGCGCACTTCCCGGGAGTTAACTAAACTTGCGCTGGAAACGACGCTGTGGAGTCTTCGGCGAGTCAGCGTGGCATGGAGAAAAGATCCATGACGACGGAGTCTTCGAGCGCCTCCACCGAGTGCGGCGCATTGGGCGGAATCACGTAAGTTTCCCCGCCCCGCACAATCTCCTCCTCGCCGGCCACAACAAATCGGAGCTTGCCGCGTTCGATCATGCTGATCTGTTCCTCGGCGTGGCGATGGAGCCGCAGCACCGCGCCTTTCGACAGCCGGCGGCGTACCACGGACATGGTCTCGGTATGGATCATCTGGCGCCAGGCCACAGGGTTAACTTGTTCCTCGGGGATCTGACTCCAGTTATAGACCTTCATGGTGTCGCGCTCCGCCTGGCATGGTCTAGTTGGCGATTCCCCGACGGACGGCGCTAGGCGATTCTATTCAAGTTGTCCGCCCTCGCATGGATCGTTGCTCCTTCTGCCGCCGGAGATCTCACCAAGTTCCTTGGATGACAACGCTTTGTCGTTTTTCTGGGAATCGTTGGGCTGTGCGTCGGCGGTTTTCGTATCTGGATTCGTGTTCGGTTCCGGTTGTCTCTTCTGTCCTGCTTGTCCATCTGCCAGATGGCCTCCTAAGAAATTCAGCGAAGGAAATAAATACGGTAGCGGAAGGCTTGAGCGACTCCGCGGCCTCTACCGGTAATATCGAAAACGGGGGCCCAAAGGCGACAGGCGGGAAGCAAAATAGGCGTTTTATTGCGTACCATGTCCTATCTGTTGCATCCACCACTTTTGGACGTTAATCGTTTGCCTGAAGACCTCGAATCGACTGTGTTTCGCGTTGTGCAGGAATGACTGTTCGTTCGTCACTGCGCCGGGTACTGTAGCGGACTAGACTCCGTTCGCATGAATCTCAACGGAGTTCTCCTTGTAGCGGGTTCCTTGATAACCCGCGCCACAGCCTAAAAGAGCTAGTGGGAGGTGTTATGGAAAGTGCAGAGCCTCGACTTTTGCCTCTCGTTGTCAGCACTGCTGTATCTCATACCATCTGTCTCGTCGGCGGGTCCGGCATACTCGCCGCACTGGTCAGCGCATGCGTTCTCAGCATTGCAGCCACGCCAAGCAGAATCGTGCACGCGCCCGCTGAACCGCCCATTCCCACCCTGCCAGCCTGGCCTGTCGTGCCGGCGTCAACTGCGCCTATTGCTGCACCAACAAGCACGGGTTTGCAGGACGCTTTCACAAAAGCGCACGCGGCATTGACCAGTGTAAAGACTGTACGACTCACGCTCGATCAAACCATAAACGGCAAGACCACCAGGTATGTGTTCGAGTACGTCAAGCCCAACGCCTTTCACGAGACCGCGCCCGATCAGGAGGCGATCGTGATTCGAGGCCAGGGCGCGTACGACAAGCAGGGCGGCAAATGGTCTAGTTCGCCGTGGACGAAGGAGATGCTGGACATCGCCATCCCGACTATGGACCCCATCGCGATGATTGACAACGAGACACAACTGCTTAATGCCAAAGACATCACCCCACAAATCGGCGCAGACGTATTAAACGGCAAGCCCATGGTGACCTATGCCTACAGTTTTGCAGCCGGTCCCAGAAAGCTTTGGGTCGGGGCGACGGATGGCTGGCTGTACAAATGGACAGACGGTATTCCTGTCAAAGGTCTTTCGGAAACCACCACGGTCGAGTACGACATCCCGATCAGCATCGTCGCGCCTAAGCTGTGACGCACATGCCAACCTTCGCGCAATGCGGAGCGTTGACTGTATTCGGCAGGGACAAACTGTGAGCGGTATTTATCGAACTCGTTAAACTGATGGCGAAAGCTGCTCCCCGAAGGTGAGCCTGGGCCTCGCAACCGGAAACTGAAAGACTATCCGCGCGGCGGGCTGGTCGACAGCCAATTCGGAACTATGTAAAATAAACGATTGGCCGTGCGCCGCTAGCTCAATTGGCAGAGCAATGGACTCTTAATCCATAGGTTGTAGGTTCGATTCCTACGCGGCGCACCATTTACAGGCGGGGGCACAACCTTAGATTCTGGATGATTTTGCGTGGCCCATCCTTGCGGTTTTCGCAAGGGTGGGGCCGTTTTTCGCTGCCTGCTCAGGCGGGATAAGCTTTAGTGTGACGTACGACTCGCTCGTGTAGATAAGTAAAGGCCGTCAGATAAGTTGATAAGTTCTAGCTTTAGTCCAGTTCTATAACTGTCCCTTTGGCCGCGCCTGCTCTTTCCAACTTTTGTCCTCGAGTACCGTTTTCTACCGTTTACCAAACAGCTATCCTGTCCCCGCAGTTTCGGGAGTGCCCGCGGCATGTCCGGCCAATCGAACGCAGGCGCAATCGTCATCTTCGCGAATCTCGCGCGGCCCTTGCTCGTTTCGTTTCGCGCGCCGGCCTTTTTCTTTCCACGGTTTTCGGTATGTACCGTACAGCTTCGCGGCTATCTCCCGCAGATTCTGCCACTTACCTTTTTCGTACCGAAAAAATGACCGGGGGGTACCCCCAGGAGTTCCAAAATGGAAATCAACTCGCCTCATGATCCTTCGCCACGGCCCAGATGCCAGCATCTCTCTCGCAACGGCCGCCACGCTCGCGCTATGGGCGAAGAGCATCGCTTTCGCGGAACGGCGCCGGGCAGTTGCGGGACTTGGAAAATGCCTTTGCGGAACGTTGACCAAAGCGGGATAGCGTACATACCATAGCGCTAACGTGTTGAAGCTGATGACAGCGTCCGCATTCATGGCTGTGAACGAACCGGCACCGCTCCTGGGCATTGTCGTAGGCGCGGTCGGAATTCTGTACGGATTAAAAGCGCGGCACTTCAGCAGTTTTGGATTTGGCGTTACCACCAAGCGGGCGGAGAAGATAGAGCCGCGGTGGCAGGATCGAGCATTGGTGATTACGATTTCCGCGGTGGTGCTGATCGCGTCGATCGCTGTGCTGATTAGCAACCGATGAGGACAGCGGCACCGTTATTGTGAGAGGTGGTGGTGCCACGAAATTCTGTTTGGGTATCATTGCTGGCCGGATTGCTGGCGAGCGCCACGACGCGGGCGCAGGAGACGACGTCGTCCGCGAGCCCGATTGCGACCGACCGGCCGGCATTCACTGATTCCAGCGTCGTAGTGCCCAGCGGAACCGTTCAGTTCGAGAACGGCATCCTGGGCACGATCAATAACGCGCAACAATCTACGGTGGATTTTCCCGAGACGCTGATCCGGTTTGGCATTGCTCCCCAAACCGAATTGCGCTTCACGGTTCCCGATTACTTTGCTGGTTTTGGATCCAGTTCCGGATTTGCCGACGTGCTTTTGGGGATCAAACAGCAACTGGGGCCGACGCATGGCTTTGATGTGTCACTGGTAGCGGCGCTGAGTTTCCCGACGGGATCGCCGGGTATTACCAGCGGGGGGTACGATCCGGAATTGCAACTGCCATGGTCGCGGCAGCTCACCAAGAATTGGACCGCCGCGGGAATGCTGGCGGTGTATTGGCCGACACAGGGGCAACGACGGAATGTCACCGGCCAGAGCGCGTGGGAGTTCGATCGCACCATCACCAATTCGTGGGACGCCTTCGTGGAATATGACGGGCAGTTTCCGCAGCGAGGTGGAACCGTGCATATCCTGCACTTCGGGACGGCGTACCGGCTCACCAACAATCAGCAATTGGATTTTCACGTGGGGTTTGGGGTTTCGTCCGCCACGCCGGATCGTTTGATCGGCGTGGGCTATTCGTTCCGGTTCCGAATGCTGGGCCGCTGAGGCAAAATGGCCCCTTGGTACCCCCAGTGCGCGCAAGATGGGCGCTCAAAGGTACGTTAGACCCCGGAATGCCAGCTTGCCCGCAGAGGTGTAGAATGCTGTTCAGACGCGCATCGGAAGGAGGAACGTTATGAAGGATTCCACCTTTTGGAGAGTTTTGTGCGTAGGTGTGGCGTGTGCCGCGCTCGCCTGTGTACCGAGTCCCGCGTTTGCCCAGCGGGGCGGCGGGGGGCATGGCGGCGGTGGAGGTGGCTTCCGTGTTGGCGGAGGAGGCGGCTTCCACAGTGGGGGCGGCTACCACGTGGGCGGCAGCCACTACGGTTCGAGTGGCGGGCGTTATTACGGCGGAGGGTATGGCGGCCGGTATTATGGCGGGCGCGGGTATTACGGGTGGCGCGGAGGCTACGGCTGGCGAGGAGGTTATGGTGGACGCGGCTACCCGTGGCGCGGCTGGGGTTGGGGCTATCCCGGATATGGCTGGGGCTGGGGATGGGGACTGGGCTTTGGATGGCCGTATTGGTGGGGCTACCCCTATGGCTACTACGGTTATGGACCGGGGTGGGGCTATTCGTATCCTTATTACTCCGCCCCAAATTATTCCGAGCCGAACTACTGCCCACCGGGCTATTGGTGCCCTGACAATGATCCTCCGGCGGCAAATTCGGATCCTCAACCGAACGATAATGGGCCGGCAAAGTCTTGGAGGCCGCCCAGCGCTGGACCGAGCAGCTCGGATTCGCCGTACGGCGGCCACATAAGGTATCAGCCGCCCTCGATTCCTTCCGAGGACCGAACAACCGCTGCACCGAACAACCTCCGAGCGACACCAGCGGAGGCGAAGAGTTATTCATCGCTTAGCCCGGAGATGCAAAAGGCGGTGCGGGCACTGCGCGAGATGCCACCGTTTGCGCGCGAACGGGAAATCAACACGGGGCGATACAGCCACTTTTCGGCTGCGGAGAAGCACATCCTGAGAAACGCGGGATGACGAAAGACGAGCATTGATCAGGCCACTGCTAGGCGTGCAGGCTGGAGCGCTGGAGCTAGCGGCGGCGGAAGGTAGCAAACTAGCTCATTTATTTTCGACCAGAATTCTTTGATTCGGAGAATCTGGCAGCGCCTGCGCTCGCGCTTGCTTAGACAACACCTGGTCCAATTCCAGTGGGTGGATTGGTTTGGAAAGATATTCGTCCATACCCGCAGCCAAGCAGCGTTCCTGATCACCTTTCATGGCATGAGCCGTCAAGGCAACGATGTGCAAGTGGCGGCCGGTACCTTGCTCGCGCTGGCGAATCAAGCCGGTCGCGGTCAAGCCGTCCATCTCGGGCATTTGCACGTCCATCAGCGCCAGGTCAAAGGAGTTTTTGTCGAACAGTTCGACGGCCTCGGCGCCATTCCGGGCCAGGGCGACCCGATGGCCGCGCTTCTCGAGCATCCGGATGATCAGACGCTGATTCACGGCATTATCTTCGGCGACGAGAATGGACAGGGGAACGCACCGATGTTGATCCGTGGCTAGCGGCAATTGTTTGTTTTCGCGGTGCTGTGGCGTTCCGAAAATCGAGGTGAGCGTGTCTCGCAACTCCACCTGGCGAACCGGTTTAACCAGATAAGCGGCGATATCCAACTGGCGGCAACGATCGGCGTCGCTGCGCTGACCAGCGGACGTGAGCATGACAATGGTGGGAGCGGGGGAGAGCGCCTGATTCCTGATGCGTTCGATCAAGGTGAAACCGTCCATTAGTGGCATGTGCATATCGGTCAAAATGAGCCGGAATGGTTCTGCACGGTGCCAGGCGCTCGCCAGCTTCTGCAAAGCCTGGTCGCCGGAATCCACGATGGAGGGCTGCATATTCCAGCGCAAAAGGGTCTCCTGCAAAATACGCAGATTGGTGTGGTTGTCGTCGACCACCAGGACTTTCATGCCGCGCAGCGCTTCCAGAGATGCGGGTGTGGTGTTCTCTATAGGGCCGGCCGGCGGGGCGAGAAGGACGGAAAAATGGAAACGAGCGCCCTTTCCTGGCTCGCTCTCGACCGAGATGTCTCCGCCCATCAAGTGGATCAGTCGCGCGGAGATGGTCAGACCGAGCCCGGTGCCCCCGTAGCGGCGGGCTGTGGAAGTGTCGGCTTGGGAAAAGGGATCAAAGATGGATTTTTGTTTTTCGAGTGGTATGCCGATGCCGGTATCCGCGACGGTGAAACCGAGGTATTGGCGGCCATCCCGCGGTTCCGGGGCGACGCGCAACTGGACCTCCCCTTCGTGAGTGAATTTAATGGCATTCCCGACCAGATTGACGATGATCTGGCGCAGACGGTTGGCGTCGCCATGGACAAGCGCGGGATTGTCCGGGTGGATGTCGCAGAGCAGTTCGAGATGCTTCTCATGAGCGCGCAAAGCGAGAGTTTTTAGGGTGTTCTCCAGGCACTCAGGCAAGTTGAAATCCGCGGCCTCCAGCTCGATCTTGCCAGCTTCCACCTTGGAATAATCGAGGATGTCGTTGATGACGGTCAGTAAGGAGTCGGCCGAGAGCTTCACGGTCTCCAAGTATTCCCGTTGTTCATTGGTGATTTCCGTATCGACGGCCAATTCGGTCATCCCAATGATGCCGTTCAAGGGAGTGCGGATCTCGTGGCTCATGTTAGCCAGAAATTCACTTTTGGCGCGGCTGGCGGCTTCTTTGGCTCGTTGCCATTCAAGTTCCATGACCTTGCGTTCGGTAATGTTGCGGCCGACCCCGGCAATGCCCAAGAGATTGCCTTCGCTGTCGAAGAGAGGAACCCTGGTGCTTAAGAGCCAAAGGGGTTTGCCCTGGTCGTCGGAATGCTCCGATTCGCGATTGAAGAGAGGTTTCTTGGTAGCGATCACGGTGCGATCGTCATCCCGGTAGGCTTGGGGGAATTTGCCGGGATAGACCTCGTCCAGAGTCTTGCCGAGCAGCTCTTCGTGAGATTTAGCCTTGACGGTGCGGGCAAGCCGTGCCTTGGCGACCAAATAGCGGCCACGGATGTCCTTCACCCACATGAGGTCGGGGACGTTGTCGATCAGGGCACGCAGCATGGAGCGCTCTTTGAAGAGCGCATCATTGGCGCGGGTCAGGGCGTCTTCGGCTCGCTTGAGGTCGGTAATATCGCGGCCTACACCGGCGATTCCGGTGACATTGCCGTCAGCGTCGAGAAGAGGAACCTTGGTGGTCAGCAAATAGATGAAGTTGCCTTGGCTATCGGTGCACGGCTCCTCGCAATTGAGGAGCGGCTCCTTGGTGCGAATCACGTTTTGCTCGTCTGCCGAGTACTTTTCGGCGAGTTCCGCGGGAAAGTAGTCGAAGTCGGTTTTGCCGAGCAGCTCATCGGGGGACTTTGCGCGCATTTGATGGCTCAGGGAGAGGTTAGCCAATAAGAAGCGGCCCTGCGCATCTTTCACGTACATCAAATCGGGCACATGGTCGATAAGGGCGTGGGCCATCTGACGCTCGCTGGAAAGCTGCTCCTCGGCGCGGATGCGATCGTTGATCTCGCGCTGTAGCTCTTGGGTACGAAGTTGAACCCGAGTCTCCAATTCGTCCCTGGCGCGCTGCAAGGCGACATCACGTTGCTGAATACCGTCCAGCATCTCGTTAAAGGCGCGCGCTAATCCGCCGATCTCATCGGCAACGCCTCGCGGAGCACGCAAAGAGTAGTCCGCGCCGAAGGAGATTTTTTGGGCGATTGCCGCCAGCTGCAGGATCGGTTGCAAGGCCGTGCGGAGCATTCGGGCAGAGAAGAGAAAGGCGACCAGGACAGAGAGCAGCAGCACCAAGCTAAGAATCTGCGCATACAGCCAGAACTTGCGGTTGAGCATGCGGAGATCGGAAACCAGGACGATGGATCCGCCGGGTTCCCCGCGCAGGGATACGGGCTGGGTAAGGACAATGGAGTCCCTGGCGAATACGACACCCTCGGGGGGCAGGGCGGGGGCAAAGCTCGGCCGCAGACCCGGCCGGACGTATTCGGCAAAGATATCGCCGGAATTGTTGTAAATGCGCGCGGCGATAATGTCTCTGTCGGTTTGCAGCGCGGTGAAGATGTCGGAAGCGAATTTGGAGTCGTTGAAGAGTACGGAAGCGGCGGCGCTGGTGGCGATGGTATTACCCAGAAGGGTCAGTTCGTTAGCGCGAGCCGTACGGAAGGATTGGCGCTCATAGACGGCGAGGGCCGCACAAGCCATAGCCAGGGCCAGCAGGGTGGAAAACAGAACCAGCAGGGTCAGTTTGCGCTGAAAAGGCATGTGCGAGAAAAAGTGCATCACTCACCCGGCTTTGCCGCCGATCACTTCTTTTGGCCAGAGCTGACCGTTAATGAAGGCCAAATCGTCCCTCCATCTGGCGGCGCGGTCGCATGGTGAGATATGCATTGTTTCGAACAATTCCCACATAAACGGGAGCGCCCCGTCTTATGCTTGGCGCCGGGTGTTGTTGCATCGGCATGCGGCCAGATCGCGAGAGCACGATTCGCCGGTGGCGGCCCAAACTGGCACACGGCTCCTGCCGAAGGCGGGAAGTGCACGGGACGTGCCTTTGGAGGTTGGTGGTGCATTCATAAGTTTTGAAAGCACAAGGAATAACGGAGCATCGAGGAGGGGGTTAGGCGCGGGCTGTACCGAACAGAACCATGCGGCCCTAAATCGGTCAGAATCCACGGTGGAGCAATCGTTTTCACAGACTCATACCCAGGCCACACGGCTGTGCTATGCTTGCCCTAAAAATCACCGCAGAAATATCGCTAATTCACGGGAGGCTGTATGTTAGGCCGGCGACGGTTTTTGCAAGAAAGCCTTGCGGCAGGAGCAGCATGCTCGGCGGAATTGCTGCTTAGCCGAGTGCTTCCCGCGCAGGTGCAAGCTTCCAGCGGCTCCAGCACAGCGCGCATTTACGTCGATACGCGGCGCACTATTGCCCCGATTGACCACAATCTGTTTGGATCGTTCCTGGAACAGTTGGGCCGAGCGATTTATCAGGGCATTTACGATCCGGGGTCGAAACTGTCCGACTCGAATGGCTTCCGAAAAGACGTGATGGAAGAAGTACGCGCGTTGGGAGTGCCAATCATTCGCTATCCGGGCGGGAATTTTGTTTCCGGGTACAACTGGCTGGACGGCATAGGGCCGAAACAAGACCGGCCGCGGGTGTTGGACAAGGCCTGGAATTCTTTGAATAGCAATCAATTCGGCACAGACGAGTTTTTGTTGTGGTGCAAGCTGGTAAACACCCAGCCGCTGATGGCGCTGAACTTGGGCACGGGCACTCCGGAGCAGGCTGCCGCGTTGGTGGAGTACTGCAACATTGCCAAGGGCACGCGATGGAGCGATCTACGGCGCAAGAACGGGGTAGCCGAGGCGTACGAGGTGAAACACTGGTGCTTGGGCAACGAAATGGATGGTCCCTGGCAGATCGGTCATATGACCGCCGCAGAGTATGGGATGAAAGCGGCGGATGCGGCGCGCCAGATGCGCTATGTCGATCCATCGTTGAAGCTGGTGGCTTGCGGTTCGAGTGGACGTCTCATGCCCACCTATCTGGAATGGGATCGCGAAGTGCTGGAGCAATGCTACGAGTATGTAGACGCGCTGTCGTTGCATTGTTATCTGGGGAACACCAAAGAAGAAACCGGGAACGACAGTTCCAAATACCTGGCTCTGAATCTGCTGATGGATCGGCAAATAGCGGAAACCGCAGCGGTTTGTGACTTGGTGCGCGGGCGCAAACGCTCCAAAAAGCAATTGTGGCTTTCCTTTGATGAGTGGAATGTGTGGTACCGGGCGCGCACCGGAGATGCGGTAAACGGGCATGGCCAGGAAGCGCCACACTTGTTGGAAGAACCGTACAACTTGGAAGATGCGCTGTTAGTCGGAGGGATCATCAACACGCTGGTGAGGAATGCGGGACGGGTAAAGATCGCATGCCTGGCACAACTGGTGAATGTGATCGCACCGATCATGACCAACTCCGACGGCTTGTTTCGGCAAACCATCTATTACCCGTACAACTGGGGCTTGCATATGGCCGGCGGTGAGGTGCTGAACCTTCTTACGGAGTCTCCGGTTTATGAGGTAGCGGATATCGGGACAGTCGCCTATCTGGATGCAGTGGGGACGTTCGTGAAGGAAGATGGCAAATTGAGCATGCTGATCTTAAACCGGGACCTGGTGAACGCGCACGACATTGATGTCGTGTGGGAAGATGCTGCTCCGGCGCGGGTAGTTACTTCCGCCATACTGACGGGCAGCGATTTGAAAGCGGGGAATAGTTTTGAATCGCCGAAGCGAGTGGCGCCGAGCGATTTCGACAAGCCGGCCACTTCCGGAGGGCACACGAAGTTCCAGGTGCCGCCCCGTTCCTATACGGTTCTACAGTGGAGCGCATAGCACGTAGGGCCAGCGCAGTTCTGCCGCGCATTTCCAACGGTGTCGGCAGCAAACTAGAAATGAGAGTTCCACGCGGGCGGGAGGAAGCGCCGAGCCGAGGAATCGTGGGCGCTGGGCTGCGGAATCGCGGCAAAAAAGCAAGGACCGCCACCAGGGGTGAGAGGCGGCGGTCCTTATCCGTGTAGTCGCTCCAAGCCGGGTGGGAAATAGAGCTTGCCCCCTATTTGCCACCGCGTTGGCGGACTCTGCTGTAAACGTTTTCCCAATTGCCCAAGACATATATGCCAGTGAGGTCTGGGTGTCAAGCACTTTTCGCATTAGCCGCATTAGAGAATCTGAATGATACTGCGGCGCACGCTGACGCAACCGGATGCTTCCGAGTGATGGCTTGCAATTCTCAGCAAACGTTACCTTTGCCGTTTGTTCAGCAAACCCCTGGCGCATACCGGGAAGCGGCGATTCCATCGTCAGGCGCGGAGCATGGGGGTCCACACTTGCATGGGGGTGGCAGAGCGATTGGCCCAGGCGTAGTACGGAATGAAGCTGAGCTCGACCGGACGAGTGAAGGCTGCATTCGGGGAGTAGCGGTAGTACAGCTTGCCGCTGGACCGCTCACGGACAGCGCCCGGATGCTTCAGAACGACGACACCGCCCAGCAAATCGCTGCGAAATTCCTCTTGGAACTTCGATGAAGCCGAGGAACGCAAATCTAGGGAAACGTCGTAGAGCGCAACGCCTTCGGGCTGATCCAACTGCTCCAGACAATACACCAGTGGTCCCCGTTGTACAGCCACGCGGCCATAGTCATCCACTACACGCGTGTTCGCCTCGAGCACCTGGGGCGCCATATTGAATTGCATATGGATCGAGTCACCAGCAGCCCAACGGCGGCGCAACGGGAGGTATTGTCCGGCAGTTGCGCCAGACACAACAGTTCCATTCACTTGGACTTGCGTTCGGTCGGACCAACCAGGGATTCGCAGATAAAGCGTGAAGTCGGCGGGTTTGGCCGGGGTGACGGCAATTTCCACAGTGCCGTCCCAGGGATAATGGGTTTTCTGGGCGATCTTTAGAGAAGTTCCATCCTGGAGATGCCAATCGAGTAGCGAATTATCGTAGAGATGCAGATACAGGCCGTCTTTGCTGGTGCTGCAAAAATAGCCAGGGAGCGAGGCGAAAGTGCGCTCCAGATTGGGCGGGCAACATGTGGTGTCGTACCAGGAATTGCGAATGCGATCGCCAGCGGAGGGATCAAAAGCCAGAGGATTGCGGTAACAGTAGAGCGTGCCGTCGAGCGACATGCCGGAATTGATTCCGTTGTACAGAGCACGCTCGATGACATCGGCGTACTTGGCATCGCCAGTCGCGGTCAACATGCGCCAGTTCCACATCATGTTGCCGATGGCCGCGCAACTCTCGCCATAGGCAGTGAAATTGGGCAGCTCGTAGGAATCTCCAAAAGCTTCGCCGTCACTGCGCGCGCCCACACCGCCAGTCACGTACATCTGCGAAGTGATCAGGTCGTTCCAAAGTGCGTTCAGGGTTTTCCAATACGATTGGTCGCCGGTTTCCAGGTAATAGTCGGTTGCGCCGCAGCAGGCGTACATGGCGCGGACCGCATGGCCCTCGAGACGGGTGCGCGAGGTGAAGGGAATTCCGCAGAAGTGGTAGACGTAGGCATGTTGCGGAAACTTGATGCGATCGTCTCCGTGCAAGATGTAGCCAGCGAAGGTGCGGTACTTTGTGTCACCGGTAGTCCGGTAGAGTTCAATGAGCGCCAGTTCAATTTCAGGATGCCCCGAGAAAATCGGTTGTTTGTTTGCCTCAGGACCGAAATTGGGCAACAGGTAAGAATCAACGAAGCGCATGCCGGCGTCCAGTAAAGTGCGGTCGCCGGTAGCACGATAAAAGGCAATCGCGCCCTGAATCATGTGCCCCAGATTGTAGAGTTCGTGACCCCAGCGTTGTACCTCGGGAGTCATGCGATCCCCGGCGCGGTCCTGCACATAATAGGTGTTCAAATAGCCGCTGGGTTCCTGGACCGCGACCATTTCCTGGATGACTTTATCAGCGATCTGGCGCAGTTCCGGGCGATCGCCAGATTGCAGAGCGAAGCCGGCCGCTTCCGTCCATTTGTAGACGTCGGAATCGGAATAGACCGGACCGGTTTGTTTGGCGTCACTCTTGCCGGCCAGGCGCAAGAAATTGTTCATGCGCCCGTTGGCTTCCAGCAATTTCTCCATAGAGGGAATGCTGTTATTTATGTTGACCGCGCGGCGCGCTCCCCAGAAGCCGTCGGTGATGGTGACGGCGTGAACGGGGACGTTGTGCAGTTTTGCGTAAGGGGAGTGATCTACGTTCAGGACGCCTTGGTCCTTCCAGTTGGAGTTGGCGGGAAGCTCGCTGGCGCGCGCGGCAAAGGCTATGAGGTTTTTGAGGGGCAGGGAACTTGCCGCGGCCGCGGTGACGGCCGAACCCACAAAACGCCGCCGCGAAATTTCCGATTGGTGTGCCATGGGGACCTCCTGAATGATTGTGCGCAGAGGCACGCGCACGCGCGAATGCGATCAGGCAACTGAGGTGTGAGCCAACTTGATCAATGTGGGCAATACGTCGCCAAGTTTCGCATCCTCCGGCCGGCCAAATGCGAAGTACAGCTTTTTGTATAAGGCGTAGAGCGAGTCGTAAACCTTTTGTGCCTGGGGATCGGGGGAAAACAACCGGTGTTCCGGGCAAATCTTGTCCTGAGCCTCTTCTACGGTTTTGAATGTGCCGGCGGCGAGAAACGCGAAAATAGCCGAGCCCAAGCTGACGACACTCTTGCTGGGCACCAACACCGGCCTGCCTAGAACATTGGCGTAAATTTGGTTCAGCACATTGTTTTTTTGTGGTATGCCACCGGCATTGATGACCCGCTTGATTTCCACACCGTGCTCGGCCATGCGGTCGAGAATGATGCGGGTGTGGAGCGCGGTGCCTTCGATTGCGGCGAACAGTTCATCTTGTGGGGTGCTCTGCAAATTCCATCCGAAAGTGATGCCGCGCAAATTGGGATTCACCAGCACGGTGCGATCGCCGTTGTCCCAGGTCATACGCAGGAGTCCGGTTTGACCGGGGCGGTAATGCTGCAATCCTTCATTCAGAGTGGCGACGTCGGTTCCCGCGCGTTTGGCGATGGCACTGAAAATATCGCCGACGGCAGAAAGTCCCGCTTCAATTCCGGTGCGCAGCGGGTGCACGCTTCCGTGGACCACGCCGCAGACCCCGGGAACAAGGTTGACTGAGGGCGTGATGCCGATGATACAGGTGGAGGTGCCAATGACGTTGACCATGTCATCGGTACGGCAACCCGCACCGATGGCATCCCAATGGGCGTCAAACGCGCCGACCGGAACGGGAATGCCGACCTTGAGCCCGAGTCTGCCGGCCCACAAAGCAGACAGGGTGCCGGCGATATGATCCGAGGTGACATATTCGCCTTGCAGTTGGTCGCGGACTCCGGCGAATAAAGGGTCGACCTTGACGAGGAACTGTTCCGGAGGCAAACCGCCAAGATCGGGATTCCAGAGCCATTTGTGGCCCATGGCGCAGACGCTGCGCTTCACTTTGCGGGCATCGGTAATTCCGCAGAGGGTTGCAGCAGCCATGTCGCAGTGCTCGAACGCGGAGACGAACTGGGAGCGCTTGTTGGGATTATGACGGAGCCAATGCAGCAGTTTGGAGAATCCCCATTCGGAGGAATACACTCCGCCGCACCACTGAATGGCCTGCAAGCCGTCACGGAGAGCGGCTGCGGTGATTTCGGCGGCTTCGGACTTGGCGCGGTGATCGCACCAAAGGTAATACTCGTCCAGGGGCTGTAGATTTTCGCCGACGGGAATGACCGAAGAACCGGTGGTGTCTACGGCCAGGGCTTGGACCTGGTCGCCGGTGATTCCTGCTTTGTGGACGGCCTCGCGCGTGGCGGCTGCCAAGGCGCGCATCTGGTCATCATGCGATTGCGTGGCATATTCTGGATCTTCCCGTTTGCGGTGCAGTGGGTACTCGGCCAAGGCGGTGGCCAAGAGGCCGCGCTCGCTATCCACGACCGAGACGCGAACACTCAAAGTTCCAAAATCGACTCCGGCCACAATGGACATTTCTTTGCCACTCCGTTGATCGACTTCTTAGTTCGTGTGGGCGTACATATTCCAGCCGAGGTATTGGGTGGCGGCTTCGTGGACGGCGGGAGCCACCGACGAGAAGTTCGCGGCCACGTGATGTTCGAAGCCGTTTTCACAGATGTACCGCAGCAGCTTCTGCAGTCCGGGAATTTCCACCACCCCGGCGCCGCCAAACGTGTCCAGC
>DASPVD010000135.1:0-63521 GCA_035622555.1 Candidatus Eremiobacteraceae bacterium | reverse complement strand
TTACTTCTGTCTCTGATCTGAACAGGAAACTCCTGCGCTACATCCGGCACTACAACAAATCGCCCCGTACCGTGAAATGGAAATATGTCGATCCAGCGCGCCATCTCAGTACACAATCAGTTGGTACAGGCCACTAGAACGGGGGCGCCAGAAATTGGAAATTGGAAAGGAGAAAACGGGGCCGATGGATGCGCTCATCGAGCGGATGGTTAATGGCGGCGCGCGGTGACCGGGTCGGTAGTGCCGTGGAGCAGGCCGTCACGGATACGGCGAGCACGTTCGCCGGCACCAGCGACTTCGACAACCTGGCAGACTTTTTGGCGGACTTCGCTGAGAGACAGGTCGAAATTCATTTCCGCGTCAGCACGACGCACAGTCAGATGAATTACTTCCCCCGGCTCGCGCTGGCCCGCCCAACGTTCCGGCCGCCGTGGCACGTCGCTGCCATTCCAGCGCAGCAGCACATCGCCAACTTTCAGGCCGCTTCTTTCGGCATTGCTGCCGGGTTCGACGCTGGTGACCGACCAGGTGGCATCCGAATCGCGCTGCAGGCCAAAGCCGAGGGTCGCCCGCGAAGATTCGTGCTCTTCCACAGCGAGTCCGGCTTTCGAAAACAGATCCGTGTAGGGCAAAGGATCCGCGCCACTGACATATTTGGAAAAGAAATCGTCGAGGGAGCTACCGGTAATCTTCTCGGCGGTTAGGCGAACGTCCAAACTGTCGCGATAGAAACGCCCGGCCTTAGCAAAATCATTGTTCATGGCGCGCATCACGTCGTCCAGGCTGTGCTGGTTGTCAGTGCGATCGCGAATGAGGATGTCCAGCAAGACGCCGAGGACCTGGCCCTTGGTGTAATAGGAGACACTGCGCTGGGGCTGGTTGTACAAACTGTATTTATCGAGCCAAGTATCGAGGCTGGATTGCTCGGCGCTTTGCCAGTGCTCGGCGGGACGCGTCTCCAGTTCGGTGATCTGGGCGGAAAGGTCCTGGTAGAACTCCTGCTTGTTCCAAACGCCGGAACGAACCAAGGCGTACGAACCGTAAGTATTGGTGACACCCTCGGCAAACCACAGGGCGCGCGTATACATTTCCTGGGTATAGTCGACGGGTTCTAGAGTGGCGGGACGAATACGCTTGACGTTCCACAAATGAAAATACTCGTGAGCGGAGACATTCGGTAGATATTCGCCCGAGGGGATGTAGATGGCGGTGGAATTGGCATGTTCCATGCCGCCGCCCCCGCCGCCGGATGCTTTGCCGATGTGAAAGAGAAAAGTGTATTCGTTGTAGGGGGCACCTTCCATCATCTTCAGCTCATACATACAGATTTTGCGCAGGGCGTTTTCTACATCGCGGCGCTTGTAATTATCGCCGTGAATGACCACGTGAACGGGCGGAGACAGGTCGTGGATCGTGAATTCGTCGAAATTGGAAAGCTCGATGGGGCCGTCGGCGAGGGCGTCGAAAGAAGGGGCCATGAGATTGATGACGCGGATGCCGCCGTCTTGAAAGATGTGCCAGGGCGTGGCAGAGCCCATGCGCCAATCAGCGGGCACGTCTCGCAGCGAGATTGTGCTTTCCTCAGCGCGGCGGTCGCAAACATACATCAGAATCATGGCGGGATTGAGGAAGGCGTGCTCGGAATTGAGCTGGGAATTGAACGGTCCTACATCATCCCAGAACGTGACATATTTCACGGTGACCGTACCGCTGGCCTTCACATCCCAGGTGAGTTTATTCAGCTTTTCGATATCGACGGGCTGACCGTTGGCGTAAGCCTGGACCTGCTGGACATGGCTGCTGAAATCGCGGATTTCGTAGAGTGCGTTCCACGCGGCCATTTGAAGTTGTAGATCGCCGTGGACATCCGGCACTTCAATGCTCACGTGGAAAAGATGCTGTTCCGGATGGTCCAGCGAAACGACGTAGCGAATGGCCGCGTCGGCGGGCAAGGAGCAAAACAGAAAGAACAGCAGCGCGACGACCGGGCTAAAGAGATTCGAAAGGAAATCAAAAGCGGGCTGAGGTATGCGTGCGGAGCTAATGGTCGGTGAGACCCGGCCGGCCGAAATCTCCAGCAATTTGTGGGGAGCGTCGAGAGTGTCCGGCAATGCGCTTGGGATCACCGGCCGGAGACCTCAGAAGGCACCGCACGAGTCTTGAGACGCTGGAGCAGCTTTTCGCATAACCCGTCGAAGCTACCATTGCTCATGACCAAGAGCAAATCGCCGGATTGGGCCTGGAGCGCAAGGAAGTCGGCAATGGCGTCGGCGGAGGAGAAGGCTCGAGCTTCCTTGCCGAGCTTGCAAACTGCCGCGGTAATGGTCTCGGGATCCAGGCGCTGGTCTTCGCTGAGTTGCGTGGCGCGGTGAACGCCGCCGAGGATCACGCGATCGGCCAAGGCCAAGGCTTGCGGCAAGGCGTCCTGAAAAACGCGGCGGCGCATGGAATTGGACCGAGGCTCGAGAATGGCCCAGAGACGGCGAGCTGGCCAGCGGAGACGGGCGGCGTCAATGGTCGCGCGAATGGCGGTGGGATGGTGCGCGAAATCGTCGACGACCAGGACGCCATCAATTTCGCCCTTCACATCCATGCGGCGCTTGACGCTTTGGAAAGTGGCCAAGGCGGAACGCAGCTGGTCGGCACGAATGCCTCGTCCCTGAGCCACAATCAAAGCGGCGAGGGCGTTCAGCACGTTGTGCCGGCCCGAAGCGGAGAGCGAAAAGTCGCCGTAGCGCTCGCCTCTGTAATCGACGCTAAAGCGCATTCGCTCATCGACGACGGACACGCCGGAAGCAACCCAGTCGTTGCCCGGTTCGAAACCATAAGTGATGACCGGGCAAAAGGCTTTTTCGGTGACTTTTCGAGGGGCAGGACCGCCCTGCGCGTCTCCCCAAACAATCACGCGGCCGCGGCGGGGGACCAAATTGACCAACCGCTTGAAGGCGGTTTGATAGACATCGAAATCAGGATAGATGTCGGCATGGTCGTACTCCACGGAGGTGATGATGAGGTCGTCGGGCTGGTAATGGAGGAACTTGGCAGCCTTGTCCCAGTAAGCGGAATCGTATTCGTCGCCTTCGAGAATAAAGTCGGGTCCGCCTTCGAGACCGTAGCTTTTGCCAAAATTTTCAGCGATACCGCCGATCAAGAAATTGGGCCGCTTGCCGGCGACATGAAAAATCCAGGCAAGCATGGCAGTAGTGGTGGTTTTGCCGTGAGTACCACTGACGACAATGGAATGCTTACCCGGGAGAAATTCTTCCTCCAGAATTTCGGGTAGGGAGCGGTGCGGAAGCTTGCGGTCGAGCATCTCTTCGACTTCGACATTGCCGCGGGAAATGGCATTGCCAACGATGATCAAATCGGGGGCGGGAGTGAGATTCTTAGCGTCAAACGAAGTGGCATAGGAAATTCCCAAGGAGCCGAGAAGCGTGGAGGCGGGGGGATACACTCCGGCGTCGGAACCGGTAACTTTGTTTCCGAGTTCGCGCAACATTCCGGCCAGGGGAGCCATGGCCGACCCGCCAATTCCAATCATGTGAATGTGCTTCATGCGTTCAGCCCCGATTCGAGATTGGTGTTGCGTAGCACGTTGCACTCCGTCATTCCACGACCGCCGGTTCCAAGATTTCCAGGCGTCCCGGCCCTTCGGACACCAAGCGGGCGCGAACACCCAAGGGCACAGTCAGGAGGGGACGTTTGGTGTGTCCCACAGCGGCGCCGAAGACGACGGGAATGCCGAGTGGCCGCAAAATGCGTTGGCAAGTGTCCAACACGGATGGACTATTCTTGGCGGGGGGATCGGAATCCGGAAATTCGCCGAGCACGATGCCTTGCAGGCGGCGCAGCTTTCCGGCTTGTTTGAGATGCATGAGCGCGCGATCGACTTGATACGGGCGCATGGCCCGATCTTCGATGACCAGAATGGCGCCATCGGTATCCAGTTCCCAAGGAGTGCCCAAAGTGGTCTGGAGCAGGGTCAGGCAGCCGCCCAGCAATCGACCCTCGGCTTGGCCGGGAACGAGGGCGGTGCCGCCGAGGGAGGTTTCCCAACCTGACTGCGTGTTGCCTACTGATTGCAGAAAAGACCATTCATCGTAGCCGCAAGCATCGTCGGCTCCGCGGTTCAAACCGGCCGCGACCATGGGGCCATGAAAAGTGACCCAACCGCATTTTTGCCAAAGATAGGCTTGCAGAGAAGTGAGATCGCTGAAGCCAATGACACACTTGGGGACGGTCAGCTGGGTGGCGAGATCGCAATCGAGCAAATAATTGGCGCCGTAGCCACCGCGCAAGGCAATCAAGCCGGCAATTTCGGGATGTCGAGCGGCCTTGAGAAAACCTTCGGTCCGAGCAGTGGAGGAGGCGGCGAAGTAGCCTTCCGCGCCGGGCACCTGCATGGGAATGAACTCGTAGCCGAGCCGGCGCAATTCCGCGAGTCCGGCGGTGACCTCGAGTTGCTCGGCAGCAGAAGCCGGGGCAAACACGGTGACTTTCGAACCCTTGCGAAGGGCCCTGGGCTTGCGCGGATCGGAGGTGGGAAGAGCCATGTTTCTTTGATGCCGAGAATGAAACTCCCAGGCTGAATGCAGATTCCTTGACTGCCCACACAACAACCGCTGGTGCATACTGGCGCAAACCAGCTGTGCGCCGGAACGCAGCAAACCAGCTTAACGGGAGAGTCAGCCCCGCAACCTGACAAAGCGATTTTAGCGAAGTTACAAGGTGAACTGAGTCAGTTTTGCGAAGCGGCGTGCCCTGGCGTGTATCTCGGAACGTTTCAAGGTGAGCAGGCGCTCCAGGCCGAAACGCTCGACGGTGAAACTGCCGAGGACCGAGCCATAGACCATAGCGCGGCGGAGGGCGGCGTCGCCGGTGCTGCCAACACTGGCCAAGTAGCCCATAAAGCCGCCGGCAAAGCTGTCGCCCGCGCCGGTGGGATCGTGCGGCTCCTCAAGGGGAAATGCCGGGATGCAGAACACCCCGCGCTTATCGACCAGCATGGCGCCATATTCACCGCGTTTGACCACCAAGGTGGATGGACCCATCTTGAAAATACGGCGAGCGGCACGGAGCAAATTGTGTTCGTTGGAAAGCTGGCGAGTTTCGGTATCGTTGATCATCAAGATGTCGACGTGCTTGAGGGTTTCCAGCAATTCCGCATTCGTGCGTTCGATCCAATAGTTCATGGTATCCATGGCCACCAATTTGGGGCGTCCATGGACCTGCTTGAGCACATCGCGCTGCAAGTCGGGCGCGATGTTGGCGAGGAAGACGTACTTGGATTGGCGATATTTCTCAGGAAGACGCGGCTTGAAGGCGGCAAACACGTTCAATTCCGTGGCCAGGGTCACCCGCTCGTTCAAATTTTCCGAATATTTGCCGGCCCAGAAGAAGCACTTGCCGCCGGCGCGTTCCAGACCCTCGATGTCGATGGCGCGCTTGCACAGGCAAGCCTCATCGTCGGGATGAAAATCATCACCGACGACAGCGACGAGATTTACCTGAGTGAAGAAGGAGGCGGACACGGCGAAATACGTAGCGGCACCGCCCAAAGTGCGTTCCACTTTGCCGTATGGACTTTCCAAAGCGTCATAAGCAACCGACCCCACCACCAATAAGGACATGAGTTTGTCTCCTAAGTTCCTGTTGAAAACCTAGCGCCGCTGGAGCGGTGCGGCACGGCAGTCGAAAAAGTCGCGTTGTCGCCGACGACAGTCAGAGATTCAAGTGACAAGAATATCCGCATGGGAAAGAGGCTAGGCAATGTACTTGCCAATGACGGGAGCGAGATTTTTCATAGTTTTTGCGGGTATCAGCTTAGGATCGGTCAGAATGGCATGCTGCAACGCGTGGGCGCATTTGCAAGAACGTTCCGCCGGAATGTCGCGAATAGCTTGGCGCAAAACATTCTGCGCATTGGAAGCATTTTGATTCAGGATAGCCAGGATGGTGGACACGGTGACGGAATCGTGATCCGGGTGCCAGCAATCGTAATCGGTGATCATGGCAATGGTGGAATAGCAAATCTCAGCTTCGCGGGCGAGCTTGGCCTCAGTCGCGTTGGTCATACCAATGACGGAAAATTTCATGGCGCGGTGATAGTGGGCCTCCGCCAAGGTGGAAAATTGCGGCCCTTCCATGCAGATGTAGGTGCCCTTCTGATGGACGGGAACGTTCTGGGAGCGGCAAGCCTGGCCGAGCACGGCAGAGAGCTGAGCACAGGTGGGCTTGTCGAAGGTGACGTGGGCGACAACACCCTGGCCAAAAAATGTGGACCTGCGCCCTTTGGTGCTGTCGAAGAACTGGTCGGGAATCAAAAATTCGCCGGGACGCAAATCCTCTTGCAGAGAGCCAACGGCACTGACGGAGATGATACGTTGAACCCCAAGGACCTTCATGGCGTAAATGTTGGCGCGATAGTTCAAGTCGGTAGGCATAAAACGATGGCCGCGGCCATGGCGGGCCAGAAACGCGACGCGCCGGCCTTCGACGGTGCCCAGGACAAAGGCGTCCGAGGGATCGCCAAAGGGGGTCTTCAGGCGCACTTCTCGGCTATCACGTAATCCAGTCATGGAGTACAAACCGCTGCCGCCAATCACGCCGATTTCGACGGCCGCCTTGGTTGGCGCACTCTTGCTCTTCGATTTTCCCTGCCTAGCCATTCCTGACTCTCCTGGGATTTACCGGCTCAGATCGACCGGTTCGATTTCGACTTTTCCGTCGCGTTCTTGCAGCGTAGCGGCCGGAATATCGGGATCATGCCCGAACACAACAATCCACCGGCCCATTATGCTACGGCGAATCCAGAGCCGTTTTGTCTCCAGCGACCGCAATGGATACAGATCGTAAGCCATGATCCACGGCAAAGAAACATGGTGCCGCGTAGGAATCAAATCCGCAACATAAGCCAGGGTCTTGCCCCCACCGGTGATCAATACGGCGTGGATATCAGCAGTGTGACCGGGAATGCAGGAAACCGAAAGGCCGGGCACGATTTGGGTGTCGCCTTCGACAAGGTCCCACAGGCCTTCCTGGGAAATGGGAGCAAAATTCTGGGGAAAATAGCTGGCGCGGTCGCGTTCGGTGGGATTCATGGCATGTTCCAGTTCGCCGCGCTGGACGACATAACGAGCACGCCGAAAGGTGGGGAGAAGGCGATCGTCGACCATGCGGGTGTTCCCGCCGCAATGATCGAAATGAAGATGAGTGTTGATAACCAGGTCGATCTGGTGTGGCTGGACACCGGCTTGCGCGAGCGAATCGAGCAAGGGATCGCCGTGTTGCACGGCGTAAATGTTACGTAGCTTGGGGTCCCATTTGGCGCCGTTCCCAGTCTCGACCAAGATGTTTTTGCCGGCCACGCGAACCAGCAAGGAATTGGCGCGCAGACGAATGCGATTCTTCTCGTCGGGCGGTGCTTTCTCTTGCCAGAGGACCTTGGGCACGACGCCAAACATGGCGCCACCATCCAGGGCAAAGGTGCCGCCATCGAGAAAGCGAACCTCAATATCGCCAAAATGCATGCAGCAGTCTCCAGAAAATTTCGCGCCTGGGAGTTGCAGGGGCGAGCCCAGCAGGTCTTTCAGGCTGCTCCTGGTCTACGACAAACCTGCGGACGTCAAAATTTCGCGCACCGCGGAAAATGGATCCTTCTTGCGGGCGGCCACCTGAGCCGCCAATTCGCGCAGGCGTGCTTCGCCGGATGCTCCGCCAAGCACGTTTTCCAGGAGCCGCGACTCGAGCATTTCGATCAAACGCGATTGCCAATGCTCGATGCGCTTTTTCTCGCGCTGGCCTTGGGCCTCAAAATGCTTGCGGAAATTGTCAACGACAATAGCCAGTTCGTCGATACCCCGATTCTCGGTGGCGACGGTACGAACGACAGGGGGATGCCAGCCGTCGCGGGGCATAACCAAGGAAAGCATGGCGTGAAGCTGCTCTTCCAGGCGATCGGCGCCTTCGCGGTCGGCTTTGTTCAAGACGAAGATGTCGCCGATCTCCATCAATCCCGCTTTCATGTTCTGGATGTCGTCGCCCAAGCCCGGCACGAGCACGACTAACACACAATCAGCGAGGCGCACGATGTCCACTTCATCCTGGCCCACACCGACGGTCTCGATCAGGACCTGGCGCTTGCCTGCAGCATCCAGCAGCAGCGCTACTTCCGCGGTGGAGCGGGCGAGACCGCCCAGAAAGCCACGTGTGGCCATAGAACGAATGAAGATGCCGTTGTCGGAAGCGTGGCCCTGCATGCGAATACGGTCACCCAAAATGGCTCCGCCGGAATAAGGGCTGGTGGGATCCACAGCGATGATGCCGACACGCTCCTGACGCTTTCGGTGCACGGCGGCAAGCCGATCAACCAAGGTGCTTTTGCCGGTACCCGGCGCGCCGGTTACGCCGGTGAGGTAGGCCTGACCGGTGTGAGGGAAAAGGTCCTTGAGCAACTGTTCCGACTCGGGAGCGTGATTCTCGATGGCGCTGATGGCGCGAGAAACGGCGCGCACGTCGCCTTGCAGGACCTTGGCGGCCCAATCGGTGGTGGAAACGGTCATTGGGAGGCGAGCCGCAAGAAAAGGAATGGCGCAGTCCGTGGAGTTAGTTGGGAGCGGCGCGAGAGATGGCGGGCAGAAAGCGGCATGGCTCTATTATTTATTGCCAAGCGCAGGACAGCAAGCGAATCGCGGCCGGTGCACGTGTGCGAAGCAACAGCCAAGAATGGCTGTGCCCCGAAATGGCTCCGTTGACCTGTCGTAGTCAATCCCGTAACCAGCCAGAAACGAAATGTTAACCGTTGCAATTGGCACACTTAATGGGCCCACCGCAACATCACTGACAAATCAGCCGCAAGCGCTAGCATTTGTGAAGGTGGAGATGTTTCGAAGAAACCCACCGGGTCAGGAGGGATCATGTTGGGAGGCTTGCTGTTTGTGGTGTGCGTCATTCTGCAGTTTCACTACCACGACACGATACCGTGGTACGTGTGGGTGCTGGCCGTGATCGCACAACTTGTGGCTTTCGGCGAACCGGCGATGCGCTCAGCGGTAGCTTCGAAGAAAAGCTAAATTCTTGCGAGGGAATAGGCGCCGCAATCACCTCAGCTCTTGCCGAGGAGTTGGCGGGCAATGACCAGGCGCTGAATCTCGCTGGTGCCCTCTCCGATGGTGCACAGCTTTACATCGCGATAAAACTTCTCGGCGGGATAATCCTTGATGAAGCCATAACCGCCGTGCACCTGCACACATTCGTTGGCCACGCGAACAGCAACTTCGCTGGCGAATAGTTTGGCCATGCTGGATTCGCGGGTGAAGCGGACATTCTTGCGATCGGCCAGCCAGGCGGCTTGGTAGACCAGCAAGCGAGCCGCTTCGACCTGGGTAGCCATGTCTGCCAGCTTGAACTGAATGGCCTGAAACTCCGAGATGCTTTTCCCGAACTGTTTGCGCTGTTTGGCGTAGCTTGTGGCGGCCTCGAGCGCGCCCTGGGCCATACCGAGCGCAAGCGCCGCTATGGAAATGCGGCCACCGTCCAGAACTTTCAAGCTGTCCACGAAGCCTTCGCCGGGTTGTCCAAGGAATTGAGAAGCGGGTACACGGCAATCGGTAAAGATCACTTCGGAGGTGTCGCTGGCGCGCATGCCCAACTTATTTTCCTTTTTGCCGGGACGAAAACCGGACATGCCTTTCTCGAGGATGAACGCGCTGATGCCGTGAGCTTGCTTGGATTTGTCGGTTACGGCCATGGCTACGCAGACATCGGCGTAGCCGCCGTTGGTGGTAAAAGTCTTCGCGCCGTTCAGGATCCAATCCTTGCCAGAACGCACCGCGGTGGTGCGGGTGCCGCCCGCATCGGAGCCGGCTTCGGGTTCGGTGAGGGACCACGCACCGAGTTTCTTTCCGTGGGCCAGCGGCACCAGGTACTTCTTCTTTTGCTCTTCGGTTCCGAATTTGTAGATGTGATTGCTGCAAAGCGAATTGTGCGCGGCGACGAACAGCCCCACGGAACCATCGACCCGGGCCAGTTCTTCGATCACCGTGGCATATTCGATATAGCCAAGCCCCGCGCCTCCGTACTGTTCGGGGAAAATGACCCCCATTAAACCCATTTCGCCCAACTTGGGCAAAATCTCGGTGGGAAAATGCGAAGATTCATCCCAGTCCATGACATGCGGAGCAATTTCGCCCTCGGCGAACTCCCGCACAGATTTGCGAAGTTGCTGCTGCTCATCGGTAAACGTAAAATCCACGTAATCCTCTCTGGGGTTTCCGTACTCAGCCGATAGGGACGCGTATGCCCAAAGGAAGTTTATCTTATGGGGAAGAGATGCGCACGACCGGGGGCGCGAGGGATTTTGCTCGAAGAGAGATTCCTCCCGCCGCGGACTTCCTTTGGAATGAAAGAGTTTTGGGGGCTGAGAATTACTAGGCAGTGTGGGTGCGCCGGTTGGTTAGGAGCGCCCGCAGTTCGTCGAGGGTTCGCTGGATGCCGGCGCGATCCACGTTCCAGTGGGTGACCATGCGGACCGAGTAGGGAGTGGTGTCCTGGGCCCAAATGCCTTTGGCATGCAAGGCATCGCAGAGTTCCACGGCGTTCATGCCGGAATCGCGGCAATCGAAAATCACAATATTGGTGCGGACCTTGGCGGGGTCGATTTGTAATCCTGGAATTTGGGCAATGCCCTGGGCCAAGAATTTCGCGTTTGCGTGGTCTTCGTGCAGGCGAGCGGGAGATTTTTCCAGGGCGATCAATCCGGCGGCGGCCAGCACGCCGACTTGGCGCATGCCCCCGCCGAACATCTTACGAAAAACGCGGGCACGCTCGATGAAGTCGCGGGAACCAACGATCATGGAGCCAACCGGAGCGCCGAGCCCCTTGGACAGGCAAAACATCACGGAGTCGCACTTGGCGGTCATGTGCGCGACGTTATCGTTGAGAGCCACGGCCGCGTTGAAAATGCGCGCGCCGTCCAGATGCACTTTCAGGCCCAGGGTGTGCGCGCCATCGCAGATTTCGTGCACCGTTTCCGTGGGATACACCGTTCCACCGGCCATGTTGCTGGTGTTTTCCAGGCAGACGAGGGCGGTCTGCGAGTCGTAATAGACTTTCGGGCGAATAGCGGCATGAATCTGGGGCCAAGTGAGAATGCCATCTTCGCCACCGCGGACGGCGCGCGGAATGCAACCGGCAATGGCGGCCATAGAAGCCAGCTCATAAAGATTCACGTGCGCGCGGTCTTCGCAAATGACTTCGTTGCCGTGATGGGTCCAAGCCTTGATGGAAATGAGATTGCCCATGCAGCCGGTGGGCACAAAGAGCGCCGCTTCCTTGCTAAAAATTTCCGCAGCGCGCTTCTGCAAGCGATTTACGGTGGGGTCTTCGCCGTAGACATCGTCGCCCACTTGCGCGGCAGCCATGGCGCGGCGCATCTCATCGTTGGGGCGAGTTACGGTGTCGCTGCGCAGATCTACGGCGCCTTCGACGGGAAGGACATGATCGGGATCGACTAACTGATTGCCTTTGGCCATTGTGTAGGTCATAAGATCACCAAACCCATTTAAGAGTAAGCGAGGTCAGCGCAAGAGTTCCACGAGGATTTCGTTGGAAACGTTCAGCTTGTCGGGAGCGAGCCGGAGCAGCTGGCCGTGGCGCTGGACCATACCGGTGGAAGCTAGACGCCGGACTTTGTCGGTGAAGTCGACTTGGTACTGGCGTTCGATGCGGCCCAAATCAATTCCGCTCATTTGACGCAGACCGAGGAAAATTTCCTCTTCGAGCGCTTCCTCGGGAGTAACGGATTGCACGCTCTCGATGGCAGGCTGGCCTGCGGTAATCGCGGCAACGAATGCCGCGGGATCGTGGAGACTGGCCCAACGCTGGGTTCCGAAGAAGGAATGCGAACCGGCTCCATAGCCAAGATAGGGCTCGCGGCGCCAATATTTCAGGTTGTGCCTGGAGGCAAATCCCGGCTTGGCCCAGTTGGAAATTTCGTATTGATCGTAGCCAGCGCTCTTCAGTTGGATCTGCGCCAAGGCGTAGAAGCCGGCCATGGCTTCATCGCTGGGCAATTCCCGAGCGCTATAGCGAGCGCCACCGCGCAACACCTCGAGTCCCAGTCGCGAGCCTTCATCAATTTCCATCATGTAAATGGAAACATGCTCGGGAGAAAGGGTGATGGTTTGCGCCAGGGAATATTGCCAGGATTCGGCGGTTTGTTTGGGAAGTCCGGCGATCAGATCGAAACTCAGATTGTTGAGGCCGACGGAGCGAAGGATCGACACGGCGCGGTCAATATCGGCGCAACGGTGCATGCGGCCGGCGGCTTTCAGTTCGTCGTCCACGAAGGATTGCGAACCAAAACTGATGCGGTTGATGCCGGCAGCGACCCACTGCCGAGCTTTTTCGTGTTCGACGGTTTCCGGATCGGCTTCCAAGGTGATTTCTTCCGCGGCCCCAGGAAAGTGATGGCGAAGGGAGGTCAGCAGATCAGCAAGTAGTTGCGGGTCGAGCAAACTAGGAGTGCCGCCACCGATGTATACGGTGTCGATGGGAGGAAAGGACTCTGGGCAAACAATGCTCACACCGAGGAAGTGTTCCCGGGTGGACGCAATCTGTTGCTGAACAGCGGCAATGTAAGGAGCAAACCGCTGCTGGGGCACAACACCGGTGTGAAAATTGCAGTAGGTGCACTTGGTCTGACAAAAAGGCACCTGCACATAGATGCCGAGAGTGTCCATTAGAGAAAACTGTAGCACAGCAGCGGGGATGCAGCTTGCAGGTTCGGAGCGAAACGAGAGATTCCTCGCTTCGTAGACTCCGCTCGGAATGACGTGTTACTTGTTGTGCGGACAAGACGCAGGGGCTGAGACCCCCGATCTGAGAGATCGGCCACTACATAACCGATGGATCTCTTGTTGGGGGCAAGAGTCATCGTGGTGGGCCGAGTAGGCGCGGAGGTCAGACGCGATCGGGGAGAACCTTGACGTGAACCTTACGTTCGCGAGGGCCGTCAAACTCGGCGAGGAAAATGCCTTGCCAGCGGCCCAGCGCTAACTTCCCTTCCTCAATAAACACAAACTGAGTGACACCGGTGAGCATGGTCTTGATGTGCGAGTCGGAATTGCCCTCGGCATGGCGATAATGCCCCGCGGCAGGAATCAGACGATCCAGCGCGGACTCCGCGTCGGATGCAACGTCGGGATCGGCATGCTCGTTGATAAGGATTCCCGCGGTGGTGTGAGGGACATAAACGAAACAGGTGCCAACACGAACGCCCAAGGCAGTGACGACGCGCTGCACATCCTTGGTAATGTCGACGAGTTGGGTACGGCGTGAAGTCCTGACGTTGATCGCCTGCACAGACGCCTCCGAACCGGCCTAGGGAATGGGCACAATCACATGACGCCCAACCTTCCGGGCTCCCGCGCAGTTCTGCAATTCCCTAAGGCCACCACTGCCCCAGCGGGCCAGAAAGGGCAGGAAGCAAAGCTGGCGGGATTGCAATTGTTTGGCCGGAAACAACAAATTCTCCAGAAAAGCTTGATGGTTGGCAATGACCTTCTGGTGGCGGTCGAGCGCGGCACCGGTTTTGTGGCGCAGTTTTTCGACCTGGTAACGAATGCGCTTTTCGGCACGCGCGATGGTGCCCTGAATGGTGGGGTCGACTTTGGCGATGGATTTGTGAAGCTTCTTAATGCTCTTCTCGATGTCGTGCAAATTCTCATCGAACTGGCGCGCCAGTTTCTTGGGAACAGCCGAGTTATACATGCGATTGCGCAGCTTCTCTGGCCCACGCCAAACGTCTTCCACATCCAGGCCGTATTTTTTCAGGATGCGCTCGGCCTTGGGATCGACCAAGGTAAAATCCGAGCGCGGCAGCAACACCGGCATGCGGCCAAGCAAATCCCGGTACAGAACCGAAGATTGCGCAAAATAGGCAATCTCTGCGGGCCCGCCGAAATAGGCGACGGTAGGCAATAAGAAATCCTGAAGCACGGGCCGGAACAGCGCATTGGGACTGAAATTCTCCGGAGCATCTTCGAGCATCCGAAGCCAATCTTCGCGAGGCATGGAAAATGAACCGCTGGAGAATCCAGAATTGTTAGCGGTGATGACCTGGCGCTTGCCATCGGCCAAGGAAAACAACAAGGTGCTGTGCGAGGTAACTTTCACCTGCACGTCGTAGCCGGCATGTTCCAACTCTTTTCCCCGGCGCAGCAGGGAGTCATTCAACTGATCGCGACGGAGCAACGCATCGCGGAATAACGGAGTGGCCAGGCGGTGCAACTGCTCGTCGAGAGGATCGAGGAGGATCAAGCCCTGCTCCTCGAAGATGCGCGCAAACATGGCCGCGAAGGCGCTGCTGTAAGTGGCCTCCGGGGTGTAGGTCTGGTGCAGCAAATCGCCGTAGGTTTGGCCAAGGAGAGGCTGGGCGCGAACAACCAACTCGTGCACTTCCGGGCCGAGGCGGATGCGGCCGACGGGCACGGCGTCCTGGGGCGGAGGCGGCAGGGAAAAATCCTGCAACTCTCCTTCGTGAAACCAGTTCACATGGCGCACTTCGTCCACGTCATGATCTTCAGTGGCCATCCAAAACACCGGAACCGCATCGATTCCCTTGTTGGAAAGTTCCTGGGCGGTCTGAATGGCGCTCAACGCTTTGTAAATGGAGAAGGACGGCCCGCCAAACAGCCCGACCTGCTGACCACTGACGACAGCGAAGGCGCCGTCCCGCAGACGGTCCAGATTCTTGAAGGTTTCGGCGCCGCTGCCATATAAGGTGTTTTGCGCGCGAAGAATGTCCGCGACGGTGGCGCGGCGTTCGTGGGGGAAGTCCAGCTTTTTAGAATACGCGAGGACGGCTTTGAGGGAAGGTTGGTGATCGTAGAAGGATTGGACTTTGGGGAAACGTTCCAGGTAGTCGCGGAAGAGCGTCGACGTGTGCGGCAACTGATGGGGTTCGAGGGCGCGACAGTCCATGAGCGCTTAGATGTAGGAGCGAGAAAAAAGTGACGCCAAAAGACCTGGATTACAGAAGGTTAAACGCGCATAGCGGCCGGGTGCAACTGCGCCACCACGTCGGCGACCGCGCGTTTCTTCTCCTCGGATAATGGTAGCAAGGGCAGGCGGGATACGCCTCCTGCGAATCCGCGCAAATCCATGGCGTACTTGACGCCGGGAATGCCATTTTCCGAGACTATGCATTTTGAGGCGCGCACCAGCAGATGCTGCAATTGTTGTGCGGCTTGGCGCTCGCCGCGCTGCGCCAGGTCGTAGAGTTCCGCGCATTTTTCCGGCAGGGCCGCGGCAAGGGCCAAAACGGCGCCACGAGCGCCCACAACCAGCGAGGGATAAATCACCGCCGCGCCACCCGTAAGCACCTGAAAACGACTGGGCGCGCCAGCCACAATTTCGCCGACACGTTGCACATTGCCGGAGCTGTCCTTGATGCCGACGATGTTGGGATGCTCGGCAAGCGCCAGAATCTCGGGGGTCTCTAAGGTGACCCCAGTAAACTGCGGAACGGAATAGAGCAGAATAGGAATGGGCGAGGCGTCGGCGACGGCGCGATAGTGGCGAATGTAAGTTTCCGCGCGGTAGACAGGCTTGTAATAGTAAGGAGTTTTGACCAGAGCGGCAGGATAGCCGAGTGCGGCAGCGCGTTTGGTGCGCGCGATGGTTTCGGCAGTGGATTCGGCGCCGGTGCCGGCGATGAGCAGTTTTTGCGGAGCGGCGGCTTCCTTGCAAACGGCGAGGACGGAGTCGGCCTCCTCGCGGGAGAGCATCACGGATTCACCGGTGGAACCGAGAACGACGAAGCCAGCAACATGGGTGGCGTTGTAGCGGCAAACGTTTTCGCGGACTGCGGAGAGAGAAACCGACTCATCGGCGGCGAAGGGTGTGACGAGCGCGGGAAAGATGCCGTTGATTTGCATAGTTCAGTCTCCTGCGGTGGAAGAGCCGGCGGTGGCGACGCCAGAACCATGAAGGTCCTGCAGGCAATTCACTTCGCGCTGGACCTCGTGCAAGGAATGGATGCCGCGAACGGCGGCTTCGGCGGCTGAAAGCGTGGTGATGCAGGTAATGTTGTAGCGTATCGCGGCACGACGAATGGACTTTTCGTCGTAGAACGATTCGCGGCCCAGGGGGGTGTTGACGACCAAATGGATTTTGCCGGTCTTGATGAGGTCGACGATATTGGGTCGGCCCTCGTTGACTTTGAAGACTTCTTCGCAAGGCACGCCGGCGGCGCGAAAGGCAGCGCAAGTACCGCGAGTGGCGACGATCTTGAAACCCAGGGAGACCAGTTCCTTCCCTAGCGGGCCAATATGGCGCTTATCGCGATCGTTCACACTGATAAAGACGGTCCCGCCCTTGGGAAGTTTCTGACCCGCGGCAAGCTGAGCCTTGGCGAAGGCCTGGCCATAGTCGGTGGAAATGCCCATGACCTCGCCGGTGGAGCGCATCTCAGGACCGAGAATGGTGTCGACGCCGCGAAACTTGTTAAACGGGAACACCGGAGATTTCACGGAAAAATAATCGCGCACGGCGACTTCCGCTACGCCGTTGTGATGAACGATGGGGAGCTTCATGTCGGAGAGCCGGCGGCCGACCATCAAGCGGGCGGCTACCTTGGCCAGCGGAACGCCAGTGGCTTTGCTGACGTAAGGAACCGTGCGAGAAGCGCGGGGATTAACTTCGAGGACATAAACGGTCTCGCGCTGGATGGCGTATTGCACATTCATCAGGCCGACGACTTTGAGGGCCAGAGCGAGGCGCTTGGTGTAATCGCGAATGGTTTCCAGAACCTTGGGGGACAAACTGACCGGAGGCAACACGCAGGAGGAGTCGCCGGAATGGACGCCGGCTTCTTCGATGTGCTCCATGATTCCGCCGATCACAACTTCGCTGCCGTCGGCGAGGGCGTCGACGTCGACTTCAGTGGCTTCTTCAAGGAACTGATCGATCAGCACGGGGCGCGCGGGACCCATCAACGCAGCCTGGGCGACATATTCCTGCACGGTGTTGACGTCGTAGGCGATGACCATAGCGCGGCCACCGAGGACGTAACTGGGACGAACCAGGACGGGCAGACCAATTTCGGCAGCAACCCGCGCGGCTTCTTCGGGGACAAGCGCGGTGCCATTGCGTGGTTGAGGGATTTTGAGTTCCTCGAGGAGACGGCCGAAGCGGCGGCGATCTTCGGCGAGGTCGATGGATTCCGGGGCCGTGCCGACAATGGGCACACCGTTGCGCTTGAGTTCGAGGGCGAGATTCAGAGGGGTTTGCCCGCCGAATTGGACAATGACGCCGCCGGGCTTTTCTTTTTCGAAGATGGCCAGAACGTCTTCCAGAGTGAGCGGCTCGAAGTACAAACGGTCGGAAGTGTCGTAGTCGGTAGAAACAGTTTCGGGATTGCAGTTGACCATGATGGTTTCGAAGCCGTCGGAGCGCAGGGCGAAGCTGGCGTGGCAGCAGCAGTAATCGAACTCGATTCCCTGCCCGATGCGATTGGGGCCGCTGCCGAGGATCATGATTTTCTGCTTTTGTGTGACGTTGGCCTCGTCCTCCTCCTCGTAGCTGGAGTACAGATAGGGAGTGAAGGATTCAAACTCGGCAGCGCAGGTGTCGACGCGCTTGAAGACCGGACCAACCGCATAGCGGGCGCGCTGCAAACGGACCGCCGCGGGCGTGGTTTTCCAGAATTGGGCCAAGTGTTCGTCACTGGTGCCGATGCGCTTGACCTCGTGCAATAAATCCTTGGAGGCGGTTTCCACAGTGACGGCAGCAGCGCGGCGATTCACCTGGACAATTTCTTCGACCTGGTGAACGAACCAGGGATCAATCTTGGTCAGATCGCAGATATCGCGAGCGGGCATGCCGCGCTCGACGGCGGTGAGGATCCAGTAGATGCGGTTGGGCCGAGGAGTGGCGAGTTTTTCGCGCAGCAACGAATCGGGTGTTTCCGCTGGAGCGCGCCAGGGAGTGCTGGGCTCGAGTGAACGAATGCCCTTCTGGAGGGCTTCCTTGAAGGTTCGCCCGATGGACATCACCTCACCCACGGATTTCATTTGGGTGCCGAGTGTGGAATCGGCGCCCGGGAATTTTTCAAACTGCCACTTGGGAATTTTGACGACGACGTAATCGATGGTGGGCTCAAACGACGCCGGAGTTTTCTGGGTGATGTCGTTGGGGATTTCGTCGAGGGACATGCCTACGGCGAGGCGCGCGGCGATTTTGGCGATGGGGAATCCGGTGGCTTTGCTGGCCAAAGCGGAGCTGCGAGACACGCGAGGATTCATCTCGATGACCACCATGCGGCCATTTTCCGGGTTGACAGCGAATTGCACGTTGGAGCCGCCGGTTTCCACGCCGACTTCGCGGATAATCGCAGCGGCGGCGTCGCGCATGCGCTGGTATTCCTTGTCGGTGAGGGTTTGTGCCGGGGCGACGGTGATGGAATCGCCGGTGTGAACGCCCATGGGGTCGAAATTCTCAATGGAGCAAATGACCACGAAGTTGTCGCGGAAGTCGCGCATGACTTCCAACTCGAATTCTTTCCAGCCGAGGACCGATTCTTCGACCAGGGCTTCGTGAACAGGGCTCATGTCCAGGGCATGAGCGATAGCTTCGGCAAATTCCTCTTTGTTGTAGGCGATGGAGCCGCCGGTGCCGCCGAGAGTGAACGAGGGACGAATGACCAGCGGGAAACCGAGTTGGTCGCAGAGACGCATAGCATCCTGGGCGCTGTTGACCAAGGCGGAGGCGGGAACCTCGAGACCGATTTTGCGGCAGGCGTCCTTGAACCACAGGCGGTCTTCGGCAACCTTGATGGCACGGAGAGAAGCGCCGATCATTTCCACTTTGTGCTTTTCGAGAATGCCGGATTCCGCGAGTTCGACCGCAAGATTGAGAGCGGTTTGGCCGCCGACTGTGGGAAGAAGAGCGTCCGGACGTTCTTTGGCGATGATTTCTTCGAGGTACTCCTTGGTGAGCGGCTCGATGTAGGTGCGATGAGCCATTTCCGGGTCGGTCATGATGGTGGCGGGATTGGAATTGACCAGGACGACCTCGTAGCCTTCAGAACGAAGGGCCTTGCAGGCTTGCGCGCCGGAGTAGTCGAATTCGCAGGCTTGGCCGATGATGATGGGGCCGGAGCCGATGATGAGGATTTTGTGAATGTCGTGGCGTTTAGGCATGGCGCCTCACGTCGGTGGGCAGTAGTGAGTGGCGAGCGACGAGCGTGCCCTGACGAAATGCGCGGATCATCGGCGGGAGCTCCCGGGATGGGCGAAATCCTTCATCATGTCGGTGAACTGGGTAAAGAGGTAGTGGGAATCGTGCGGGCCAGGTGAAGCTTCCGGGTGATATTGCACGCTGAAGAGCGGGATGTTCTTGTGGCGCATGCCTTCGTTGGTGTGATCGTTCAGATTCAAGTGAGTCACTTCTACTTCACTGGACGGCAGCGAGTCGGGGTCCACGCAAAAGCCGTGATTCTGCGCGGTGATCTCGACCTGATCGGTCAGCAGATTTTTTACCGGATGGTTCGAACCGTGATGGCCAAATTTCAATTTGAAGGTCTTGCCGCCGAGAGCCAGTCCACAGAGCTGGTGGCCAAGACAGATTCCGAAAATGGGAACGCGACCGGCGAGCTTGCGAATATTTTCTTGAGCGTAAGTGACTGGCTCGGGGTCTCCGGGACCATTGGACAGGAAGACGCCATCGGGACGAAGCGCCAGAACGTCCTCGGCGGAGGTCTGCGCGGGAATGACGGTCACCTCGCACTGATGATCCACCAGCAGGCGCAGAATGTTCTGCTTGATGCCGAAATCGTAGGCGGCAACGCGGAAGCGGTGACTGTCGGGGGCGGCGCCGGATTCGCCCATCTGCTCGGCCCACGGGGAAGTGGCCAACTCAATGGAGCCCTTCTGCCAATCGTAAGCTTTGCCACAGGTCACGCGGCTGGCCAATTCCTGCCCGGCCATCAAGGGAAGCTGCTTGGCTTCGAACAGCAACTGATCGGCGGGGGTGCCACCGGTGGATACGATGCCGCGCAACGCGCCGACCTTACGGATGTGCAGGACCAGGGCACGCGTGTCGATGTCCCAAATGACCGGGATTTTGTGGCGGTTCAGGTACAGCTGGGCACTTTCGGCAGAGCGCCAGTTGGAAGAGATCTGGGAGAACTCCCGGACAATGAGCGATTCGATGTACGGACGGGGCGCTTCTTCGTCGTCAAGATTGGCGCCGACATTACCGATGTGAGGATAGGTGAGGCAAACGATCTGCCCCGAGTAGCTGGGATCGGTGAAAACTTCCTGGTAACCGGTGAGACTAGTATTGAAAACGACTTCGCCGCCCCGGCGCGTGATGGCGCCGGCCGCGCGGCCGTTAAATACGCGCCCGTCCTCGAGTGCGAGTATAGCGGGTCTGGGGTGAGCGTCCGTCAGACAATCCTCCGTAAAGTGCATGCCACCAAGAAGCGGGCCTTGCCACGTGTTGCGGCGGTACACGAATACTTTGCGCTCCGGAGGCGCGGAACGGACTCCGCGACAGCGGCGCGTCCAACGCAAACGTCATTTGTCGCTCGCCTCGGTTGTGGACAAGGAACCGAAGTGATCGACGGGCCAATAGGCAAAAACGGCGCGACCGTAGATGAATTGGCTCGGAACCGGACCAAAGACTCTGGAATCGTTCGAACTGATACGGTGATCGCCCATAACAAAATAGCATCCGGCGGGAACTTGAGTGGGGCCGTAATCGCTGACATCAGCATATTGGGGAGGAACGTAGGGCTCGGCGATCTCGTGACCATTGACGTAAACGACGCCGCGGCGAATCTCAACGGTTTCACCCGGCAAAGCAATGACGCGCTTGATGAAAGACTTGGAACGATCCAAAGGATACCAGAAGACCACCACATCGCCGCGATCGATAGGTTCGAAGCGATACACAAACTTGTTAATAAAGATGCGCTCCTGGTCAGAGAGCAAAGGCGCCATGCTGGTGCCTTCCACTTTCACCGGCTGGTACAGGAACACAATAATCACCAGGGCCAGGCCGATGGCGATCAGCAGATCGCGAGTCCACACGCGAATCTCATGGCGGAGCAGAGCGTGGGAAGGCGCGGTAGGAGTGGAAGATTCTGGTGGCAATGAGGAATTTGTGGCGGAGGAAGGCTCGCCTTGCGGAGAAGCGCTGTGTTTCTCGTCGGGTGTGAGCATCTGCTACTGCCTTTCATTTATAACATGCGCGCCGGACCTAAGGCCAGCCGGGAATTCAGTTCCCGAGGCGCAATCGTGGCCAGGCGCGAGGAGCGGCCGCAGTTAGCCCCAAGTAAGACGCTGCAGCGACAGATTGGGATATCCGGGGTCAAGCAAAGACCGTAGCGGGAAACGGATGGGAGAGCAGGCGAGGAGGTCAGCCGGCGCCGAGGACGGAGGATTCGGGGCGCTCGGTAATAGCAGCTTTGAGGTAGTCGCGATTGCCGAAGGCGATCACTTCCAATTTGATGTGCTTGGGGCAGACCGCCTCGCATTCGCCAATATTGGTACAGTTGGCGAAACCTTCGAGGTTCATCTGGCGAATCATGGCCAGGGCGCGGCGGTCGCGCTCGGGCTGACCCTGCGGCAGATGACCGAGATGGGCGATCTTTGCACCAACAAACAGAGCAGCAGCGGCGTTAGGACAGGCCGCGACACAGGCACCGCAACCGATGCAGGCGGCAGCATCCATGGCGCGATCCGAATCCTCTTTCTTAACGGGGATGGCGTTGCCGTCAGGCGCGCTGCCGGTTGGAACCGAGATGAAGCCGCCCGCGGCGATGATGCGATCGAAGGAGGTGCGGTTCACGGCGAGGTCCTTGACGATGGGAAAGGCTTTGGCGCGCCAGGGTTCGAGGTACAGCACGTCGCCATCTTTGAAGTGGCGCATGTGTAATTGGCAGACCGTGGTGCCGGGAAAGCCACCGTGGGCTTTGCCGTTGATCATGAAGCCGCACATGCCGCAAATCCCTTCGCGACAGTCGTGATCGAAGGCGATGGGATCTTCGCCGTTGGCGATGAGGGACTCGTTGAGGACGTCGAGCATTTCCAGAAAGGACATGTGCTCGCTGACTTGGGAATGCTCGTAGCGGACCATGCGGCCCTGGTCTTGGGAGTCTTTCTGGCGCCAGACGTGGAGAGTGAGTTTCACTTGTAGCTCCGCTGAGACGGGTGGACGTAATTGAAGGTGAGGGGCTCTTTAGAAAGAGTGGGAGCACGGCCGGGGCCTTGATATTCCCAGGCGGCGACATAGCTAAAGTTGGCATCGTCGCGCAGGGCCTCGCCTTCGGGAGTCTGATACTCTTCGCGGAAGTGGCCGCCGCAGGATTCGCGGCGCTGCAAAGCATCCAAGCACAACAATTCGGCAAGCTCGAAGAAGTCGGCAACGCGGCCGGCGCGTTCGAGGGACTGGTTGAATTCTTCGTTGGCGCCGAGGACGCGGAGGTTCTTCCAAAAATCTTCCTGGAGGGCGGCGATTTGGCCCATGGCCTTCTTTAGACCGGCTTCGTTGCGAGCCATACCGCAGTACTCCCAAACAATTTTGCCGAGTTCACGGTGGAAAGAGTCGACTGAGCGAGTGCCGCTGCCGTTCAACAGTTTTTTGGTGATGGCAGTGACGTTGGCGACGGCTTCTTTGGCTTCCGGCACATTGTCGGAAAGCCTAGCGAGCTTGGCGCCGGCGAGGTAATCGCCGATGGTGTAAGGAATGATGAAGTAGCCGTCGGCCAAGCCCTGCATGAGGGCGCTGGCACCGAGACGATTGGCGCCATGGTCGGAAAAATTGGCTTCCCCCAGGACAAACAGACCAGGGATGGTGGACGTCAAGTTGTAGTCGACCCACAGGCCACCCATGGTGTAGTGGGTGGCGGGATAAATACGCATGGGGACTTCATAGGGATTCTCGCCGGTGATGCGCTCGTACATTTCGAACAGGTTGCCGTAGCGTTCGGCAATTTTGTGTTTGCCGAGACGGCGGATGGCGTCACTGAAGTCGAGATAGACGCCCAAGCCGGTGGGACCGACACCATGGCCGGAATCGCATTCGACTTTGGCGGCCCGAGAAGCGATGTCGCGAGGAACGAGGTTGCCAAAGCTGGGATAGCGGCGCTCGAGATAATAGTCGCGCTCGGATTCGGGGATTTGGCTGGGGGAACGCTTGTCGCCGGGAGTTTTGGGGACCCAGATGCGGCCATCGTTGCGGAGGGACTCGGACATGAGGGTGAGCTTGGATTGATATTCGCCGGAGACCGGAATGCAGGTCGGGTGAATTTGCGTGAAACACGGATTGGCGAAGAGCGCGCCGCGTTTGTAGGCACGCCAGATGGCGGTGGCGTTGGAACCCTTGGCGTTGGTGGAAAGATAGAAGACGTTGCCATAGCCGCCGGTAGCGAGAATGACGGCGTCGGCGAGGTGCACGCCGATCTTGCCGTCATACAGACTGCGGGTGACGATGCCACGGGCGCGGCCATCGACGACGATCAGGTCGAGCATGTCCATGCGCGGGTACATTTCCACGGTACCCAGGCCGACTTGGCGTTCGAGGGCCTGGTAAGCACCGAGCAGGAGCTGCTGACCGGTTTGGCCACGGGCATAGAAGGTGCGGGAGACCTGAGCGCCGCCGAAGGAGCGATTGTCGAGAAGGCCGCCGTACTCGCGGGCGAAAGGCACGCCCTGAGCGACACATTGGTCGATGATGTTAACGCTGATCTGGGCGAGGCGATAGACGTTGGCTTCGCGCGCGCGGAAGTCGCCGCCTTTCACGGTGTCGTAGAAGAGGCGGTAAACGCTGTCACCGTCGTTGTGATAATTCTTGGCGGCGTTGATGCCGCCCTGAGCGGCGATGGAATGGGCGCGCCGGGGGCTGTCTTGATAGCAGAAGCACTGCACGTTGTAGCCGAGTTCGCCAAGAGACGCAGCGGCCGCGCCGCCAGCCAGGCCCGAGCCAACGACGATGATGTTGTACTTGCGTTTGTTGGCGGGATTGACCAGTTTGAGTTCGAAGCGATGCTTTTCCCAGGACTGCTCAATAGGGCCGGTTGGGGCATGGGAGATTAATTCCATAAGGTGGCCCCCAAAGAGAGTGGTGAGTGCCGCGTGTCGAGTGGCGAGAGAGATTTTTCCCGCACAACCCGCGCAAAGAGCCAGAGGTCCGCGCCGCGCCCGGAATGATGGAGTTGCTGTGAGACGTTCACAACGACGAACTGGAGTGAATGGAGCATAGGCTAAACGGGCTTAAGAAAGCCGGCCAAAACGGCGACCGGGATGGAGATGTAGCCAATGGCAATCACGATGGCGACGACCTTCGCCAGAACTTGAATCCACGGGGTGTAAACCGGGTGATTGATGCCCAGCGACTGAAACATGCTCCAGAGGCCGTGATACAGGTGATAGCAGAGCATGGTCATGGCGATAATGTAAAAGAGCGAAACCGGCCAAACTTGAAAGCCGAGGACCACATTGTTATAGACGTTTTCTTCACTGAAGGGGGCGCCGGGATGCACCGCACCGAAAGTAAATTGCAGAAGATGCCAGATAACAAAAGCCAGGATGATTGGGCCGCTCCACATCATCGTGCGCGAAGCGTAGGTGGAATGGATATTTTGCTTTTTGACGTATTTGACAGGACGAGCCTGGCGCTGCAGCAGCCAGAGTTCGAAGGAAGACCAGATATGCAAAACGACCGCGAGCAATAAAATAATGCGCGCGCTCCAGAGAAGAGCGGGAACGGACTTCAGGAAAGCGGCGTAACGATTGATCTTTTCCGGCGACTCGAAAACCTGCAAATTACCGGCGAGATGGCCGAGGATGAAGATGAACAACATGGCCCCGGTGATGGCCATGACGGCTTTCTTGCCGACGGTGGTCTGCCAGAAGCGCAATGGGCTGATGGCAACGTTTACGGCAGTGGCGCTCATGGAATGAACTGGCCCAATCTGGCGCGACTACCGCCGGGAAAAGAGTGAAATTTTCGGAAGAAGTGGTTTGAATCAGGCTGGGTTGTCGTGGGAGACATGCCCTCTCCGCCGCGAAACTCCCGCAGGTGTCGTGGAATGCTCGAGGAAAACAAGCACCGAGTTGCGGCTAAATCAGTATAGGAGAGGAGTAACAAGCGATGCAAGTTGGGTGTGGTTTGCGAAGGCACACAAAACGGAAAATTTGTTGCCAGCCAAGGGAGAAACGCTGAAGATGGAAACAGGGAGACGGGGGAAGTTAGCCGCGAGGCCCTGTGACACCCTTCCTGGCGGGGCCAGAGCTGGTACGCAGCCGGCAATGCGCATCGGAAAAGACGAGCTCCCAGAATGAAAATGAAATCATATGACTACGAGCTTGGTGTCGGAACTGGAACGAATGGCGAGCACGTTGAACGAGGATGAGACCAGCGCAGCGGACGTATCGCTGCCGGAGCTGGCAGACAAAATCGCCAAGGAACTACGGGTGAAGGTGGACGAGGTGGCCATCCTAGGGTTGTCGAATCGCTGGCGCCACCTGCACTTCCTGGTGCCCGCGGCGCTGAAGAATGTGGGCTTCGTGCCGCTGACGAGCAATTCGGCATTGGCGGCGCGCACAGCGCGCGAGAGCCGTCCGGAGATCAACAACAACTTTTCCGGGGTGCGGCATGCCACGGTGTTCGAAGGAGTGAAAGCCGCCACGACTACGGGCGAATCCATCCAGAAGATCATCAGCGCGCCGATTCTGAGCGAAGGAAAAGTGGTCGGGGTAATGCAGATCAGCCGAAAAGGCGACAGCACGTCCACCGCGGGGCCGGACTTTACCCCGGATGATTTGGCGAAGGTGCTGGCGATCTGCCGGCCGCTGGGGAGATTAGTAAGCCGCCTGGCGGGAGAGTAGGAAGAAGATACAAGGCGAAAGTCGAAAATTAAGAGTCAAAAGTCACAAGTTGGAAGTGAAGGGCCCACAGTTCACACCTCAAAATCACAACTCAATACTCGCAAGGCAGAGATAACGGCGTAGCACGGCGCGACGAACGACAGGCCACGAATCTCAATTAGAAATTCCGGTTCAATATTAAATTTTCTTGGCAGCGAATTCACGCGCAAAACAAAATTGCTGCAGTAAGGTTGCAGAGCGCTCGGAGGATCGGTGTCCGGAACGCCCGCGGAGCGGCGGAGAATTGGGAAGCGCATTGACAGTGGGGTGCAAGCTTGTTACTTTTTGAACGGTGGAAAATTTTTTCACTGCACAAAAAGCTAATTTTGGAAGGTGACCCGGAAAAATGGCGTTCGTAGCGAAGAAGATTTTCCTGACCAAGGGCGTAGGAAAACATCGCGAGAGGCTATCGAGCTTCGAATTGGCGCTACGAAATGCAGGGATCGCCGCATGCAACATCGTGCGCGTGAGTTCGATCTTCCCACCAAATTGCAAGCTAATTTCCCGAAGTGAAGGATTGAAACTGATCAGGCCGGGACAAGTGGCGTTCACGGTAATGAGTGAAAATTCCACCAAAGAGCCACACCGATTGATTGCGGCGAGTATCGGGTTGGCGCTGCCGAGCGAACGGCCGATGTATGGTTACTTGAGCGAGCACCACTCGTTTGGAGAAACCGAAGAAGTGGCGGGCGAGTACGCCGAAGAACTGGCGGCGGAAATGCTGGCAACTACGTTGAATGTGGAATTTGATCCGGATTTGTCGTGGGACGAGAAGAAAGAAGTGTACCGGATTTCGAATAAGATCGTGCGGACCATGAATATTACGCAGTCGGCGGTCGGCGATAAGCGAGGATTGTGGACCACGGTGCTGACGGCGGCGGTGCTACACGGCGATGACGAGTGAAGAAGTTGGAAGTTAGAAGTTCTAAGTTACAAGTTGTATGTTATCGGTTTTCAGTTTTGGGCGCTTCGAGAAGGATCGGGGCGCCCGCTTTGTTTGTGGGCGATTTGTAGCGCGAGCATGAGCGCGTCGCTATGGAAGCATGGCCGCTGAAACGGCTATTCACCGCGGAGCGCACAGAGGAAGAGTGGTGAGTGGCGGTCCGGCAAGAATGCCGGAATTACCAGGGCAAACCAATTGACAAGCAGCCGACGCTACTTCTTGAGATAACCGATGCGCTGGAGGACGGCACCGACGACTAGAGGAAGAGCGACGGTGGCGTCGTCGAGAACCTCCGCGAATTGTCCGCCTTCTTCGGGCGGCACGAACTTGCCCCAACTAACCGCTTCGGTGTAGGTGCTGCCGCTGAGACCGCCCCAGTGCACCGGCTCGGGACAAATGCGCACACCGTAGTGATAGCGTTTCAAAGGCAAATCCTTGTAGCCGCGGCGAGCCATGAGTTCCGCGTAGACGCCGAATTGCTGGGACCAGTTGCGCGGCACACCCCCACCGATGGTGAAGATACCCATTTTCTTGGTGGCCAGCATGGTGTTGGCGAAGGCCTCGAAATCTTCGAACGGGTCGAAGCGCAGGGGCGGGCGATTGTCGCGCTTGCGAGCGTA
Source organism: Candidatus Eremiobacteraceae bacterium (assembly GCA_035622555.1). Classification (GTDB taxonomy): domain Bacteria; phylum Acidobacteriota; class Terriglobia; order Acidiferrales; family UBA7541; genus Acidiferrum. The sequence continues at coordinate 36,024 of DASPVD010000135.1, read as the reverse complement.
TTGATTGAGAGCAAAATCGAGGCCGAGTTCGGAATCGGAGAAAGCGGGAACAAAGACGGGCACGTCGTGCGCGTAAGCGGATTTGAGGATCCCGCGGCCTTTGGTGTTTTTGACCAAATACGCGCCGATACATTTGTGCAGCTTCCAGCTGCAGACGACTTCGGCGGGATCCCAGTTTTCGAGAATTTTGCCGACCACTTGCTCGACGTGATCGAGATTGGTCTCCGGCTCGAGGGAGTCGTAAACGCGATTGTAGCCGGCCAGGAAAAGTTGGTTGTCGTCCATCTTGGTGGGGTCGTAGCGGAAGTGGGAACGGCCAGTGGCTTCGACCAGACCGTGAGCCATGAGCGCGCCGGTGGAGACAATGGCTTTGACGACGCCGGATTCGATGAGATCGCAGAAGACCAGGCCCATTTTGCCGACGGTGAGAGCGCCGGCAAGGGTCATGACCACAAAACAGTCTTTGTCGCGAGCCATGGCTTCGAGCACGTCGGCAGCATCACCGATTTGCCGGGCAGTGTAGGCGGTGTCGGCCATGGCGCGGACGAGGTCGTCGATGGTTTCGATTTTGGACAGATCGAGCGGATAAATGGGCCGAAGTTTGTCCTTGACCGGATCGTGCAGAACACGGCCAGTCACAGTTTTGTTGGAATTTTTGGCCATCGCGACTCCTCGAACACAAAAGATGAACGGCGGATAATGAAACAGCCCGGGATTTGCGAGCGCTGAAAGGATTGTATGTCGAGAAGAATTGATAGTACAAACAGAAGAAGAAGGAAAGTAGAATTCTGGAAAATTCGTTTGTGGCGGCGAGGTGACCGATATCCGATGATTGTAATCCGATAAGAAAGGCGATCGCTGCGAAATAGCGTGGAAGGAAAGCAAAATGGCGGATAAGTTTACGGTGGGGCTGGTGCAGATGCGATGCACCACCAACAAAGAAGAGAATCTGACGCGCGCGACCGACAAGATTCGCGAAGCGGCACGGCGCGGGGCGCAGATCATTAGTCTGCATGAACTGTTTGCGGGGGAATACTTCTGCCGGACGGAAGATACAGAGCTGTTCAATCTGGCGGAGCCGGTGCCGGGACCGACCACGGAACGATTGGCGGGCGTGGCGAAGGAAACGAAAGCGGCGCTGGTGGTATCGGTGTTCGAGAAGCGGGCGCCGGGGGTGTATCACAACACTTGCGCGATTGTGGACGCGGACGGAAGTTACGTAGGGAAATACCGGAAAATGCACATCCCGGACGATCCCCTGTACTACGAAAAGTTCTACTTCACTCCCGGCGATTTAGGATTTTTGAATTTTGATACGCAGTACGCGCGGGTGGGCGTGCAAATTTGCTGGGACCAGTGGTACCCGGAAGGTTCGCGGATCACGGCGATGCTGGGGGCGCAAGTGATTTTTTACCCGACCAGCATCGGGTGGCATCCACACGAGAAAGCACAATTGGGCGCGGCGCAGTTGGATTCGTGGAAGACCATCCAGCGAGCGCACGCAGTGGCCAATGGAATTTATGTGGCGGTGGCGAACCGCGTGGGCTTCGAGGGGAAACCGGAAAAGGGCGACCCGGGAATCGAGTTTTGGGGCAATTCGTTTGTGGCCGATCCGTCGGGGCAGTTGGTGGCCGAGGCGTCGAATGACAAGGAAGAGATTCTGGTGGTGGAATGCGATCCGGCGAAGAGCGAGGACACACGGAGGAATTGGCCGTTTTTCCGGGATCGCCGGATTGAGGCGTACGGCGGACTGTTACAACGATGGATCCAAGAGCAGTGACGGGCAACGAAACAGTGGTGAGTGATGAGTGGCGAGAACGGAGAAACGCCCAACTCATGACGCGGCGGTCGAAGATGGTCCTCACCCGGCGGACTTCGCGTGCTTGGCCCGCCTGCCGCACGTGGGCGCAGGGAGGCTCACGATGACTTGGGCTTCTTTTGCGTCACTCGTGCGAGGACTGGGTGAAGGCGATGGTCGGGAAAAGAAATGAGAAAAGATAGAGATGCGGGGAAAATGCCGGCCGAAATGGGATTCCGCATGCCAGCGGAGTGGGAGAAACATGCAGCAACGTGGTTGGCGTGGCCGCACGAGTTGACCGATTGGCCAGGAAAGTTTTCGCTGATTCCGTGGGCGTTTGCGGAAATGGTGCGGCTGCTGTCGGAAATGGAACGAGTGTTCCTGCTGGTAGAGAACGGCGAGGCAGAAAAGCGGGCGCGAGGAATTCTGAAGAAGGCAGGGGCGAAGCTGGACGCGGTAGAGTTTTTTCGTGTCCCAACGGATCGCGGCTGGATCCGGGATTCCGGGCCAATTTGCGTGAAGAACGCGACGGGCGAAGTGGCGTATAACCATTTCGTGTTCAATGGCTGGGCGAAATACGCCAATCATAGAAAGGACGCGGTGGCGGTGAAGAAAGTAAACGCGCGCCTGAAGCGGCGAGTGTTTTTACCGAAGCACCAAGGAAAACGGGTGGTGTTGGAAGGCGGGTCCATCGACGTAAACGGAAAAGGCTCGCTACTGACCACGGAAGAGTGCTTGCAGAGCCGGGTGCAGGAAAGGAATGTGGGGTTTACGAAAGAAGACTACGCGGAAGTGTTTCGAGAATATTTGGGGGTGACCAACGTGTTGTGGCTCGAAAACGGAATCGCGGGCGACGACACGCACGGACACGTCGACGACTTGGCGCGCTTTGTGAACGAGACGACAGTGGTGACCGTGGTGGAGGAAGATGCGAACGAGGCGAACTACGCGGCGCTGCGCGAGAATTTGAGCCGGCTGAAGGCCATGAAGGATCAGGACGGACGAGCGTTGCAGGTGGAAACGCTGCCGATGCCGCGGCCGGTGTACTTCGACGGCCAACGGTTGCCCGCGAGCTACGCGAATTTTTATATCGCGAATGGATTAGTGATTGTGCCGACGTTCAATGACGCGAATGATCGGGTCGCCTTGAATACCTTGGCAAGATTATTTCCGGGACGCGAGGTGGTGGGGATTCATTGCCGGGACTTGGTGCTGGGATTGGGGACGTTGCACTGCATGACCCAGCAAGAACCGGCGGGGGAGATTCGCGAATAGGGGCGCAAGCGCGCGGAATGATGTTTGTATAGGATATCTGGGACGCGTCAGTTGAAGTGAAAGTGAATTGTCAGGCTGCAGGTTATTTCGAGAGGAGGCGGGGAAATGACGCTGGCGAGTGCGCTGCTGATGTTGCAGGACACCGTGGTGATTGTGGAGCGGCACCGGGGATTGCTGGGCTGGCTGGTGATTGGGTTGCTTGCGGGATGGTTGGCCGGAAAAGTGGCGCGCGGACGGGGATTCGGCTGCATCGGGGATATTCTGCTGGGATTGATTGGGTCGGTGGTAGGCGGATGGATTTTCACGAATTTGGGAATTGTGCACGCGAACACGTTTTTGTTTTCGTTGGCGGCGGCATTCGTCGGGGCGGTAATTTTGGTGGCGATTGCGCATTTGTTTTTTGGGGGCAAGAACCCGTAGGGTGCGCCGGCGGCGAGGGGAGTAGGGCAGTATGGTAGGATTTGAGGTTGGGTGATGGAGCGCCACACTCGTTGAGCAAGCTGACGCAGACGCTGACCGCAATTCCTCTCGGTGGACTCGGCGAATTCGGAATGAACATGATGGTGTTCCGCTATGGGGAGGACATCCTTATAGTGGACGCGGGAATGATGTTCCCGGAATCGGAACTGCTAGGCGTAGACCTGGTCATCCCCGACATAGCCTACCTGAAACAAAACCGCGAACATGTAAGGGCCATCGTGCTGACGCACGGGCACGAAGATCACATTGGCGCGCTGCAATATATTTTGCGCGATTTGAATGTACCGGTTTATGGGACGCGCTTCACGCTGGCCCTGGTGAAGAAACGGTTGGAAGAGGCGGGGCTGCTGGAATCGGCAAAGCTGTTTGAGGTAACCCCGGGGCGGCTGGTGGAAATCGGGCCGTACGAAATCGAGTTTATTCCGGTGACGCACAGCACGGTGGATTGTGTGGCGCTGGCGATTCGAACGCCGCTAGGCGTGATTGTGCACACGGGCGATTTCAAGATCGACCAGACGCCGGTAGATGGAGCACCTTTTGATCTGCACGCGCTGGCGCGCTATGGAAACGAGGGGGTGCTGGCGCTGTTCAGCGACTCGACGAACGTGGAGCGGCCAGGGTTCACGCCATCGGAACGTGCGGTGGTGCCGCGAATTGAGGAGCTGACGCGGTTGGCGCCGAGGCGGGTGGTGCTTTCGTGCTTTGCGTCGTCGATCCATCGGATTCAACAAGTGATCGACATTGCGGAACGGTCCGGGCGCAAAGTGGGATTTGTCGGGCGCAGTATGGTGGACAATGTGGAAATTGCGCACGACTTGGGGCTGTTGCGGATTCCTGACGGCATGGTGGTGCGGCCGCAGGATCTGCGCACCTTCGAACCGAAGAAACTGTTGCTGCTGGTCAGCGGATCACAGGCCGAGCCGATGTCGTCGATGTCGCGGATCGCAGTGGACAATCACCGGCTGGTAAGCATCGAGGAAAACGACACCATTATTTTGTCGGCAAGGATTATTCCCGGAAATGAGAAGGCGATTTTCCGGATGCTGGACCATATGTTCCGGCGCCGGGCGCTGGTGTACTACGACAACGCCAGTGGGCCGATCCATGTGAGCGGCCACGCCAGCCAGGAAGAACAGAAGATGGTGCTGCGGCTGGTGAAGCCGAGGTATTTCATACCAATTCACGGAGAATACCGGCACTTGTTCCGGCATGCCGCGCTGGCTCACCAGTTGGGTTGCGTCAGCGAAGAGATTTTGCTGCTGGAAAATGGCAAATGCGTGGAGTTTACCGAAGACGGCGCGTACCGGCGCGATCCGGTGACCACCGGACGAGTGCTGGTGGATTCGGGATCGTTGGAAGAGATTGAAGAAATGGTGGTGCGCGACCGGAAACATTTGTCGGAAGAGGGCGTGGTGATTCCGATCATCGCCATCGATAAGCATACCGGGCAGGTGGAATCGGCGCCGGAGATCGTGACGCGGGGATTGATGAGCGAGAACGGGAACGACTTTTTGGCGGGCGCACGGGACGTGGTGTCGCGCACGGTGGAGTCGTCGAACCTGGAAGAGCGGGCGGACTGGTCCGTAATCAAAGAGAAAATTCGCGTGGATTTGAAGAAGTACATCAACAAGCAGACGTCGAAGCGGCCGCTGATTTTGCCGGTGATATTGGAAGTGTAAGTCACAATATTCGGTTTGCGCTAATACCCCCAAGCAAGGTGAAGAGATAGGCTAGAATCCGAAGGCGCATGGCGGATTTGGAAAACACGGTTTCGGCGACGCAGCAATTCCCTGCCCCGGCGGCGAATGCCTCCAACTCGCGGGCGGCGATGATCTTCATAATTATTACGGTGCTGCTGGATTTTCTGGCATTTGGGATCATCGCGCCGGTTCTGCCGAATCTGATCATTCAATTTGAAGGCGGGAATATCTCCCGAGCATCCGACATGATCGGATACTTCGGGTTCGCCTGGAACTTGATGCAGTTTTTGTTCTTGCCGGTATTGGGGGCATGGAGCGACCGGTTCGGTCGGCGTCCGGTAATCCTGATTTCCTGCTTGGGATTGGGACTGGATTACATCTTCATGGCGCTGGCGCCGTCGTTGAAATGGTTGTTTGTGGGACGAATCATTTCCGGAATTACGGCTTCGAATGTGTCGACCGCGTTCGCATATATCACGGATATTTCCGCGCCACCAGAGCGCGCGAAGCGATTTGGGATGCTGGGAGCGGCGTTCGGCGTGGGTTTCATCATAGGACCAGCGGTGGGTGGGTTGCTGGGGCAATACAATTTGCGAGCACCGTTCTGGGCGGCGGCGTTGCTGAGCCTGGCCAATTTTTTCTATGGGGTGTTTGTGCTGCCGGAATCACTGGTGAAGGAGAAGCGGGCCAAGTCGGCGTGGCATATGGCCAATCCGTTGGGGTCGTTGACGTTGCTGCGGTCGCACCCGGAGCTAGCGGGATTGTCGATCGTGGTGACGTTGTTCTACCTGGCACATCAAGCGCTGCAGAGCATGTGGGTGCTGTACACCGAATATCGATTCGCGTGGGATACGCGCAGCATCGGGATTTCGCTGGGAGTGGTGGGAGTGTGCGCGGCGATTGTGTCCGGAGGATTGGTGGGCCCGTATGTAAAGAAGTTTGGGGAACGATTCAGCCTGGCCAGCGGACTGTTTTATGGGGCACTGGGATTCGCCGGGTTTGCGATCGCAAAAAAGGGCTGGGTGATGCTGACGTTCATTCCATTTATTGCGTTATGGGGAGTGGCAGGACCGGCGATGCAATCGCTGATGTCGCAACGGGTGGACGTAACTTCGCAGGGGAAATTGCAAGGGGCGATCAATTCGCTGAGAGCAGTGACGGGGATGGCTGGGCCGGTGTTGTTCACGCAGGTGTTTGCGCTGGCGATTGCACAAAATGTGAAGGTGCATGCGCCGGGGGCGCCCTTTTACCTGGCGGCGTTGTTGTTGTTGGGAGCATTGACGACGGCGGTGGTGGTGACGCGGGCGGCACGGAATCAGAAGTTGAAAGCTGAAACTTAGAGATGACGCAGAAAATCATTCCAGGCGCAACCCAAGGGCAACCAGGAATATTTTTAGCTTTTAACAATTAGACGAAACCCGATCGAAATTCAGACCGCGGTAGGGCGCTTAATTTCCGGACAGTTGGACTGGGCAAAACAAGAAAATGAATGGGATGTAGCAGAAATGTTGATTCTGGGGGCGGCTGGGTGTAGCCTTGCCGAACCAGCCAGGAGGAAAGCATGGCCACAGCAACGAGCGTAATCGAACCAAAGGTCAAGGTAAGCGCGACCAAACTGCTGATTAATGGGAAATGGGTGGATGCGGCGTCGGGAAAGACGTTTCCGACGATTAATCCAGCAACCGGGGATGTGATCGCGCAGGTGGCTGAAGCCGATGCGGCCGACGTGGACAAGGCAGTAGCCGCGGCGCGTGCGGCATTCGATCACGGACCATGGCGGAAGAAGCTGAGCGCGGCGCAGCGTGGCGTGCTGCTGAACAGGTTGGCTGACCTGATCGAAAAGCATAAAGAAGAGCTGGCGGAATTGGAGTCGCTGGACAACGGAAAACCGTACCACATCGCGTTGGCGGCGGATTTGCCGCTGACGATTGCGTGCTACCGGTATTACGCCGGGTGGGCGGACAAGATTCAGGGAAAGACCATCCCGGTGCAAGGGCGGTATTTCAGCTACACCAAGCATGAACCGGTTGGCGTGGTGGGGCAGATCATTCCGTGGAATTTTCCGCTGTTGATGCAGGCGTGGAAGCTCGGGCCGGCACTGGCGACGGGGTGCACAGCGGTGCTGAAGCCGGCGGAACAAACGCCGCTGACGGCGCTGCGCGTGGGCGAATTGATTCTGGAAGCGGGCTTCCCTGAAGGCGTGGTGAACCTGCTGCCGGGCTACGGGCCGACGGCCGGGCGAGCGCTGGCGCGGCACATGGATGTAGACAAGGTGGCGTTTACAGGCTCGACGGAAGTAGGTCACGAGATCATGAAGGATTCGGCGGAATCGAATTTGAAGCGGGTGACGCTGGAGTTGGGCGGGAAGAGCCCGAACATCGTGTTCGCCGACGCGGATATGGATGAGGCGATCGAAGGAGCACACTTCGCGCTGTTCTTCAATCAGGGACAGTGCTGCTGCGCCGGATCGCGGCTGTACGTGGAAGAAAAGTGCTACGACGAGTTCGTGGCCAAGAGCGTAGAACGAGCCAAAAAGCGCACAGTGGGCAACCCCTTCGACAAAAACACCGAACAGGGGCCGCAGGTGGACCAGGACCAGTTCAACAAGGTCATGGGGTACATCGAGTCGGGCAAGAAGGAAAGCGCCAAGCTACTGGCGGGCGGTAAGCGCGTGGGCGACAAAGGATACTTCATCGAGCCGACGGTGTTTGCCGACGTCCAGGACAATATGAAGATCGCGCAAGAAGAGATTTTTGGGCCGGTGATGTCGATACTGAAGTTCAAGGACATCAACGAGGTGGTGGATCGCGCGAACAAATCCCTGTATGGCTTGGCTGCGGCGGTTTGGACGAAGGACATCACCAAGGCGCACGCGATTGCCGATGGCGTGCGGGCTGGAACCGTATGGATCAATTGCTATGACGTGTTCGACGCGGCCGCGCCATTTGGCGGATTCAAGCAGTCGGGGATTGGACGCGAACTCGGTGAATATGGATTGGCGAATTACACCGAGGTAAAGACGGTAACGGTAAAGTTGTAAAGGAACGCTAAAAGGTTAAAAGCACTGGCAGCGAGTACGGGAGTGCTCCTGCTACTGACCACAAATTGCAACCCAAAAATGTGAAGGACCCTAGTAAGCGCACGATACGAGTGTGTGCCCGTGGAGTTGTGGCAAGATGGGGTGCGCGGGTCCGTAGGTCACGCCGGGTAATACGCCGCGAGGACCGTGTCGAACGAACTCGACGGGATGGGCTGAATGAGGACTCGAACACGGAAGGCAGAATTCGGGACGATGCGGGCGGCTTACATGGCCGCCCGTTGCATTTTGGCGGTGGAGGTTGCGGTGATGATGGCGGGATCGTTGGTTGCACAGGATACCGGGCTGGCATTCAAACGCGCACAAAATTTGCGACACGGAATCAATTTGAGCCACTGGTATTCGCAGGTGTTCGACCCGAAGGGTTACACCAAGGAACATTTCGACACATACGACACAGCGCAGGACATGGCGCTGATCAAGAACATGGGATTCGATCATGTGCGGTTCACGTTGAACTGCGAACCGATGTTCCGGCGCGGGCATGCGGACCGGATTCCGGAGGAATATCTGGCGATGGTGGATTCCGCGGTGAAGATGATTCTAGACCAGGGATTAGCGGTGATCATCGATATTCATCCGGAGAGCGATTTCAAGGCCAAGCTGGCCAGCGACGATGGATTCGTGGAACAGTTCGAGGATTATTGGCGGGCGCTGGCAAGGCACTATTCGACGCTGGACCCAGACAAAGTGTTTTTTGAGGTTTTGAATGAGCCGGAATTCAGGGACAGGTACCGGTGGGCCGGGGTGCAAGCACGGTTGGCTCGCGCGATTCGAGAAGGCGCTCCCCAAAACACCATCATCGTGGCGGGCGCAAATTGGTCGGCGATCAGCGAACTGCTGTTTATGGAGCCGTTGCATGACCCGAATCTGATTTACAACTTCCATTTTTACGAGCCGCACATCTTCACGCATCAAGCAGCGACGTGGGCCGCCAATTTCCAACATTATTTAAGCAAAGTGCCGTACCCTTCCACGCCAGAGAATGTGCAAAGCGCAATCACGCAGGTGCCTGACCCATCGAACCAGCAGGCCATTGTGCACTATGGGCTGGAACGATGGAACGCGTCGCGCGTGGATGCGGAAATTGCGCTGGCGGCAGCCTGGGGCAAACGCTGGAATGTGCCGCTCACTTGCAATGAGTTTGGGGTGTACCGGCTGGACGCAACGCCCGAAGATCGCGCGGCATGGATCCATGATGTGCGAACGGCACTGGAGAAATACGGGATTGGCTGGACCATGTGGGACTATGCGGGAGGTTTCAGCGTTGTGGTTCGCAAGGACGGGACGACAACCGTGGATGATGTGACGCTGAAGGCCTTGGGACTGGGGAAGCGGTAGGAAGGGGCTGTAGGGTCAAGTTCTGTTCAAGTCAAAGGTTCAGAGTTCGAAGGCGTTCGTTGTGAGTTATGACGGAAGCGGCCATCCGGCAGTACGAGGCGCGGGATTTCACAGCGATCTATAAGCTCGACCAGATCTGCTTTCCGCCGGGAATCGCCTACAGCAAATGGTCGCTGCAATATTTTTTGAACCTGCCGGAGGCGGATTGCCTGGTGGCGGAAGAGGGCAAGCAAATAGCCGGATTCATTCTGGCGGAAGAGAATCCGCCGCTGGCCCACATCATCACGTTGGATGTGGCACCTGGAAAACGGCGAAGTGGTGTGGGCACGGCGCTGCTGCAGCAGATGGAGAAAAATTTCCAGTTTCACGAGGTGCGGTCGGTGCTGCTGGAAACCGCGGTGGACAACGCCACCGGGATTGCGTTCTGGGAACGTCATGGATATCGTAGCGTGGCCGTGTCGCAGCGGTATTACCTGGGGCGGGTGGACGCGTATGAGATGAGGAAACGGCTGGGATGAGGCGGTGAGAAGAAGTAGTGAGTGGCGAGAGTCGAGAATGGAAGATGAAAGATACTCTTCACGAAAGGGCTCCTTGGAAGCCGGGGCGGCAAGATTGGTCGCGTGTTGAATGATTCCGAACAGTAGACCTAATTAAGGGCAGGGTGCGGCGCAGGCATGCGGTTACACTCAAGTAGCTCGATGGAAGTGTGCAACTCAATGGGAGATCAGGCGTGAACGATTACGTGTTGAGCGTGATTCTGGGGATCGTGGAAGGGTTGACGGAGTTCATTCCGGTAAGCTCGACGGCGCATTTGCGGCTGTCGGAGGCGCTGCTGCACATCGATTTGGGCAGCGGATACTGGAAGATGTACTCGATTGTGATCCAGCTGGGAGCTATTTTGACGTTGCCGATTTATTTTCGAGAGCGCATTGCGAAGTTCCTGTCGACATTTCCCAAAGGCGAGAGCGGCGACCGTACAATTTGGACGCATCCGCTCAGCTTGGTGGCGATCGCGTTCGTGGTCACGGCGATTCCGGCGTATTTGCTGACCAAGGTAGTGGGGAAAAACCTGGAGAATCCGTACGTGATGGGAGCGGCACTGTTGATTGGCGGGATCGTGATGTGGTTTGTGGATGCGAGAAACGCGAAATCGGAATCGGCGGGCGAAGGCGCGGCCGGTAGCCTCATTCACACCTGGCACATGGAAACGATGAGTCTGGGACAGGCGGTGTGGATCGGGGCGTGCCAGATTTTGTCGGCGGTGTTTCCGGGAACATCGCGGTCAATGTCGACGATTGCCGCCGGGCAGGTGGCGGGAATGTCCCGGGCTTCGGCGTTGGAGTTTTCGTTCTTCTTGTCGATGCCGACCATGGCGATGGCGACGCTGTACACCTTGTACAAATCGTTGCACGGCACAAAGACGGAGAATCCCATCGGGGTGTCCAGCATCGACGCGCACGGGTGGATTGTGCTGGCGATTGGGTTCGTGGTGTCGTTCATTGTGGCGTATGGCAGCGTGGCGTGGTTTATGGCGTGGGTGCGGAGACGGGGATTCGGGCCGTTCGCGGTGTACCGGATTATCGTGGGGGTCGCGGTGCTGTTTTTTGCGTCGCGATTGGTGGGGTGAGGAACAACTTGGATATTCCTCAAGCGGCCAAGGAGTTTGAGCGGGCAACGCGGGGGCAGAGACGGCCCCATCCGTTTTTCAATGCCAGCGTTAGCCTTTCGAAGCTCAGGGCCGGCCCAAGGTGGCGGGACCATAGATGCGGGATTGGGAAACGCGGGGAGCTTGAGGGCTTGTGCGGAGTCCGCGGAATGGTATGATGCGGTAGTTCCTCCAAACGGGGGCGCGCCACAGCGCCACGCCCCCGGGGAAAATCGCACGGGTAGCAACTCGTGTGCGTGTGTCCCAGCCTTCCCCCTCGATGGCCGTGTTCGCCGGTCCACAGACCGGCCACCGCACAGGCCACGCCGATGAGCGATCCGCGTCGTTTCCCCGCACTCTGGGTAAACGATTGTCGATGGCAACGGCTCAAGCTGAGGAGAAATTTGTGCGCTTTCTGACACCAACGGAAAATAAGCGATTCAATGAGCTGGTGGGATTTTTGTGCCTCACGGTGGCAGTGCTGGTGGGCTTGGCACTGATTTCGTATTCACCACACGATCCGGCGTTCAATGTGAGTGTAGCTTCCGCGGGAGATAATCCGGTGCGCAACTGGATTGGTCCGGTGGGATCGTATAGCGCGGATGTATTGTTTCAGTTTTTCGGGTTCGCGGCTTTTTTGCTGCCGGTGGCGGCCGGAATTTTGGGGTACCGGTGGTTGCGCAGCCAAACGATCGACTCGCAGTGGGCGACGCTGGTGGGATATGGATTGTTGCTGCTTTCGGTGCCGTCGCTGCTGGCAATGATTCACTTTCCGGACGTGCGCGGAGCGATCCCGGCAGGAGGGCTGCTGGGAGGAGTGGTGTCGCGCGGATTGCAGAGCGGGTTCAACTTCTGGGGCGCGATCCTGGTGGCGGTGGCGCTGTTTATTGTGGCGTTGTTTCTGACCACCAGTTTCAGCTTCAGCGGCGCGCACGCGTGGGCCAGCAGTTCGAAAGGGCCGTTGGGGAGGATCGAGAAGTTCGCGATTTTGCAGCGAGCGCGGGCACGTTGGGAAGAATGGAAAGACGAACGCGAAGAGGCGCGGATGCGGCGGGCGATGGAGGAGCGCAAACTGGCCGGGCGTAAACCGGTGACGCCGCAAATTGTGGCACGTCCGGAAAAGACCGACGTGGCGGAGATAGCGGTGAAGGCGATTCACCTGGAGGAGCCCGGGGACGTGTTCAAGGCCAAGAAGGTAGCAGTTGCGGAAGAACAGTACGAGGAGGATTCGGCAAAGGGCAGCGGGCACAGAACGCCGGTGGTGATGCTCGGGCCAGACTCAGCGGAGAGGCCAAAGAAACTTGAGCCAAAGATCACCAAGAGCGTAGCGAATTACCGTTTGCCGTCGATGCAGTTGCTGCACGAAGGGCAAGGCAGCCAGAAGCTGGATGAAGACGAGCTGAAGATACGGGCGCGGGCCATCGAAGCGAAATGCCACGAATTCGGGGTGGAAGGGCGGGTAACGCAGATCAATCCGGGGCCGGTGGTCACGACGTTCGAGTTCAAGCCGGAAGCTGGAATCAAGTACAGCCGGATTATCGGGCTGACGGAAGATATGTGCCTGGCGCTGCAGGCGGAGTCAATCCTGATCGAGCGCATTCCCGGGAAGTCGACGGTGGGAATTGAAGTGCCCAACGACCGGCGGCAAACCATTGCGCTGCGAGAGATTCTGGAGTCCAGCGAATTTGCCAACTCACCCAGCAAGTTGACGCTGGCCATGGGACGGGACCTGCATGGGCGAATCCGAGTGACGGACTTGTCGTCAATGCCGCACTTGCTGATCGCGGGGTCGACGGGAACCGGCAAAAGCGTGTTCATCAATTCGCTGATGATGTCGATTCTGTACAAGGCCACGCCGGACGAAGTGAAGATGGTGCTGGTGGATCCGAAAAGGCTGGAATTGAGTTTGTACAGCGACATCCCGCACCTGCTGGCGCCGGTAGTGACCGATCCGAAAGTGGCCTCGAACGTGTTGCGCAATGCCACGCGGGAGATGGAGAACCGACTGAAGCTGCTGGCGCAGCGCGGCGTACGGAACATCGACCAGTACAACCGCACGTTTCAGAAGCAGCAGTCGCTCTCGTTGTTTGAGAATTTGGAAGAGGGCGAGCACAAGCCACTTCCCTACCTGATTATCGTGATTGACGAGTTGGCGGATTTGATGATGGTCGACACGAACAACGTGGAGGAGTCGATTACGCGGCTGGCGCAGATGGCGCGCGCCGTAGGCATCCACTTGATCTTGGCGACGCAGCGGCCATCGGTGGACGTGATCACGGGCTTGATCAAGGCGAACTTCCCTGCCCGAATTTCGTTCCGGGTGGCGAGCAAGGTGGACTCGCGAACCATTCTGGATTCGAATGGGTCGGAATCGCTGTTAGGCAAGGGCGACATGCTGTATTTGCCGGCCGGCTCGGCGCGACTGCACCGCATCCATGGACCGCTGGTGACCGAAGAAGAGATCACCAACGTGTGCGAATTCTGGCGCGAGCAGGCGCAGGCGAAGTACAACGAAGCGTTGCTGGAGCCACCCAAGGATGACCCAAGCAAGGAGAACGGCAAGGGCAAACCGGTAGTTCGAGAATCGGAGGAGCCGGCGGCCGGGACGGGCGACGAAGAAGTGGACGACGAGCTGTATCAGGACGCAGTGCGGATCTGCTGCGAAATGGGACGGGCATCCACTTCGACGCTGCAGAGGCGGTTGCGGATCGGGTACGGTCGCGCCGCTCATTTGATTGACTTGATGGAGAAGGACGGAATCGTGGGACCACCCGATGGAACGCGGCCAAGAGAAGTGCTCAAGGGCAGCAACTGGATGAAAGAGTACGACGATCGGGAGAAGTGAGCGGCGCGGTGGCGTGGCTGAGTGAACCACTTTAGAAAGCTAATACGTCCGCGGGCTTAATCTTGCCGGTGGCCAAATGAGCAATCAATTCGCGATTGGCCGCCAGGAAATCGTACTGAGCCAATTCCTTTGGCAGTACCCAAGCCACCTGTTCGAAGGTGGCGGGTTTCACGTCGTCAGACACCCGCGCGACAAAGAAGTGAATTTCTACTTCTTCGGGATAATTCGCATATTGATAGCGCACACGGGCGATCTCGCGGCTCTTGAGGAGTGTGGCGCCTAGCTCCTCGAACAACTCACGGGCCAAGGCAGCTTCAAGACTTTCGCCATCGCGAACTTTGCCGCCGGGAAATTCCCACTTGAGGGGAGAAGTGTCGTCGCGGCGGCGCTGGCCAATGAGCAGGCGGCGGTCGGAACGTTCGATGACGGCGGCGACAACTAGGCGAGGGGTGGGCATCAGTGGTTTTAAGTTATAAGTTCTAAGTTTTAAGTTAGCCCTTCTTATTCCTCAACGGCCCGTCGCAGCAGCGCATCCAATCCGTCGCGTGCCAATTGCGCCGCATGAAATGATGCCTCCGGTAGTCCACCCAATGCTGCCGCCAGCGATTCGGCGGTCACGCAGGCGGCTTGCCGCGGCGCCTTCCCTTTTATCATTTCCGTCAATGCCGACGCGCAGGCAATCGACGCGGTGCAACCCCGGCACAAAAATCCAATCTTTTGGATCATTCCACCCTGCACAACGGCGGTAAGCCGCAGCACATCCCCGCACACTGGATTGCTTACCTCCGCTTTCACGTTGGCGCCGGGGATTTCCCCGGCATTACGCGGGTGCTGGAAATGATCCAACAGAATTTCGCTGAACATGCTCAAAGTATCCCAGTGCCGGCGGGTTCTAGCAATGGGCCACACTACTTCTTCCCCGGCAAATAGCTCCTTGGCGTCGGCGCGCGGCTATCGGTAATTTCCGGTCGGCCATTTCCGTCAAGGGCAGCCTGTGCGTTCTTCGAAACGCTCTTAGGCGCGGAGCGCTGATAATCCCGATGAATCGAATTAGCTGGTGAGGCGGGCGAAAGTGTCGGGGTCGTTGAGATTGACGACGCAGCCTTCTTCCGTGGTGATGTACTCGATGACTTCACCTTTATGGGCCCAAACGACGCTGCGGGCACCTAAATCGGGGCGCGCTTTTTCCAGTTCGTCATAAACCGCGGAAGAAAAAATCACCGGATGGCCGCGCCGCCCTTCGTACACAGGCAGGACCACCGGCGCCAAGGTGGAATAGAACTGCTCGATTAAGCCGTCGACCAACGTGGAGCTAATCAGAGGATGATCGATGAGGCAGAGAAGGATACCGTCGGTGCCGGCGGGCAGACTGCGCAAAGCCGCCTGAATGGAGCTGAGTTGGCCCTTCTCCCACTCGTCGTTGATGACAATTTCGTCGGCGTTCAGGGACACAGCCTTGCCGATGGACTCGGCATGAGCGCCCAGAACCACGCGGCGCACCCCAATTCTGGGATGTTTGGTGACGTCCAGCAAATGTTCGAGGAAGGGGCGCCCTTGGTAGGCCAGCAATGCCTTCGGTGAGCCCATGCGGCTCGAGGAGCCACCCGACAAAATAACCGCAGCGAGCATAGGATTGGAGCGATCCTTAGCTTCCGACGACCGAATCCGTTTCGCGATGCACTCTTTTGTGCGCAGTGGTATCGGCATTGCGGCGAACGGAAATGAGTTCGGCAACAATGCTGATAGCAATTTCTTCCGGCGAGAGGGCGCCGATTTCGAGGCCGATGGGGGCAAAGACGCGGTCGAATTCGTCCATGCGGTAGCCTTCGATTTGCAGAGCCTTGTAGACACTCAGAACTTTGCGCTTGCTGCCGATCATGCCGATGTAGCGGGCCTGGGTGCGTACGGCCCAGGCGAGCACGCGCATATCCTCCTTGTGGCCGCGAGTGACGATGACCAGATAACTGGAGCCATTCGGTTTGAGTTTTTCGAAGGCATCCTGGTAGCTGGCGTAAATCTCGTGGGCCATCGGGAAACGCTGCGAATTGGCAAAAGCTTCGCGATCGTCGATCACACCGACACCGAATCCAGCAGCATGTGCCGCCTTGGCAACGGCCATGGATACGTGACCGCCACCGAAGAGGTAGACCACCGGTTGGGGCAAAATCGGCTCGACGAAGACTTCCAGGGTGCCGCCGCAGATCAGGCCGTTATCGTAACTGGCTTCGTCGTTCAGGTGGAAGGTGAGTTTGCGGGGCACTTCTTTGTGCATGACCTCCTTGGCGGCAGCCCATACATCGGCTTCGACGCAGCCCCCACCGATGGTGCCGGCGATGGAGCCGTCCTCGCGCACCAGCATGCGGGAGCTTTCGAAGCTGGGGATGGAGCCATTGGTGTGCACAATGGTGGCCAGCGCGCCACGCTGACCGGCCCGGCGCATGCGGACGACTTCCTCGAACAGGTCCATGCTGTTGAGCGTAAGGCCGGCCCCGGCGGCTGTCAATTCGAAGCGATCTTTACAGGGGTTGGCGAGCAGAGGTAAGGTGTCCCTAAAGGAGGGACGGGGTAGGAGCCTCCAACATATCGTGATACGATATGTTTTGCCCCTGGTCCCTTTCACTTCGCGCCCGAACCAGGAGGTCTTCCATGAAAGCGATTGTATTCCATCACCATGGCGATCCCAGCGTATTGCACTATACGGATGTTGCGGACCCGCATGTCCGGCCCAATGAAGTGCTGGTGCGAGTTCGCGCTTGCGCATTGAATCATCTGGACTTGTGGGTACGAAAAGGGCTGCCTGGGATTTTCATCCCGCTTCCGCACATTCCCGGAAGCGATATTGCCGGCGAAGTGGCGAAGGTCGGTCCGGAAGTACACACGGTGTATGTGGGACAGAAGGTGGTGCTGGCTCCCGGAGTGACTTGCGGGAAATGTGCGGCATGCCTTTCGGGAAACGATAATTTGTGCCGGGACTTCACCAATCTGGGGTACATGCTGGACGGCGGCTGCGCCGAGTATGTGCGTTGTCCGGACGTGAACTGTTTTCCCTATCCCGAGAATCTTGATTGGGACCATGCGGCAGCGGTGCCCCTGGTGTTCCAGACGGCCTGGCACATGCTGGTGAACCGCGCGCAGATTCGACCCGGAGAAACGGTGCTGATTTTGGCAGCCGGAAGCGGCGTGGGGAGCGCGGCGATTCAAGTCGCGAAGTTCTTTGGGGCGCACGTGATTGCCACCGCCGGAACGGACGAAAAACTCGAAAAGGCCAGGCAGATTGGCGCGGACGAAGTGATCCATCACGGGATCATGCCGGTGGCCAAAGAAGTGCGGCGGCTGACGCACAATCGGGGCGCCGACGTGGTAGTCGAACACGTGGGAGAAGCGACGTGGGATGAGAGCATGAAGAGCCTGGCAAATGCCGGGCGGCTGGTCACCTGCGGAGCCACCAGCGGACCGAATGCACGAATCGACTTGCGGTTCGTGTTCACGCGGCAGCTTTCGATTTTGGGCTCGTACATGGGGACAAAGGACGAACTGCGTACAGTGCTAAAGTTGGTGGCGCAGGGGCGCTTGAAACCCATCGTCGATAAGGTGTGGCCACTGCACGACTGCATTGCCGCGCATAACTATCTGGAAAAAGGAAAACAATTTGGGAAAGTGGTGCTGACGGTTCCATGAACCGGATGTGATGAACGGAAAGGCGTGATTCGGGTCGTTGCTTTCTGCAGGGTTGCGTAGTATAGGAAATGAAGGCTGAATTGGAAAGAGGCCAGGAGTAGTCCGCCGGGAGCAGGGCGAGGTTGAGTGACCTCGCAGCCTTTAGTTGGCTCCGTACCTCACGTTGCGCATTTGTTCGCGGCTGGATTGGTTCGCGATGCTGTTTCGCGCTGCACTACCCTTGTGAGATTCTGCCTGAGGAGGCGTGGAAATGATTCAGAAACTGGACGCGATGCTGAAAAAGCACCCGTTTTTCAAGGGACTGACGGATAAGCAGTTGAAAGTGATCGCCGGGTGCGCGAAACATGCACGGTTTGCGGAAGGCAAAACGATATTTGTGGAAGGCGATCCTGCCGACGCTTTTTATTTCCTTCAGGAAGGATCGGTGTCGATTGAGTTGACCATGCCGAACCAGCCGCGGTCTTCGGTGCATACAGTGGGCGCGGGAGACATTCTGGGGTGGTCGTGGGTGTCGCCGCCGTATCACTGGCACTTCAACGCGAGAGCACTGAAGGCAACCAAGGCCATTGGGTTCGATGCTCGATGCTTGCGGTCCAAACTAGATGAGGATCATGAGCTGGGATATGAGTTACTGAAGAGATTCGCGCAGGTGATCGTGCAGAGGTTGGACGCCACGCAAGTGCAATTATTGAAGGCGGCGAGTGCGAGCTGACGAAGACGGAAGTGGGAAGATAGAAAATAGAAATTCGAATTGGTCAGTCGCGAAGAGAGATTTAAACGAAGAGCACCCGGAGACACGAAAGAACACAAACTTATAATGAGTTGATCTTCTGGGAATGACGCGTTCAGTATTCAGCCGGAGACAGTTGGACTGAGGGTGACGTCCATTTGGTAAAACTTGAAGGTGTTGGCTTCCGTAGGAATGTCGGCGGCAACGGTCCGGTAGGTATCCAGAACATTGTTGATGAAGTTCCCTTTTTCCTGCTCCGGAAGGCGCCGGGTCCATTCCACTAACGTAACTTGACAGGACGCAAAGAAATTCTCGCGGGACTGAAAATCCCAGGACTGGGAAGCTGTGTGCATGTGGGTAACGCGAAGGCCATTGCGTTGGGCGGCTTGGGCGTATTGTTCGGGAGTCAGGTGAAGATACGGGTCGCGGAAATTGTCGAAATAGGGCGCCCAGCGCGGGGATTTTCGAGTTTCTTCAATAACGGTTTCGAGGCTCTTGCGCGGGCCATCGGGAACCAAGCGGAGTTGTGCGACGGCGTGACGCTTCATGGCACTTCGAATGCCGTGAAGAGGCGGGTCGGGATCAGGAAGCCAGTGCAAGGCATTGATCGAGACGATCAGATCGAATTCGGTGTGAAAGTGCAGATTGGCGGCATTGGCTACCTGGAATTGAAGATTCGGGGCGATGCGCTTGGAAGCGAAGGCGATCATTTCGTGAGAGGCATCTATGCCGAGGACCGAACCGTGAGGGACGCGGGCGGCAATTTGCGCGGTGATCCGGCCATCGCCGCAGCCGATGTCCAAGACGCGCTCCGAACCGTTGACTTGGAGAAGCGCCAGGACTTCTTGGGCCATGGACTCTTGCAGGCTGGAGCGGCGGACGTACTTGGCGGCGTCCCATTCGGTCATCGGGAGAGTGTACAGGCAGAGGCGAACGTTGGGAAGCCGTGGCGCGTGCGGGTACAATACTCAAGCAAGCGAGTCGCGACTCAAGAAAGACGGTGAGAGAGATTCACCGCGAGAGGCGCGAGGGAAACCGTCCTTCGTTGTGTCGCCTCGCCCTGCTTGTCGAGGCCGGGCGCAGGCAGGCGCGGAATGACAAAGACTACTCAGGTCTCGTAACTTCCGCGTTTCGATCATTGCACGGGGTTGCCGTCGGCATCGATTTTATGGACTTCGCCGATGTTGAGTTCGCGAATGCCGTGTTCGACTTTGCTCATATCCCCGATGACCAGCCAAACCAACTGGCCGGGGAGAATGTATTTCTTGGCGACTTCGTTGGCTTCGGCCGGAGTCACGGCCATGACCTTCTCGGTGAAGGTGTTGTAGTAGTTTTCGGGCAAATTGTATTGAAGGATGTTGCCGTAGGCGACGGAGAGTTGCTGGACGGTTTCGAAACTGCCGGGAAGAGCCAGAGTAGCGTTGGATTGCTCGTCCTTTAGTTCCGCTTCAGTGATGGGCTTGCCGGTAACAATGTCTTTGTACTCGCGAACGAGTTCGGCCAGGGATTCTTTGGTCTTATCGGTTTGCACCGGGGAAATACTGACGAAGGGACGCTCACTGCGAGCGGGCACCAGGCGGGAGAATACGCCGTAGGACCAATGCTTGTCTTCGCGAAGATTCATATTGATGCGGGAGCTGAAGTTCCCGCCAAAGATGTCGTTGACGAGTTCGAGAGGGATCTGGTCGGGATTGTTGTAAGGGGGAGCGAGTTGGGCGGCCAGGATGACGCTTTGGCCCGAGCCGGGCCGGTCCATGAGGTAGACCACGTCTTTTTCGGGCTGAGAGACTTTGGGCACGTCGATAACCGGCACGTCACCCGGCTTCCAAGTGGCGAAAAGTTTTTCCAGTTTCGGAGTGATTTCGGCAAGGGAAGCGTCGCCAACGATGAGCAGGGTGGCGTTGTTCGGCTTGAACCAAGTGTCGTGGAAGTTGACAAGGTTCTCGCGACTCATTTTGCTGACCGACTCGGTGGAACCGGTGCCGACGAAGGACTCATCGTAGGGATGGCCTTTGCCGTAAAGCAGAGTGGGAAGGACGCGCATGGCCATGGGGTAAGGCGTGACTTTTTCGCGCGCGATGGCGGCAAGCCGCTCTTTCTTGAGGCGCTCGAATTCCTTCTCGGGGAAAGCGGGATGGAGGATCAGGTCGGCATAGATGGCCAGAGCTTGATCCACGTTGATCTTGAGGGCGTTCAGACTGACGGTGGCGTAATCGAGATTGGCAGCGGCGTTGAAATTGGCGCTGAGGGATTGGAGTTCATCGCCGATCTGCAGAGAATCGCGAGTGGGAGTTCCCTCCTCCAGCATGCGCTGAGCAAAGCTGCAGGTGCCCAGAGACGAGGAGGCATCGGAAGAATATCCACCTCTGACAAGCAATGAAAAATTGACCACTGGCGCGGTGTGGCGCTCGGCGAGAACCACTTTCAGGCCGTTCGAAAGAGTGGCTTGTTGCATGGGAGGAAGCTTGAGGGCTTCCGCGGACCCAAGAGCCGGCGGCTTGGAACGATCGATGGGAGCACCAGTCGTCAAATCAGTGGGATAAGGTTGCACCTCGAGGACGTAATCGCCATCGCCGAGCCAGTCATTGGCGGCTTTGCGGACGCTGGCGAGAGTGGCAGCCTGAACGCGTTGAAGATAGGTTTTGTAGCAGGCGGGATCGCCGGCATAGGTCTGGCAACGAGCCAGGATGTCGCTCTTACCGCCGAAACCGCCGATGCGCTCGACGATGCGGGCGTAGCGGCCGAAGATTTGGGTTTTGGCGACTTGCAGCTCCGCTTCGGTGGGACCCTCCTTGAGAAACTTCTGCAATTCTTCGTCGGCCTCCTTTTCGACAGTGGCGAGATCCGCGCCAGGCTTGGCGGTGAGGGTGAAATCAAACTGACCGGCGATCTCATCGGTGTCGTCATCGGAGGTGGCGCTGGTGGCGATTTGATCTTTGTAGACCAGGCGCTTGTACAGGCGAGACGTTTTTCCGTGACCGAGGATTTCGGCGACCAAGTCGAGTTGCGCTTCCTCAGGCGAATTGAATTGAGGAACGTTCCAGACGCGATAGGCGCGGGCCTGCGGGACGCGATCTTGAACCCAACCGCGATGCGTGCCGGAGCGCTTGGCGATCCAAACCTCCTGGCGGGCAATGGGGGGCGTGGCGGGAATAGCGCCGTAATATTTTTCGACTTTTTGGCGGGCGATTTCGGGAGTGATGTCGCCGGACAAAACCACAGTGACGTTGTTAGGGCCGTAGTACGTTTTGAACCATTCCTGAACATCTTCGAGCGAGGCGGCGTCCAGGTCTTTCATGGAGCCAATGACAGTCCAGGAATACGGGTGGCCGGCCGGGTAGGTGTTCTCGGTGATGAGTTGATCAGTGACGCCGTAGGGCTGATTTTCGCCTTGACGCTTTTCGTTTTGCACCACGCCACGCTGAAGATCGAGTTTTTTCTGATCGAGCACGGGTAGGAGATGGCCCATGCGATCGCTCTCGGCGAAGAGGACGTAGTCCAGCATGGAAGTGGGGACATTTTCGAAATAATTGGTGCGGTCGTTGTTGGTGGTGCCATTGAGATTGGTGGCGCCGATGCGTTCCATGGCGTTGATGTAGGTGAAATTGAAATTTTCGCTGCCGCTGAACATGAGATGTTCGAACAGGTGGGCGAAACCGGTTTTGCCTAGCTTTTCGTTCTTTGAACCGACGTGATACCAGGTGTTGACGGCGACAATGGGCGCCTTGTGGTCTTCGTTGACGATGACGGTGAGGCCATTGGGGAGGACAAATTTCGTGTACGGGATGTCGGGGATGGGGATAGCGGGAGTTTTGGTGGAGGCGGCCGCCGGCTTGGCGGCGGGGTTGGCGGGTTTTTGCGCAGGTGCATTGGATTGAGGTGAGTTGGACTGCGCGAAGACCGAGGCGATGGAGAAGAGGGCGATGACAACAAGAAGCGTTGCGCGAATGGGCCAAGATTTGCGATTCACGGTGATCTCCTGTGGCGAAGTTCGAAGCGGCATGCGCAAAACAACGCCAGACGGAACAGACGGCGAATAGTTTCGGCACGGTAGAAGTGCGCTAAGCAGGTGATATTTTACCTAGTTAGGCGATGGAGATGCAAAAACAGGGGGGCGACGAGGCAAGCGGACTTAGGTGGAGACAGTTGCGAGGAACTTTTTGAGAGCCGTGAGGGAACTAGATAAAGCGGAGGACGTCGAGGAAAGGTACACATGAACATACAAACTAAACTGGGCTGGGCCGCACTGGCCGTGGCATTGAGTTGCGGACCGTTGCTGGCGCAAGAAGGGCCGGACGCTTCGGCAGGACGACCGGATCCGGAGTTGATGGGACCAGTGGATCCCGGCGGACCCGGCGGTGCGGGAATGGTCGAGCCGGGGGGCCCGCGGGGTCCGATGGGACCGGCAGTGCGTGGCGAATTTGGCCACGAACGGGGGCGTTTCGGACGCTTCGAGCGGGGGCGAAGGGAGTTTGCGCTGTCGCGCTTGCTGAGTGACCCGGAGATTCAGCAGAAAGTGGGAATCAGCGCCGAGCAGGTGGCCAAGATACGTCAGCAGGAGTCGGCGTTTCGCAAGACCGAGATCCGGCAGCGAGCGGATATGCAGGTGAAAGAAGTGGATCTGCGGGATCTGCTGGCTGCAGACAAGCCGGATCGCGCGGCCATCGACAGCACGTTGCAACAGATCAGCGCGTCGCGGCTGGCCCTGGAGAAAACGCGCATTGGCTTCCGGCTCGATATGAAAGAAGCCCTGACGCCGGAGCAAAGGCAGAAGCTGCGTGATGCTTTGCGGGAACGCTGGCAGGCCCGTCGCGGGACGGAACGGCGTGGCCCGGGCAGGCCTGGACAGCGCGCGCCGGGTGCGGGCGCGGGAGCACCGCCGCAGGGGGATTCCAGAGAATAGAGCAAATACAAGGCGACAAGGACCGCGGCGAGAGGATCATCTCTCGCCGCTTTTTTGTCTCACTTGAGCAATAGAGGAACGCGCAGGGAGGTTGATGGACTAGAATGGGATTGGCGTGAACGCGAAAATTGTTAATGGCGTTGAGTGGACAGCACTGAAATTGCGAGGCAACGCCACAAGTAAATGGCGGTTAGCGGAGGCTAGTTGTGGAATTGGGAAGTAGCGCGGTGGCTACGCCGTTAGGCCCATTACACCAGACAAATGGGGCCACCATGGGAGTGTGGTTTGGATGCGAACTGCCGGATGATTTTGGCGACTGGATCGCGGAGTACGGTCTGCTGCGGCAGAACGTCGGATTGTTGGACAAGAACTACCGGGCGTACCTGGAGCTCAGCGGACCGGACCGGGTCAGGTACTTGAACGCGATTTTGACCAACGACATCAAGACGTTGAAGGAAGATCACGGAACGGTTTCGTTGTTCCTGAACCCGCAAGGGCACATCCAGGCGGAAATGGAAACGCACGCGCTGAAGGATATGCTGCTGTGCGTGTCGCACGCGATGATGCGCGAGCGGCTGGTGTCGATGATGGACAAGTACATCATCATGGACGATGTGACGTTGACCGACGCAACCGACAAATACGCGACGCTGGCGCTGGAGGGACCGCTGGCAGCGGACGTGACTTTTACCGTGAGCAAGGCGGAGCTGGCGGTAATGGAGAATCTGGAATCCCAGGAAGTACGTGTTGGGGAGATCCCGTGCCGATTGGTGAAGCGGGCGCCTGGGGGAATTGCGGCGGCGGAATTTCTGGTGGCCCGGGAACAGGTGGAGCAATTGTGGAACGTTTTGATTGAGGCCGTGCGGCGGCTGGGTGGCGGGCCGGTGGGCTATAAAGCCTTGAATGCGCTGCGGCTCGAATTGGATGTGCCATGGTTCGGATACGACTTCGGGGAGAAGCAGATTCCCCACGAGGCGGGACTACAGGACTCGCATATTTCTTATTCGAAGGGCTGCTATATGGGACAGGAAATTGTGGAGCGGGTGCGCTCGCGAGGACAGGTCAATCGAGTGCGGGTGAGTTTGCAGTTTGATGGCCCTGAACCCAGGTCGAACGGGCCCTTGTTGGCAGATGGGAAGGAAATGGGATACGTGACCCGCGTTGCGTTTTCACCGAATAGGAAGACTTGGATTGGAATGGGGTATGTGCGGCGAGAGAAGTCGGTGACGGGAACGGTGCTGCAGACGGATGGAGGAAACACCACGGTGGTGGCCTCACCACCGGCGGTATGAGAATTCAGGCCGGGAGCAGCGCGCTCATCTGCTGGAACAAACGAGCGCGATCGCTGGGATCCATGGCGATGAACTCGACGGCCATTCCCTGCCCTTCCAGGACGCGACGAACGATGGCTCGGGCGCGCACTTGACCAACGGGAAGGTCCAGAAGAATCTGGACGAGACAGCGCAGAGGCACCCGCTCTTTGGTACGAACAAAGAGACCACCGACACCGATGCTGTCGACGAAAGAAACGCCGCGCTGCGTGCCCGCTTGCCAGGCGGCAACAACGCTGGTTGGCGGCTTAGCGCGAGGATAGCGCCTTCGCTCGGGAGCGTTCATCAGAGCGCCTTTCGTGCGCAATCGAGTCTATCTGGCTCGGTGGGCGGGGCCTGCTAAGATTCAATCAAATTCGAAGGCTGGGGCAGATTGCTTCGCGCCGACACGACCGCTGGCAATGTCGGCTTGAAAATAATTCTCGCCACGGATGGGCGTGCCCGCCAGGCGGCGCAGGATAGCAAGTTGACCAACATGATTCAAAGCATCAGCAACCGGGCCCTGGAACAGCTTTCCCGGCGAGGCGTGGAGCTGCGCGGGGCTGGCGAGGTAATCGTCGAAATTCTTCAGTGAATCGAAGAAGCGCTGAACTTCGTCGGGCCAAGGCTGGGGCTTGGAGTTGTGCCAAGTTTCCTGCCCCTTGGCCATGGAAAGAGCCCAATCGAAAAGGTCTCCGATGTGGGCGAGGATCTGAATGGGTGTGCGGCAATCTTCGCCGGCGTGGAATGTGGCGTAGTTTGAGGGAGCGTCGCGGAGGACTTTGCCGGCACGATATGCGGTTGTCGCAAGAGTGTGGCGGAGCAGATCGCGAGCGGAAGTGGTGTCTGGTATTTGCATAGCGGGATTACGGTAGCAGTTTACGTTAAGAGAGAAAAGGGTTTCGTGTTAGTGACAGCTGGCGAGGACGAGTGGGCTTGGGCGCAGACACGAGTACAACCGTGGAAGAACAACGAGGTGAGAAGTTAATCGAGATTGAGGGCGCGCTTGAAGGAACCTTTTTCAGCTTCGATCTTTTTCTGCAGCTGCAAAATGGCGAACAGGACGGCTTCGGGCCGCGGCGGGCAGCCGGGGACGTAGACGTCGACCGGGATAACCTGATTGCAGCCCTGCACGATGGCGTAGTTATTGAAGACACCGCCGGAGGTGGCGCAGGCTCCCATCGAGATGACCCACTTGGGTTCGGGCATCTGGTCATAGAGCTGGCGAATCACAGGCGCCATCTTCTGCGAGAGGCGGCCGGCAACGATCATTAGGTCGGCTTGGCGGGGAGACGGACGAAAAACTTCGGCGCCGAAGCGGGCCACGTCAAAGCGAGATGCCGCCATGGACATCATCTCGATAGCGCAGCAGGCCAGGCCAAATCCCAACGGCCAAATGGAACTCTTGCGAGCCCAGTTCACGGCTTTGTCGAGTTGCGTGAAGATGATGCCCTCGTCCTGGAGCAGCTTGCCGAAGTCATCCGGCTTGGTAAGAGTAATGCCTTTGGCCAAGGTGGTGGTGTCCGTGGTTGCCATGAATACATTTTCGCACAGAGCGCAGAGCGAGACCAGCGGCGAGAAAATGGGGTAGCGGGTCCAGAGTTTGGCGAAAGCAAGCTGACCCAGCGGAACCAGGTCAGTCTGCATGCCCCTGAACCCCGTAAAATGAGGTTGTCTGAGAAGGGCGTTTACCAGGACTCGTTTACCGGCGACTAAGGTTATCCCTCTGCCGCTTTGATCTTTGCGTTCAGCGCCCCGTCCGCGAAGTTGGTTTTAAGAAACTCTGTCGAGGTGGGCAAGTCTACGTGGAGATCATGGACTGTGCAAACTTGTACCCTGCCCGAATGAAGCCAATAATCCAGTGCGTGCCCTCCGGCCTGTTTATCCTTACGCAGAAAGTGCAGGTGAAATCCCGCCACGCCGATACCTTGAGCATAGACCGGAGAACGAAATCCGGCGAGCGCCCCGTCCACGTTGGTGCAGACGTTCTCTTTTTGATGTTTCGCTGCTTCTGTAAGCGGAGGAAACGGCCTGACTTGGCGTTGCACGGTCCGGGTGCGGACTTCGTCAAATGTGCCATCTACCTTCACCGCACTGAAGAGGTTGCCATCCGTGACCTTTTCAATCATCGCCAGGAGGTCGCTCTTGGTCGTCGGCTGTAACACATTCAGCTCCTCTTCTGGTTGGAAAAAGGTAGTCACCGCGAAAGGTGTCTTTTGGTCAGCGGTGACGGGACGGGCGGACCCGTCCGAGCGAAGCTGATAGAAGGTCCCGTCGAAGCCGACCATCTCCCCATCGAGGTCGTTGAAAGTGCCAAGGCCGAAGTCACCGTGTTTCCGAATCTCCCCGTATGTCGCGTCACCTTCGTAAATCCCGGCAATCAAAGCGGACATCAAGGACACCTGATACAACTCTCCCGCCCGATGATCGTTGCTGCCTGATACGTGGTGCCACGCCGGCTGGATCATTGCCAGCGAGCCGGATACAAGTGAATCCTTCATGCACATCCTCTCAATCCCAGGCTTCGGGAATGACATGTTGGCCGATTTCCACGTTCTTGCTGTAATCGGTCGGGATGTCGACCACGACTATGCCCGGAGTCTCCAGCGCTTTGCGCAGGGTCAGCTGTAGTTCATCGGGCTTGTTGACTCTCATGCCCACGCCCCCGAGGCTTTCCGCGTACTTCACGAGGTCCGGATTTCCAAAGTCTGTGCCTGAAGTGCGCCCGTAGATAAGTTCCTGCTGAAAGGCGACCATGTTGTATCCGCCGTCGCGGAAGACAATGACTGTAATGTTGAGCTTTAAGCGAACCGCTGTCTCTAGTTCCATGGACGAATAGAGGAAGCCCCCATCGCCGACGACCGCCACCACCTTCTTAGCAGGATAGGTCAGACTCGCAGCCATGGCCCACGGGATCCCTACTCCCAGAGTCTGCTGCCCGTTGCTGAACAGGAGTTTGCGCGGCTCAAAGTCGAAGAAGTGCCGCGCCATCCAGATGTGGATCGATCCCATGTCGCAGGCGACAATAGTGTCATCATCGACCAGACTCCGCAGCGCCAACACGATGCTTAGCGGGTGAGTCAAGCTGCCGTTGGATTTCGGCGCCTGCGGCCCGACCAACGCCATCGCCTCGGCATGAATCGCTTGAAGCTCCCGACCTGCGCCGAAGGATTGCTCCTGCAACAATGATGCGAGGGCAGACACCGTCTCGGGAACTGCTCCGCGAAGTTCCACCTCCGGTTGATAACGGTTATCGATGTCGCAGGGATAACTGTTCAGATGAATGATGGCCCTTGCCTTACCGACGTTCCAGAAACTCGGGTCGTACTCGACTGGATCGTAACCGATGGTTAGCACGACATCGGCCTTGGCCAGCACTTTGTCTGCCGGTTGATTCCGGAAGAGTCCAACGCGGCCGAAAAATAGTGGAAGTAGTTCACGCGATACCGCTCCTGCACCTTGAAATGTGCCCACCACAGGTAAGGCATGACGCTTCAAAAGACCGCGCACAGCGGCTGTAGCACGAGGTTCGCTCGCACCCATGCCAAGGAGGACAACAGGGCTCTTCGCTTTGGATATTTTTTCCGCAGCGCGGCGAATCATATCTTCAGGTGCTGCCCCCAATGCAGGGAGCGGCAGTAAAGGTGGTACGCTGGCTTCGGTCGCTTCACCCTGCACGTCCCTCGGAAATCCGATAAAAGATGCTCCGGCACGAGGAGTCATTGCAGCGCGGAAAGCATTTACAACTGCTTCACCGGCAGCTTCCGGCGCATCGATCGCGACACTGAACTTTGTGACCGGTTTCATGATGGCCACCGAGTCCATAGACTGGTGCGTCTGCTTGAGAGCATCCGCCAAGGGAACAACACCTCCTATGGCAACCATGGGATCGCCTTCGGTGGTCGCGGTTGCTGCGCCGGTGACGAGGTTGCCCGTGCCCGGGCCTGAGGTGACAAGACAAACCCCTGGTCTTCCGGTCAAACGCCCTGTAGCGGCGGCCATGAACGCGGCGTTCTGCTCGTGTCGACAGACGATCAGCCGCGGACCCTCGTCGCGCAATACATCAAAGGTCGGCATGATCTTTCCGCCTGGTATTCCGAATATATATTTGACGCCCTGTTGCAGCAGGCTTCGGATCAACAACTGCCCGGCGGTTTGGCGTTTTTCCTTTGCTTTAGCTTCACCAAGAGTATTCATCGGCTCCTCCAGCGGTAATGTCACCTGCAGGCAGGGTTGGTACGCGGTTTTAGATGCGCGTTTTGGGGATAGGCGAAAAAAATCTTTTTGCCACGCCAACTTCTCGGGCCTGTTTGTCGTGTGGACCAACGGGTTTCGTTCCGGCTTCATGGGCAGGTTTAAATGCGAGATGAGGGTAGGTGGTGTCTATCGTCGAACAATCAAACTACTTGTCTAACTTGGTCAGCGCAAGCCCAGACACAATGACAGAGATTGGCAGTACTGCTATCGCTGCAGCAATTGACGCGTGCTTCTTTGTGAGTGTTCCGACAAAGATAGCAATCAGCGTGATGGTCGGAAGGCTGACGCAAAAACCAAGACCCAAAAGCCGTTCAGGAGTGTGTTCCATGGGTCACTGATTCCGCGGGGGCCAGCGCGAAATTCAGGATCGCCAAAGAGGCTACGACCGCGGTTTCGGCGCGGAGAATCAATTTGCCCAAGGACGCTTCGAGAAAGTCATACCCCTGAGCGGTGGTGCGTTCATCGTCTGTCCAGCCGCCTTCTGGACCAATCGCCAGAGTTACGTCTGAGTGGCGGGTCCCGGCGAGCACAGAGCGAAGCGGAGGAGTTTCGGAGGATTCTGACAGGAAAATGCGCAGGCCCTCAGATGCCGCAGCGAAGGCGATCGCCGGTTTCGCGACCGAGTGAAGGGTGGGCAGTTGGACGCGACGGCACTGCTGAGCGGATTCCATCAGGATTTTGTTCCACCGCGCGGCACGCTTGGCAGCGGCGGTGAGTAATCCCTTTTCACTGCGCGCGGCAGCCAAGGGCACAATACGCGACACACCCAGTTCGGTGGCCTTCTCGAGCCCCCACTCGAAAGCGTCGAATTTGATCATTGAGAATAACAAGGTAATGTGGAGTTGGGGAGCTTCGCCGAGAATCTGCTCGATTAACGAGAAGTCGACGCGGTCGCGATCGACGGTGTCAATTCGCCCAAGCCAAACCGAGGCGCCATCGCTCAGTTCGTAGAGTTGGCCAGGCTGGGCGCGCAGGACGCGGCCGAGATGGTGGGCGGTGTCGCCGCGCATCGAGGCGCGGCCATTTTCGAAGCGATCGACGAAGAAGCGGCGACGCATGAGCGGTTATTGTTACGGAGCAGCGGTCAGCCGAAAATGTCTTTGACCTTATCGAACAACGACGAGCCGCGCTCGGCGGGCTTGTTTTCGACCTTCAAGGTGCTATGCAACTCCTCCATCAACTTACGCTGTTCCTTGGTGAGCTTGGTCGGCGTCACCACGCGGACGTGATAGTACAAATCGCCGCGCCCGCCGCCATGGGGATCGGAAAGGCCCTTGCCCTTAATGCGAAAGACCGCGCCGCTCTGAGTGCCCTCAGGGATTTTCAGGCGCTCTTCGCCGTTCAACGCGGGGACCTGCAACTCGGTTCCGAGAGCCGCTTGGGCGATACTCAGCGGGATGGTGCAATACAGGTCCGCGCCACGCCGCTCGAAGAATTTGTGCTCCTTGACTTCGAGAACAACGTAAAGATCGCCCGCGGGCCCGCCGTTTGGCCCCGGCTCACCTTCGCCTTGCACGCGCAGACGCGTGCCGGTGTCGACGCCCGGTGGAATGCGCAACTCGATGGTGCGCTCGCGCTCCAAGCGTCCTTGTCCGTGGCAATCGAGGCAACGTTCCTTGACGATTTGACCGGCGCCCTGACAAGCCGGGCAGGTACGATTGATGGTGAAGAAGCCTTGTTGATAGACCAATTGGCCGCGGCCGCCGCAGGTCTGACAGGTGGCCACACCGGTTCCCTTCTTCGCTCCGGTGCCGTTGCAGGATTCGCAGTACTCCTGACGGGGAACGCGAATCTTGGTGCTCACACCCATGGCTGCCTCTTCGAAGGTCAGCGTCATGTCGTAGCGCAAGTCGGCGCCACGCTGAACCCGGCGGCCTCCAGCGCGCCGGCGACCGCCGCCACCAAATAGATCTTCGAAGCCGAAGAAGTCGCCCAGGATATCGTGAAAATCCTGGAAGATGGTTTCGTTGAAATCGGTCTGAGCGCCTGCGTGGGCAAGTCCGGCATGGCCATAGGTGTCGTAGATTTGGCGCTTCTGCGGGTCGCTGAGAACGCTGTATGCTTCGGTGCACTCACGAAAACGCACTTCTGCTTCCTGCTTGTTATCCGGATTGCGGTCGGGATGCCACTGCATTGCGGCCTTGCGATAGGCGGACTTGATCTCGTCCACGCTGGCGGATTTGGTTACACCAAGTACTTCATAAAAGTCTCGAGGTTGGGTTTTGGTCATGTTAGTTCGCGAACTTATTGGATGCCGCCTTGGGCTGAACCGCTACGCGAACCATGGCGGGCCGCAGAACGCGTCCATGATACACGTACCCTGGCTGGTACACCTGCAAAATCGTGCCGTCGGCATGATCGGCGGTTTCCTCGCGTTCCATGGCTTGATGGAAGCGAGGATCAAAAGGCTGATTCAGAGGCTCGAGGCGCTCGGCGCCGAGACGCGCCAGGTTATCGAGCAACTGCTTGTAGATCAGCTCAAAGCCTTTGCGATAGCTTTGGTACTCGGCTTCACGATGAGCCGCCAGGGCGTGCTCGAAGCCATCGATGATGGGAATGAGTTGCTCGATGATGCGGGCGGTGGCGCGCTGGCTGGCTTCGCGATTGTCCTTTTCGGCGCGCTTGCGGTGATTGGCAAAGTCAGCCTGCAGGCGGACCAGGGACTGGCGCATGTCCTCGAGTTCCGAGGCAAGCCGCTTCGCTTCGGCTTCTTCGCGAACGATTTCTTCGCCACTTTTCTCTTCCCCACCGTCCGGGGCGGGTGCGTTGTTGTTAGTGTCCAATTCAGGGTCCTTCATGGCTATTCCCTTCCAGGGTGCAAATCAAGATCACTCAATTTTGGCTAACGCCTCGCTGAAAAGCCGTGCGACGTAAGCTACCGCGGTCATGGCGCGCTCGTAATGCATGCGAGTAGGCCCCAGAACGCCCAGGGAACCCTGGGACTTATCGTGAGCCGAGTAAGGCGCGCTGATGAGCGCAATATTTTCGCCGGACTGCGATATCTCCTTAACCCCAATCTGCACGAATACAGGCTCAGGGGTGTCAATGCAAGCGTTCAATACAGTAATCAGCCGATGTTTTTCCTCAATCGCGGCCAGGAGTTCGCCGAGCTGGGCCTGGTCGGCAAACTCGGGGGCGGTGACAATCTGGGCGGTACCCTCGACGTAAATCTGCGATTGCGGACTTTCGCCGAGGATGGCTGGATCACAAAGGGTGAGCACGCTGTGCGCCATTTTCTCGTATCGTTCGCGCTCGGTGGCCAACTTCTGCAGCAGGTCGGTACGAATGGCCTCGAGAGTGCAGCCCTTGTAGAGACGATTTAAGAAATCGGCGGTGGCGTCCAGTTCCTCCTGGGTGAACAGACGAGGTGGGCGCAGGACCTTGTCGCGGGTATTGCCGCCCGGGGAAATCAGCACGACAACCACCCGGCCGTCGGGAATCAGCCACATGCGGGCGTGCTCTAAGACGGCCTTGCGCAGGGGCGGCGACACGACGATGCCCAAACCTTTGGACACCTCGGCCAACACGTGCCCCGCGCGTTCGGTAATTTCGGCAGCGCTGGAAACGTTGGCCATTTCGCGGCTGATCCAGTCGCGGTCTTCGATGCTGAGGGTAGCTTGGGAAGCAATTTCCTGGGCGAAGAAGCGGTAGGCCGCCGCAGTGGGTACACGTCCCGCAGAGGTGTGCGGCTGATACAAATATCCCCCGTCCTCTAAATCGGCCATAACGCTGCGGATAGTGGCGGTACTAAGGGGTTCCTCGTAGCGCCGGGAAATGGCGCGGGACGAGACGGGTTCCCCGGTCTCAATGTAGGTACGCACGATGTCGGCCAGAACCTGGCGGTTGCGGCGTTCCTGGAGGGTAGGGTACCGCATGAGCAGCGCTCCTGAACAAGTGCTAACTACCATTTTAGAAACAGTGTCAAGGGGCGTCAAAGGTGTTTGCAGTCATGTGTCGGCCAGAGCAAAAGGACGAAAGAGAACAACGGGCTGGGTTGCGATGTTCGAGATGACAAATCTCCACACGAACGCAGATCACCAAAAAAAACGAAACGCATTTTTCTGGCTATGCTTGTCTTGCAGCACAAGTGAAGTGGCCGGGACGGTCTAGTTGTTGTCGATTTGGGCGCGCTGGAGTTTGTCGGAGTAATCGATGTAGACGGACTTCCACTCAGTGAAGAAATCGGTGGCGGCGACGGCCGCTTCGCGATGGCCATTGCCGGTTTGCTTGGTGCCGCCGAACGGGAGATGAGTCTCGGCGCCGATAGTGGGCGCGTTGATGTACACGATGCCGGTGTACAGGTCGCGCAGAGCAGAAAAGGCTGCATTCACATTGCGGGTGTAGACAGAGGCGGACAGGCCATAGGGCACGCTGTTGGCTATATCAATTCCCTGCTCCAGGCTGTCGATGGCCATGACCGCGACAACCGGGCCAAAAATCTCCTCGCGAGCAATGCGCATGGTGGGCTGGCAATCGCCGAAAACGGTGGCTTCGTGGAACCAGCCCTTGGGGTATTCTCCGTTATCAAGACGATGGCCGCCGGTCAGAAGCTGGGCTCCTTCTTTCTTGCCAATTTCCACGTAATTCATGACCGTCTGCAATTGCTGTTCGTTGATGATCGGACCCATCTGGGTGGCGGGATCCAGGCCATTTCCAATTTTCAGGGCACCGGCGCGCTCCACAAAATGGGAAACGAATTCGTTGTAGACCGGCTTATGCACAGCGATGCGGCTCGCAGCGGTGCAACGCTGGCCTGTGGTGCCGAAACCGCCCCAGATAGCGCCGTCGATGGCGAGGTCGAGATTGGCGTCGTCGAGCACCACAATGATGTTTTTGCCGCCCATCTCCAAACTGCAATGTTTAAAGTCGGGCACACAAGTCTGGGCGATGATGAGCCCTGTCGAGGTGGACCCGGTGAAACTGATAACCGGCACATCTTTGTGGGCGGCGAGTGGCGCACCGGCCTCCGGGCCACCGCCACTGACGAGATTAACCACACCTGGGGGCAAGCCCGCTTCGACCAGCGTTTCGATCAGGTGATATGAGGAGAGCGGCGTATCTTCGGCCGGTTTCAGCACCACGGTGTTGCCGCAAACCAGCGCGGGCATCATTTTCCACGAGGGAATGGCCATCGGGAAATTCCAGGGCGTGATCATGCCGCAGACCCCAATAGGTTGGCGCAGCGACATGGCGAACTTGTTGGGCAATTCCGAAGGCGTGGTCTGACCGAAAAGGCGACGACCTTCACCCGCCATGTAATAGGTCATGTCGATGGCTTCCTGGACGTCGCCGCGAGTTTCGGGGAGAATCTTGCCCATTTCGCGGGTCATGTCGCGGGCAAAATCCTCTTTGCGTTTGACCAGGAGTTCGGCGGCGCGAAACAGAATTTCGGCGCGCTTAGGAGCAGGGACGAGACGCCAGGTCACGTAGGCTTGGTGCGCGGCGGCGACTGCGGCATCAACGTCAGCTTGTGAGGACAGCGGAAACTCGCCGATGAGTTCCCCGGTGGCCGGATTATGATTCAGCAGTGTCTTTCCACCGCGTGGCGCAACCCACTCTCCCGCAATGAAATTCTTGTATACCCGGGCGGAAGCAGCCGTAGCCATGACTCCTCCAAAACGCAATCGAGTCTATCGGGCGGCGGAATCGGGGTCAAACTGCGCGGAACGCGTGCGGCGGGGCGGAATGGGCGGAATGCTCAGTTGACTAGCAGATTCTAATCGGTATGATAATGGCCACTCGTTTTTACTCCGCACAAAGAGTTTGGTCCCCAGAGAGAAGGCCGGTTGCTCATGAAGCGCATAATCTGGCGTGCCCTGGGAGCGTGGCTGGCGGTGTCGTTTGGTTTGGTGTTCAGCAGTTCGGCGCAAACGATCAAGTTGGTGCAGCACGGATCGACGGACAATGGCACAACCAGCACCAAGTCGACGGTGGTAACCCTGCCCAGCGTGGCTAGCGGGCACCTCCTGACCTGCACCCTGACGTATGGCAACACTGGAGGAACCAGCTTGTCGGTCAGCGACAATCTGAATGGACCGTGGTCCGTCGCCAATGCGGTGCACTACGACACCACCATCGCGCAGACCACCGGGCAGTTTTATCTGGCCAATAGCAAGGCTGGAACGACAACCATTACGGGCACCCCGGGAAGCGCCGGGGAATATGGCGCGATGAATTGTCAAGAATGGTCAGGAGCGGCCACATCGAGTCCTCTAGATAAAAACACGGAGACGGACGGCACCACGGCGAATCCGTCGAGTGGCAGCGTGACCACCACGGTAGCTGGCGAATTGATCTTGGGGGATTTGGAAAATGTGCAATCGCCGACTGCGGGCAGCGGGTTCACGTTCATTAACAACGCGCCGGAGACCTGGTTGGCCAGCGAATATCAGATTCAAGGCAGTGCCGCTTCGATCGCCGCGACGTGGACCGCAGCGGCCACCACTTGGGCTGCCCAGGTGGCAACCTTCAAGCCCGCGGCGACAGCATTAACTCCCACCGTCACCAGTCTTTCGCCAACATCCGGCCCAACAGGGACGCCGGTGACGATCATGGGGACGAATTTTGGAGCAACGCAAGGCAGCAGCACGGTGACGTTCAATGGCGTAATGGCGACGCCGACCAACTGGAATGGGAATAGCATCCTTGTGCCGGTGCCGAGTGGAGCGGCCACTGGAAACGTGGTGGTCACTGTAGGTGGGGTGAACAGCAATGGTGTCAACTTTACCGTGTCGCAGAGTTCGTCCTCGATCAAGTTAGTGCAGCATGGGTCCACGGACAATGGAACCAATAACACCAGCTCGGTGGTGGTGGTGCTGAACAATGTGGCCGCAGGAGATCTGCTGACGTGCGCGTTATCGTACGGCAACGCCGGAGGAACCAGCTTGTCGGTTAGTGACAATCTGAATGGGCCGTGGTCCGGCGCCAATACGGTGCACTATGACACCACCATCGCGCAGACCACC
>DASPVD010000134.1:0-44082 GCA_035622555.1 Candidatus Eremiobacteraceae bacterium | reverse complement strand
CTGTCCATTTCACAAAAAAGCGTGTGGACCCAGAAGAAGTAGTGAAAAGTAAAAAGCCCGTTAGTTCGTGAATTGGCACGCACGTACCCGGCGATCCCGCGGGAGCTCAGCAGAGGGATGGCACGTGTAATCAGGAGTTACGCGGCCTCGAGAAAACACCGTCGCCCAAGCCGCCCCCGCACGAAGCTCGCCCGTTTCGAGTCCGACGCGCGTTTCCGCGCTCTCGTCACTGCCAGCTCCGATGTCCTCTACCGCATGAGCCCGGACTGGACGGAAATGCGTCAGCTCGGAGGCGGCGGATTTTTGCCAGAGACCCGTGATCCAAATACCTCCTGGATGGAGCTTTACATTCCTCCCGACGCACAGGCTGAAGTGAGCGCGGCAATCGAAAAAGCCGTGCGGACGAAGACCACGTTCGAGCTCGAACATATGGTCCGGCGCAGTGATGGAACTCTCGGTTGGACTTTTTCTCGTGCCGTCCCCATCCTGAATTCTCGCGGAAAGATCATCGAGTGGTTCGGTGCGGCCACCGACATCAGCACACGCAAGCAGGCCGAAGAGGATTTACTTCAGGCGCTCGCCGAGAAAGAGATCCTGCTTCGTGAGGTCCACCATCGCGTCAAAAACAACTTGGAGGTGATCGACAGCCTGCTCAACCTGCAAGCACGCGCATTGCAGGACAGTAATGTGCGCGACGCTTTGCTGGAAACCTCCAACCGGGTTCATGCCATTGCGGAAATCCATCAAATTCTTGGAAGGTCCAGCAATTTCGCGCGCGTGAACATGGAGACCTTCATCGAAAATCTCTCCCGCAAACTCACATCGATCTATGTGCTGGTGCCGGGCCGCGTGCACACCGTCATTCTCGCTGATCCTGTGGATGTGGACCTGCAACGCGCTGTCGCCCTGGGCCTCATCATCAACGAACTAATCTCCAACGCCTTGAAACATGCTTTTCCTCACGACCGCGCCGGCACGATTACCGTTCAGCTTTCCAGGAAAGGCGATGCGGTTGTTCTGCGTGTCGCCGACGATGGCGTAGGACTGCCGGAGCAGTTGCCCGCTGACTCCTTGGGTTTCAAGTTGGTTCGTATTCTCGTCGAGCAGTTGCACGGATCGCTTGACTTCAATTCAGCGCGGGGCACTCAAATCTCGGTCACGTTCCCTGGCTAACCCGGCCCCATCAGCATTTCGCGTTCGTACCGGTCCAGCGCCAGCTGAATCTCCGCATGCACCTGCTCACAACGGAACGGCTTCACGATGAATCCAAAGGGCGTCGATCGTTTCACGGCATCCAGAGTGTCCGCATCTGCATGGGCCGTTAGATACACTACCGGTATTTGGTACTTCTCCCAGAGCAGCCGTGCCGTCTCGGTGCCCGGCAGCTTGCCCTCGAGTTGAATGTCCATTAGCACGATATCCGGCTTCGCTATCGGCACCAACTCCAGTGTTTCTTCCCCGGACGCCACCATGCCCGCCACTTCATACCCCAGCTCGCCCAGTTGCTGACTCAGGTTCATCGTCACGATGCGCTCATCCTCCACAATCAACACTCGAGCCTTCTGCATCCCACGAATGCTTGGCGCCGACGGTTCCCACGCTAACTCCGCGATTTTGCCCGCGATCTGCAAGGCTGACAAACAGTAATCTACCCGCACGTTTTCCAGCGCTTCCTTCGGCATCGACGAAAAAGCCGCCTCCTCTGGCCTCTGAACCACCGTGATCCCACCGTGCTTCCGAATCTGCCACAGCCCCACCGTTCCGTCCGACAGCATTCCGCTGAGCAGCACTCCCACTACTCTTCGCCCGTATGCCATCGCTGCCGAGCGGAACAATGCATCCACGCTGGGTCGAAACCGACTCTCCCTCGGACTGTGCTCTATTCGCATTGCCCCACGTTGAATGATTAGGTGAGAACCTGACGGCGCTAGATACACGTGACCATACTCAATGCCCTTGCCGTCGATTGCTGCCTCCACTCGACGGCCGCCGCTCTTACTCACCGTTGCCGACAGCGCGTCAACTGCGAGTGGTAAATCCGGACGGTGTAGGGCAACGAACAACGCCGCTGGCAAGTCCGCGGGCAGCGCAGCCAGTATGTTCTGCAAAACTTCCAGCGCACCTGCCGATCCGCCAATCACAACGATGTCGTGGCCGGGCATTTAACCCCCTTTCGTTCCCAGGCAACCCACCGCGCGAACCCCGGTTCTTCGCCCTCGCCTGCAACTATATCCGCCCCGTCCCACGTTTTAACACACATATAAGGCCCACCGCCCTGTTTACACCGTACCAAGGTCCGAAGCGCGCGATCAGGACTTCAATCCCCAGCGCCGCAGATCACCGTCTTCTGCAAATAGTCCCAAAATGGAGTGGCTCCCTGCACCAGCAGCGTCCGCTGGTACGAGGCGTGTGGCGGCAGCGCAAAACCGCGATCTTCGCTTGCCCGTCATAGCTCCACAGACCAGGACC
Source organism: Candidatus Eremiobacteraceae bacterium (assembly GCA_035622555.1). Taxonomy (GTDB): domain Bacteria; phylum Acidobacteriota; class Terriglobia; order Acidiferrales; family UBA7541; genus Acidiferrum. Next base: position 41,613 of record DASPVD010000134.1, on the reverse strand, counting down.
GCATCTCTGCCTTTCACTCGGCAAGCCGCCGCCGCGCCCTAGCGACCGCATCGCGAACGATTTTTCCGTATCGCCCATCACCAAGGCGGTCAACGACGCCGGCAGCCATCTCATAGAATCGCTTCGCAGCCTCACGGTTTCCAATGTCTTCGTGGGCCTTTCCCATGTTCAGGTACAGCGATGGGTAAAACTCACGAACCCGATCGTCAGCCACTGCATTCGCAAAATCCAGCGACCGCTGATTCCACATCAAGGTGTCGACCGGGTTCTTTTGATGCCTCGCCACATAGTGAGCCGTCGTGGTTATTGCCATGTACGTTTCAAGGAATTCCAAACAACTGAGAAGCGTGGCAAGCTAAGGGTCACCTGAATGCGTTGGCGTGCTTGAGAATGTTTCGCCTTTCGCGGGAGTCTATTTCCTTGACCGGCAGATTCGTGGTTCTCTTTCTGTTGTGTTCCCTGCCTCTGCTTGGTCAGAGCAACCGCGGCGAACTCCGCCTGAAAGTGACCGACCCAGCTGGCCTCGGGTTGCGAACAACCGTTCAACTCGTCTGCGAGGCGAATCAGTACCGCAACGTATTGGTCACCGATGAGCAAGGGGAGTTGGACATACAGCGACTACCCTTCGGCGTGTACCAAGTTGAGATCAGCCGCGCAGGATTTGCCGATGTGTCTGATTCGGTCCAGATTCGTTCCTCCACTCCCAAGGAGTACGCCGTTCAGTTGAAACTCCCCTCGGTTGCTCAATCCATGAATGTCAGTGCCACGGATACCCTGATCAATCCTGACCAGGCCGGTTCGGTGAATCAAATTGGCGAGGACACCATTCAGAACCGCCTGGAGTCCTTGCCGGGGCGATCCCTCCAGGATTTGGTGAATTCTCAACCAGGCTGGCTGTATGAAGGGAACGCGGTGCTTCACCCCCGGGGCTCCGAGTATCAAACCCAGTTTGTCGTGGACGGCATCCCTCTGACAGACAACCGTTCGCCCAGCTTTGGCCCGGAAATCGAAGCTGACGGTGTGCAGTCTATGGCCATTTACACCGCGGGCATCCCGGCGGAATATGGCAGGAAAATGGGAGGCGTGGTCGAACTCAACACCGTGCCGGACTCGCAGCCGGGTCTCCACGGCGACGCCGTGCTCTCCGGCGGGAGCTTCGATACCCTCGGCGGTTTTGCGCAGGGACAATACACCTGGGGCAAAAATACTTTGGGCGCCAGCGCTTCCGGCAGTATGACCGGGCATTATGTCAATCCTGTGGTTCCGGAGAACTACTCGAACACCGGCACCATTGGCGATTTTTCGCTGCGCTATGAACGCGACGTCACCGCCAATGACCGGATCAATCTGACCGTCCGCCACGAGCTTTCCCGCTACGACCTACCGAATGAGATCGTGCAGCAGCAGGCTGGCCAGCGGCAAAACGCCGACAACTTTGAAACCATGGGAGTCATCGCTTACCAGCACATCTTCTCTCCCAATGCCTTGCTGGACCTCCGCGGCATGGTGCGCGACAACGCCAATGACTTTTATTCCAACACGGCCTCTACCCCCATCATCGTTTCCCAGCACAACTGGTTCCGCGAGGGCTATTTCAAAGGCATGGCGGCCATCAGCAGCGGCCGGCACGAATGGAAGTTCGGCGTGGAGTCTGACAACCTTTTTCTGCATGAACATTTTGGCTTCGTCATCACCGATCCAACGCAATTCGACCCCAGCACACCCGCCACCTTCCATTTTGCCGCCAGCCATCCCGACCTGGAACAAGCTGCATTTGTGCAGGACCTCATTCATCTCGGCAATTGGACCATCAATGCCGGGTTACGCTGGGACCACTACCAGCTTCTGCTGAACCGCCAGGCGGTCGATCCAAGGTTGGCGATCTCGCGTTATTTTCCAGGTGCCGATCTGGTTGTACATTTTTCCTACGACCGCGTGTTTCAGACCCCATCGTTCGAAAATGTTCTGCTGTCCAGTTCCACGGCAGCCGCCAACCTGAACACTGTCTCGCTGCAACTGCCGGTCGAGCCTTCGGAGGGCAACTATTACGAAGCGGGGCTTTCGAAGAGCTTATTCAAGAAGCTGCGCGTCGACGCCAATTATTTCCGCCGTTTGGTGAACAATTATGCGGACGACAACCAGATCGAGAACACCACCATCAGTTTCCCCATCGCTTTTCGCAAGGCGGTCATTTACGGGGCCGAAGCCAAAGTGGAATTGACCGAATGGCAGCGCTTCTCCGGCTTTCTCAGCTACTCGTACATCCTGGGCAATGCCTGGTTCCCGGTCACCGGAGGGCTGTTTCTTGGCGAGGACGCCGTGATACCCACTTCAGGGCACTTCCCGGACTCTCAGGATCAGCGAAACACCGTGCGCGGCCGGCTTCGTTATCAGCTCACAAAGAAGATTTGGATGGCCGGCGGCATTCAATTCGATAGCGGATTACCCTTTGATTTTCAGGGTTCGTACCAGCAAGCGCTCGCCGAGTATGGTGAGCAAGTGGTGAGCCGGATCAACTTCCCCCGCGGGCGGATTTATCCCTCCTTCCAGGTCAACGCTTCTGCCGCGGCCAATGTCTACCGGTCGGAGCGCATGGAGATGCGTTTGCAGATCGACGGTCAAAACCTCAGCAATGTGCTGGATGTGATCGACTTCGGCGGACTGTTCTCCGGTAACGCTATAGGCCCTTCGCGCAGTGTTGCCTTACGGCTCCAAACTACTTTTTGATCGCTCCTGTCGTCCTGTCCTTTGCCACAGATCTAGTTGGGCTTGCCAGACTGATCGGATTTAGGGGCCTCGGCGGGCTTGGCGGATTCTTCAGGCTTGGCAGGTTCGGCTCCTGGTTTCGCTTCTTCCTTATCGTCAACGGGCTTGGAGAGATGGAGTTTGTGTATCTCCTTGGCTCCGACATCGGGATCCTCAGGTGTGACCTTGATTCCAGTCGCGAAGGCTCCGGCCGTCCATTTGAAGTAATACGTTTTGCCCGCCTCCGCTTCAAACCGGGCCCGCTCGTTTTCTTTCTGCCTGGCTTGATTGGCAGCCGCCGCAGCGGACATGATGATGGTTCCGTAGTACTCCTTGGGCAATCCGGAGATCACCACAGTCCCCGCCGGCACTTCCATGAATGCGTATTCGCTGTTGAGCAGTTTAGCCAGGTGAGTTCCGTTGATATAAAGCTCGTCGTGTGAGGACGAGCCGGTAAACCGGTACGTGCGGTAGATACAGACGATGGCTTTGCCGCTGGATGGCGCGGGCAGTGCCGAGGGCGTTTTGGAATCCTGCGCGACGGAGATCGGCCCGGCGAAGAGAAACGCCACCGCGCTGCATGCCAGCAGAAGGCTTGCGAGTGGCCTGCGGGCTCCCCTGAGGCTAATCGCCGCGCTGCTTTCCTTACTTCCTGCAAGTTTCGTTTTGATCATGGAACTCTCCTTGCCTGGATGTTCTGCATGGAGTCGATTCGAACTTGTCTTTGACGGACGTGGCGGTGATGACTGCGGGTCCCGCGGCGCCGCAGGCACCGGCAAGGTGTTAATCTTGATCGTATTCTCTACTCGAGCTGCGGAGGTTTTTTCAGGGTCGGAGCTGACCGAACACCCGCAGTCAATGCCGGGTCCTCTAGCTATCTTCCGAGCATTTTGCTCCAGCAAGCAAGTGCTGTCTCAGGTTCCCTCAGGCCATCTCATGCCATTCTGCCCTCTGCGGCGCGCGGTGACCAAACTGACCCCGGTTCCCGGGCAAATCGGTTGTAGTACGTACATCTCCAATCCCCGGTGCTGGCTCAGGCGGCAGTCACAACCTTGGCTCACTTTTGTGGTTTCTAATATACGATTCGTGTTCCAAGCGTTGCGCGGAACTTGGAACGCATACTCCCTCAACTGAAAACGCGAGGGCGGGAGTATCGCGACGCAGGGTTGCGCGCGCGACTTGAAGGGACAGATACCCACGTGCGCCGGAAACTGATCTGGTACTCGATTCTTGGCGGAGTTTTTCTCACGCTTCTCGCCATTGTGCTGCGCTTTGCCGGTATCTACTGGCCGGTTCCTTATCTTACGTATGCGGGCGTTTACCTGATGCAGGCTTTCTTTCAGAGATTCCTTGAATGGATTCCGTGGCAGTATGCAGACAACCCCATCTCCGAACTTGCTCTATTCTTCGTGTTGAATGTTTTGGGTTACGGCTTGGTGATTTTTCTTCTGCTCCGGATCTTTATCCCGGATCGTTCCTCCGATCTGCCTCCCATGACCGGCAAGAAATAACGGTCACTTCCGGTCTCGAGGCCTACCGGCCCGCCCGGTTCACTACCGCTTTGCGCGTAGCGTCCAGCGTGAACTCCAGCGTCTCTTTGGGAATCTTGGTGATGAACGGTTCGATTAACCATCCCAGTCCCGTCGGGATGTCCCGCGTTAGCGTGACCACCTGGTTTTGCACGTATACCCCGCCGTCCCGTTCGTCCATGCGCCACCATGTCTCCATGCGCCACAAAAAACCGTCGTCGTCCCCCGGTGCTTTCTCTTTTTCACTGGGCTGATCGGCATCTTCCACTTGCGTAATACGTATGGCGGAGCTGCGGCTATGCGCTCTGGTCGGCGAGTCCCGGTAGTACGTGATCGCGTGTTCGGTATCCAACACCACGGTCACGATCTTGTGCCACCGGAATCGCATAAACACCCGAAATTCATTTCCATTGTGCGATTCGATTCGGGATTGCTGCACGTCGGGAGCGTAGTAGCTGGCGTGGTGATTGTAATCCTCCAAAATACTCAGCACCGCGTCCAGTTTCACTCCCGGTATAAACACGATTCCTTCCCAATCGTGAATTAACCCGCCGGGCACCCTCAAATTGCCGCCGTCTGGCGCCGTGCTCAGCCGGCGCATCTCCACTTCTCCGGCCTTCAATTTCGCAACAGCCTCGGTTCGTTCCTTGTCTGGCAATGCGTCGATCCACAAGAAAGGGCCGTACCGAAGGCTCTCCTGCTTTTGGGCCTCGGTGCTGGCAACGTACTTGTTGAATGCCTGAGTCGTTTCTGCGCGCAGCGCAACTAGGCCAGCTGGGCGGGCGTCAGCAAGGGCCACCAGTACAACCACCACGATGGGTGCGATGCTAGAGACCAAAAGCCGTGTGCAGGAAAAAACCTTCATCCGTCACCTAGGGCCACCAGATCAGCCGGCTGCCCGGGACGCTAAGTCTCACGAATACAATAGCATCCAGATCGCCCTCACCTGGAAAGATGCACCAATGCTTCCTTACGGTGCATCCACAGTCTGTAACGGATTGAAAAAATGGGAGCTACAACTGTGCGGGTATCTGGCGGGTTGGGTAGCTCGCACACGGCCCCTCGCGGGACCGTTGTCCCCGCGCGGCCCCCAACCCGTCGGTCTCAGGATCAGCCAGCGACTTGCTTGTCTCAATGGGCCAATGGCCCCAAGTTAGGGAGTACCGCGGTCGTAGTACGGAGGGGCCTGTAAGGGGTATGTAAGTCTAGGTAGATACGCGGCTTAGCACGGCGTGGCTGGACCCGGCTTGGACCTCAGGTACCACCCCGGGGCACGATCACATACGCGCTCAGCGCGATGACCACCGGAAAGCATTCCAGCACATACCGGGGCTCCGGTGTCTCCAGCGTGGTCAGAAATGCGGTCCGCACCAGCACATAGAGTCCAAGCACCACCAGCGCGCACCGCGCGCTCCGGCATTGCCATACTTTCCAGCCGCCCCAGAGCGCCAACGCCACATACAAAACATTCACAGCAAAAAACATAACCGTCCATTCCTGGTCAACCGGGTCCTCTTCCCGTTGATACGCCAAGGGGAAGACGTGGCCCGCAATCGGCAGTAATTCGATCCGCGGGGTAAACCAGATGCGCACGGCGCGCCGCAGCGGAATCCATAGATGCGTGCGCAGCGGGTGCCGCTCCGTCCGTTCGCGCGCCAATTGTGCGAATACCGCATCCTCGTCGGCGGACCACGTCAAATCATCGTTATATTTCTCCAGCACATCCGCGACGCGCTGCCGTTCTTCCGCAGTGTCGAACGCCGAATCGGGTATGTCTTCCAGATGGATTTCCTCGTCGTTTAGCTTCCAAGGTACCAGGTAATTATCGCGAACGCGGTACAGCCAGGTTCTCTCCCAAGCCATGAACCCCTTGGGATCCACCTCGCTTGGCAACGTGGTGTCCTTGGGCGCCAGCGGTTGAAATTCGTGCAGTGTCACCGCGTTGCGAATCGTCCAAGGCAGTAACGGCACTGCGCAACCGGCCGCCATCAGCGCGCATAACAAAATCCACTTCTTCACTTCACCTCGCCGCAGCATCCAGAACGCCAAGGCCACAAACGTGGTCGCCAGTAGTAAAGGAGTTTCCGGGCGCACCAGCGCGCCAAGTCCGGCAACAAAGCCGTCAAGCGCAGCGATTTGCCATGCCCCCTGTTCGCTCAGTTCCTTGCCACCAACCAGAGGAACAGCGTTCCCGGTCATCCTCGCGGCCGCCATTGCCAGCAACACCAACGCAACCGCACTCAGAAAAACCGCCCACACTTCGGTAAGCGGTGCCGCTACATAATTCGCGGTAAAGGGACAAAGCGCCGCCAGCCACAACGCCAACAAAAATACCCGCCTCGCTTTGGCTCGCTGCCCACACAGTCCCGCCAGCAGTGCCGCCAGCGCCGCAATCACCACGCACCCCGCAAGGTCCACTACCGTCTGCGCCAGCATCACTGCCATGCGCGCGCTCTCACCACTCCTTCCCGTTAATGCATATATAATGGTCAGAAACGCGGGATATCCAGGCATGCGCAAGTCTGTCGCGGTCGGCTGGCCGCCGATATCCATCGCGAATCTGCCCAATTTCAGCCAATTGGTGGCGAATTGTTCGTACAGCACCGTATCTCCGCCGGTGGCTGGGTACTTGAACACCAACAGCAGTCGCAAACAGGCTCCGGCCGCCAGCGGTAACAATGGACTGGAGAAAAAACGTTTCATTCGCTTTCTCGCATCTTACAATAGGAATGTTCGGTGCCGTTGACGGAGTGATTCTCGCCTCGCTGGTGTACCCCCTCGCACTACGAGGTGCCTGCTCTTCATGAAAGAACGTAAGCCGATCTTTTACGACTCGGAAAAGGTCCGGTGGCGGCGCACTCGTCGCTTCCTGGAGATTTGCGGACTCTTGCTCACTTTGCTGCTGGTGTATTTCTTCGTCACCGTGGCCGGCAGCGTGGAACTTCCTTCGTCGTTGCTTCCGGATACCCGCCCCGTCTATCACGCCGCCAGGAAAAAGAACGCCAAGTTGATCAACACTCGGGAAGGGCGCCATCGCCGCGTCGCCCGCATTGGCCAGATCCCCCAAGGCTACGATCCACTGCGCGCCGCTTTCTATGTCAGTTGGGACGCCAACAGCTTGGCGTCGCTGAAGAAACACTATAAAGACCTGGACCTGCTAATTCCCGAGCAACTCCACTCGGTAACCGCCGATGGCAGGCTTACGGTTGTCGATTACGAGCGCAATCAGACCGTCGAGGCCACTCCGGCCGAAATCATTGCCCGTTTGAAAGACGACAAACTGCACCAGTGGATGCGTTCCACCAACCCGCCGGTGGAACTGCCCATAATGGGCTATCTCGACAACTACGATGGCGTCGCTTGGCACGTCAAAGAGATGGTTGAGATGATGGCCAACGCCACCGCTCGCCAGCATCTCGTCAGCGACGTTGTCGAATACGCCGTGGAAGCTCATCAGCCCGGAATTGGTCTGGATTTCGAAGAAGTTCCTCTCCAGAGCCAGCCCAACTTCCGCCAATTTGTCGCCGAACTCGCGCAAGGCCTGCATGCCGCAGGGCTCAAGCTAATGATTGCCCTTCCCGCCCGCGACGATGATTACGATTACGCCTTCTTTGGACGCGAGACCGACGCCATCATCCTGATGAATTACGACCAGCACTGGCTCACTTCTCCCTCCGGACCCATCGCCGCTCAGGACTGGTTCATGGAAAACCTGCGGCAGATTCGCGAGGTCGTTCCCGCGCAAAAAATCGTTGTCGGTATCGGGAATTATGCGTACGACTGGACCGAATCTCCCAACAAAAATGAGCGCCGCGGCGAGGAATTCACTGTTCAAGAAGCGCTGCTGCACGCCTACGAGTCCGAGACCGACGTGGATTTCGATCCCACCTCGCTGAATCCGCACTACTCCTACGAAGACGATCAGAATCACACCCACAATGTTTGGATGTTGGACGCGGTCACCGCCTATAACGAACTGCGCGCCTGCGAGCGTCTGGGTGTGCAGGGCACCGCGTTGTGGCGCCTGGGTTCGGCGGACACTTCCATTTGGCCGGTCTGGGACTCCGTCCACGCCGACGACGCCACTCGCGCCAAACTCCAGGATTTGCCCCCCGGCCCCGACCTGATTCTCGAAGGCGCCGGCGACATTTGGCGAATCACCGACGTGCCCAAGCCGGGACGGCGCTCCTTCACCTACGACAACACCAGCGACCTGATCACCAGCGAAAAATATGACGCTATTCCACTCTCCTACGACATCGATCAAATCGGCGATGCCAAAAATAAGATTGTCATCTCCTTTGACGATGGACCCGACCGCCGATGGACGCCACGGATACTCGACATTCTGAAAGAGAAGCATGCCCCGGCGGTCTTTTTCGTCGTGGGCGAAGAAGCCAACCAGTCGCCGGACCTGTTAAAACGCGAATACAACGAAGGCCACGAAATCGGCAACCACACCTTCACGCATCCGCAGTTTGACGAAATCTCGCGCACCCAGCTCCGTTGGGAATTGAATCTCACACAACGCTTGATCGAAAGCACTTTGGGCGTCAAATCCATCTTGTTTCGCCCGCCCTACGGTATCGATCACCAGCCTGAGTACGCCGAGGAAATCCAGCAATTGCCGTACCCACAGGAACTCGGCTACATCATCGTCGGTCAGAGAATCGATCCTGACGACTGGCGAAAAGACGGAGTGCTTCCCCAACGGCCCGCCAAAGAAATCGTCCAGGACGTGCTCCAACAGGCCAATAAAGGCAATATCGTGCTCTTGCACGACGGCGGTGGCGAACGCGCTCAGACCGTCGCGGCTCTTCCGATGATCATCGATGGCCTGCGCGCCAAAGGTTACCAACTGACCTCGGTCGCCGGCCTGCTGGGCGAGACACGCGATAGCGTGATGGTTCCGCTGTCCTTCCGGGAGCGCATGATCGCCCACGCCGACGGTCTGATCTTCGGGATTTTCCAGTGGCTCCGTTTTGGAATTGCCACCGTGTTCATCCTCGGCATCGTGTTGGTCAGCGGGCGCGCGCTCATCATTGGCATTCTCGCGGTCATCGAGAAGTTTCGCCCGGATCACGGAAAGCTTGTCGGACCGCCTCCTCCGGTCACCGTGCTGATCCCCGCCTTCAACGAGGAATCGGTCATCGTGCAAACCGTGAAGTCGGTGTTGCTGTCCGACGTGCCGGATATTCGCGTCATCGTGGTCGACGACGGCTCCGCGGACCGCACCCTGGATCTGTTGCAAAGCAATTTCAGCGGCAACCCGGCTGTGGACATCATCCATCAGGTGAATCGTGGCAAAGCCGCGGCTCTCAATAACGCGTTGTCGCACTCCACCACCGACATCGTGGTCACCATCGATGCGGACACGGAAATCGAACCCGACGCTATCGGCAAGCTGCTTCGTCACTTCTCTGATCCCAAAGTCGGCGCTGTAGCCGGTAATGTGAAGGTGGGCAATCGCTCGCGTTGGCTCACCCGCTGGCAAGCGCTCGAGTACATCACCAGCCAAAATATGGAAAAGCGCGCCTTCCACTTGCTCAATTGCATCACCGTGGTTCCCGGTGCGCTTGGTGCCTGGGGCAAGAAGGCCATCGAGGATTCCGGGGGCATTACCGCCGACACCGTGGCGGAAGACGCCGACTTGACCATCGCCATTCGCCGCCTCCACTACTGCATTCTTTACGATGAGGAAGCCATTGCCTGGACCGAAGCCCCGGAAACGCCCGGCGTGCTCATCCGCCAGCGATTCCGCTGGACTTTTGGCACGTTGCAGTCATTTTGGAAACACAGCGGCACGCTTTTCCGGCCCCAATATGGGACCTTAGGTTGGATCGCGCTGCCCAACATCTTCATTTTTCAGATTCTGCTTCCGCTGGTTTCTCCGCTGCTGGACCTGTTGTTTTTCGGAAGTATCGCCCTGTGGGGCTTGGCGCAACTCCATATTACTCAGATCCCGCAACTCTGGACCACCGCGGACGTACAGCGTTCCGTTGTCTTTTTCCTGGGCTTTTTGATTATCGACGTGTTCACCTGCGTGGTCGCCTTCGCCCTGGAGCGTCACGAAGATTGGAGCCTGCTCATTCCGGTTTTGCTCCAGCGCTTCTATTACCGCCAGCTGATGTACATCGTACTGTTCCGTTCGGTTAAGGAAGCGGTCAGTGGTCGGCCGGTGGGTTGGCGCGGTGTGGAACGCGAGCCCCCTCGACCCACCCCTGAACCGGCCACCCCCGTCGCTTGATCGCCGCGGTTCCCTACGTCGTGGTCTCCACTGCGGCCCTGGCATCTTGTCCCGGCGGCAAAAAGAACTGCCGCGGCGCGGCCCAGAACCGCCGCCACAACGTACGCCAAATCTCCCGTTTGTCGCCGGCCGATATATCCTGCGCGCGCAGCGCCAGCCGCAACGCCAGATAGAAGCTCACTCCCAGATTCATCACGAACGTCACCGCAATCCCCAACGCTGCCCAGATCAGCGCGCCACTTCCCAGCACTTCCGGACCGCGCGAAGTGATTCCCAGTGCCAGGGTTCCGGTGGACAGCGTCACGTGCCGCACGTCCAGCGGAATGCCGAAGAAGTGCCCGATGGACGGCGTCATTCCCAGCATGAATCCCAGTACGATCGAGCTGCCCCACGGCGCTATATTTTTGGCGAACGATTCGGAAAAACGCTGCACTCGCTCCGGTTTGAACGCCAAGCCAAGCTGGTGCTCGGCGATGGCCCGAGGCAGTTGGTGGTACACCGCCCAATTCTCAATCCAACCGCCCGCCAGGCTGGATAGCCACAGAATTACCCCAGTCAACGCTGCGAAGAAAATGGTGCCGCTGCGCATGGGATTCATCGACTTGACCGCGTATTCCGCGGTTTCCACGCTCAAAAATGGCGACCCGAACGTGAATCTCCAAAGCACACTGAACACCACCGCGCCCGCTCCCACCGCCAGAATGTTGCCGAAGGCCGCCGCCAATTGCGAACGCACGATGCGTTGTACATAAATCACCAGCTCATCGCTTCGCTCGTCGCCTTGGCAGCGATCTACAATGTGCGCCAGTGCTGCTCCGGTCATCGACGGCTGCTTGGTCGCCAGCGCCAGATGAAAAATGTGCATCAGCACGAAACTCACCGCGTAATTCAGTCCCGCTAGAAATCCTTCTACAAACGGCGGCCAACCCCTATGCGTCACCATCATCTTGATGGCCGCCGTGCCCACGGTCAGCAAGCCTCCGCCCAGCGCCGCATACCACATCTGGCGGTATTCTTCCCGGTTATTGGTGACGTAATGCTCCCCTGTCTTCCCAGCCCATTCCACGATCTTTTTGGCCAGCAGCCGGAAGCTGCTCTCCGCCAGCCCCGTGAGACTACGGTCGTGCAGCCGCCCTCGGATCACCTCGCGCAGCAGCCTGAGCACCGTCACCATCTTGGCCGGTCCCGGCGGAGAGATCAGCGCTCCCGAAATCAATTCCATCCGTTTTAAGCTTTGTTCGATCACGTCCAGCGCGTATACCACATCCAGATTCACGCCGCGGGTATCCAAATGGTTGACGATCACTTGCAGTTCCGCGCGGCAATCCCTGACCGCCGCCTTCCAACTCTGCGCCGCTTCGGTGGTGTCCTGATTGTTTCGCACCGCATCCAGCAGAATATCCGACGTGCGCATCAACCGGTGGAATACCGACTGCCGGACGGAGCCACCCTGTCCGCGGACCCGCAGATTTTCAGACAGGCCCAGCCCCTGAACCCGGGCGGCCAGCAGATAGAACGCATCCTCTAACGCCACGACTGGCTTTTCCCACGCTTCTGGAATATCGACGGGTGCGATGCGCAGGGCCAGGAACTGTAATTGTTCCTGCGACTGGCTGAAGAACCGCTCCACTTCCCGCTGCGTTGGAAACAACCTGACGAACAGTCTCGCCAGGTCATTCTCTTCGCGCGGCGCGGGCAACACGATGCGGAAGAAGCGGTCAAACGATTCCGACAGCAGCCCCCGGTCGGTCGGCAGTCCCGATTGGGCGAACAGCGAAACGGCGTCGGTCTCCTCCATGATCGCGGCGATTCCGGCGTGACACCGGTCGCGCAGCTCTTCGGAGTATTCCAGGATCGAAAGCCACACCCGTTCGCGACGCCAGTCCGCGCCCGTCCCGGCAAATACGCCTTCCGCTGGGCGCAACTCCGGAATGCGACTGTCTCTTCGGCGTACCCAACCGTACAATTCCACCAGCGCGTTCAGCCGGGTATGCAACGTTCCCGCTCGTGTGAAATCTTCCAACAGGTCTGCCAGGGTCTGCAGCGAACGGTTGGCCCGCTCCGCCGGCGCAAATAACCCCAAAACCAGGTCGCGGGTCGATTCCACCGTGGCTACCGCATTTGCCATGCTCTGGAACACCACCTGGGTTCCCGGAAGACCCGTTATGGTAGCAGTTCATTTCCACCTGCGCATCCATCCGGCTCGCCGCATCCGGATGGTAGAATGTATGCCAGGATGATGGAAAGAAAGCCTTTTTGGTATGTTCTCCGCTTACTTTGACGCGAGCGGCCATCCAAACAATACCTCGGTCCTCGCCGTCGCTGGATTTATTGCGGACGCAGATCAATGGATCGAGTTCGACCGGAATTGGAAAGAAGTTCTGAATCGGCCAGACTTTGGCATCTCAAGTCTCCATATGAAGGATTTCTGCCATTCAACAGGGGAGTTTGCAGCTTGGAGGAATGACGAGCAACGTCGCCGTGCATTTCTTTCCGCGCTCATCGAAATCATCAAGATTCGAGTGCGCCATTCTTTTATGCGCACTCAATCTATCTCCCCGACTACCATGTTGTCGACGCTCAATATGAACTGAGTAAGACCGTTCCCCCTCTGGCCTACTGTGGATGTGGATGTATTGGCAAGGTGGAAACGTGGGCGCGAAGGTGGAATATCCCTCCGCGTGGAATCGAATTCTTCTTTGAGGATGGAGATCAGGATAAAAACAAATTTGCGATGGAAGCACAGCGCGCCTTTGGTATCAACGTTCAGTTCCTGAAGAAGTCGCAGAGTACCGCCTTCCAAGCCGCTGACTTACTGGCCTATGAGCACTTCAGAGCCAACCAGAAAGTCGTCCCGAATCCTGGCATATTTGCGCTGGACGAACTGCGTAATCCGCTTCAGAGGCTCAACGAGATTCCGAACGGAGAAAACGGCGCGGACTGGGGTATTACCGAAAAAGTTCACCTGCTTGAGTTCTGCTACGAACAGAAAATTCCGCCTCGTTAACCTCTCACCAAATAAAAGGAGTCGAAAAAACATGAAGGTACTTCTTGCTTTGGGTCTTGCGTTTGTTGTCGGGTTGGTTTTGGGATTCTACTTTTCCCGTCCGTTGACGGTTCATGCGCAGGGGTCACAGGTTACGGTCACTCCAGTACAGGCAACATGGGTTGGCAGTCATAAACCAGAATCGCTTACCGTCCCTGGAGAAGTAGTTGGTTTCGGTTGTGGCCAACACGGCTGTTACATTCTGTCGCGGTAGGATTATAATGGCGGGTTCCGAGTGCCTGCCGGAAACCCGCCAGACATAATCACTCTTCCAAGGTTTTCTTGGCCTTGACCGGTTGGCTCCTACTACTGCACAAAGACACGTATAGCTTCCTTCTAGCGACGGAGATCAAATTCGACGGTCAGTGAGTCGCGGCTCGCTGGCCGTTTTTGTTTTCTTGTCTCAGAGAATCCGGGTTACAGATTTCATACCCCTAAAAACAAAAAGCTCACCAATCATCGAAATTTGAGCTTCGAATACTCCACAGACGCAGACTCGACAACTGATGAGCAATTGGCTCAAGCTGCCTAATGGCAGGAGCCTAATCAGTACTCAGGGACAGAGTGCAATCACCGAATAGCGGAAATCAACCGGAAAGTAGGCTTCGAAAGCATGGGTCTTTGGCTGTTTTCAATCAGAAAGCCGTACGACACTCGAGATAACGCGGCTGGGAAATCTACTGGCTTGCCTTGCTCGCCGAACGAATCAAACTAGGACACTACGCTGTTTTTCGTACATTTCCATCCATAAGCTAAAATGGTGTACGATATCCACCCACCCGAGGGAGGTATCCATGGCCGTCACCTTTACTCTGAACGGACAATCCAAAACCGTCGAAGTCGATCCACAGATGCCGTTGCTTTGGGTCCTGCGGGACACCTTGAACATGACCGGAACGAAGTTCGGCTGCGGCATGGCACTTTGTGGAGCCTGCACCGTTCACATCGATGGCGAAGCGGCGCGTTCGTGCATCACTCCAGTTTCCAGCGTCGCCGGAAAGAAAATCACTACCATCGAAGGCTTGTCGAGCGACGGATCCCATCCTGTGCAGATGGCCTGGATCGAAGAAGACGTGCCACAGTGTGGATACTGCCAGTCGGGCCAGATCATGTCCGCGGTAGCGTTGCTGGCGAAAAAACCCAATCCCACCGACGCGGACATCGATGACGCCATGAGCGGCAACATCTGCCGTTGCGGCACCTACCAGCGCATTCGCAAAGCCATTCACCGCGCCGCCAGCATTCAAACCGCTAAGTAGAGTAAATCGTTCGCCAGAGCGCGGCACGCCCCCGCGCCGTTTCTTGAGAGGACTGCCGTGGCACAGACATTTGTCTCTCTGGATCGCCGGGAATTCTTGAAGAACAGCGCCGCTACCAGTGTGGCCTTGCTGATCGGTTTACGCTTGGACGCGCGCGGCGAGGATCCGGCCGAGGCACAGGAGAAGCCCGTCCCGAATCCCTTCAATGCCTGGGTGCGCATTACTCCCGACAATCGCATCACCTTGATCCTTGCCAAATCCGAAATGGGCCAGGGCGTCATCACCTCTTTGCCCATGATCCTCGCCGAAGAACTCTGCGTGGATTGGAAGCAGGTGAGCATCGCTCAGGCGCCTACCAATCCAAAAATCTACTCGCTCGGAACCGGCGGCAGTGGCAGTGTGGCCGGATACTGGTTACCGCTGCGAAGAGCGGGAGCAGCCGCGCGCGAGATGCTGATCACCGCGGCGGCCGCGCAATGGAATGTGAATCGCGACACTTGCGTGGCTCAGGACGGCGGAGTCCTGCATGGAGCCCGAAAGAATTTCCTCACCTACGGCCAATTGGTCGAACAGGCCAGCAAACTGCCGGTGCCCGACCTGAAAACGGTTCCACTCAAGAATCCCCAGGATTTCACGATTGTGGGCAGCGAACTGCGCAGAATCGACGCCAAAAGCAAGTCCACCGGGGCGGCCAAATTCGGCATCGACAGCCGGGTTTCCGGCATGCAGTTCGCCGTTATCGCCCGCTGCCCGGTTTTCGGCGGCAAAGTCAAATCGTTCGACGCCTCCAACTCCAAGGCCATTCCGGGGGTGCGCGACGTCTTCACCATCGACCCAGTCGCAAAAGGAGCCTTCAGCTCGGGCGGCGTCGTCGTGCTCGCGGATAATTCCTGGGCCGCCATGAAAGGCCGCGACGCACTGAAGATCGTCTGGGACGGAGGACCGCATGCCAGCGAATCCAGTGAGTCTCTGCACCAGCAATTCTTGGACAATGCCGCCAAACCCGCCAGCGTGGTGCGCAACGAAGGTGATGCCAACACCGTTCTAGCCAACGCCACCAAAAAGATCGAAGCCAATTACGAGCTTCCCTTTGCTCCGCACGCCTGTATGGAGCCCATGAACTGCACCGTCCACATTCGTCCCGACGGCGCCGAAGCTTGGGTGCCCACCCAGGCTCCGCAGTGGGCTCAAGACGTGATCGCCGGCGTATCCGGCCTCCCTCACGACTCCATTGTTGTGCACACCACCTTGATGGGCGGAGGTTTTGGCCGCCGCTATCAGGCCGACTTCGTGATGGAAGCGGCGCAAGTGGCCAAAGTCACCGGCAAGCCGGTAATGGTGCTGTGGACCCGCGAAGACGATATGCAGCACGACTTTTACCGACCCGCGTCCTACCACAAATTCTCCGGCGCGCTCGATGGCAACGGAAAACTCGCCGCTTGGAAGCATTTCCAAACTTCTACGTCCATTGCCGCCATGTGGAGCGACAAAGGCGAGTCCGATGCTCCCAGCAGCGAGTTCGCCACCGCCGCCTTCATCCCCTATCAGGCCCCCAATTATCGCGTCGAATATACCTTGGCCCAATCCGGCGTGCCTCGCGCGTGGTGGCGTTCTGTGGAGCATTCCTCCAGCGGCTTCGTGGTGGAAAGCTTTATCGACGAACTCGCGGCCCTGGCTGGGGCCGACCCGCTGCAATATCGCCTGACGCAAATCGGTGACGACCGCGTAATTCCTGATTTTACCAATCCCAAGGAAGGCAAGCCGCTGAACACCGCCCGGCTGAAAGGCGTTCTGAAATTGGCGGCGGAAAAAGCAGCCTGGGGTTCACCTTTGCCCAAAGGCACCGGACGCGGCATAGCCGGCTACTACTCCTTTGAGACCTACACCGCATGCGTTGCCGAAGTGCGCATCGTGGACCAGGCCGTCAAGGTGAACCGGCTGGTCTACGCGGTCGACTGCGGCCGGCCCATCAATCCCGAAGGCGTCCGCGCTCAAGTGGAAAGCGCCGCAATTTATGGCCTTTCTGCTGCCCTGCATGATGCCATCACCATTCGAGCCGGCCGCGTCGAGCAATCCAATTTCAATGACTACGACTTGCCACGCATCGCGGAGACCCCCAAGATCGAGGTCCACGTGGTGCAAAGCACGGAAGAGCCTACCGGTATTGGTGAACCCGGCCTGCCCGTGGTCATGCCTGCGGTGTGCAACGCGCTGTTTACCCTGACCGGCAAGCGAATCCGGCGCTTCCCCATTCGTTCTGAAGATCTGGCGTAGTGTTTCTCCTGCGCGGAATCCGTCAAACATGCGGCCGTCGTTTTTGCGCTTGATGTCGCTGGCGGCGGCGTGTTGAATTAAAGCGTGCTCATTCTCGCCGTCATTCTGGCCGCTCTTTCTCTTCTCATCTGGATCGTGCTCACCTTTTTTCGCGGCGTTTTCTGGCAACTACAAGCGTTTAGCGGTGATGCTCCTGCCGGTGGGCCGGCCCAGCGCTCCCCGCGAGTGGTGGCCATTGTGCCGGCACGTAATGAATCGGAAACCATTGCTCGCTGTGTTGCGTCGCTCCTCGACCAAAACTATGCCGGCGAATTCCACGTCATCGTTGTCGACGATCACAGTGACGACTGCACTGCTGCTCAGGCGCAATCGGTGGCCCACTCGCCTTCCGGCTCCACTCGCGTGGCCGTTCTTCCCGCGACCGCTTTACCCTCGGGATGGACCGGAAAGCTTTGGGCGCTCCAGCAGGGGTTGACCGCCTCCGCTAGTTTTTCGCCGGATTATCTTTGGTTCACCGATGCTGACATTGTCCATGCGCCAGACACCTTGCAACGGCTGGTCAGCCGCGCCGCGCGCCAGGAACTCGATCTGACATCGTTGATGGTGCTCTTAAATGCAAGAACGATTCCCGAGCGTCTCCTCATCCCACCTTTTCTGTACTTTTTCCTTATGCTCTATCCGCCAAAGTGGATCGCGGACCCGCAAGCGAAAACCGCTGGCGCCGCTGGCGGCTGCATTTTGTTGCGCCGCGACGCCCTCGATCGGATTGGCGGAATCGCCTCCCTTCGTAACCAAGTGATTGACGATTGTGCCTTAGCCCGCGCCGTGAAACGTACCGGCGGTAAAGTCTGGATGGGGCTGACACGGCAAAGCGTCAGCCTGCGCGCCTACGCGACATTGGCGCAGATTCGCGACCTCATCGCCAGGACCGCCTTCACACAATTGCGATATTCGCCGCTGCTGCTATTCGCCACGGTTTTGGGAATGCTCTTGACCTATGTCGCTCCGGTGATCCTGTCGTTCCACACCGCTCCGGTCGTTTGGCTCATCAGTTTGACCGCCTGGGTGCTCATGACCCTGACCTTTTTGCCGGCGGTGCGTTTCTATCGTCTCTTGCCGTTCTGGGCGTTGCTCTTGCCCGTCGCTGCGCTTTTCTATTCCTATGCAACCTGCCTTTCCGCAGCGCGCTACTGGATGGGACTCGGCGGCCAATGGAAGGGCCGCGCGCAGGCGCGTCCCTGAAATCGTGGCGCTCGCCTTGAATCGGTAGTGGGTCCACGGACCCACTACCCTTAAATCACCAATATTGGTGATACGCATCACTTTTTGTTATAGTAGCTCCGTCTGGACAAGGGCTGTACCCCGCGGTTAGGGGACGGCACCGGAGGCCGACATGAGTATCCTGCCGCATTCGGGCATCGGAAAAATTACCGTCCCCGATCTGATGCAGCGAAAGGCTTTACCCGCTGCGGACCCTGCCAATAAGAAAATCACCTGCCTGACCGCTTACGACTACCCCACCGCTCGTCTCTTGGATGAAGCTGGAGTGGAGATCGTATTGGTCGGCGATTCTGTCGCTATGGTGGCACTGGGCTATGACAGCACTTTGCCGCTCACGCTGGAGGAGGCTCTTCATCACACCAAGGCCGTGCGCCGTGCCGTGAAGCGCGCGCTGGTTGTCGCCGACATGCCCTACGGTTCCTATCACGGCGATATTACCGAGGCGGTGCGCAACGCCATGCGCTTTGTCAAAGAGGCTGGGGCGGAGGCCGTCAAAGTCGAAGGCGGCGAACGCCGGCTGGAGTTAATCGCCAGGCTCACCGAAGCGGAAATTCCCGTAATGGGACACGTCGGCCTTACTCCCCAATCCGTGAATGCCTTGGGCGGCTATCGCGTGCAAGGCAAAACTCCCGCAACTGCCGAACAACTCCTGCGCGATGCGCGCTCCATCGAAGCTGCCGGTGCATTCTCTCTTGTGCTCGAAGCCATTCCCCGGGAAGTGGCGGCCGAAATTACCGGTGCCGTGCATGTTCCAACGATTGGCATTGGAGCCGGACCGGATTGCGATGGCCAGGTCTTGGTGTTGCACGACATGCTCGGCCTGACCTTCCAGGATGCGCCCAAATTTGCACGCCGTTATGCCGACCTCGGCGACGCTATTTCCCATGCGGTGCGTGAATTCTGTACCGACGTGCAGAACGGCAATTTCCCAACTGACGCTGAGTCTTACCATGCGCCCTCCAGTCTGAAGGGCCGCAAGACTATTCCGATCGACCGTTGAGCGAGTGGTGCATTCATGCACAGGGTGCCTTGCGCAGACCGGGGCGCCCTTGCCGATTTTCTGATCCCAAGGAGGCACAATGAATCCGCAAGAAATGGCCACGTTGTACGAATATAACGCCTGGGCCAACCGCAGAATGCTTGAAGCGGTCAGCCCGCTCAGCAAAGAGGAATTCACCAAGCCTCTGGGATCCAGTTTCTCGTCCCTGCGCGATACTGCCGCCCACATCTACGGCGTCGAGTGGTTGTGGTTCGAACGCTTCCAGGGCCGTTCCCCTTCGGCCATTCCCGACGACCCCGAGTTTGCCGATGTTGCCAGGCTGAAGGTCAGTTGGCAGGAGTTTGAACCCAGACTTCTCAATTTCGCCCGCGCCTTAACCCAGGAAGACTTGGACCGGGTCATGGAGTACAAAACCATGAAATTCGGCGTTTATCGCAATCCTTTGTGGCAATCCATGATGCACTTGGTGAATCATGGTACCTATCATCGTGGCCAAATCACCACCATGCTGCGGCAATTGGATGCGCAACCCATCCTGACCGACTTGATGCACTTCTACCGCGAGAAGCAGGCGGCGGCTCACGCCTGAACGCATTTCGATTCAGACGCAGCTTTGTTCTCGTCCCGCAATCGGCTGAACGATACTGACGGTTGCTTGGCTGGCGCGGCTGTCGTCGACTCGCATCAGGTCAAAGTTTGTCATCCTGAGGAGTGTTTTTTGCGACGAAGGATCTCAACCAACAGCGCGGGCTCGATTCTCACGGGGTAGAATTGCTGCAGCCCATGGACACTATTCGAACCATTTCCTGGATGAAGGAGAAGGCCCGCGAGGCCCGGCAGGACCAGCGAATCATTGGCCTGGTTCCCACCATGGGCGCGCTTCATTGCGGCCACATGGCCCTGTTCGACCGCGCCGGAAAAGAGTGCGCGCCGGTCTATGCTTCCATTTTCCTCAATCCTACGCAGTTTGGCCCTAACGAGGATTTGTCCAAGTATCCGCACCCGCTCGACGCCGATTTGCGAAAGCTTACGGATGCCAAGGTTGATGCCGTCTTTCTGCCTTCGGCGGAGGAAATGTATCCCGCCGGATTTTCTACCTACGTTCATGTGGAAGGAATCAGCGACCGCCTGGAAGGGAAATCCCGGCCCGGCCATTTTCGCGGCGTTGCCACCGTGGTGTTAAAACTGTTCGAAATTGTGCAACCTCACTATGCCTATTTCGGCAGGAAAGACGCACAGCAGGTCCGAATTATCCAGAAGATGGTGCGCGACTTGGATCTGGACGTGCAGTTGGTGATTTGTCCCACGGTGCGCGAGCCGGATGGCCTGGCGCTCAGCTCGCGCAATGAGTATTTGTCCCCGGAAGAACGCAAGTCCGCCATCGTGCTCTTTCGCGCTCTCCAGGCTGCACAAAAACAATTGTTGAGTGGTGTGACCGATACGCTGGAATTGCAACGCTCGATGCGCAATGTGCTCGAAAGGGAACCGCGCGCCCGTGTCGATTACGTTGAAATCGTGGACGCCGGCACCTTTGAACCGCTGGGCCGTGTCACCCGCAGATCCTATGCCTTGCTGGCCGTCCGCATCGGAAACACCAGACTGATTGATAACATGCTCATCGAGCCTGCCGGCGATGCGTTCGCCGTTGAACTGTGAGCACAACCCCTACGCCGCCACTTTCGCCAACACTTCCGCGGCGTGGCCTTTCGCCTTCACTTCATCCCAAACGTGTTCGATCTTGCCATCCGCGCCGATCAGGAATGTGCTGCGCACAATCCCTTTGAAGATCCGGCCCATGAATTTCTTCTGGCGCCAAGCCCCGTAAGACTCCAGCATTTTGTGGGCGGGATCGCTCAACAGTGGAAAATTCAATTTTTGTTTGGTCTTGAAACTCTGCAGCGCTTTCACTGGATCGGCGCTGCCGCCCAGTATGGCCACTCCATGCTTATCAAATTTCCCTTTTGCGTCACGGAACTCGGACGCCTCGGTTGTTCAACCGGGAGTATTCGCCTTGGGAAAGAAAAACAGCACTACCCGTTTGCCTTTGAAATCGCCGAGCGAAACCTCTTTGCCTTCGTCGCAGCTCAGCGTGAAGTCCGGAGCCTTGTCGCCAACTTTCAGCATCACCGCCACCTCTCTTCTGTTCACCTCGGCTTATATTGTAGCTGCCATTCGCAACTTCGTGTTCACGCAGAATAATTCATAAGTTTCAGCCAGCCCGGTAATTCTTCGCTCACTACGAACCTTTCGCCTGCTTTGAAGCGATTGCACATTTCCAAAGCGACGGCCTCCAGGGGAATCTTGTCATACACGAAACTGGAATCCACCACGCCCTGCACGTACGCGCGCGCAAATGCTTGCACTCCCAGCAACCGGTACTGCTCCACGTGAACCAGTTCGTGGAACAGCAAATCCACGCCAACCTCCGGCACGGCAATCAAGATGCACTCCTGGAAAGTGATGCCCGATGCCCCTGAAAAATTGAAATGGACCCATTCCCCGATGAATTCAAGTTGCCGCAGGATCGCTCCCAAAAACGGAGGGCTCGGTATCCGGTCCACTTTCGCCACCCGCGCGGACGAAAGACAGACTTCCGCAAAATAGCTCGCTAATGCTGTGTGTTCCCCCGCTGTCAGCGGCCGGGTTTGGGGAAGGTATTCCGCTCGCTGCGACTCCATCCAAGCCTGGGTTTTCCGGGCAAGCGCCGGAACAAGGCTCTGCAGCAAACCCGCCATCAGTCCCTAAGCAGCTTGCGTAGTGTCTCGTTGATGACCTGGGGATTGGCCTGGCCCTTCGTTGCTTTCATCACCTGGCCGACAAAAAACTTGAATACTCCTTCGTTGCCCGCTTTGAACTTCGCTACGTTTTCTGGATTCTTCGCGATCACCTCGCGGGCAGCCTGCTCGATGGCGTCGCCGCTCACTTGCGCCCCCAATCCTTCCGCGGCAACGATGTCGTTGGCCGAACGGCCGGTCTCAAACATGGTGGCAAACACTTTTTTCCCAACTGCTCCGGTGATCTTCCCGGATTCCACCAGCGACACCAGTTCCGCCAGCGATCCCGGTGAAACCGGACTTGCCGAAATTTCTTTGCTGGAATCATTCAAACGCCGCAGGAGTTCGGTTTGCATCCAGTTGGCTGCGGCTTTGCCCGGCGCCCCGGCCTTCGCCACAGATTCGAAATAATTGGCCAGTGCTTGCGTGTCTGTCAGCACTTCTGCGTCGTATGGGGTGATGCCAAACGCCGAAACAAATCGCCGCCGCTTCGCCACCGGCAGTTCCGGCAACGTGGTACGAACCTCTTCCCGCCAGGCGTCGCTCACATGTACCGGCAGCAGGTCGGGTTCCGGGAAGTACCGGTAATCGTGCGCTTTCTCCTTCGAACGCATCGGCTCGGTGCGGCCCGCCGGTTGATTCCACAGCCGGGTCTCCTGACTGATGTGGCCGCCCGCCTCGATCACGGCGATGTGCCGCTCAATTTCGAACTCCAGCGCTTTGGCCAGGTAGCGGAACGAATTCAGATTCTTCACTTCCACCTTGGTGCCGAATTCCTTCGACCCACGCGGCCGCACGCTGACATTCGCGTCGCAACGCAGCGATCCCTCTTCCATGTTGCAATCGCTCACCCCGGTATACAGCAGGATTTGCCGCAACGTCGTCAAATACGCGTAGGCCTCATCCGGCGAGCGCATATCCGGTTCGGAAACGATTTCGCTCAGCGGCGTACCGCATCGGTTGAAGTCCACGTAGGTCTTTTCGCCGGATTGCGGAAAGCCGTCATGCAGCGATTTTCCCGCGTCCTCCTCCAGGTGCAGCCGCGTGATGCCAATGCGCTTGGTCTGGCCGTTGTGTTCGATTTCCACCCAGCCGCCGGTCGCCAGCGGCAGTTCGTATTGCGAAATTTGGTAGCCCTTCGGCAGGTCCGGATAGAAATAATTCTTGCGGGCGAATCGCGAATGGTGATGCACCGTGCAATTCAGCGCCAACGATGCGCGAATACCCATTTCCACCGCCCGCTTGTTCAGCACCGGCAGGGTGCCGGGAAGGCCCAGGCAAACCGGGCACACATTCGAATTGGGAGTGTCACCGAATCGCGTCGAGCAACTGCAAAAAATTTTCGTTTTGGTCAGCAATTGCGCGTGCACTTCCAAACCGATCACCGGCTCGTACTTGGCCAGCAACTCGGGCGCGATCGCGGATTCTGTAGCGAACTTTGTCATAGGAGTGAACAAAAAGTATAGCAGACACGCAGCGCGGTACGGACCGACCCTGATCCGGGAAGCCCGTAAGCCCCCGCTCTTGCGCTTGGCGTCGCGTTACCGAAATCGGTGCATCATCCTGTCACCCTGTCATGCTGAGCGAAGCGAAGCATCCCTCTGAAAATGCGAAGCTTTTCGCTCACCTACAATGCAATGCTCGCCTTGAGTCATGTATCGCTTTGCTTTGTATCGCGACACTAGCAAGTCAGCTCGGACTCGCCGGCGCGCAGCATGGGGATGAGCCGCTCGAGCAGCGCGAACCCTCCGAACAAAATCGCAACATACAACCCATCCCCAGCCAGCGTATTCCCAAAATACGGGATTCCCGCGATATAGCACGCCGTAAGCCCCGCCGCCGTGTGCGCATAAGTCCGCTCCCACGCCCACACAGCGAAATTCGTGACCAGGAAAAATTGCAACGCGCCCGCGAACGTCGCACCAGCCAGCGGTACCAGCGATTGCCGGTTCCGGCACGCCATGCCAATCAACACGCTCACGCAGAAACTCAGGTACACCGCCGGCATCAGCCGGTGAAACCCAATGAACAGGTCCCCGCAAAACAGCGCCGCCAAAGGAAACAGGAACGCCCGCCAGGACCGGCCAAACTTGGCCCCGCTGAACAGCGCCATCGCTCCCACCGGCGTGAAATTCCACGGATGCGGCATTACGCGCACCAGTGCCGCGAACACCAGGAAACAAACCGCAATGGCGGTGCGATACAGGACCGAATTCTTCTCTAGATTTGTCTTGCCCATCATAGCTCTCCTCCTCACCCCGGTAATAAATCGCAAAATACGAACCCATCCCGCTCCACGACCTCGCCTGTTCGAACACCAACCGTGGCGTGGAAGATTGGCCCACCGAATACAAAAGTGTGGAACTCGCCATTTTCCCCGCATGGATCTACGTCTTCCGGCAGCTCCCGAAAAAATGACTCATCCAGTTCCCGTCCAGCAAACGACTTATCGACTTTTCGCGGATCGATGCATGCTGCGATGGCCCGAAAGCCATCCTTCAAAAACCGCTGCGCCAGCTCCCGCGTGTCCACCTTCCAGATCGGAAACAGGGCGCTCATGCTGGCCCGCGCGAGTTTCTCCTCCCGGTAAGCCCGCAAATCCTCCAGGAAAATGTCTCCGAATGCAACGTGGCAAACTCCCTCCCCGCGGAAACGTTGCATGGCGTCGCCCACCCGTTCTTCGTAAGTGGAATTGGGGCATTGCGGCGGGATTCGCACCTGCTCCAGCGGCAAGCCAATCGATTCGGCCTGCCGCTGCAGCAGCTCATTGCGCACACCATGCATGCTGATGCGCTCGTAGACCTCAGTCACCGTCGTTAGCAGAGAAATAACCTCGTACCTGGGATCGCGGAGGAGGGAATGCAACGCCATGGCGCTGTCCTTCCCTCCACTCCACGAAAATATCACCGGAACGCTCATGTTCAGTTGCGTCCGGTGAAGCTGTAGCGCATGCCGAATGTGTACGTTCTGCCCAGCGCCGGATAGCCCAGGGCGTCTTGATATTGTTTATCGAACATGTTCCAGGCCCGCGCGGTCAGCGCGAAGCTGCGCGTCAGGTTATAACTGGCGGCCATGTCAAACCGGGCGTATCCGGGATTGTTGGCCGGTTCCAGCGTGAAAAAGTTCACGTCTGTGCGAACCCCGCTAAAGTATCCAATGAAGTTCCAATCCAGACGCGCCCACAACACATTCAGGATCAACGAGCCGGAATTCAGCGGACGTCGCAAGAGTGGCTCTCCCACGTTGTACGCCGGGTCTGCGCCAGCCTCCCCGGCCTTCAGCACCCGCGTGGCATCGTAGGTGTAGTAGCCGTCGATGCTCAGCCATTTCTTCATCCGCAATTGGGTGGAAAGGTTCACGCCTCTGGCTCGCGCCAGGTCGGTGTTGAAGTACGTCCCGCAATAGTTCGGATTGGGCTGCGGGTTGGGCGCAAAGCTGATAATGTCGGTGAAGCGGCTGGCAAAAAACGTTGCCGAGACCCGCGCACGATCGCCCATTAGATATTGATCGACGGTCGCGTTGAATGTTTGGCTTTCTTCGGGTTTCAGATTCGGGTTTCCCGGGTAGCACGGGTCGGAGCCGAAGGATTGCTCCAGAGCGGGTTCCTTGATTCCTTTTCCATAAGAAAAGCGCAAGTTGGTAGCGCCCCAAAAGCCTTTGCCATAGCGTAGTCCATACACAATTCCCGCGCTGGGCACGGCGCGTACTCCAAACGTGGTGTTGTCTTCCACGCGGAAGCCCGCGTTCACCGTGATCCGTCGCGCCAGGAACCATTTGCCGTTCACGAATCCCGCCTGATTGTTACGCCGCGCGTGTGTCCCGCCTACGATTCCGCTGGGATACCCGTTTTCGACGTAGTATTCATAGCCCACGCCGATTAGCCCTTTGGTGAACGAATAGTTCGATTGCTCGTCGAATCCCGCCGTATTGTATTGGTCGATGAACGCCGGCCCGTCGCCGGGAATGTACGTGCTGTCGACGATTCGGGAATCCCATCCTGCCAGGTGGTGCTGCCAGTGCTGCCCGGTGTTGAAATTCCAAGACAAATTAGCGGTCAAGTCCTGCAGCCCGTCGTAGGAACCCACCGTGGGTGGCTCAAGCAGCGTTGGCCCCGGCAATTGCGCCCAACTCGAATTGCTGCGCACCGTCAATCTCACTTGATCGGTGTCCGAAAAGCTGTATCCAAAATTCCCCGCGAACGTGCGATTCAGGAACGCGTCATTGACCCCTTGTCCATCCGTCGTCAGATACGAACCCGCCCCCGAATAATCGAACTTGCCGATGATCCCGCTGACCTGTCCGCCTCCGCGCGCCGAAGACAGGTTCCCGCCATCACTGTACAGGTCGAACGAGGGCACTTCCGTGGTGCCGCGGTGCGAAAACAGCTGGATCACTCCCGACATCGCGTCGGAACCATACAGCGCGCTCTCCGCTCCGTGTACGATTTCCACTTTGTCCACATTGTCCAAAGACACGCTGGAAAAATTGAAGTTGCCGCCGGGTTCGTTCGCCGGCGTGCCGTCGATAAACACTTTCGTGTAATTCGAATTTCCCCCGTCCAGGAACATCGTCGTCAGCCCTCCAATTGGCCCGGTGCGCGCTATGCTGATTCCCGGTTGCGTGTAAAGCAGGTCCGGCAAGGTGATGGCCTGCCGTTGTTCGATCTGTTGACTGGTTAGAATCGAGCTGGGCGCCGCGGACTGCTCTTGCGCCGTCGGCGCAATCTGCCCCGTGACCAAAACGCTCGACGACAGTGTCGCCACTTGCAACCGCAAATCCAAGCTCAGCGTTTCGCCCGGCCGCAAGCTTACATCGGCCTCCCTCGTAACAAACGAGTCCTTGCTGATTCTCACGTGATAGCG
Organism: Candidatus Eremiobacteraceae bacterium; assembly: GCA_035622555.1. Classification (GTDB taxonomy): domain Bacteria; phylum Acidobacteriota; class Terriglobia; order Acidiferrales; family UBA7541; genus Acidiferrum. The sequence continues at coordinate 14,596 of DASPVD010000134.1, read as the reverse complement.
TCCGGCGGGTAGCCCCAGCGTATAACTCCCATCCGGCGCGGACTCTGCCGTCACCGGCGCTGCCGAACTTCTTTCCAGCTGAGCTGCAATGCGTGCTCCGGCGATGCTCGCTCCGGAAGCGTCCGTCAAGGTGCCCGCCAGGTGTGCTTCAGTTGGCTGAGATTGGGGAAATACCGGCGCTGCAAGAAGAAAACTGAATAATCCAAATACTGCCGAGGCAACCGTTGAAGTTTTCATGATTCCTCCGCTCCCTCACGCGCGGGAGAGTAAAGGTTGGCCGGCGCGCTACCACATTGCGCTGGCTGCGGACTTCGCCGGTCTCCTGGCTCGGCAACAATTCACTGCCTTCGAAATCGTCAGCAGAGCGCTTGCGGCCTTCCCGCAGAAAAATCTCCTGCAGTGACCTGCAAGCGAAACGTTTGCCTTACAGTCGCGCGGCGGCGACGGCTTTCCACCGTCTTCCCGAGCACGAAGTCTGCGGTTCAGGTGAAGGGGCCAGGCCCGCTGTGGGTTGCGAGTTTCAGTGGCCAATGCTGTTTCAACCGGCTTGGCCACCCGATGGGGTTGTTCAGCAGCTTACGTTTTACTGAAAAGGGTTACCCGCGGCCGTCCCGAGGAGGTCATCTCCACGGTTAACGGCGCCTGAAACACGTGCTCCAGCAAATCGCGTTGAAATACTGTTGCCGGCGGTCCTACCCGCAAACACTTTCCTTTTTGCAGCAGCACTACTTGCTCCGCATATTCTCCGGTCAGGTTTAGTTCGTGCGTGACCACCAGCACGGTGTAGCGGTTCTCCGCTGCCAACCGCCGCAGCGATTCCAGCAAATCCACCTGCGCTCCGATATCCAGGTGCAGTGTGGGTTCGTCCAAGAGCAGCAAGATTGGTTGTTGCGCCAGCGCTCGCGCCAAAATCACACGCTGCTTTTCCCCTCCGGAAATCTTGTCCATCCAGCGATCCGCCAGGTGCGACGCTCCCACTTGCGCCAGCGCATTCGTGGCAATCGCGATGTCCTCATCGGACACAAAGCGCAGGCCCCGTCCGTGCGCGTGCCGGCCTTGCAAAACAAACTCCAACACCCGCGACGGAAACAGCAACCGGCTTTCCTGCTGCACCAGCGCTATGCGTTGCGCTCGCACTTTCGGCGGCAAAGAACCCGTCGCAAATCCGTTCAGGAAAATACGGCCGGAAAGCGGTTCCAGCGCTCCTGAAATCAGCTTCAGCAATGTGGATTTGCCGCTGGCATTCGGGCCCAGGATCGACACGATCTCGCCCGGTTTCGCCTGGAAGCTCAGCGCTTCCAATGTGAACAGTGGAGCCTGCGATGGATTCGGAGCATACGCGTAGCTGGCTTGTTCCACGCTCAGCCGCACATCCGGGTTTCCACGCGGCTGGTCCTGCGAAGGTCCCGGCATCCGGAGCGGCGTGCTCATCCCAGCCTCCGTCGCAGCAGATAGATGAAGAATGGGGCGCCCACCAGCGCCGTCACTGCCCCGACCGGAAGCTCCGACGGGGCCACTACCGTGCGCGCCAGCGTGTCGGCAATCACCAACCCGATTGCTCCGCCCAGCGCCGACGCCGGCAGCAGCATACGGTGGTCCGCCCCAAATATCATGCGCATGGCATGCGGCACCAGCAGGCCGACGTAGCCGATCGCTCCGCTCACCGACACCGCCAGGCCCGTTAAAATCGACGCGGCCAGATACACCACAATGCGCACCCGCGGCACATCCACTCCCAGGTGCATGGCTTCTTTCTCGCCCGCCAGCAGCAGGTTCAGATCCGATGCGGTCGTGTAAATCGCCCCGGCGGCAATCACGAACCCGACTCCCAGCAGGTACAAAAGACTTCGCGGCGGCAGCGAGGAAAGGCTGCCCATCATCCAGTAGGACGCCCCGCGCAGATTGCTTCCCGCCAGTGTGGACATCAAGAACATAATCACCGCGGACAAAAAGGAAGCCGTGATCACACCACCCAGCAGCAGTGTGGTGCTATCAATCTGTCCTTCGCGGCGCCCCAAAAAATAAACCGCCGTAATCGTCACAGCCGCTCCGATGAATGCGCCCAGCGGTGTAATCAGCCCCGCATATTCGGCGGAAAACGCCAACTGGTTCTCGATCATCAGCGCCACGATCGAGCCCACCGCCGCTCCGCTGGAAATGCCCAGCACGTACGGGTCGGCCAGAGGATTGCGCAACAGTGCCTGAAAGCTCGTGCCCGCTACCGATAACGATGCCCCTACCAGAACCGCCAGCAGAATGCGCGGCAACCGGATGTCCACCACGATCATTCCGTAATCGGTGGAAATCGCGCTGCTCTGGTGCAACAGCACGCGAATCAGATCCCGTCCCAAGCCGTACAGCGACACCTGCACCGCGCCCAGCTTCAACGCGATTACCATCGCCAGGAACAGAATCACCGCCAGCAGCCCGCAGCGCAGGAACACCCGGCTCATCGTCAACGGCCGCATGAGGACTCCGTCACGCAAGGCGCTTGCATCACTAGCGAAGTGACTTGTTTCAAGTGGGAAGCTGTTGGCACTGCGCCGACCGCAGCACCTTCCTGCCTTCCTGGCTTTTCCGGGAACACGTCAGGATGCAACTGCCGCGCCAGATCCTCGATCACCGACACAATCCGTGGCGCGGGACGGATAATCGCCTCGCTTACCACCGCGAACCGACGGTTGCGCACGGCATCCAAGATCTGCCAGCCGGGGCGGTCCGCCAGTGCTTCGAAATCGTGATCGCTGGATCCCGCGTGCGACGAAGCAAACACCAGGTAGTCCGGCTGCAATCGCGCAACTTCTTCCTGGCTAACCTGCGGCCAGTCCTGATTGGACTCCACCACCGAAACTGCGCCGGCCCGCCGCAGTGCGTCGGCGACGAAGGTCTTTTGTCCTACGGACATCAGCGGATCGGGCCACACCACGAACAACACCCGTTTGGGCGCGACGCGCGCGAGCTTGGCTTGCAGCGCCGTCAACCGCTCTTCCAGATCATCGGTTAATTTCTTACCGGCTTCGGAAACGTTCAGCACCTCGGCCAGTTTCTGGATCGACGCGATAATCTGTTCCACGCTGTGTACATCAGTCGCGTAGTTGGCAATCCCTAGCGTATCCAGCGCGCGGACCGTTTCCAGCACGTTGCCTTCCTTCGACAGCAGCACCAGATCGGGGTGCAGCGCCACAATCTGCTCCAGGTTCGGGTTGATCACCCCCCCGACTTTCGTCTTCTTCTGCGCGTCTGGCGGATAATCACAGTAATCCGTGTCTCCGACCAGGTGAGCCTGGTCGCCCAGCGCGTACACCGTTTCCGTCAAGCTCGGCGCCAAGGAAACGATGCGCGATGGGTTTACCGGCACGCGCACGGTGCGTCCATATCCGTCGGTGACTTCGTGCATCGCTGGCGATGCCACCGCGCCTGCGCCATTTCCCTGCGCCGCTACTCCCGCCGCCAAAACCACAAATACCCCGGTGCAAAGCAACCACGCCCGTGTCACCAGGCTAGACCGCAAGTCCCCCACGAATCTCTCCTGACGAGTCTGTGCGAGCTTTCCCCAATAAAAAAGCCCCGTGCGAGCCGGGGCGTCCTGGCCCGTATTCTCTCTCGCGAAGAATACGCGCCCACCGCAGCTCGGGAGGGTAGCCTGGCTTACGGCATTTCGCCGATCACAGTGGCGGGACCACGGCCGGTTCTCACGGCACTTCCCCGCTCCCCGAGCCTGCCAATTGTAGATTCAGTGTACGGTTCGCCAACACCTCTGTCAACGAAACCGCCCTCCCAGCCTCCAACCTAGCGGTTCTTCCAATTCGGCTTGCGCTTTTCCACCAGGGCCCGCAATCCTTCTTGCGAATCCTCCAGCCGGTATAACTCGTTGAGGAAAATATTCATGGAATTTTTCAGCCCGTCCCGCAACGACAATCCCATCCCTCCCAAAATCGCCTTTTTCGCCATAGTTAGCACCGGACCCGAGTGCCCCGTGATTCGCCCGATCAATTCGTTCACCGTAGCTTCCAGCTTCGCTTCCGGCACCAATCGATTGATCAATCCCAGTTCCAGAGCCCGTTCCGCTGCGACCGGTTCACCGAGCAGCACCAACTCCAATGCCACTTTTGGCCCCACCAGGAACGGCAATATCGTCGAGGCTAGCGGCGGAAAAACGCCGATGGTGATCTCCGGTTGCGCAAATCGAGCTTTCGGGGTGGCCACCACCAAATCTCCAAACGCCGCCAATTCCGCGCCACCGCCTATCGCCGGACCATTCACCACCGTCAGAACCGGTTTCGCGGTCTCCAGAATGCCCGAGAACACCGCATGGAATGCGTCCAGCATTTGAAATACGCGTTCCGATGTGTATTCGCCAACGTCGATTCCCCCACAAAACACTTTGCACGACGAATCCAGCACGATCAGCTTGACGTCGTCACGCTCCGCCACAAATCCGATCCCGTCCGCCAGTTCCCGTAGCATCACTTCGTTCAGCAGATTGTGTTCCGGCCGGTTCAGGGTCATGCGTGCAACGCCCGCATCGATGACGTGCTTGATGAACTGAAATTCATCGGGATGGCGCCGCTTCGGCTCGGTTTTGACCTCGACACTGGAACGGCCAGGCATGGTGGATCTCCTTCTCCCAAACGCTCAATTCGCTTCGCAATTGATGCTAACACGCACCCAAATGCCTGCACCGTTCGGTTCGCGCGTTAGTGCGCAATCAGTAGTTGTGTTCCTTCAGCCCTCAACCCATTCGCTTCGCCAGTCGCCGCACATTATGATGTCTGCCATGAAAATACTGTTCTTTGCTGCTTCTTTGTCTGCATTCGCCTGTCTTTTGTTCGGTTCGCTCTCCCCGCTGAATTACACTGGCATGGTCATGAAATCTGCGCCTAGTGATCAGCCAAAAACTACTCCTGTAGCCTCGGCTGCCCGTCTGACCGGCAAAACCGACACCCAGGTATTTCCCACGAGTTCAGCTTGGGACCAGGCTCCAGCGTTGTCCTTTGATCAGGATTGGAAGGGCGAGAATCCCGATCCTCAGCGCTCCACCGAGGTTCGCTTGCTCTGGACCCCCGACACCCTGTACCTGCGCTTTCACTGCCACTACAAAAATATCTTCGTTTTCCCCGACGCCCGGCCCGACGGCTGGCGCTACGAATTGTGGGATCGCGACGTGGCCGAAACTTTCCTCCAGCCCGAGAACTCCGATCCTTTTGTCTACCGCGAATTCGAAGTAAGCCCGAATGGTTATTGGATCGACCTGGCCGTCTCCCATGGCAAGATTGAAGAACTGCACAGTGGACTGCACCGTCGTGTCGTCATGGACGAAAACGCCAAAACCTGGACCGCGGAACTGGCCATCCCCATCAACTCGCTGACCCCGCAATTTGATCCCGCGCATCCTTGGCACGCCAACTTTTTTCGCATCGAAGGCCAGTCCGAACCGCGATTTTATTCCGCGTGGAGTCCGACCTTCTCTCCCAAACCCAATTTCCACGTGCCCTCCGCGTTCGGCACCCTGGAATTTCGCCAATAGGATCGCTCGGCTTTCTGTCACTTTGCTGGTGGGTTTCTGCTAAGCTCCGGTGGAACACCATGCCCGTGTTTTCACGCAGCAGTCGGCGTCCATCAACAATCCTTGTTTACCTCGCCGCGGTCGCTGTTTGTGCCGCTTTCGGCTCTGCTTCATTCGTTGGTGCCCAGGAAGCTGTCAATCCGAGTGCGCCCGTCGTAACCAAGATCGAACCACCGAAATGGTGGGTGGGACTGACCGGCGGCGTGATGGTTTTGCTTTCCGGAAAGAACTTGCAGGCCACGCATGCCCAATGCAACCTCCCCGAAGTTCTGGTGAGTCGCACGCAGTCCTCGGTCAATGGCCATTATCTTTTCGTTTGGCTGAAATTTTTGCCGCAACTGAAAAGTGGCACCGCGGTTTGCCGCATTGCCACCGCAAACGGCCAAACCAGCTTTGAACTTCCCCTGGCCGCGAGAAAACAGATTCTCGGCAGGAATCAGGGGCTTGCGCTTGACGACGTGATCTACCTGATCATGCCCGATCGTTTCGCCAACGGCGATCCGGCCAATGATGAGCCTGCCGGTTTTCCCGGCTCTTACGATCGTGCAAAACCCCGCGCGTATCACGGCGGCGATTTGCCGGGCATTCAAACCCATCTTCCCTACTTGCAGGACTTGGGCATTACAACTCTGTGGCTCACTCCTATCGTCAAAAACGGCGCGCCTCAGGATTATCATGGTTACAGCGCTGTCGACCTCTACTCCGTCGATCCGCATCTTGGAACCCTCGCGGACTACCAGGAATTGGTGCGAACCGCCCACCAGCAACACATGAAAGTGTTCTTCGACATGGTGCCCAATCACGTCGGCCCCCTGCATCCCTGGGTCAAAGATCCTCCCGTGCCGGATTGGTTCCACGGCACGCCCGAGCATCACTTGTCCTCGTTTCCTCAGATCAAGCCCAATTTCTACGGCCAACAGCAACAGCAGGAAAAGAACGTCGCATCCTACGATCTGTTTGAACTGCTCGCCGATCCTCATACTCCGCCGCAAATGCGCAAAAATCTGACCGACGGCTGGTTCTTCGCAATTTTGCCGGACCTTAACACGGAAAATCCGCTGGTGGAGCAATACCTCATTCAGAACAGCATCTGGTGGGCCGAAATTTCAGGCCTCGACGGCTACCGCATCGACACTTTCCCTTACGTCCCTCGTCCATTTTGGGCGCACTGGCACGAAGAATTGCGGCGGATCTACCCGCGCCTTTCCACCATCGGCGAAGTATTTCATCCCGATCCTACCGTTACCTCGTTTTTCGCCGGCGGCCGTAAACAATGGGACGGCATTGATACCGAACTAACTACCTTGTTTGATTTTCCGATGCATTTCGCCGTCCGCGAGGTTTTGTTGAACGGCGCGCCCGTTGGGCGAATCACCAACGTCCTTCGCCAGGATTCCCTTTATCCACATCCGGATTATCTGGTTCCCTTTTTTGGCAATCACGACACTCCGCGCTTAGCCGGCGCCTCCGCGGCCAATCCCGACAAGCTGAAACTCGCCTTTGGATTGGTGTTGACTCTCCGTGGCATACCCCAACTCTATTATGGCGACGAGATCGGCATGACCGGCGCCGCCGATCCAGACAATCGCCGGGACTTTCCGGGCGGCTGGTCCGAAGATACCCACAACGCCTTTACCCGCGGAGGTCGCACTCCGAAACAGCAGGACATCTTCGTCTACGTGCAAACGCTGCTCCGGCTTCGCCGTGATCACGACGCGCTCCTCGGCGGAACACTCACGCATCTTTTCTGCGACGACTCCAGCTACATCTTCTTGCGGCAATCCGACCAGGAAAAACTCGTAGTGGCCTTTAACGAAAGTGCGGACGTAAAAACCGTCGATGTTTCGTTGCAAGACACGCCGGCTCACGATGTCACCGGCGTGGCGCCGCTCTTCGGTGACGCACAAGCCTCGTTGAATGGGCAAACGTTGCAGCTGGTGCTGCCAGCGCGCAGCTTACGCATTTTTGCTTTGCAGTGAAATGGCCCATAACCTCCGAAACCGCGCCACTAAGTGCCGGCTCGCACATCGCCCCGCCTTCTCGCATAATCGTAATTCCCTTGTGTGACGGCTCACATCCAACCGGAGCGACAGCCTGCCCTGTCGTTTTCAGTGACGTCGTGAGGTTCACTTAAGATTCATGCCGATTCTGTACCTCAACGCGGTAAGCAAAAATTACCTGAGCGATGGTCTCAGCATTCCGGCCCTGCGCGATGTCACCCTTGAGGTGCAAGCGGGCGAATTCTTGGCCTTAGTCGGCCCAAGCGGTTGCGGCAAATCCACTCTCTTAAATCTGGCTGGCGCGATGGATTTTCCCACGTGTGGAACCGTATTCATCGATGGCGTCAGCACCACTGGTCTTGACGATGCTGGGCAAACAAATCTGCGGCGCCAAAAAGTCGGATTTGTGTTCCAGTCCTTCCAGTTGTTACACACCCTGACGGCCATCGAGAATGTGGAATTGCCTCTGCTACTGGCCGGTAACCGCAGGGCTCGCGAACTGGCTCAACAACGCTTGCAGTGGGTCGAACTCGACGGCCTCGGCAACCGCTTTCCCCATCAACTCTCCGGCGGGCAGATGCAGCGCGTGGCCATTGCCCGTGCTCTAGTGCACTCCCCAAAGCTCCTCTTGGCCGACGAACCTACCGGCAATCTCGACACCGTCACCGGAGGTTTGATTCTCCGTCTGTTGCAGCGCCTTACTCGCCAGCATCACACCGCCACCATCATGGCCACACACAGCTCCGAAGCGGCGGAAATCTGCGACACTTTGGTCCGCTTGCGCGACGGACACATCGAAACGGTTGTGCGGCGCTGATATGGCAACCCTGACACTTCTTTTTCGCTTGATTGTGCGTCCTCTATTACGCGAACCAGTACGCATGCTTCTTACCATCGCCGCGGTCGCTATCGGTGTGGCTGTGGTATTGGCGATAGAACTCGCGGGCAACGCCGCAGCCGGTTCGTTTCATTCCTCCATGGAAACTCTCGCCGGAGATTACTCGCAGGAAATCGTCGCTGTTGGCGGAGTCCCCGATTCCGTCGTGTCCGTTCTGGCTACCCAGCCGATCCCTCTGGAGTACTCTGCGCGAATCGAAGACTATGTCACCGTCGTCGATTCCAACGAAACTCTGCCGCTCATCGGCTTGGATATGGTGGCCGAAGCGAATAAATATCTCGCCACCAATCCATCGCAAGGCGCTTCCATCGCCCCACCCCAGCCCTTACAAGTCACCTTGAAACAACTCCAACAGCCCACCAGCATCTGGGTTGCTCCCAGTCTGCACAAGAAGCCCGGCGACACTCTCGAACTGCTGGTCAACGATCACAGCCAACTTTGCACCATTCGCGGCGTATATCCCGCAGACAACCCAAATGAAAACGCCATTCTGATGGATCTGGCCGGCGCGGACCGGCTCCTTGGGCGTTCCGGGCATGTGGATCGCATCTTGGTGAAATTTCCCGATACCCCGAATACCGGGCAATGGCAGAAGCGCATCGCCTCCCTCCTTCCATCTGGCGTCGCCATGCGTCCTCAAGGCACCGCGACAACCGAAAACCGAAAAATGCTTGCCGCATTCCGCTGGAACCTGCGTCTGCTCAGCTACATTGCCCTGGTCGTCGGAGCCTTCCTGATCTACAACACCATTTCCATCTCAGTCGTTCGCCGCCGCGCCGAGATCGGCATTCTTCGCGCTTTGGGTGCCGGTCGCGGCGCTGTACTGACCGCATTTTTGGCTGAAGCGGCAGGTATTGGACTGATCGGCGCGCTATTCGGCCTTCCGCTGGGAAGGTTTCTGGCCGCGGGTGCCGTCAAACTAATGTCCCTGACCGTCAATATGCTTTATCTCAGCAGTCGTCCGGGCAGCATCGCCCTCACTGGCTCTTCCATTTTTCTAGGTTTACTCATCGGCACGGCGGTGTCACTGGCTTCCGCGCTGGGGCCTGCCCGGGAAGCCATGCGGGTTTCCCCGATCGATGCCATGGCCCGTGGTCGCCGCGAGTACACCGCGCGAATGAACAAACGCCGCGATTTAGCAGTTGCGATTGCCTTTGCGCTGATGGCCGCGGTTCTGGCACGGCTCCCCGCTGTGCATGGCAAGCCCATCTTTGGCTACATTGCCACACTTCTTTTGATCCTGGCTGCTGCTTACGCAATCCCTGCGCTGGTCCACTTCATCTCCTCAATCAGCACGGAACTTTTGCGAAGGGCTTTGGGTGTCGAGGCCATGTTGGCTTCGCGCAGCTTAGTGGCGTCGCTCGGCCGCACCTCCGTGCTGGTCGGTGCGCTGGCCACCGCGGTGGCCATGATGACGGCTGTGGGCATCATGGTGGGCAGCTTCCGGCAAACCGTCGTGACCTGGATGGATCATCAATTACCCGCGGATTTGTATTTGCGTCCCGCGGGAGGCGAGGCCGCCGATCGCCATCCGGTCATGTCCCTCGATTTGATCGATAATATTGCCAGCTTGCCGGGTGTCGCCGCGGTGGATCGTTTGCGCGCTTATGAAATCACCTGTCAAGGCATGCCGGTCACCGTGGCTTCCATGGACGTGCGCGCGTTGCGTCCCTTCGACAAATCGAACTTCTTTTCCGGCAGGCCGCCTGCCCAAGTCCTTTCGCAGTTGCTCGGGCAGAACAATATTTTGGTGAGTGAACCCTTCACCTACAAACATCACGTCAAACCCGGCGACTCCATTGAGCTTGCTCTGGGTGCAACTCCTGGCCGTTTTCGTATCGTCGATGTTTATTACGATTATTCCAGCGAGCGCGGCACCATCCTGATGGACCGCGATACCCTGCTGAAATATCTCCCCGACACTGCTCCCTCGAATGCCGCTGTTTTCTTGCAGGCCGGCGTCTCGCCCCAACAGGTCCGCCGCGAGATCTTGCAGGTCTCTGCCGGCCATCGCATCTTGATCTTCAGCGATCGCGACCTGCGCGCCGAAGCCATTCGCGTGTTTGATCGCACCTTCGCCATTACCTACGCGCTCGAAGCAGTTGCTGTTCTGGTGGCCGTCATGGGCATCGCCGGAGCGTTGTTGGCTCTGGTCATCGACCGGCGCCGCGAATTGGGATTGCTTCGCTTCCTAGGCGCTTCTTCCGCGCAAATCCGTAAATTAATCTTGGTCGAAGCGGGACTGCTCGGTTTATTGGCGAACTTTGCCGGTCTTCTGCTAGGCTACTTCCTATCGCTCATCCTGGTGTTCGTCATTAACAAACAATCCTTTGGATGGACCATTCGCTTTCATTGGCCTGTGGCGGTTTTGTGCGGCGCTTTGACCCTGGTGTACGCCGCGACTCTGTTGGCCGGGTTGTATCCGGTGCGCGTCGCCGTTGGTCTCAATCCGCTCGAGGTCGTGCATGAAGAGTAGCAGCCATCTCATGAATGGTGACACCGCAGGGCGGAGCTTTAGCTCCGGCATAAACGCCAAGAAAAAGCGGCCTTTAGCCCCTGAAGAAATGTTCTTGTTCCTGTCACTCCTGTTTTATAAGACAACTCTGGGCGCTCTGTTTGGGCTTTTCTGTCTACTCTGCGCGTGCGGCGTTGCCGCGCAGAATCCTTCTTACAAGCTCGCCCTGCCGGGCTATCACTATGAGTTTCCACGCGACTATTTCAATCACCCCGAATTTCAGACCGAATGGTGGTACTACACTGGAAATGTGACCGCCAGCGATGGGCGTCACTTCGGATTTGAGCTCACCTTTTTTCGCGTAGGCGTGAATCCCCAGTCGGGTGATCAAACCTGGGACCTTCACGACGTGTTTCTCGCTCACTTGGCCTTGAGCGATCTCGACGGCAAGCGTTTTTATCATGTTGAACGAGTGAACCGCGCGGGGCCCGGCATCGCCGGTATTGACGCCCACGATCAGCGCCTTTGGAACGGGAATTGGCGTGTCACTTGGCGTGGCGACGACCAGCTCCTCGAATCTGTCGACCCGCATTTTTCTTTCTCGTTGACTCTGCGTCCCGCGAAGCCGCCCGTCATTCACGGTCAAGATGGCGTCAGCCAAAAGGCTGATCGGCCCGGCCATGCCTCATATTATTTTTCCCTCACTCGTTTACAAACCCGCGGCACCGTCCAGCTCGAAGGACAAACCTTTTCCGTTTCCGGCCTCGCTTGGATGGACCACGAATTCTTCACCAATCAACTGGCCCACGATCAGGTCGGCTGGGACTGGTTCAGCCTGCAGCTTAGCGACAATACCGAACTCATGCTCTACCGCCTCCGTCGTGCTGACGGTTCCATCGATCCTTATTCCTCGGGAACGTACATCGATGCAACTGGCCGTTCGGTGCACCTGTGCTGGCAAGATTTCTCGCTTGATCCGGAAAACAATACTTGGCGCAGCAATGTGACTGGCGCCGTCTATCCAGTTCACTGGCGCATCTCGGTTCCCATGCTCGAACTTGCGCTTGAGGCTACTACCCCGCTCCATTCCCAGGAACTCGCTGGACATTCTCAACTGATTCCGAATTATTGGGAAGGCTCCATCCAGTTGAATGGCCACGGCGCCAAGTCATCGCTTACCGGCGTCGGTTATCTGGAAATGACCGGCTATGATCGACCCGTGCAGCTCGCCCATTAACGCGGTCGAAATTCATTGCCAGACGCACCGATACCTGCTTGCTAGATGGATACCGGTTGAGATCCGAAAGGTTATGGGTTCTTAAAAATGCAGGTTAAGCTAATGATCAACGTTTTCCAGCTTAGTTGTTTACGATCGATTCCAACCCTTGCTTGTTCTTGATCACCAGCGTGGAACCGATGACTTGCAGGATCTGCCTTTTTCGAAAATCCGCCAGCAAGCGCGTCACCGTCTCGCGCGACGAGCCGATCATCTGCGCGATTTCTTCGTGCGTCAGCGTCAGCTTGATCCGCACTTGCCCCTTTTCTTCCGGATAATTGGAAGCCCATTCCAGCAGGAAGCGCGCCAGCTTCTCCCCGGCGGAATGCGACAACCCGATGGTGCGCATTTCCGAAATCGCCGCGTGATAGGTTTCCCCAAGTTGTTGCGCTACACGCAGCGCTGCTTCCCCGTTATCTTTCAGGAAGCCGAGAAATTCGGTCCGCCCGATGAAATTCGCCTGCGCCGGCTCGATTACGTCCGCGGTGAGTTCGTACGATGTACCCGTCACCGTAGCGGGCAAGCCCAGCACTTCGCCAGGCTCGGCAATCCGCAAAATCAACGTCTTGCCGTCCGCCGACGAGGTCGACAGCTTCACCCGCCCGCTGCAGAGTATGAACACCCCGCGCGCGGGCTGGCCCTCCACGAACAGAGTCGCCCCTTTGGGATAGGCCGCCGAAGACGTAATCGACGCCAATGCCCGGACCGCGGGGTCGGGCAAATTACAGAACAAGCGCTCTTCCCGATGGGGGCAAGCCAGACAGTTTTCAATAATTTCCAACCCGTATGGAGTACGCACTCCGGAACCCTCGAGGGCGGCGTTGCCCTCAACTTTGTTCACGAACTGAAAACGATTGCCGTTGCGACGCCAGCCATTCAGCATAAATCACCTACACATGTGATTTTGTACTAGTGAGGGGTAGCTATTCCCGTGATTTCAATCACCCATTAAAGTGACGCCTGTCACCGACACTGCCCTCCGCCCTTGCCTACCGTAACCTGGGGGGTTATAGAACCATGCCGGATCGCATCAGTCTCATCTCGGTTCTCCGGGCGGAACTGGCCTTCCTCGAGCAAGGTGGATACCGGCGAGGGCCCCGTTACCCCTGGCGGCCTAATTTTGTTTTCGAGGATTCTCCCACCTGTATCAACTTCAAAGAGACGGAACAGCGGCTACCTTGCGGGCAATGTCCGTTGATCGCATTTGTGCCTGAGCTACGGCGAAACCATCGTTTTCCTTGCCGACACATTCACCTGACCGATCGCGGCGAAACCGTAAATTCCTTTTACGAGTGGGGTACCGAAGAAGAACTCGAAGCCGCGTTGCATGCCTGGTTAACCAAGACGATTGCTGAACTCGAAGCCCAGGACCAAGCCCGCTCCCAAACAGCTGCCTAACCCACTCAAGCTGTTCATCCGGACGCAGCCATCGCGGACTCTTTCTTATGACCGATCAGAGAATCTATCGAATCGCCGGTTTCAGCGGCCTCGCTGCCATCGCGCTCTTCTTCATTGAATTTCCCTTTTATATGCTCCGCGGCCCGTTTCCGCAAATGAACGACGCCGCGCTGTGGCCGGCGTACACACTTCGCAACGCCACCAACATGATGAGCTGCGTCTTTCTCGACCTGCTCATCCTCGGCCTGCTTCTCATCTTCGCGGCGGGCCTGCGCCATCTCATCCGCCGCCCCGACCCGAGCCTCGAGTGGCTGGGCACGCTCTTTTATGCCGTTACGCTGGTCTACATCACGCTTACCTTCATCGCCGATGGTCTTCAGGGCGCGACTGTTGTCGATGCGCTCACCCCGCCCGCCGATCCGGAGATCATCCGCGGCCTGTGGGAAGCATCCTTTCTGCTGTACGGCTCAATCGCCCTCTTTCTCATGGGCATGTTCATGGCTGTCGCCGGCTGGGCAGCGCATCTCAGTCCCGGGCTGCCTCGCTGGTCCGCGTGGCTTAGCTATATATGTGCTCTCTCCTGTTTCGCATTCGTGCCGTCCATGTTCGTGAAGCACGTTAACCTCATGGACTTCTACAATCCCGCAGGCTGGGGCGTGGAAGCCATCGCTAACGGATTCCCGCTCGCTGTGTGGATGATTGCTCTCAGTATTCACATGCTCTGCAGGCGTGATCAGCCAGGTCGGTCTGCTGCCTGATCTTGGCCATCCAATAATTTCCCAAGCATTGCTGCTTTCAGATGTTAGCGCCCGAGCTGTGCGTCTATGCCGTGTGGGCGTACATATTCCAGCCGAGGTATTGCGTGGCGGCTTCGTGGACGGCGGGAGCCACCGACGAGAAGTTCGCGGCCACGTGATGTTCGAAGCCGTTTTCACAGATGTACCGCAGCAGCTTCTGCAGTCCGGGAATTTCCACCACCCCGGCGCCGCCAAACGTGTCCAGC
>DASPVD010000133.1:0-61532 GCA_035622555.1 Candidatus Eremiobacteraceae bacterium | reverse complement strand
TGTAGTTCCCCCGATTCCCAGCGCCAAGGTGAGAATGGCTGTCGCGGTAAAAACAGGTGCCTGCCGGAACTGCCGTAGGGCATAACGAAGGTTGCCGCCAAGGTCATACATTCACACCTCCAACCCACTAAGTTACGCATGGCGGTGCCTGGGAGTTCCCCAGATTTTCCACTGTTGTTTGTCAGGTCCCGTATAGGGCGCATTCCTCTGTTGACGCGGTGTGGCAGTTCAGCGCGGCGCCGGGACGAGCCGTCCTAGTGCTGCTGATATCTCACTAGGGTGTGCGAATGTGCTGCACTCGTTGCTCCTCCGGCGACATCAGGGCCACGGCGCGCTGGAAATTACTCAGACAGCCGCTTTCGATGGCACGGCTGCTGTAGTAATCGTTGTACCGAAAGCCATTTTCACCACGCCACATCGGGAAAACGCTACAGGCACTCAACCACTTATCGTAGACCGGCGTGATATCCAGATACGTGTCCGCAACAAACTCCTTGGCGTCTTCCCAATTATCGGCAAAAAACAGTCTGTTGACCGCATGTGCCGGGTCTTTCCGAGTCACGGTACGAAGTCCCGCGAAAAAAATCGCGTCTTGGACAATTTCGTAGCAGGCGCGATGATCCTTATGCCAACTCCCCTTCCAGTGCGTGATGATGGTTGCAGGTTTGTACTGCCGGATCAAATCACAGACGGCGAACTTCGCCTCGTCGTTGGCGGGGATTTCGCCGTCCGGATAGGCTAGGAAGAGAGCTTTGGCGCCGATGGATCCAGCTGCTGTCTGTGCGGCCTCTCGTTGCATGCCTCCGTATTCTTCAACAGGGATTGACGGTGAACCTTTCTCGCCCAGCGAGATACTCAGCAATGCTGCCTGCCCTCCTAGATGCATAGCCACGGCTACAGGAGCGCCCATGGCGAAAAAGGCGTCACCCGGATGAGCAGCAATCGCCATGACATTCCTAAAATCGCCCTGCTGTGCGCTGGTGCCTGTAGCCGCAGATTGACCTGGTAATTGAGTGGCGTTCAAGAATCTCGCAGTCGCGGTCATTGCAAACGCCCCAGTGCTGGCCAGTTGCAGAAACCTGCGTCGAGTTGCAGCCAGCGTGTCTTGCCGATTGTTTCCGTTTTCGTTACACATCGAAGTGCTCCGCTGAGGGAAGTGTCTACGCGCATCCAAAATACCCCAACTTGGTATGATCTGTTGAGATTGCGTTCAGGGCGTCGAATGGAGAACGCGGACCACCTTATTTATGATGACCATGATTGCAAACAACCATTGGATCTGGAGATGTGAATGAGACGTTCTTCTGTCGTTCTTAAATTCGCGGTGTTGGCGTTTTTGTTGACGGTCTGGTGTAGCGCCGCACTTGCCCAGAAGCCGGCACCGGAACCGACAGTCGCAGCCACCGGCCAGCCGTCGTTCTCCGATATCGACCAGCTGATGGAATCCGCCGTCGCGCGCGGCGCTATTCCCGGCGGTGTGGTGCTCGTCGGACATGACGGACATGTAGTGTATCGGAAGGCTTTCGGGATGCGCTCACTCGAGCCAGACAAAGAGCCCATGACGGTGGACACCATTTTCGACCTGGCCTCCTTGACCAAAGTCACCGCCACCACGCCATTGGTAATGAAGCTGATTGAACAGGGAAAAGTCCGGCTGAATGACCCCGTTGCTTATTACCTACCGGAATTCGCCGGCAACGGGAAAAAAGATGTTACCGTACGGGAGCTGCTGACGCACTTTTCCGGCCTGGCCCCAGACCTGGATCTCAAAGAACCGTGGCAAGGCCGCGATGCTGCCTACAGGATGGCCATGGACCAAACGCCCATTCTTCCTCCCGGCTCCCGCTTTCTCTACAGCGACATCAATTTCGAAACTCTGGGGTTTCTGGTGGAGAAACTCTCAGGGATGCGCCTGAATGAACTTGCCGCAAAGGTGATATTCGAGCCTTTGGGAATGAAAGAGACCCGTTTTCTGCCTCCCGCTGAATGGCGTGCGCGAATCGCACCCACCGAATGGGATGAGAACCATCAGATGCTGCGCGGCGTCGTGCATGACCCTACTGCGCGGCGCATGGGCGGCGTAGCGGGGCACGCCGGATTGTTCTCCACCGCCGATGACCTGGCGAAATTTGCGCAGGATATGCTCACAGGCTTCCACGTACTGACCCGGTTGACCGTCGAGAAAATGTCCACGCCGCAGCAGCCCCCTACAGCATCGTCGCTCCGAGGACTTGGCTGGGACCTTGATTCGCCGTTCAGCAGCAACCGCGGAGAGTTTTATCCCGTTGGCTCGTTCGGCCACACTGGTTTCACCGGCACGTCCATCTGGATCGACCCGGTCACTGACAGCTACGTGATCCTTCTTACCAACGCCGTCCATCCCAATGGCCACAACACTGCCGTAATTTCGCTCCGGGCACATGTGTCGTCGGCGGCGGCGCAGGCTTTGAAGCTTACGGTTCCTGAACAGGAACAGCTACGACTCATGCGCATTACTGGGTATAACGAAGCGATGTCGTCCGCGCGCCTGGTGACCGCACGAAATGCTTCTGTTCGCAACGGCATCGATGTTCTGGAGAGCCAGCACTTCACTCAGTTGCGTAGTAAGGACGGTAGGACTGTTAAGGTAGCGTTGGTCACTAATCAGACAGGCGTGGACTCTCACGGAAACCGCACGATTGATGTGCTGGCCAAAGCCCAGGGCATTCAGCTCACCGCGATTTTCAGCCCGGAGCACGGTATTGCTGGAGCGGTGGACACAACGACGATTCCCAATTCCAACGACTCAGCAACGGGAATTCCCGTTTATAGCGTTTATGGAGACACCACTGAGAAACGCCATCCCTCTCTCGACGTTATTAATTACGTAGACGCCATCGTCTACGACATCCAGGATATCGGTGTGCGCTTCTACACCTACGAAACCACTCTTGGTTACTTCCTGGAGGCTGCTGCTCGCAGCAATAAAAATGTTTTCGTTCTCGACCGTCCCAATCCCATCAACGGTGTCTTCGTTCAGGGCCCCATCAGTGATCGAGGCCACGAAAGCTTCACGAACTATGGCCAAGTTCCCATTCGACACGGCATGACCATTGGCGAACTGGCGCGTTTCTACAACTCGGAACGCCACATCGCCGCACATCTGACAGTGGTCCCCATGGAAGGCTGGCAAAGGGGCGATTGGCTCGACTCGACGGGCATGCTCTGGGTTGATCCTTCCCCCAATATGCGCAATTTGACCGAGGCCATCCTTTACCCCGGTATTGGTATTCTGGAAGCAACCAACGTTTCTGTCGGGCGCGGCACGGACACTCCGTTCGAGGTGCTTGGGGCACCATGGATTCAATCTGTCGCACTGGCTTCGTATTTGAATCAGCGCTCCATCACCGGAGTGCGTTTTGTGCCCGTCGAATTCACGCCAGGCGTATCCGTCTATGCTCAGCAGAAATGCGGCGGCGTGAACATTATTGTCACCGACCGCAACGCGCTCGACGCGCCTGAACTTGGCATCGAGATCGCCTCGGCACTGCACTCCCTTTACCCCAATCAGTTCGACATGAAGAACCTGGACAACTTGATGGTTAACGACGCGACCTTAGAAGCTATAAGTGCGGGTGACGATCCTCGTCGGATATGGGCTGATTGGATCGACTCCATCGACGCGTTTAAATCTGTTCGGGCCAAGTACCTGCTGTATTGAAGCGCGATTTCCGTACGTTGTGCCACGGAGCATATTGCATGAAAGAGCTGCCCGAGGTCCGAGACGCTAAAGAGTTGATGAACCAAGCCATGGATTGGTCTTCTTTCAGGTGGCTCTTCGAAAAATCGCGTGTGCGCGAAATCGCCGACCGTGCAAACGCCGCACTTGACCGATTGAACCGCAATATCAAAGCGCGCTGGAGCAGCGAAGCGAAGGAACTCTATAAGGAATTGTCCGCAAGCAAGTCAGCACCCAGGGAACACGAGAACTCTGACGAGGCGACATCGCCAAGGGAGCTCGCCGCTTTCCTTCAAAAAGTCATTGAGGCCGATGAGGCTGCGCGCAAGGCACGCAGGAACGCCGAAGATACGTTCGACGAAGCAGAAAGGCAGATGAGCACCACACTGGCAAAAGAGGGCTGCAAGAAAGCGATCCGATCCTGGGAATTACATGAGAAGGCGATACGCAGAGCAAAAGAGGTTGAATTAGCAAGTGATTCACAAGCCTGAATGGCCGTGCAAACCGCGGTCCTTCAGGTAACCAATTCCGTGGACCCATAACTCTTGACGTCAAACTCCCCGGGACGTACAGTACGTCTCGTACTGCGATGCAGTACTATGTGCGCCAGGCTATTGGTGTAGCCACCGGTGAGCCACCAAGTCACAACCGCCGATGTCCCGCTGGAACAAGACCTGTATCCAGTTCTAATTGGTCCAGCAACGGAATCAGAGAAAATTGCCGCGGTGAAGAATGCATTGGAGGGGGAAAAAGGCACATTCTGGCGTGCGGAGTTAGGAAAATGGGCGGCGCGTACCGTTCCCGTTGAACTGTTGGTGCCGGAAATGTATCGCGACTGGCGACCCCTCGTTCGTGACGCGATTCTCTTCGTGGTGTCCAAATTATCGGCGTCTCGCTTGGCCCCCAAGATCGTCGAACAAATGAGCTTGGGCCCCGATATGCCTCCTGAAGCGCGGCTGTTGCGCTTCATCGGCAGAGTGCCCGGACTTCAGAAGATTGGGCAAGTGATTGCGCGGAATCGGCATCTCCATCCGCGCTTACGGCGTGCGCTGATTAAGCTTGAGAACGGGATTTCGGACGTTCCTGTCGGCGAAGTGTGCTCGATCATCAACCAGCAGCTGCATTCGGAGATTGAACGTTACGCCGTCAAAATCCGGCCAAGGATTCTGTCCGAGGCAAGCGTTAGCGCGGTGGTGGCATTCACGTGGAAGAATCCAGAGACCGGCCGTCGCGAACACGGCGTCTTTAAAGTACTCAAGCCACACATTCCAAGCTGCTATGCCGAAGATATGAAGATTCTCGGACAGCTTGCGAAGTACGTGGTGCGTCAATGCGGCGGTGCCGGGAAACATGCGGGCCGCTTGGCTGAGACGCTTACGGAAGTTCGCTTGCTCCTGGAACGTGAAGTGGATTTTCTACGCGAGCAAGCTACGCTAGCCAACTCGCTCGAGGAATATCGCTCGGTCCGGGGTGTACAGATACCGCGGGTAATCCGATGCTTGTCGACGCCCACGATTACGGCGCTCACTTTCGAAAAAGGCCGCAAAGTGGCTAATCCGCTTGTGGTTCCGCCACAACTCCGGTGGAGCGTGGCCAGTCGCCTGGCAAGGACTTTGTTGGCCGTTCCCGCCCTTTCCCAGAGGAGCCACGCAATCTTTCATGCCGATCCTCATGCCGGAAACCTGCTTTACGACAAACGCGCCAACCAATTGGTGATTCTGGATTGGGCGCTGACCGAGACCCTTAGCAGGAAACAGCGCAGGGGCGTGGTTCTCCTGGTGCTGTTCATGATGCTGCGAGATAGCCATGGGATGACGAATGCGATTCGTGAATTGTGTCAGGTGCCATCAGATGACCGGGTGCAATTGGCCATCATTCGTAGGCACGTTGATGAGCTCTTGGATGCGCTGCAAGTGACACGATTGCCCGGGGTGATGGAAGGGACGCGCTTGCTCGAGAGCATTGCGCTTGACGGGATTCCTTTTCCCGCAGCGCTACTCATGTTTCGAAAGGCGGCCTTCACGCTTGAGGGTGTTGTGGAGGACGTCGCGGGTACGAAAGTCAGTATGGACTCGCTGGTGGCAAACTACACGTTCGCGAATTGGAAGGATACCCTCACGTGCTTGTTCACCCTGCTCTCTATCCACGATTGGATGAGCCTCGATTGGAGCGCCGTCACTTTCGCCTCCCGGATGTGCGCGAGGACGGCATTGAGTCCCTGGCGCTGGCTCAGTGGACTTTCGCCGAGTGTAGACACGACTTAGCGCCGTCCGGGCCAGCGCCAGAAGAAACAGCTCTGTGTGTGAACTCAGCGGTTCGTGCGTCTGCGGCGGGATTCGGGTCGCCCTTTCTTACCGGACCTTGGCAAACGGGCTTGCAATTCTTTGATCTGCCGCCGCAGTTCAGTAATCTCCGCAGACTCAGCCACCGGTGCTTGTGCTTGCAAGGAGTGACCCGCGAGTAGATTCCGCACAAACTCCAATGGGCTGGCCACCACAGTTTTTGCGGTCGCCAGCCGGTTATGCACCGCTTCCTGAGCTTTTTTGTACAAATCGAGGGTGTTGTTCAAATACCAGGTCAGAAATTCGTGAGTGGCTTTGTCAGACGCTTTAACCAGCTCGGTCAACAATTGCAAAGGCAACGCGATCTCGCGCTCCCGGGCATTCTCCACAATGATCTGTGTGAAGATGAGATGCGTCAAATCCTTGCCCGAACGGCCATCGACGACGCGGACCTGAAGCCCATCCCTCACCATGCTGGCTATGTCCTCAAGCTTGACGTAGCGGCTCGCAGAAGTGTCGTAGAGCCGGCGATCGCTGTATTTGCGTATGATTACTTCAGCTTTTGGCATGGTTTCCTCGAACCGCGGTCCTGATCCGACCCGCAACAAATAGCTTGACACGTACACACCGTGGACGTACAGTCTCGCTAGATACTGCACTGCAGTATACTGCCGTATGAGAGGAGATTCCACATGCCGGCGAGAGAACGAAAGGCAATGCCGCAAGAGCCCTCGCCTAGCGGCGTATTGACCGGTTGGGCCCGACAAGGTGTTCAGAGCTTTGTAGCTGCGCAGAAGATTCTCATGGATCTGGCGGCTCAGGAGAACGCATTACTGATCGGTATGGTTCGCGAGGGACTCAGCAAGCCCGGGGCGCGGCTGGGCGTCTCTGTTGCGGATATCGCGGAGAAGAGCATCGAGAACCTGACCACGGCAGGCAAAATCTTGCTGGAGCTGGCGGCCGACGAGACCGCCCTTGCCGTTGACGGATTGAAGGAAGGGCTGCGGTTGCCGCAGGCGGCGGAAGCGGTGGCCGATGTTGCCCAACACCGTGTACACACACTGATCGAGATGCACAAGCACCTCCTGGATGCAACCGCAGACCAGGCTCACGCTATGGCCGAGTCCTACCGGGAGAACGGGAAGTTTGCGGCGGCGAGTCATGTGACCGAACTGGCGCGCCGCGGCATTGAAGGGTTTGTCGAGAGTGAAAAGAAGTTCCTGGACCTGGCCACACACGAAGTGACCAACGCAACCAAGAGTGACAAGCACGGACATAAGCCCCCACGTCGTCGCATTGAGATACTTACCGAAGTGGCGCGCGAGAGCGCCGAGAAATGCCTCGATACCCAGAAAAAACTGTTCAATTTGGCCATTGAACAATTAGAAGAAACCGCAAAGACGGGCCGCGAAGCGCGTAAGCCGCTCCGCAAGGAAGAGCGTCCTTTGCTGGGCGATTTGGCGGACAAGAGCATGAAAAACTTTGTTGCCGCCGAGAAGTCGCTCCTGGATCTGGCGATGAAGCCCCTAGCAGCGGCGGACAGTGGTCGCAAACCGGGCAAGCGCCGCCAAAAAACCGGCGCTGAGAAGAAGCACGAAGCTGCGGCGACCAAGTCCACGGTGGAAGTGGGGTAATCTGCTAACGCCGGCATGGGTTCCCGAAGCTCGGGATTAATCCTGGCGCCGCTACGTTACAGTCCCGAGTGACTTGGAACTGTCGCTGGTTATACCTTGTTAATAGATTGTTGACAGCCATTGGTATAGTCGCACGCGCCCAAGCGAGTCGGGTACACTGGCATTCAGCATGAGCCCTCGTCGACGTCGCAAGGACCCGGAGCCCAACCAATTCCCCGTCTGGCAAGAGTGGCTTGCGGGGGTGGAGTTGGCTTTTCTGCAAGTCTCACCCATCTATTGGGGTTACGGGATTCCGCATGGCGATGGATCGGCTGTAGTTCTGGTACCCGGCTTCCTTGGCACAGACCTCTACCTGGCGCAATTCGCTATTTGGCTGCGCCGTATTGGCTATCACGCCTTTTACTCCGGCATTCCTCTCAACGCCGACTGCCCGAATCTATTGATTCGACGGAATTTGAACGATGCTATTGAGAAAGCAAACGCTTTCACCAAGGACAAGATTCACCTGATCGGCCACAGCCTCGGGGGTTCGCTCGCACGCTCCGCTGCTGCCCAGATACCTGAGCGAGTCGCTTCCGTCATCACTTTGGCCGCACCGATTCGCGGCATCGGCGCCCGGGCTTCGGTGATGAGCGCTGCTGATATGGTACGTAAACAGATTCTGGAGCGTCATGGTGGCGGCGTGCTGCCGAATTGCTATACGGCCAGATGTACCTGCGAGTTCTTCGAATCTCTGCGAGCCGAATTTCCCAGTTCAGTGCGGCAGACGGCCATCTATACCAAGAAGGATGGCATTTTGGATTGGCGGGTATGCTGCACCGGAGATCCGAAGGTGGACGTGGAGGTTTCGGCAACCCACATTGGGATGGTCTTCAGTCCGCTGGTTTATAGCGTTGTAGCTCGGCGTCTCGCTGGCAAATAGACGACACCTTCCTGCATGCATTGCTAGGCAGCTTCCTTGCTGTGCGCCACGCCTCCTGGTGTGGCTGGCTCGGTCAACGGCCCTGCCTGCCGTCCCGTTCGAGGCCGCTTGCGTTTCGCGCTTCGTACCTTCTTGCTTGCGGCGGCATGCCGCAGCTCCTCGAACGATACAACCAGAAAATCACGCAGCCGATCGACGTCAGGCGCTGCGTCGGTGTCCGCAATGAGTCCGAAGAAGAGCTTGCCGTCATACGAGTGCACGGCGCAGCCCACACCTAAGTCGTAGCCCGTTGGCACTTGTGGATACGCCGCTAACATCCGCCGCCCGACCGTGTACAGGGGCGTAGGCGATCCCACCACATTGGTGCAGATCATGTTTAGTGCCGGCACCGGCAAAATAATCTCCGGGATGCTTCGCCAGAACAGGGCATGCAACGGAGGCGGTGCTGCGGATAACCATTTTGCGGCGAGTCCCACGAAGCTCAACGCACCACATTCTTTCAGTTTTTTGGTCCTGGCGGTCACCGCCTGCAGCATTCGAATAGGTCCGTGGGCATCCATGGGCAACACAATGGGCAAGAAAGAAATCTGATTACCGAGGCCATGCCCCTGATCCGCTGTTCGCAAATTCACTGGACAAACAATGCGGACCAAGCGATTCATTACCGATTGCCCGTGCAACTTCACATAGCCGGCCAATGCCCGCGTCAACACTGTCAGAATCACGTCGTTGACGGTTCCACCGCACGTTTCACGGATCACCTGCGCGTCGGCCAATTCGAAATGAGTCCAGCAGAATTTCCTCTGGCCGGTACACGGCTTGTTGAACGGCAACCGTTCGATGGGAGCGGTAAATTCCGGCAGCAGGCCGACGAGTCCTTTCAGTGGGAGCTCGTTCCGCTTATCGAGGAACGTCTGGGCGAGACCGAGCATTGCCGCTTCAAGTTCCAGGAGACCTGCCAGCGTCCCGTTGACGGCCGACGAGAGGCTGTCCGCCAGTGAGCGCTCGGAAACCTGAGTGCGTGCGCGACGGTAAAGGGGTTTCGGAGGTGGACTGACAACGTTCGGAGTGGGATCCAACAATAGCCTGAGCAGCTCCAAGCCAGCTACACCATCGGCAAGAGAGTGGTGCACACGCCAAATCAGGGCACCGCGGCCTTCCTGCAGTCCGTCTACTACATGGACGTCCCACAACGGCTTATTGCGATCCAGCAGTTCTCCTAAAATGCGTCCCGCGAGCGCCTGTAATTCTGCTTCTCCACCAGGAGGATCAAGGGTCACTCGGATGACGTGCTGCCGGACGTTGAAGTTCGGGTCATACTGCCAACTCGGGAAAGTTAATCCTAAGCTTGGAAAAATCGGAATCTGCCGGTAGCGAGGCACTAGGTGCAATTTCGAGTTTATGGTGGCAACGAACTGCTCGAACGGTATAGGACCGTCGAAGATGCACACACTCGCGATATGCAAGGGTATTTCTTTTCGTTCAATATACAGGAATGCAGCATCCGCCGCAGACATAGCTCGCGTTGATAGCGCCGTACTCACACCGTTGGCCCGCTGGTTCCGACCGTCACTCCTCGGTCTATGCATGGTGTTACTCCGTGGAGAAAAGCGGCGGCTGTGACGGAAATCACGACCGCCTGTGATGCCCCGCGACTGCCGCCCTGGCTTTCTCCCCCGTCCCGTTCCGCCATACCCGTTCTTCATATAACTCAGCGATCTGACGGGCATAGCGTTCCTCAATAATTCGCCGACGAATCTTCAGGGTGGGTGTCAGCGTACCATCGTTGGGAGTAAATTCATGCGGGACCAGCAGCACCTTTTTCAGCATCTCGTGACGACCCAGGCCGCGGTTCACCTGACCAACGATATCGTCGTAAAGCGCTTTCACTCTTGGATTTTCAATCAGTATCTCGCGGGAAGAACTGGGGATGTGATTCGCCCGGGCCCACTCCTCCAGCCGCGAGAAATGCGGCGAAATGATCACTGACGGATATCGCCGGCGGTCGCCCAGCACCACCGCCGCACCCACATAGGCATTTAGCTTCAGCGAGTTTTCGATCGGCTGGGGTGCGACGAATTTTCCCCCCGAGGTCTTTAGCAGATCCTTTTTGCGGTCTGTGACCACCAGGTAGCCGTCCTGATCGAGCATGCCAATGTCGCCGGTCTTGAACCAACCATCGACAAATGCTTCTCGTGTCTCGTCTGGCTTGTTCCAGTAGCCACGGAACACCGAAGGACCACGCACCAGAATCTCCGAGTCGCTGGCTATACGGACTTCGACATTTGCGAGAGGGCGCCCAACTGTGCCCAGCTTGTGCGCCACCGGTGAGTTCAATGCGATTACCGGTGAGGTCTCTGTCAAGCCATATCCTTCGTGAATGCGGATTCCGATGTTTGCGAACCATTCGGCCAGTTCCTTACCAAGTGGCGCGCCACCAGAAACGAAGATTTCCGCTCGGCCACCCAGCCGCTCGCGAATTCTCGAGTACAGCAACTTGTTTGCCAGCTTCCAGCCCAGCGACTTCGGTTGATTGCCCGCTAATATCTCACCGGCGTGAGCCCGGCCTACGGACAGAGCCCATCGACAAATCGCCCGCTTCGGAAGACCCCGAGCGGCCTGCTCCACCTGGCTGTAGAGCTTTTCATATACGCGCGGTACCGCGACCACAATGTGTGGTCTGACTTCCTGCAGCGCTTGCGGCAGATCCTCTATAAAGGGGCAGTATGCCAGAGTGACGCCTCGGTACAGCAACGCAAGATCGGCGTGGCGTGCGGTCACATGCGACAGCGGTAGGAAGGAAAGGCTGATTTGCCCTGGTCCCACATCGAAACCTGCCAGCGAGTACGCCATATTCGACGTCAAGTTGCCATGAGTCAGCTCAACGCCTTTAGGAACCCCTGTCGTTCCTGACGTGTAAATAATGGACGCCAAATCGTCAGGCGTAACGCTTTGCGCCCGCGCTGCAATTTCCGCATCGTCACCGGTAGCCCTACCGTCGGACGTTCCCAAGGACACCATCGAGACCGCCTCCGAAGATTCGACCTGCTCCATAACCACGATGCGTTCCAGAACCGATTGATTTTTGATTTGCAGAACCTTGGTTAGTTGCTCCTCAGTCGACGCAAACACCACTTTCGCGCCGGAGTCGGAGAGGATATAGGCTACCTGCTGCGCGCTGAGAGTTGAGTAGATCGGCACAACCACTGCGCCTAACTGCAAAGAAGCAAAATCGGCAATCGCCCACGCCGGGCGATTCTCACTCAGTATTGCCACCCGGTCGCCCTTCTCGATTCCCCAATCCCGCAATGCACGGGCCGTACTCATCACCGATTGATGAAGCTGTTGAGCGCCAATGGGAACCCATTGCCCAGCCACTCGCGTCATCATCGTCTGCGGTAAAGCGCGTTCGACGATGGCAGAAAAGATGCCGTTCAGTGTTTCTGGGTTCGTCACGAAAGCTCCTGACCGAGGCTCAAGGGACACTTTTAGCCGACCGTTGCGGATTGTGGGTGCAACCTATAAACGGCCCCAACGGAATGTGGGGCCAACAGTGAAGCGCACGTAGTTCTGCCGGTCGGTAAGCAAATCTGAGAATAGGTGTGTGTTCACCCAGTCGGCAGTAAAGCGAAGAGCCACCCGACGGCTCATGTTAACGTCAAAACCGCCACCTAGGCCCACGAACCAAGTCGTGTCCTTTTGATGCGAACTCGGTATAGGTATTCCTAACTCCGTAAACAGGGGCCCCAACTCCGGCGGAAGAGTCAGGTCTGCGGACTCATGGATTCCGCCCAACCCCGGACGAACCAGGAATGTGACTGCCCGCCATTTACGCAAATAGAACTGCGGACCGACTGCAAAGGTGTAGGTGGTCGACCGGAAGGGCACGTGAATCTGGTTTGGGGGAATACCGACGGCACTCACCGGCCGCGCGTACACGGTCTCCGTTCCGTTGATGGTTCCCGCGCCACTGATGATGCTGTTCCCTATGGCGCTAACGTCTCCACCCAGAGCAAACCAAGGTTTTATTGTGAGGCCGAAGTCCACGTCGAATCCTCGTTCGGTCAGATTTCGCGCGGGACTCACCATGTAGTCGAAGCCCGAGTAGATGGTATAGCGATTGACTGTAATATCCTGGGCCATTACCGGTACACAAAAAACTAGAGCACAAAGGAGTAGACGTTTAGTAACTGCCACGCTTGCGGGGAGTGTGGAAGGGAACTCTCTCATGCGGCACCTCTTACTTATCGATCACTTATCTTGGATTAAATCGGCGACTGCGTGGGCGTGCTGCCAGCGGCGTCCGTGCAGCGTTGCGACCCGACTCTGCGCACATTAACAAGGTTTTGCAGTGACGTTGGTCACTCCAAGCCCTTTGGGGCCAAATACTTTGCCCAGGCGAAGCAGGTAGAAACCCGAAACGATATCCAATGGGTCTCGATCGGTCCTAGTACGGCCAAATGCCTAAAGCGCTAGCGGATATTTCGAGCACAGCTGAACTGCGGTGAATTTGGCCAGGCGCCGAAACAACGCTTCCGCTCCCGCCTCCTTCTCGTCGATCGGCAGTTTCAAGTGATGTTCAACCTCGTTGTGCATTTCCTGCACATCTTCGCTTGGCTCTATCCTTCTCAACACCTCGAACAGTGTCCTATGCGCCTGCTTCCGTTCCATCACCTCCAAGCCATCGAGTATTTGCCGGTGCGACGTGCCCTCCCAAATGGCCAGAATCATGGCCTCCCGCAGCCATCGTTCGACACCGAATTCGGCCAGGATGCCGAGGCCCCCGTGAACTTCCATAGCCCACTTGGCCGTATCCACCGCCAACTCGGCGGTCCAATACTTTGCCAGGTGCGCGACCAGTCGAAACAAGTGATAGCGCGTGGAATACGGTGACCGCTCCACCCAAACCTCATCCAACAGACGAACCGATTCCCAGGCCAGTACGAACGCCAGCTGCAGTTCCTTCAGTCGACCCTCGAACTGCCTGCGCAGCAGGGCCTGATCCAGGATTCGTTTTCCAAACGCCTTCCGACCCTCCGCGTACGCCAGAGCATCCGCGATTGCTCGTTGAGCCAGAGCGACGCTGACCATACTATTTGCCACTCGCGAGAGGTTCAGCACCTCCAAGATCAAATAAATTCCCGAGTCGGCTGCCCCCAAGAGATACGCCTCGCTGTCTCGCAACTCGACCTCGCCCGTGGGCACCGAGCGCGTGGCGATTTTGTCTTTAAGCCGGCGAATGAAATAGTTCAGGTGGCCATCCACTCGAAATCGCGGCACCAGGAACAGCGCTAACCCGCGCACGCCTTCGGGCGCTTCCTCTGGACGTGCCGCCACCACTGCCAACTCCGCGCCCACATTGCTGGTGAAATACTTGTCCCCGGTAATCCGCCAAGCGTTGCCTGCGGGCCGCGCCACGCTCTTGACGGCAGCACCCAAGTCGGAGCCGCCCGCGACCTCGGTCATCCACGTTGCCCCTTGCCAAACTGAATCGTCTTTTCGCGAAAGTTGCGGCAAAAATCGCGCTTGCAATTCAGCGGATCCATATTTTGCCAGTGGCACTGCGGTTCCCAACGATACGGTATAGGGGCAGCAAACACCGGGGTCGTAGAACGAAATCGTATAGATCAGCAGATATGTGGAAAGTAAGGAGTTCTCTTCGAACGCGCGCCAGACCACCCCAGCCCGATAACCCTGACGCAACATGGTCCAGTATTCCTGTGAGTAAAGAAGTTCGTCGACACGTTTCCCCTGTCGATCGAACATTCGCAGCCATGGCGTCCCGGCGCGATCTACGGCATTTGAGATTGCCATTCCCTCTGCACTCCACCACTGCTGTTCAGAAGTCAGCAAATCCAATTGCGGGATAATCCGAAACCTGGTTTGCAGGAAATCTATTGGAGAACGTAGCTCTTGGAAGTCCGTCATTGCAGCGCATGTTAGTCGCCGTGCACCAGAGCGTCAAGCACGGCTGTTTAAAATTCGGTCGAAGAACTCGTATGAGTTTTTCGGTGCGCGGCCACAGCGCGGAACGGGGTCGTCTGCGATACTAGGACATGGTCGTACCCGTGTGCCGAAAATAGCTCTCACAATCCGCGCTTTGTGCGTCAGGCTTGCCTGCGTGGCATTGGCTGGAAGTTTGCTTGGCAGCTTCAGTGCGTTCCAACGTTCCGGACCCTCGGAACCTCCCATCGTCAGCCCCGTCATTGTGATCGGATTCTTGGGGGGGTTCGTGCGCCACGACGATACCGTGCACAGCGGGGTGCAACTAGCTGCTCGTCTTCGACGCGACCATCCTTCCGGCGTGTACGCCGTAACCTTTGAGAATCGCCGCGGCGACGAAGCCTACCAGCTGATTCTTAAACTTCTGGATGCCAACGGTGACGGACAAGTCTCGAACCAGGAAAAGCAGCCTGCACGCATCATAATCTACGGAATCAGTTGGGGCGCTTCGCAAGTCGTAACCCTGGCACGGGAGTTACAGGCGCAGCATATCCCCGTGCTTTTGACCATTCAGGTCGACAGCATCGCCAAAATAGGACAGAACGACAAATCGATTCCCTCCAACGTTGAAGAAGCCGTCAATTTCTATCAGTCCGACGGAATATTGCATGGGCGTGCCGAAATTGAAGCGGAAGATCCGGCACACACGCATATTTTGGGGAATTACCGGTTCGACTACCGATCGCACTCGATTGAGTGCCAGGGCTATCCCTGGTACGACAACCTGTTCACGAAACAGCACACCGAAATCGAGTGCGATCCCGCCGTATGGAGCCGGGTAGAGTCGCTCATTCGTTCAAAGCTTCCCCCCGTAACACAACCGACCACGTCCGACCGGAAACACTAGGGAAGTTCCACAAAATCCGCGTCCGCAGCCTTCAGCAGGTGGTGTGTGCTCTTGGCAGAGTCCGCGTTCGTCGAGGCGGTCTCGATCTCCCGCGAGGCGCGTTGCAGTTTTGTCCAATCGTGCTGGAATTCCAACATAGTTTCGCGGCTGTGCTTGGGGCTCTTCAGCAGCCGGCTGGCGCGAACCAGTAAGACCTTCGATGCTAACTGCGGGTTCGACGCAACCGCTAAGACGTTGTTTTCACTCAAACCCACCCTTAGAGGTTCGCCGTTTTGGATCAATTCCATCCACAAGGAACCGTCGGCCTCCAACGATAGGTTACCCATCTGGTCTAGATACTTGAAAAAACGAGAAAGATCGTGTGTGCCAATCAGGCTCCTATTGTCTTCAACAAAGACGTGCAATTTGCTGCGATATTCGTTCCATTCGCCGCGCGTGCCTACCATTTGGATTTTCTGCTCGCCAGCAGCACCTTGCTGATCAAGAGGTATGGGGAAATCCTCCCCCGTCACCTCTAATGCCGGATGCTGTTCAAAGGTGCGCTCTGGACTGAATCTCCCGGTCAGCAAGTACGAGGCTACCGCCACAGGCAGCTCATGGTCCGCAAAAAGGATCATCGGGATGAGAAATTTCTTGGAACGATACAGCTGTTCGGTTCCTGCGCGGACGTCGCTGCTTCGTTTGATAGTTCCCGGTACCTGCGCAAAATGCATCACGCGAAAATTCAATTCTGGATGGCGTAAGCCGTAGCGTGTAAAAGTCCGCGCCACTGCTTTGGGGCTGGTCATTCCAAAATCGTTCAAGTAGTCGCGATTCACAGCGTGCGGGAAATAGCTGTTGATTACGGATCGCGTGAAGTCGGCGCAATTCCGGGTGACTCCGTTAAAGTCATTTTTGTTGGCCGCGGCGTTGAAGTTCGCGATGAACGCGCGGTCCTGCCCCGGTTTGGTATCTACCGCAAAAATGTACACACCGCGGATCAGTGTGGCCGCCACCATTTCCCGCCATTCCGACTTGTTGCTGGCCCGGCAAGCCTCACTGCTACAGTATTCGGTAAGGTACTTCTCGCGATAACGCTCTTCCAGCAGGTGTTTGATTCTTTTGGAACCGAAGATCGGACGATTCTGCGGATCCTCGACTCCATAGAGATACACACTGAGTGGCACGATATTCCACTCAAACGGGTAGTCCTCGCCAATATTGACATAGGTGCTCAACACCGACCCGAGTTCCCCGGGGCGGCACTCCCGCAATCTCACCGGTGAATCGGGACAGATGTTCGAGAAATAAACGGCCGTATGCCCGGTGCCGGTGATTCGGTCCATGCTTTCGTCGAGGGATTCGTTTAACACTACCCCAATGCTGGCCGAGGCGCGTGCCACCAAAACACTCATCAAAAGGAAGGTGACGGCAACAGAGGGGCCGACCACGCGGAATGCGCGGCCAAATCTAGCAGATCTGGTGCCGAAGCACGGACAGGATGCGACAGATCGATGCAACAGATACTCTTTCTGGCGTAACCTGGCACTTCGGCCGCCAATGGTCGATCTACATATCTATTGAACACCATAAGCCCAGAAAAGTTGCCTATTTAGGGTGTAAGATTTGTCTTTACAATTACTTAGTCTTTATTCCCCGCGCTGTTCAGCCTGCGCTTTAGCCGGGCTTTCCCGTGTAGTGCTTCTCGGTATGCACGTCAGCGTGGTCCTCCAGCGCCTCCAGGTGGGTTATGACCTCCGCAGGTATGCCCAGTTCGATCGGTAGTCGTTCCTCCAGGATAGTCGCCAAACGGTGCGCCTCGCCGACCGGGGTGGCGTGTGGAAACAAAAGGTGTACTTCAATGATGTGGCGGTGGCCCGTGGTTCTGAAGCGCACTCCGTGGTAAAGCATCCCCAATTCGTCACAGAGACGGTCAAGCTGTTCGCGGATGTGTCGACCCGTGGCAGGGTCTCCATAATCCAGCAAACCCACCGCTGAACGCCATACCAGGTGGCCGCCGGACCACAGAATGTTTGCTGCCACGGCGATCGCCACCAAGGGATCGAGGGGTTTCCAATGCGTCAGCATGACCAGGCCAAGCCCGGCTACTACTCCGAAGCTCGTCCAACTGTCGGTCAAAACATGCTTGGCGTCGGCTTCGAGAATCAACGATCGAGTCCGACGTCCCACTCGTAATAGGTAATATCCAAGAGCCGCGTTCAGTAGGCCCGCCGCAAGAACCAGCAGCGATCCAACTCCCAGGTTCTCCAAGCGTAATCCAGCCAGCCATTTCTCCACCGCCGCGATCAGAATGACGATGGCCGCCAGGATGATCATTGCTCCTTCGAAGCCGGCCGAGAAAAAAGTGATCCGCTCGTAGCCGTACAGGAAATGTGGAGCAGCGGGTTTGGCGCTGAGACGCAGGCTGAACGCGGCGAACCCCACCGCTATCACGTGCACCACGGATTCGGCTGCATCCGACAGGATTGCTGAGGAATGCGTCATGAAGTACGCCGTCAACTTGCCCAGCAACATGACCACGCCGACGATAAGCGACAGGCGCATAGCGAAACGCATGTCTCGCATTTGTTTTGCGCGTGTATCGTGGGCTGAAGAATCTACTCCCGCTGGAGTTCCTTCGGGCATCGGCGCACTGATCCTGTTGGATTAGCGCATCATCCCATACATCGGCCGGAAACCCTGTGACTGGGCTCACGGTTCCGCTAGCGAATTCCCGGCGTCTTGGTGATCACTGTAGCAAACTTTACCTGTCTGCTGCTCCCCGAGGTACTTGCAGGGTTCCCAACCCTTTAGCCCGAGCGTCGGCAACAGCCTGTCCAGCGCATGCTGTAAACTGACTTCAGACATTCCCACAGACGAAATTGGTTGTCAGTGAGGCTAGAAAATGGCATCGTCTCCACACCAGGGGAACGGTTAAAAATGGGCATCCCGGGGAGCAGAGAGTCGCCCCGGCAGGAACATAACCCTAAGACACGAATGTCTCACAACCGATCACAAAAGAGCCTGCGGGCGGAGTTGCTGGTCGGATTACATCTCGAGAGTAATCCGGAGGCGCTTTGCCTGGTGCGAGCTATGTTGCAGCGAGCCACGGAATTGGTGCATTTTCAAGAACCGGATTGTCGGGCGATTGTGCGTTCGGTGGATGAAGCGCTGGCGAACGTCATCCGCCACGCTTACCGGGGCAGGCCTGGCCGTTCCATCGAAGTTATTTGTCGGCGCCTTTGTGCCCCGAAAAAAGGGGCGGTTCGCGGCATCGAAATTGTTCTTTCCGACCACGGTCCGGCGGTCGACCCAAAGAAACTGCGCGGCAGACCTCTCAGTGAGATTCGCCCGGGCGGCCTCGGATTGCACTTTATGCGGCAGAGCATGGACGTAGTAGAGTTCCGGCGTCGAAATGGCAAAAATTTGCTTCGCTTGGTGAAATATCTCGGTGGGTCGAAACCGGAACCAAAACCGCGAGGAGAGTAGACTGTGGACATTGTTGCCCGATATTCTCAAGGTTGGGTGATCTTTGACCTTGCCGGTGATATAGACCTGGCGAACTCGCCGGCAATGCGTAAGGTCCTTTTGACCGAGATCAAGGAAAAGCACAGCCGTAAGGTGTTTCTCAACCTTACCAAGGTGCGTTATATCGATAGCTCCGGAATCGCCTCTCTGGTCGAAGGTCTGAAGGCCTCGCGCGATAATGGAGCCCGCTTGATTCTTTACGGTTTGAGCCCTGCCGTTCGGGAAGTGATGGAGCTTTCTCGGTTACAAAAGATTTTTGAAATTTATCTTAGCGAAGAACAAGCCCTTTCGTCTTAGGGGCAATTCCTACCAGGTCGGCGGTTTAATTGGAACCAATTCGCCAAATCGGCGCCTCCGTTGTGGGCGGGCTTGACTACGTAGGCTCTCTGACCGTTTTGTCCCTCCGTGCCGCCTATTACACTTTTATCGCCCCATTTCGCGGGAAGCCCGCGCGAATTCAGCGGTCTGTTTCTCAAGCTATGGAAGTGGGTGTCCGGGCGCTGCCCATCCTTTCATTGATTACGTTCTTTATTGGCTTGATTCTGGCACTGCAGGCCGCATACGAATTGCGGAGATTTGGAGCCATGAGTTTCGTGGCCAGCGCTGTAGCCCTTTCCATGACCCGGGAACTGGGGCCCTTGATTACGGCGGTAATCGTGATTGGCCGTTCGGGGTCGGCGTTTGCCGCCGAGATCGGAACCATGAAAGTCACTGAAGAGATCGATGCGCTGGAAACCATGGCCATTGATCCGGTCGGATTTCTGGTTGCGCCGAAATTCGTCGCCATGATCGTCATGGTGCCGTGCCTGACGATTTGGGCCAATTTCATGGGCATTCTTGGCGGCGCGCTTTTCGGGGTGTTGAAGGCGGACTTCACCTTACAGCGCTACATCAGCGCTTCACTGGACGCTCTGTTCTTGCGCGACGTCATCACCGGGCTCATCAAGAGCGCTATGTTTGGCATCACCATTACCGCGGTAGGATGTCAGGAGGGTTTCAACACCTCAGGTGGCGCTGAGCAAGTAGGCCATTCCACCACAAAAGCAGTGGTGATTTCGATTTTCCTTGTGATTTTAGTCGACTTGATCTTTACAATGCTGTTTTTCGTCTTATCGGACTAAACCCATGGCTCAGACCACCACAAACCACTCCGTCGGCGAAGAGTTCGTTGGTCCCATGATCTCCATCCGCAACCTTCACGTCAGTTATGAGGGCGGCCGCGAGATTCTTCATGGAATCAGTTTCGACGTGCAACGCGGCGAGACACTGGTTATCCTTGGCGGTTCGGGCTCCGGAAAAAGCACACTGCTTCGGACCCTGGTGGGTCTCGAGAAGCCCAGCTCCGGGGAAGTCCGGATTCGCGGTAAGAACTTCTCTGCAATTTCACATGCCGAAAGGGACGAGATCCGCAAGCGCCTGGGCATGTCGTTTCAGGGCGGAGCCCTGTTTGGATCGATGACCGTAGGGGAAAATGTGGCCCTGCCCCTGATCGAGCACACCCGCCTGGAACCATCCACGGTCGAGATCATGGTTCGTTTGAAGCTGGACCAAGTCGGATTGTCGGGCTTCGAAGACTTCTACCCCTCGCAGCTTAGCGGCGGCATGAAGAAACGGGCGGCGGTAGCACGCGCTCTGGCCATGGATCCGGAAATTTTGTTTTTCGACGAGCCGTCCGCCGGACTCGATCCCATCATTGCGGCCGGTATTGATCAGCTGATCTTGGAGTTGAAAAAAGCGTTCCATATGACCATTATCGTGGTCACGCACGAGCTTGCCAGCGCCTATCTGATTGCAGATCGTATGGTTTTGATCAATAAGGGAGATTTGGTGGCAATGGGAACGGTTCCGGAAATGCGTGGCAGTACCCATCCGAAGGTCCGACAGTTTCTCGACCGAGTCCCGGAACCGGCGGTCGCCCAAGAGTTGGATTATCTACAAATGTTGACGGAGCCTTCCTCGAAAATCGGCGAAGAGCATCGTGGGAGGAGCAGATAGGTCATGGAAGCCAAACGAGAGCAGGTTTTTGTTGGTATCTTCGTGCTGGTCGCGGCAGCGCTGCTGGTGTTCACCGTGTTTGCCTTGTCGGGTGTATTTGCCAGTTCTACCCGTAGTTTCCATGCAAAATTTCGTAACGCCGCTGGCTTGGAACCCGGCGCCACAGTTCGCTTCGAAGGCGGACCGAAGGTTGGACGCGTTGAGAAGATCACCATTGATCCCAGCGGTACTTCGAAAATGGATATGGAATTCAGCGTGAAAAGTGATGTGCCGGTGAAAACGGATAGCCGTGTTTCCATTCTGAGCTTCAGCCCTTTGGGCGATAATCACTTGGAAATACGCGCGGGCTCCCCAAACGCGCCCCTTGCAGCGGACGGCGCGGTGTTGCCCTCTGATCCGTACGTAGGATTCAACGACCTGACCGCGCAGATCAACAATTTGACACCGCAAGCGCAACAGCTGTTAGCGAACCTAAATGATCGGGTTACCCAGTTGAAAGTGACTATCGATCGCGTCAATGATCTGCTTAACGACAGGAACCGTCAAAATGTGTCCGCCTCGCTAGCTGACCTCCACGGCATGCTGGCCGAAAACCGTCCCCAGATCAAAAACACCTTGAACAACATTAACGCTGCCACCGAAAAGCTGAGCCCGCTTTTGGAACAACTGCAAAAGACCGTTGATCAGGCGGATGGCACACTCAAGAAAGCGGATAGTCTGATCGCCGATAACAAGGACGACATCCGTGCTTCAGTGATTAAACTGCGGCAGTCCCTGGACAACGTCTCGTCCCTTACCGCCCAAATACAGACCTTGTTGGACGACAACAACTACAATATCGACGAACTGCTCAACAACCTTCGCATCGTTTCGGAGAATCTGAAACAGTTCACCGACACCATAAAAACGCACCCGGCAAGCCTGATCAGTCCTGGCAACGCCCCCGAGCGCAAGCCTGGAGATAAACGATGAACATCGATTGTCTAGATGCTCGGGCAAAACTGTCAGCGCGAAGTGGTGCGTCCAAGTTCTTCCGTTCGCTGGCTGGGTTGGCAGCGTTAGCTTTGTGCGCCGGTTGCGGCAGCTCACGGCCCATAAAGTACTATCAAATTACTTATCCCACCAACTCGTTTGTGGCCCAGGACGCCATTGACGCGACTCTGGTTGTCACCCCGTTCGAGGCCTCCCACCTGTATCTGGACAACCGCATTGTCTATGGTTTTGATTCTCCGGAGATGGGCACATATCAGTATCAGCGTTGGGCCGATCCGCCCATAGAAATGCTGCAGAATGCCTTGGTTCGGGGACTGCGTTCCTCGGGCCGGTTCAAGGGCGTCTATACGGGGCGCACCAGTTCTGCGACACAATTCATCCTGGGCGGGCGCTTGTATGACTTCAGAGAAATCGATGGGCCCGCCATTATGGCGCGGCTCCGCTTTGACATTGTCATGCGCGATCGTAAATCCGGTGCCGTGGTTTGGACTCACTCTTACTCGTATGATGAACCGGTACCAGAAAAGACCGTGGTCGCAGTTGCTACGGCGATGGACAAAAACGTCCAGCGGAGTATTCAGGAGATCGAAGCCGGTCTCACCGATTACTTCCGCGTGCATCCGGCGCAATGAACGTGACCGGTTCTTGTGTAGTCGAAACGGTGAGCGCATTTGCCTTAAACTAGCAGGCAGGGATCGTCAGCCTTAGTACAATCATGACCTCAACAGCGCTCGACAAAAAAGCCACCTCGAATCTCACTAAAGCGCCGAAATTCGCTTTCCCTTTTCTGGATCTTAAAGCGCAGTTCGCGTTCATCCGCGAAGAGGTCATGGCGGCCGTTGCCCGCGTGATGGAAAGCCAACAATTCATTCTCGGAGCAGAAGTACAACGCTTCGAGGAGCATGTCGCATCGAAGCTCGGCGTTAGGTTCGCGATTGGCTGCGCTTCGGGCACCGATGCATTGATGCTGGCACTGATGGCGGCGGAGATTGGCCCCGGAGATGAGGTCATCACTACGCCTTTCAGCTTTGTTGCTACCGCGGGAGCTATCGTCCAGGTAGGTGCCAAGCCGGTTTTTGTCGACATGGAACCGACTACTTTCAATCTCGACCCTGGAAACATCGGTGCGGCAATCACTGGCAAGACCCGAGCCATTGTCCCCGTGCACCTGTTCGGCCTGCCAGCAGACCTTGACCCCATCCTGGATATCGCAAAGAACAAGAACTTGCTGATCATCGAGGATGCCGCGCAAGCCATCGGGGCCCGCTACCGAGACCGATGTGCGGGCACCATCGGAGATTTTGGATGCTTCAGTTTTTTCCCGTCGAAGAATCTCGGAGCGGCCGGTGACGGTGGCTTGATCACTACCAACAATCCGGCATTTGCTGAACGCTTGAAAATGGTTCGCGTTCACGGGAGTAGAACCAAATATCTACACGAGGTCCAGGGCATAAACAGCCGGCTCGATGCATTGCAGGCTGCCATCCTTGACGTCAAACTCCGGCACCTGGATAGCTGGACCAAGGGGCGTGCCGACCGTGCAGCCCGTTACCGCCACCTAATCGAACAAAAGGACCTGGCTGGTTTCCTCACTTATCCCCCTGTTCCTGCGGCATCCTTCCAGCACGTTTTCAATCAATTCACCATTCGCGCCCGCGAGCGCGACCAACTTAAGGCTTTTCTGGCGCAATCTGGCATTCCCACTGAGATCTACTATCCGCTCTGCTTACATTTGCAGCCGGCGTTTGCTTCGTTGGGATATCGGTCCGGTGACATGCCCGTAGCGGAGGCCGCTAGCCAGCAGGTCTTGTCTCTCCCTGTTTTCCCGGAGCTGACCGACGCGCAGCAGGACGCGGTTGTAGCCGCACTTGAGAAGTTCTACCTGCACGAAAAATGAGCGAGCGCGAGCTGGTCGCGCACCGTCCGAAGTAATCGCGGTTGTGGTTATACTGATGCAGCTAACCGATGGCCCAATTACTGAAATCGGCGTTCCTGATCATCACAGCGTTGTTCCCGATCGTGAATCCACTGGGAAGCGCACCGCTGTTTCTCTCGCTGACGCACTACTACTCGACGGCCGATCGCAAACTGCTTTCCCGGCGAATCGCCTTGAACAGCATAGCGTTGATCGTTGGTTCGTACTTCATCGGCACACACATTCTGGCGTTCTTTGGAATTTCCCTGCCGGTTGTGCAGGTCGGTGGAGGACTGGTGCTAGCCTCGACGGGCTGGGCGCTGTTGAAACAGACCGATGAGGACAGCACCAAAGCGGATGTACATCGCACTGTCAATGCGGACAACCTGTTGAGCAAAGCGTTTTATCCGCTCACCTTACCGCTCACGGTCGGGCCGGGTTCGATTTCCGTGGCAATCACCCTGGGAGCGAACGAGCCTCACAGCGATCGCTTGCTGATCTTTTCGATCGTAGGATCCGTCATCGGGGCCGTTGTGATCGCAGCTTCGGTATATCTTTGTTATGCGTTTGCCGACCGGCTGGCTCGAGCCATTGGCCAAACAGGAATGAACGTGGTCATGCGCCTCTCTTCCTTCTTGCTGGTATGCATCGGCGTGCAGATCATCTGGAATGGTGTGTCAGCATTATTCAAAATATTGTCCGGAATCTCGCACTGACGGCATGGCGCTCTTGCGTCCAGGTGGGTACTTCCCTTCTGCCCAACAGGACCTCGGCTGCCCAGGCACCCAAATACACGGATTGCGCCACTCCGTGACCGGAGAACGCTCCCAAGACAATCGCATTTCCACTTTTGGCGTGATGCTCGAACACCGGTTTCCAGTCTTCCGCGATGCAGATCGGGCCTCCCCAACGATGGGTAAATTTCACATTACGAAGCGCAGGATGGAATTTGTTGATGCGTTTCTCCAAATGGTCAAAAACCTCAACAGCCTCGCCTTCATCGATATCGAGCGTCTGCAAGCCGCGCCAATGCTCAAAAAAAACCAGGCCAGCCCCGAAGATGACCGAGTTTCCCAATAGCCGGCCCCATAAATAAGGCAGATCAACGGTATAGAAGGGCTTGCGTTCGCCCAGGCCGATGCGCGTAATCACCTCCTCCGCGAGTGGCTCGGTCATGACCGCGGTGGTGAACGCAGGTTGCGCGCGCTCCTGCAATCCGCTTAGCTCCAGCGCGAAAGCATTGGTGGCGCAAAGGGCGCGTGTCGCCTTGGTTGTGCCCAATGGCGAATGCAATTCCACGCTGCCTGGAAATTTTAGTTCATCAACCGGAGCATGTTGGAAAAGCAACACTCCAGCATTTTCGGCTGTCCGCGCCAGGCCACTGACCACTTTCCCGGGATTGACGCTGCCGCCGGGAACTTCCTTGACGACGCAGAGGTCGCCTGAATCCTTCCAGCGAATTGGCGAGTTCTCCAGAGGATCGCTGCGCCCAAGTTCATATGCGCCCGGAAGGGTGAGGTCCGCATCGACTTGTAATTTGCGCAGGATCTCCCGGTAGCCCGTGAGAACGTCGCCGAGACCCGGCAAATCTCCAACCGCGGACTCCGCCAGCACAACTGCGCCTGTGTGCCCGCTGGAGCCCGCTCCGATCACTTCTGCCTCGAACAGTGCGACAGTGTTTTCGGGCGCGAGGGTCTTGAGCCAAGCCGCGGCAGCCAATCCCGTGAATCCGCCGCCGATAATGGCGAAGTCCACACTCGGCGGTAATTCCCTTCGCGTAGGAGCAAAGTCCACAGTCCAGGGTCGATCTCCCCAGTTTTTCCGTTTCTCCATTGTTCGCTCTCGGTGACGGACCCAATGTACCATCCCTGTCCTAACCCCACACATCCGGGGAAAGCGCGGGTGGTCAACACGAGGGCACCGAGAAGAATTTGGGCGGCGCACGCCACCACAGGAGCGTGACCCGTGGCTCGTGCTGCGTGACCCGCGACAAAACACACGCCACGCGCCGTATTTTGCGCAGGCGCGGGAATAGTCCTATTTAGGGACAACACAGGGATTCCCGGCACGCGCCCCCCTCCCCCCGGCATATTTTCTGTACGCGCAGACCAAGTTGTTGAGAAGTTGAGAGATAGCGGAAGTTGAGTACCGTATTTACCGCCAAATAGGGTAAACCGTGTTGCGTGGCTGGTGTTCGCGGGACAGCGGAGATGGCTGGCGGGTCGCATAGCGTCAGTGTTTATAAGTTGGTTACTCGCCCCTACCCCCCCCTTTTTTCCGTAAGAGTGGCAAGCAAACGAGTTAACGGGAAAATTTTTCCCAA
Organism: Candidatus Eremiobacteraceae bacterium; assembly: GCA_035622555.1. Classification (GTDB taxonomy): domain Bacteria; phylum Acidobacteriota; class Terriglobia; order Acidiferrales; family UBA7541; genus Acidiferrum. The sequence continues at coordinate 35,393 of DASPVD010000133.1, read as the reverse complement.
ATTTTTCCGAGGCGGCATCGAGGCTTGTGACAACGTCACAAAAAGAGCGCACCCCCGAGAGCGGCACAACTCCGTCGGTGACGGGGTAGGGATTGTCTTGTCGTCGCATAGTCATGGGAAAAGAATAGCGAATGAATACTACTGCGTCAATATTACTAGTATTGACTAGGACGGCACAAATGATCCTCGTGTTCGAATGGCTGTGGAAAACGGGGAAGCTATCGGTAAATCGGGCGAACACAGGATCGCAATTGCGATGCATTGCGCTATTTTCGAATGGGAGAACCCGGATTGCGGTGACAACTTCGCTTGCGCTTGATCCGATCATCTTAGACACCACTTCAATTGGGGGGAGGCGTGGCCGTCATGACTAATCGCGCCTCTCTCCCTCCCTCGCGCTTGCCCTGAGCGTGTTCTGCGAAGGGTTTGAGGGTGGGTCTTGGGTTTTCTTTGGTTGTTCCCGGCTACCGCATCCTCTGCGCCTACAGCTTGCCCGCTGCAAGCAGGACGGATGTCGAATCGTTGTCATTTAAATTGGCATGGCCGTCACAGCCACCAACCCTGCTCGAGACATTCGAGAAAAGCCTGGCAGGTTGACCTGTGGTTTGTAGAGCAAGAGGAGTATCAGCGCAGTCCAAAGACCGCCACGCTGTTCGCGGTTCCTACATATACCTTACCGTTGGCGACAATAGGGGTGATGAACTTATTGCTACTAAAGCTGTCTTTGCCGCCGCTGGCCTGATTGGAATTATAGAGTTCATTGGCAAGATTTGTGGCGTCGTAGGCATGCAAAACAGCGGGGCTGCTATTCTCGACTACCCAAACAATGCCGTTGGCGGTGCCACTTGCGGAAATGGTGGGAACGGCACCTGGGTAGGGGAAACTATGCGAGGATTGCGAGGAGGGCGACGTGGCCAGCAAGCCTTTGACGATAGGAAATGCCTTGATGTTGTCGCCAACCGCGCCGTAATAAACGGTTCCGTTGAAGTAGCTGGGCTTGGCAAACACTCCACCCGAAAGCTGGCCAGAAATCAATTGATAGATGTTATCGGCGCCGCCGTTGAACTTCCCCATGTTGTCGCGATCGACGACATAGATGTTGGCGTCTTTGCCCGAGCCCACAGCGAGATGGCGAGTGTTTCCACTGGCATCAAGCACATCGGGCAGAAGAAGCTCTCCTCCAGAGCCAAAGTCAGTATCGGAATCTGATTCGGAAACGGTGTTTAAAGGCGTGAAATAGTCGAGCAGCGTCAAGGGAACTGTCGAACTAATCTTCACGAAGCAGTTGCCGCAATCGCCGTTGGCTGGAAATCCTGTGGCGTTCAGCGTGGTATCGAAATCGCCATTGGCCATGATGAAATAAATGTTGCCCGCAGCATCAGCACCCGCAGCACCGCCGGACATCCAAATTGCGCCCTCGCTTCCATTGGGGACCAAATTCAGCACAGCCGTCTGCGCCAGAGTGTCGGCACTATAGGCAATCACCCAGCCGGTGTAGGGGCGAATATCACAGTGGGACGACCACATGGTATAGATGTTGCCGCCCAATTCGAGCAATCCGGGCCGCTCCTTGTATTGCTTGGGATCGAACACGACGGAGCCGTTCGAGCTATTATCGCCGGTGCCGGGATACGTCGCCTGAACGGGGACCGGTCCACCAAACAGCTCTTTGCCAGTAGTCAGACTGAGGGCATGAATTCGCTGATAATAGTTGCCAAGGCTGTCCTTGGACATTGCCACGACATAGATGGCGTTCCTGCCACGATCGATCACGGGCGTAGCGGTGATGCCGATTTCGGGAGCGACTTGGCCGCAGTTACGTGTATCGCTGGTGGTTTCACCCGGCAGAAGAGCGCTAGCCTGCCACAACACCGTTCCGCCGGCGGCTGTAATGCTGCCGGCATCAAAGGCATAGACCGAGTCGTGCTCGGTGGCCACGTAAAGAACATTTTTTGTGCTGCCGGAAATAGACAAATTCGAAACTAACAGCGGTTGAGCATCAACATGTCCATCAACGGAAAATTCTCCCAGTTTTCCGAAGGTATTAACGTTGACGTTAGCCGGGGTCAAGGTCATCTCGTTCACATTCTGGCCGGTGCGCATGTTGTCGTAGTGATAGGTAATTACGTCAATCGCGGACGAAGTTGTCGCGGGATTCACGGTTAGAGTGGCGGTGCTGCTGGTGACGCTGCCGACAGAATTGGTGATTACCACACGGAACTGCTCGCCACTATTTGCAGTGGTGGTCACCGGGGTTGTGTACGAACTGGTGGTCGCCCCGGCGATGGCCACGCCATCTTGCTGCCACTGGTACGCCAATGGCGCACTACCCGTGGCGACGACAGCAAATGTGGCGGTCTGTCCTGCTGTAAGGGTCTGGTTGACTGGTTGAGTCGTGATCGTGGGTGCGCTGCCAGAGTTACCGCCGCCAGCATTATTGCCCGAGCCGCACCCAGTCAGCTCCACAACTGCCGAGGAGAGCACAATCAATTTCAGGGTTAAAAACGCTAACTGTCTTGGGCACACAGGTTCCCTTCTCGGACCGGGCGTTGGGGGGAGTACAGTATATCCTGAAACAAGCAGGCACAATGGCATGCAAGGACACTGTACCAACGAACGGCTTCCCTGTTGTGAAGTACGGTGTTCTAAAGGGAACGCGGATGGTGTGCGGCTTAACTCAAAGATATTTGATGAGCACAACTTCGTTGCGGGTTTCGTTGTAAACCAACTCATCCACCAATTGTTGGGTCAGCATGAGTCCCAGACCACCGGGGCGAAGGCCTTTTGCTTCGCGTTCCTGCATATGGGCCATGGGGTTGTCGACTGGATTGTTGATAGCAGCGTGCTTCAGTTCCTCGAGTTTGAAACCCGGCCCAGGATCGTCCAAGCGATACATCAGCATGCGTTTCGTTTTTATGCAAGAGACACGCACTTTCAGATTAGGATCCAGATGTCCACCCCATTCAATGGCGTTGTTGAGAAGTTCGCGGAAGGCGTAGCCCATCTTCTCGATCAGATCCGGGGGCAGGTCCACATCCATGTGCATCAGGAAACTCTGAACCCTGCTCACGACGGAACGCTCGCAGGGAACCATGAGTTCGACCCACTGGGAATTGGCAGAAAGCACTTCGATCGCGGGCACCTCGGGACTGGTGGACAGCGCATTCTCCACGCTGGCCAGCAGCGTGGTGGCGTCCAGCGGCTTTTTCAGAAACTGATAGACGCGGCCTCGGAGCGCAGCCAGCAAAGTATCGGAGGTTTGGTCGGAGGTCATGACCACAATCTTTGGGACGCGCTTCTCGCTCTGAAGCTGGCCGAGAAATCCCAGCCCGGTCATCTTGGGCATCCAAATGTCTAACAGCACCAAATCAAATTTCTGCCGGTGGACCGCGCGAAGAGCAGCAATACCGTCGGCAACCGCGGTGACCGAGTAGCCGGCGTTCTTCAGGATGCCGCGTAGCGTTTGGCGGGTTGCGGGATCGTCTTCCGCAACCAGGATATTCGATAGGGGTGCGCTGCGCTCCGCCATGGGCTCCGATTTTGCGCTTTGCTGAGATTTCGAAGGTTCACTCATAGGCTTTCGCACCCGCTCACCGGCCCGGGAGCGTTTCTGTCCCGCGTATACTCTCAAATTTGCTTCCAGGTCCGCAATGTCTTTGCGTGTTCAGGAACCAGGAGCCCATGGGAGCCGGCGCTCCCGGAGTTCATGCGTTGAAGGTTGAACGATAGTTGGCTGGGGCGTCGAGCACGCTGCCGTTGAACCACGCCAACGGCGCAAGACCTCACCTTAGCCTAGCGAAATGCCGGCAAAAAGCAATCATTGACAGGGAAAGAAAAAGAAAGTAAAAGAAAGTTATCGTAAGTCAGGTCAAATATCGCCAATTCTCCGGGGGTGTGGGATGGCACGTTCTTTTCGAATATTGCAGCCCGCTGGGCTGGCAGTGCTGTTCGTGGTGTTAGCCGTTCTGCTGTTCTCGGCCTTTCCCGTCTTTGCGCAATCCACCTACACGGCGCAACTGACCGGGGTGGTGACGGACCCGAGCGGCGGGGTGATTCCTGGTGCGAAAGTCACGCTGACCGATGAAGGCACGGGCGTGGGCATGACAACGGTTACTGACAATCGCGGGATTTACGTCTTCACCGGTGTTCGCCCGAGCACTTATTCGATACGCGTGGAAGCGCCGAACCTGGCGTCGCAGGAAAGAAAGGATCTGACCCTGGCAGTAAGCCAGCAGGCCACGTTGGACTTCACGCTGTCGCCCGGCACCGTATCCGAGACGATCAATGTGACCGAACAGGCGCCATTGCTGGACACGGGCAACGCGGCATTGGGAACGGATGTCAGCAACGAATACGTGCGCGACGTTCCGCTCATCAACCGCAGCATGTTTGGACTGGTGTTCCTGGCTGGAGGAGTAACGGAAACGACCGGTTCGGGAACCCAGGATTCGTATCCCTCGGGAACAAACTTCGTTTCCAATGGACAGCGGAATGCCACGGCGGAGGTGCGGTTAGATGGAGCTTTAACCAGCGCGCCGGAGCAGGGCGAGGGCGGCAACACCAACGTTTACTATCAGCCCTCGGTTGAAATCGTTCAGGAATTCAAGGTGGAGAACAACAGCTTCTCCGCAGAGTACGGAAACAACGGCGGGACAGTCGTTAACATGGTGCTGAAACAAGGAACCAACGATTTCCATGGGAGTGGCTGGTGGTTTGGCCAACGGTCTGCGTTGGATGCCAACGATTGGTTCAACAACGCCGACGGAATTCCCCGGCCTGACCATGTGCGCGATCAGTACGGCGCCTCCTTCGGCGGTCCTATTCGCAAGCAGAAGACATTCTTTTTCATGGACGTAGAGTTTACGCGCGAGCATGATCCGGTGAATATCAACGGAACGGTGCCAACGGACGCGGAGCGCAACGGGGATTTTTCGCAAACGCTGACGGCGGACGCAAATGGCAACCCGATTCAACAGACCATCTACAACCCATTCAACTGCGTCCCCCAAGCGAGCGGCTCTTGCGTGCGCCCACAGTTTTCCGGAAACATCATTCCGCAGCAGGACATAAATCCGATAGGGCAGGCGCTGCTGAAACTGTACCCAGCGCCGAATGTGCCCGCCGATCAGTTCGGGCTGAACAACTACCGGACGTCGGTGCTGACCGATGCGCCGGCCCATCAGTTCGACGTCAAAGTGGATCACTACTTCAACGACAAGCAGCGGGTGGGAATCCGGTATAGCCAGGCATATAGCGAGTACAACGTGCCCTTCGTGCTGGGGAGCGGCACATTCAACGATGGCTTTACGTCGTCGATCACGGTACACAACATCGGCATGGAGTACAGCTGGAACCTGAACCCGACCATGGTGTGGACCAACCGGCTGGGACTGGATCGCGTGAGCGCGCCGGTCAATTCGTCGTTCCCGTCACTGACCAGCGTGGGATTCCCGGCCAGCTTGGAAGCCAATGGCCTGGATCGCATGCCTACGATTCAGCTGGACAGCACCAACAATTGGCTTTCGATGTTCACACAATGCTGCACCGACACGCGATTTGCCCACACGCTGTGGAGCTATTCGTCGGCCCTGGCGTGGGTGAAGAGCGCGCACACGATAAAATTCGGATTCGAACAGCGGCAGTTCTTCAACAATTTCTTCCAACCCAATTACCCAACCGGTTTTTTCGATTTTCCGCAAAATATCACCGCATCCACGCCAGCCAGTTCCGATACGACGCAGGGAAATTCGTTCGCCAGCCTGTTATTGGGCTACGGCGCCGCGGGCGGGGCGAGTTACATCAACATTCTGCCTTCGGTGGCGGATAAATCGATGGAAACGGCGTTTTATGTCCAAGACGATTGGAAAGTAACTTCGAAATTGACCATCAATCTGGGACTGCGGTATGAGTGGAGTTCGCCCTATACAGAACGCTTCAATCGCCAGCAATTCAGCGATTTCTTCGGCGATACCGGAGTCTCGGTAAACTTGCCCGACGTCTCCAATCCGACGCTAGGGGCAGCGCCACCATTCCAAGCTACGGCGACGGATTTGAAAGGCACGACGTTATTTGTGAACCAGGGCGGGCTAGGGCGCAGCGTGCCCACAGACCGGAACAACGTTGCGCCACGGCTTGGCTTTGCATGGTCGCTGGAGCCGCGCACGGTGGTACGCGGAGGCGCGGGAATTTACTACGGGTTGAGCCCAGCAACCAACTTCCAATACCCGGGCACCGCGTTCAGCACGACAGATTACGTGTTGTTCACAAACGACAATTACCAAACGCAATTTGCCACCCTGCAGAACCCATTCCCGCTGGGGATTGCCGCTCCTCAAGGGACTAAATATGGGAAGCTGGCGATGTGGGGCTATGACAACAACAACAACGTGGGCACGGAACAAGCGCAAAATGCCGATATCTACCAATGGAACCTGGGAATCCAGCACTTGTTCCCCGGGGAAATCACCGTGGGGATCGATTACTCGGCGAACCGCAGCACGCATCTGCCGTGGGGCGGCTATTCCAGCACCAGGAACCGGAATTTCATCCCATCGAGCCTGCTGGCTCAACTTTCCACGCAACTGCACGCACAAGACCCAACGTGCGATCAAGACAGCTGCGTGAGCAATTACCTGAATCAGCCGGTAGCCAATCCGTTTTACAACCTGTTCAACGGTCCCACGGCGATTTTCAATGAACCTGCTTCCGCGTATGTGCTGCCGACCGTGCCATTGCTGAACCTGTTGCGGTCGTACCCACAGTTCAATGGCACCTTCGAAGGGCTGCCGATCTTCGGCGCCAATTCGTGGTACAACTCCATGCAGATTCGTTTCCAGAAGCGCGCGACGCACTACATCAGCTTTGAAGGAAACTACACGGTTTCGAAAGCGGAGGATGATTCCTCGATTGGCTTCAACGCGTTTGTCGGGAATCTGAACACGATTGGCAACTATACCGTGGGCAATCCGCAGCAGCTCGACCGGCTAAAGAATGAATGGTCGATCAGCGCCAACGACGCCCCACAACGCCTTGTTCTGGCGACTATCGTGGATCTCCCAATTGGTCGAGGGCGCTGGATTGGACGGGACATGAACCGTTTCCTGGACGGCGCAGTTGGCGGCTGGTCGGTATCGGGCATCATCACTGAGCAGAGCGGGCAACCGCTTCCGATAGCCATGGCAGTCCCCCGGTTGGCTGACGGCAACCAGCGGCCAGACGTGATTTGCAGTCAGGTGGCCAGTGGGCTTAGCTACCACCAAGCGGCCGCCAACTACCTGAACGGCAATGCCAACTCCTCGTTGTTTAACGCCGCGTGTTTTGCGGACCCCGGGGATCAGGTTCCGGGGAATGCGCCGCGCTATTTTTCGAATCTGCGGGGCGACGGAATCCATAACCTGGACCTTTCCTTTACGAAACAATTCACGATAAGGGAGAGCAAGACGTTGCAGCTTCGCGGTGAGTTCTTTAATTTCACGAATTCCGAACGGTTCGCGTTCCCGGATTTGGGTGTGGGCAGCGCGACCTTTGGGGATGTGACGGCATCCGCTCCCGGAAGCACGCCGCGAATATTCCAGTTTGGAATGCGCTTCCAGTTTTAAGGAGCGAACTGGATGCTACGGCGCAGCTTCGTGAAATCTGGAATGTTGGGCGCGGTTGCCGGGTATGTTCCGGCGCACAATTTCGACAGATATGATTTCGGCAGCGGTCCCGCAATTCAGCAAAGATTGAATCAAGGGCCGTTCCCCGCGGATTTGTATCCGAGTTGGACGGTGGTGATGGCGCTGACGCCGTCGGAAGAAATGGTTCACAACTTCGGGATGGGCTTGGTGACCTACCTGTGCGACGAGGTGGGTTTGCTTCGTCCCGCCGGCATCAGCCTGGAATCGGCGCTGCAGGATTTAGCCAAATTTTCGCTGGGGACGAATCTTTATATCCGAGTGAACTGGAAAGACATCCAGCAAAGGCCCGGACGCTTGGATGCGAACGAAGTGTGGAAGACCTCGTTTGCGCTGGCGAAGCAATACCGCAAGAGAATCGGATTTCGAGTGATGATCAGCAATCCCGACATCCAGGGCTATGCCCTGCCCAATTTCATCAGAGAAAAAATCCCCATGGTGAAACTGGGCAGCTGGCAGAAACGGGAAAGAGAAGAACCGCGCTGCGACGATGCGTACTTCCAATCAGCATTTCAGGAACTGATCGGGTTGCTGGCGGCTGAATACGACGGCCACCCGGACGTCGAATACGTGGACACCTGCATGTACGGATTTTGGGGCGAGGGCCACACATGGCCACTTGAGAAGAATCCTTATCCAGACTACAGCAGCGCTGAAAACACCTTCGTGAAGATGTTTCAAATCCAGACTGATCATTGGAAGAAAACGCCGCTGGTCACCAACACGCAACCGGATTTCAGCAAAGTCGGCAATTCGGAGCTGGTGGATCGAACTGTGCGGCGCGGCGAATGGCTGAGAACAGACACGATCTTCATTGAGAACGAGCAAATCGAAGCGCTCAGTAACCGACCTCCTTGGACCGCCGCATCGATCGAAGTGGGTATCTCCGATGGTACGGCGCAAACGCTGCGCGAGGATGAAGGAGTGACCTACTCCGATAACGTGGTTGCGCACGTTCGCGACGTGGGCGCATCGTACTTCTCATTGTGGAACTGGCACCGGATTTCCGCGGCGGGCTTGCAACGCTACTACGATTCGTATCCCCACGCCTTGAACAGGCTGGCGCGATCGATAGGTTATCGCGTGCGGCCGTCTTGGGTCTGGACGGTAGAAGAACGTGGCGAACCAGGCTTGATCGTAGGATTCGTGAACGATGGCATCGCTGGCGTCCCGGGCGCCCTGCGCATCAACGTGTTGTCGCCAGCGGGACAGGAGTTGAGCACGGGTTGCCTGGACCCCGGGTATCCTTTGCCGGGCCGGGTGCGCCAGGCTTTGTTGCCGTTACCGAAAGGAACCGCCTGGAAAGGGCTCCGGCTGAAAGGCGAAATCGAAGTGAAGGGGCAACGCTGGCCGATACGCTGGGCCTGCCAGCAAAAGCTGAATGACGATGGCAGCCTGACACTGCGTCCCACCAATGGGCTCGACATTCCGGAAGAGCCACCAGGAGCCACAACATGAAACGAGCTATCGTTCCAGGCGTGTGGATGCTGTTATTGGCGATGTTCTGTGGTTCACAAGAGCCAGAGGATGGGCAAAATTGGACCAACCACGTGCGGATTGGCGCGTACGGGTTGCAAGCGGATAACGCGCAAAAAATCGTAGATGACGCGCAAGCATCGGGGGTCTACGGGATCGAAGTCGATAATGACATCCCCGGGCGTTACGAGAGCTTTCTGGACCCGACTGAGAAGTTGAAAGCCATCGCGGCGGTAGCGCAAGCCGCACATCGCGCAGGCAACAAGGCTTTCGTTTATATCGCCGGCACGGAGTGCATCACCGCGAACGCCGACAAAGCCGCGCATTCCGTTATGAAGGACCATCCCAACTGGGTACAACGCAAGATCACGGGCCAGCCGGCGCTGTTCAACGACAAGGCGGCATTCTGGATTCGACCAGGCGACGAAGACGTGTGGATCAGTCCGTATGCGAGCGACTGGCGGGAAACGTACATGGAGCGAGTGCGTCAGATCGCGGGCACAGGGATAGATGGGATCTACGTGGATATTCCCTACTGGATGACACATTTCGAAGGCTGGGAGGATTCGTGGGCCAGTTTTGACGACGCCACGGTCGAGGCCTTCCGCCGCTTAACGGGATTAGACGCGAGGCACGATATAAAGCTCGGAGATTTCCAGGATGGCAATTTTCGGAGATGGATCGATTTTCGCACGCAAACCATGACTGATTTCATGCGCGATATCCGCTCCAACGCGCGCAGCGTCAATCCGGAGATCATGGTTATCCCAGAAATTTATCCGGGAATTGAACAGGAATCCACACGGGTCGGCGCAGACGTTTACGAAATGTATGCCGTGGTGGACGCCATCGCCCATGAGTATGAGTTCGGCGAGGGCGAACACATGGCAGCTTCGCGTACACCATTGGATTGGTTCCTGTACCAGGCGGGAATGCTGAGTTTTCGAGCCTTCGCGAAAGGCAAAGCCACGTGGATCCTGAATTATTCCTGGGACGGGAATAAGGGAGTCTCCCCACAAGACGCCATGAAGAATCTTGCGATGTCCGAGGTGATTGCCGGCGCGAACTTCTGGGATGCGCCGGGACACTCGATGGCGGGATCCAATGATCTTTCGACCCGAAAGCAGATCTTCGAGTGGATCGCGAAAAACGAGAAAACACTGTACCTCCCGCGGACACCGATGCAACCGGTGGGCATATATTTTTCTCCCAAAAGCCGGGATTACGCGCCAGACCAATTCCTGCCCTGCTACCGTGGAACGTTAGTGGCGCTGCTGCAAGCACACCGCGAATTCCAGGTGGTCACCCCGCGAACGCTAAGCAATTTTCACGGCCGACTATTAGTGCTGCCGGAGGTCAGCATCTGGAGCGATGCGGAACGGCAAGCGCTGCACGCCTTTGTGGAGAAGGGAGGCCGGCCGGTGGTACTCGGTGAGAATACCTCAGGGATTCCAGAGGCAAAAGTGACTGCGCTGTCATCCGACCCAGCAAGTTCCTATTTTCGCGCGCTGCAGCACGATTTCGTTTTGGGTTCGAAGGAACCGCCGAGGGCCTTGCTGGACGCCCTGGCCATCAAGACGGATTTCATGATACAAGCGCCTGCGACGATGGCGGCGAATTTCGCATTGGTGGACGGAACCCCGCATGTATTTATTGCGAATTTTACCGGCCTGGTTGCCAATCAAGTGGCCGTTCCCAGCGCCGTGAGTGGAATTCGCGTGACCATCCCCGCATCTTTAGGCGATACGCTGACATTTCTACCGTTCCTCGGTGAGCGGCAAATCCTACGCGGCTCCACCAAGGGCGGCAATGTAGAATTCGTTCTGCCGCCCATCGAGCGCGGCGCGATTGCATGGGTTGGAAACAAGAATTAAATGGCTCCGCGCACCCAATCCGGAAAAACAAAAAGGCTCAAGGCCATTGCAGATTCCCGTGGGGTGATTTCGGCGTTGGCTCTCGATCAACGCAGCGCTCTCAGAAAGCTGTTTGCGAGGGCAATGCGCGTTGAGCCCGAAAATGTGCCTGCTGAACGATTGGTTCAATTCAAAGAGGTGGTCAGCCGCGTTTTGACCCCACATGCCAGCGCGATCCTATTGGATCCGGAATACGGGCTGGCCGCGGCAGGTCAGAGAGCGCGATCCGCGGGTCTGCTCCTCGCCTATGAAAAGACTGGATTCGATCCCACCGTTCCCGGCAGATTTCCGAGCCTTTTGGACAATTGGTCAGCGGGACGGCTAGTGGAAGCCGGGGCCGATGCCATCAAGCTGCTGCTTTATTATTCGAGCACTACAGGAGCAGAGAGGAACGACCGCAAACATGCTTTCGTGGAACGTATCGGCGCGGAATGTGCTGGGACGGACGTTCCATTTTTCTTGGAGTTAGTGGCTTACGCGGAAGGAGTGGAGGACCACGGTTGCGAATTTGCGCGAATCAAGCCGGAGGTGGTTGCTCACGCGATGGCGGAATTTTCCAAGCCGCGATATCACGTGGACGTTCTGAAGGTGGGAGTCCCCGTCAATATGGACTTTGTGGAAGGCTCACCGAGCGCCCGCCAAACAATCCTTTACTCTCGCCAGGAAGCTATCGCGCATTATCGCCGGGCCGCTGCCGGGGCTACCGTTCCGTTCATTTATCTGTCGCAAGGCGTCAGCAACGAAACGTTCCTGTATGCATTGCAATTAGCCGCTGAATCCGGCGTGAATTTTAGCGGCGTACTGTGTGGCCGGGCTACCTGGCAGGAGGGCGTGCCCGCCTACGTCAACCACGGGGTGCAAGGACTCGAGGAATGGCTGTTGCGGGAAGGGCTGAAGAATATTGAAAACGTGAATCGCCACCTAGGTAGCGCGCGTTCCTGTTTCTCTGAAGAGAACAGGTCCACGGACAACGCGCGAACAGAAATGGGTGTGCAACCGTGAGTTCCCGTCGAGGAGGTAACGCTTCCCTGCAACAGCTTCTGGAAATCCTAGCCGCGAACCGGCGCGGCAAAGGATTGGGTATTTATGCCCTATGCTCCGCTAACCGCTTCGTTCTTGAAGCTGGCATGTTGCAAGCTGCCCGCGACCACCGCTTATTGCTCATCGAATCGACCTCCAACCAAGTGAATCAATATGGCGGGTACACCGGGCAAACACCCGCGGACTTTGCAAATTTTGTCCATCAAATCGCCCGGGACATGGCGTTCCCGAAAGACCGAATCATGCTCGGCGCCGATCACCTGGGCCCACATGTGTGGCGTAAGGAGCCGTGCACTGAGGCCATGGCCAAGGCGCGAGCGATGGTGGAAGCGTATGTTCGCGCGGGCTTCAGCAAGATTCATTTGGACGCGAGCATGCCGTGTGCAGACGATAAGTTAGAGCCGGGACACACGCTAGCAGACGAGATTGTCAGTGCACGGGCTGCCGAATTGTGCCACGCGGCAGAGCGGGCTTACTCTGCGCCAGGTTCCCGGGCACGCGCCCCGGTGTACGTCATTGGCACCGAAGTTCCAGCGCCGGGAGGGGAGCAATCCGATGGACGAGCGCCCACGGTAACTCGAGCCAAAGATGTGGCGCGAACCCTGGAAATTGCGAGGAAAGCTTTCCATTCGCGTGGACTGGGATCCGCCTGGGAACGCGTAATTGCGGTTGTGGTGCAGCCAGGCGTGGAGTTTGGCGACACGATCGTTTTTCCCTACGACTCCAAGAAAGCCAAACCCCTCTCGCGTTTCTTGCCGCGAGGATGGTCAGGAGTGTACGAAGCCCACTCGACCGACTATCAATTACCGGAAGCTTTGCGAAAAATGGTTCTGGACCATTTTGCCATCCTAAAGGTGGGACCTGCGCTGACATTCGCCTATCGCGAAGCGTTGTTTGCGCTGGCCGCCATTGAGAAGGAATTATTGTGCGGCAAGGATGGCGTGACCCTGTCGGGTGTGCCCGAAGCGCTGGAGACGGCGATGTTGGATCACCCGGAGTACTGGAAGGACTACTATCAGGGCGACGAGTCCAGCGTGCGCCTCGCACGCAGATATAGTTACAGTGATCGCGCTCGCTATTACTGGCCGCAGCCCGCCGTGTCAGCGGCATTACAGCAGCTTCTGTATAATTTGGCGACCTATCCGGCGCCCGCTTCGTTGCTGAGCCAATTCATGCCAAAGCAGGCAATGGCGGTGCAATCCGGAGAACTGCCGAACCTGCCAGCACAGTTGATTCGTCACAAGATTCTTGAAGTGATCGGCCAGTATGCTAATGCGTGCGGGGTACGCCAACGATGAAAGAGCGCGGTACCAGGGAGACCTATGTTAAGTGAGGAACGCCGAAGAGCCATTCTCGACATGATCGAAGAAGATGGGCGAGTGGTGGTGCGGGATTTAGCCAAGCACTTCCGTACTTCCTTGATCACCATCCGAAAAGATCTGGAGTTCCTGCATCACCAGGGCCAACTGGAGCGTACCCACGGCGGAGCGCTGCCCGTAAAATCCGGCGCGTTGATGGATAGTTCCCTACAGGAAAAGGAACGGTTGCATCGCGTGGAAAAAACGCGAATCGCGGCGGCAGCTGCGCGCATGATCAGCAAGGATCAGGTCATCATTCTGGACTCCGGCACCACCACCAGCGCCATCGCCAGAAGTTGCCGGCATCTGAAGAATCTGACCATCATCACCAACGCCATCAACATCGCCGCGGAGCTGGCCAATTCACCGGTGGAGGTGATTCTGACAGGCGGCGCACTGCGGAAGAATTCGTTTTCCCTAGTGGGACCGCTGGCGGAAGAGTCGCTTCGAAAGCTAAGCGCCGATCTTTTCTTTTTGGCGGTCGATGGTTTCGACGTGCACTACGGATTAACGACGCCCAATCTTCTGGAGGCGCGTGTAAACCGGGCGATGGCGGAGTCCGCGCGGCGCACTGTGGTCGTTTGCGATTCCAGCAAATTCGGGCGGCGCAGCCTGTCGCTGATCATTCCCACGGCAGGGGTTCACGAGACCATCACGGACAAAAACATCTCAAAACGCGATTTGATGACGCTGCGCGAGGCAGAAATTGAGGTGACCCTTGTTTGAGGGGCGCAACACCACTTCACCGTGGGCAAAACCATGACCATACAAAACAACCACATTAGCGAGTCGCACACCTGGACTGAAATCTTGTCGCAGGGGACCGTCTGGAAAACGGTGCTGCAGGAAACCTGGAACCATCGCGTGATGGCGGAGATCGTTCGCGGCGCCATCCATAAACGCGAGTGGCTGTTCGTCGGCTGTGGCACCAGTTTCTACCTGGCTGAGGCCGCAGCGGTGTCCTGGACGCTGCTGACCGGGCAGGCGGCACGCGCCATTCCCGCGTCCGAGGTTTTGCTCTTTCCCAAGCTAATCGCGGCGGAAGGCAACCAACTGCAAGCCGTGGTGATTTCGCGCTCCGGGCGAACGTCCGAGGCGGTGCGGGCCGCAACCGTACTGCGGCGAGAGTTGCGAATCACAACCGTGGGCATCACGTGTGCCGACCAATCGGACCTGGGGCGTGCCTGCGACTGGTCGATGGTCCTGGGTGCTGCCGACGAGCAAAGCACGGTGATGACCCGTTCGTTCACGAGTATGTTGATCGGCTTGCAGGCAATCGCCGCTTGCACCACGGGAAATGTGGGTTTTGTGGAGAATCTGCGGGTGATGGCGGAAGCCTTCGCGCCCCGTATATCCGGCATCGCCGCGCAGATCGAGAAATTCGTGGCCCAGCACAGCTTTGCCGATTACATTTTCCTGGGGCAAGGACCATTTCACGGTATTGCCCGGGAAGCAGCACTCAAAGTCATGGAAATGTCGTGCTCGTACAGCCAATTTTTCCATGCGCTGGAGTTTCGTCACGGGCCCAAGGCGATCGTAAGTCCGGCAACGTGCCTGACGTTTTTCCTGAGCGACAGCGCGGAAGGGCCCGAAACCGAAGTCCTGGAGGAAATGAAAGAATTGGGCGGAATCATCGTCACCATTTGCAACCGCGCAAGCGCCGAAATTCGCCGGTCGTCGGACTTGATCATTGAACTTAATCTGGCCGCGGCCGAAGTCGTTCGCCTGGCGCCCAGCATCGTGCCCTGCCAGCTTTTGGGGTATTTTACGGGTTTACGCAAGGGCTTGAATCCCGACCAGCCGAAGAATCTTACCCGCGTGGTCCTACTGGATTGAGCCGGAGAACATCTTGCCTACGTTCGACGTTAGCGTGATTGGCGAACTGAATCTGGACCTGATCTTGTCGGGCCTGCCTTCCGGGCTGACTCCGGAACGCGAACACCTTGCTTCGGATCTAACCATCACACTGGGGAGTTCGTCGGCAATTTTCGCCCACAATTTGTCGTGCTTGGGGAGCAAAGTGGGTTTCAGCTCTTGCACCGGCGGCGATCCTCTGGGCGAAATCTGTCTGAAACGGCTGGGTGAAAGCGGGGTGGAGCTTTCCCGTGTTCGTCGTATGCAGGGCAAAACGACCGGGCTCACCGTTATTCTGCCCCAGGGGAAACAGCGTTATATCCTGACGTATCCCGGCACCATGTTTGAGTTCAGCGAGAACGATCTCGATCTAGAGTACGTTTTTGATGCCAAACATTTGCACGTGTCTTCCTATTTCCTGCAAAAAGGGTTGCAACCTGCGCTGCCGGATATTTTTCGAAAAGCAAAGGCGCGCGGGCTGAGCACTTCCCTGGATACAAATGACGATCCTGAGGACCGTTGGGCGTCCAGTGTTGAGTCGCTGCTAAAGCACACCGATGTACTGCTGCCTAACGAACGCGAAGCCTGCAAACTCGCGCAGACCGAGAACGTCGAACGCGCGGCGGAATTGCTGTCTCACAAGCTCCCTGTGGTTGTTGTGAAGCGCGGATCTCAAGGAGTGCTGGCCAGAACGACGAAGGAAATGCTGACAGCGCTTCCGCCCGCGGTGCAGATTGCCGACCACGTCGGAGCCGGCGACAGTTTCGACGCGGGCTTTCTTCATCAATACGTGCGCGGCAGAAGGCTCGAGGAATGTCTGGCGTTCGGGAACATTGCCGGCGCTTTATCGGTGACCCGGCACGGCGGTACCGAAGCGTTTCGCGACGGGGAACATCGCGAGACTTTTTTGCGTGCTCACGTTCATGGGGCGGAGCTTGGTTCTTCACGCACGTGAAGCGCTAAACAGATTTGTGCGTTGGTCTACTGCGCCGGGGCAGCGTCCAAAAGCAAGCTGTCTTTGAAGGTTACGTTGAGCTTGGCCGAAGGACCCACAATGGTTCCTAGATCCTGATGGTGCACGTAGTCAGTCACACGATAAGTCTTTGTGCTTAATCCGCGCAGTTCCACTTCCCCGCTCCACGTACCGTTCTCGCCTTGTTGATCCTTAGCAACATATCCCGGCGCTGGGGCGTAAAAGGCGTAATACATGTGGCCGTCTTTTTCGATCGCATAAGCCTCGGGAACGTCGAATCCATAGACATACAGATTGAGGAAATTCCCCTTGGACAGCATCTTCTGGTTGTACAGCTGGATCCATTCTCTCCAATGGGCTTCTTTCTGCGGCGTGAGCTGGACATTCCGGAATTTCGGCCCGTAATCGGGCCAAGTAAATTTCGTACCCAGAACGCCGCCGGTGCCGAGAGTCGAAGCAAAATCCGTGCCGAGGTCTTGCTCATTATCGCCGGAGGGATTGGAGATCCGAGTGAGTTCGACGTGATCACCATATACCGCGGCCCGTGGCCCCAACAAAGCTTTATACATTTTGATGCGGCGGCGCACCTGAATCGAACCCACGGGATCGGCGGTGACGGCCTGGTCCATATAGCGAAACCACGCCAGGCTGGGCGGCGTACCGCACGGGCAGCTTTGAGTGACACTGTCCGGCTTGATCGCCCGGGTGGTCTCGAAAATGGTTTTATAGATCTCGCCCATGGCATAAACCGAATCGTAGGGCGATTTGTGATGATGCTTGGGGTTGTAGCACAACGGAGGGGTGTAAATGTTGTCGAGCTTGCTGCCGTCAAAATCCCAATCACGAATGAATCGCTCGGTTAATTGCTTGTAATAGGCTTGTACTTCGGGCAAAGCGGGACACAGCGTGGCCAAATTCCGGGCCATGCGCGCGGGCTTGCCTTGCTGATCCAGCACAAGCCAGTCCGGATGCTCTTTCACTGCTTCCGAAGTCACAAACTTGCGGCCGCCATATCCGAATTTGCCATCTTCAACCGCTAACGGCAGCCACCAAAGCTGAACCTTGACACCCTGCTCATGGAATTTCTTCACCATGTCCTGCACGGCGCCGCCCGAAAACACCGGTGACCGCGGCTGCCAATCGCCGTAGTTATTGAACCAGCCATCGTCCAGGGTGGCCCAATGGATGCCGAGTTCCTTGAGCTTCGGGATGGTGCCGAGCATTTGTTGAGGAGTGACGGCAAACTCGTAGCCCCAGCCGCACCACGCCACCGCATAATTCTCCGGATTGTTCGCCGGCCGGCTCAGCCCTTCTTTCTCGATCGCGTCCGACCACATCTTCAAAGGCTCATAAAAATCGCCGCTGTACACGGCAAGGAAGGTCCTTGGAGTGGAGTACACCTCGCCCGGCTGGAGGGAGGTGCTGGCCGGTATGCTCACACTGGTTTGCACCTGAGCGTCTTCGGTCGTTTTCACAGGAACTGAAAGCACCAGAGGCAAGGTTTCGATATGACCGATCGCCTCTCCTACGCTACGCGACCAAAACGCAACCACCGGAATACCGCCGCCAACATGCCCGAGGTCGTCCTTGACGGCGACGGGCGCGCCGAACGGATTGTCCTGGGAAAAGTGGACCGGTACCGGAAATATCTCGTCCTTGCCCCAATGCAGGCTGGAGCCTTCGAAGGTCCACAGCGGCCGGGCTGAATCTGGGGTGGTTTTCGGCGAGACAAAAACGTGGCGTTGCAAATCGACCTTGTCGACGGAAATGGGTTGTCCGCCGCTATTTCGCAATTGCAGTGAGAGCAAGGCGAGATTCGGAAAGGCGCCATAGACTTCGAGTGTCAACATTTCCGTCAAATCAGTTCCTGGAACCGTCCCGCCCACTTCCACATCTTTGCCAAGGCCAAGCTTGCCGGTAGCCTCGCGTACTTTAGCATTCGTCAGTTCGAAAGTGGCGCCGCGAAACTGTCTTTTTCCGCTGGTGACAATCTGCGAGGCATCGTTGGACTGGACGTCCAGTGTTCCGGGACCATCGCTGTTACGAAGCGCTCCCGACAAGGCCCCGGCCTGTGAAAGCGTGAATGTCGCGGTTGCGGTGCGAACAACGATTGTTTCCTTCGAGGTTGTGACTTCGACGGTCGATGTGTTGACCGTTGGAGTGGCCGCTAACGGACGTGGGTTTTGATTTTTGCAACCGAAGAGCAGCAGTGGCAATACGGCGAGCAACATCGTTGCTCCCAAGAATACGGAGCGTGTTCGAATCGAGCGCAACGTCAAAATTCGCCATAGCACTTCATGACTGTTGTTCATCTGTAGCCAAATCCTGTTCACCGGAGGCCTTGTGCCAGCTTGAGGCATAACCAGAGTGTACTCACAATCGAAATGAAAGGAAACAAAAAGAATGCAAACGAAACTAGCTTACCTGGCAGGCAGCAGGTCTAAATTCAGCACGTCAAATGCCGCAAGGTGGAAGGTGTGCGCATGGCCCACCGCCAAGCTGACCGGTTTGGTGTTTCGATCGCGCTTCCAAGGCGAATGAGCGGTGAATTTCATAGGAGCGCCGGGAGGTAGTTCCAACGCCCGGCCCAGCTCGAGGGAAAAACTCTGCGGCTTATCGCTGGGATTCCGTAGAGTAATAATTCCCTTGCCCGAGCCCCACGCGGCCCATCCGTACACCTGCAGTTTGGCAGGATCGCCCCCGATCCAATGCGTGTCCGCGAGAATTGCCGCATTCTGCCGGGACCATCTGGCCGCTTCCGCCAGCACGTCCCAATCCGCGTTCGACAGCAGAGAATGAGTGATATACATCTCTTGCTGTTGGGTACCCTCGCCAAAATAGTCGTGCACCTCGTGCACAAACACGCGCGCGGGATCGTCCGACAGATGTTCGGCGCGCCGGGCATAGATAATCCCGTGCAACATTAAAGAATTTAGCGGGAATAACGGCCCTTTGTTCACGACTCCCGCATAGATCTGTGCGTCGCGGTAGGTGATCCATTGCTCTCGCCACGGACCAACGCCGCTGAAGCCGTCGTCGTCACCGCCGCGCCAGACGGAGTCGGCGTAGCGCAACCAAAAGGGGGAAGGATACGTTCCGGTGGTGAGATTGACAAAAATGTCGGGCTTAATGGTCCGCCATTCTTCGATCAAGCTAATCGCCGCATCAAAGTCGCTGTCGAACCGGCTTCCGGGGAAGACGCTGTTCACATTGCCGGTGCCGTCAATTTTGAACTGATTGATTGCAAATTTCAGGATGAATTGCACAGTGACGTCGTGAAAACGGGCAAAATACTTCGGCCCGGAAAGGGCAAAGCCTCCCTGATTCATTTCGAAGCCTTGTTGCGCTCCGTATTTCATGCGCTCCTGCTTGGCCTGGTCATATCCTCCCCACGGCGATAGCCAAATGCCCGGAGCAGCGCCGTATTTCGCAGCAGCCGCCTTCACCGGAGTGAATCCGTCGGGGAACCCCGAATCGAAGCTCCAGAGCGAGCGCGGATCGTCCCAGCCGTCATCAAAGAGAAAGGAGTCGAGTTGCACACCGCGTTTGACGTGAAGTTCTGCGCCAAACGCATTGACAGCATCGAGCGCCGCCGCCTGGTCGTAGCGATTGCCAAAGCCAATATCGAACCAGGAGTTGTAATGCAGAAAAGTCCGGTATGGGTGGGCGCGTTCTCGTTCCACGTAATTCAGGAATCCACGACGCATTTGGCCCGCCGGTGAGACGCCAATCACAGAGGAATAGGTGAGACTTTCTCCGGTCTTGAGGGGCAATTGCCGGTCAATGAAGCAATGCACTTCCCCCTGTTGCACAGTGCACTGACTGAGGGGGTGTTCGAACCCCAGAAAAACATTTCCCGCAACCACCGGCGAGCCGCTTACCGTGCCCATCAGCTGCGCGGAAGCCAGCTTAAAATCGAAAAGCCGCACCTGGCGAATCTGCACTTCGGCGGCACTCGAGAGGGAAAGCTGCTGACGCACATAGTTGTCGCCATCTCGAAGTTCCGCGGCCCATACGGCGCTAAGTTTTGAACCGGGATCGTACAGGCGCAGCACTACCTTCTTCCCAGCGAAATGCTGCTCGAGAGAAGCGGACGTATCGTTGGCTTCCAGATCTTCGACGCTCGCCGGCTGAGAAATCTCCATCGAATCGGCATTCAAAGAGCGGCCGTCGTCGAGAATGACGGTGAACACCTGTTCCGGCAAAGACAGCACCACATTTGAGGCGATATCCGTGAAATACACGCCGCGTAACTTGCCGTTGGCGGTCGACCAGACAGCCGTCAACATCGCATTGCCCACAACAATGCGATTTGCTTCGACCTGAACTTCGGGCTGTCCGGGCTGCACTCCATACAGATAACTCTGTTGCGCGAGCAGACGCGGCAAACCACAAAACAGAGCAAACCCCAGTGCGCAAAACACGACGCCGCGGTTCTTTTTCATAAGGGTTCCTCAGATGCTGAACGAACGATTGCGGTTGATGAGACGATTGTACTGGAACGTCCGCGAAAGGGCGCGCCGTTTGTTACTATCGTTTTTGCGGTTTGGGCGGAGGAGCGGAATGAATGACGCACCCGTGAATAAGGAGAAAGATCCGTTTGTGGCAATGGTCACGGCCCGCGCGGAAGTGGATCTCCGGCTCAGCGACTTCCATCCCCGATCGATGCTGATTGCTCCCCAACACGACATCCTGAAGCCGAGATTCCCGGTAATCGATTACCACAATCACCTGGACGCGCAGCAACCGCGTGAAGTTTTGCGAGTTATGGACGAATGCGGGATCGAGCGCATCGTCAACATCACCATGCACACTGGCGAAATGGCTCTGGAAATGATTCGCAAGTTTCACAGCGTTGCGGCAGACCGTTTCGCCACCTACGGTTGGATGGATTGGAGCGACATACAGTCCGCCGGCTTCTTCGAACGCAGCGTGGAGCGACTGGAGCAACTGGTGGAACACGGGGCCTGTGGGCTGAAAATCTGGAAGGATTTGGGCACTAAAGTCCGCGAGAAGGATGGCACGTTGCTGCGCATCGACGACGAACGGCTCGACCCTGTTTACGAGAAGGCCGCGGAACTTGGTATTCCGATCATGTATCACATCGCCGATCCCGACGCGTTCTTTCTGCCCATCGACGCCGAGAACGAACGCTACGAAGAATTAGCCGCACATCCCGAATGGAGCTATCACGGTTCGTATTACAGCAAGGCGGAGCTGCTGGCACAACGCGACCGAGTTATCGCCCGTCATCCGAAAACGACGTTCGTGGGCGCGCACGTCGCGGAGCATCCCGAGGATCTTGCGTACGTCAGCAGATTACTGGACAAGAATCCGAATCTTCATGTGGACATTGGGGCCCGCTGCGCGGAACTTGGCCGCCAGCCCTACAGTGCGCGCGAGTTTTTCGTGAAATTTGCCGACCGCATCCTGTTTGGCACGGACTTGATTCCTGAAGTCAATATGTACCGGCTGCATTATCGTTTTCTGGAAACGCGCGATGAGTATTTCGAATATCCCTCGCATGCGTCGCGGCAGGGCCGCTGGAACATTTACGGCCTGTTTTTGCCGGAGGATGTTTTGCGAAAGGTGTACCACGAGAACGCCAGCCGGCTTCTGCCAAAAAGCTAGCACCGGCCCGGAAAACCGCGACTCGACACAGCCGTGAGCTCGTTGACAGTTTCGACCAAACACCTCGATTAATGCGGATTATGTTTTGCGAACCAGTAGAGCCAGCATGACCAGCTGTTGCGGATTGCGCATCCGGAGCGCAACTCGGGACTATTTCGAATTTGTGATTCTCTTGCTATAGTCGGACGCTCCACTTTGTGGTATTTGCGATGCCGCTCACACAAGTAGACTCGTCGCTCTACAACCCGGACCTCGCTCCCATTCCCCCTGAGCAGCGCAGCTGGAGCACCTACAACTACGCGTCGCTGTGGGTGGCGATGAGCGTGTGTATCCCCACGTACATGCTGGCTTCCGGGCTAATCGCCGGAGGCATGAGCTGGATTCAAGCCATCGTGACAATCCTGCTGGGTAATTTGATTGTGCTGATCCCCATGTTGCTGAACGCGCACGCAGGCACACGTTACGGGATTCCTTTTCCCGTTTTCGTGCGCGCATCCTTTGGGACCCGAGGCGCAAATATCCCGGCGGTGTTGCGGGCGCTGGTGGCTTGCGGCTGGTTTGGAATTCAGTCGTGGATCGGAGGGCAGGCCATCTACTCGATGTTGGGCATCGTGTGGCCGCGGGCTGCCGGCGTGCCAGCCAGCCATTGGATTTGCTTCTTTGCGTTTTGGGCCATCAACATGTTGGTGATCTGGCGGGGCATCGAAACCATCAAATTCCTGGAAGGAATCGGAGCCCCGTTCATGCTGATTGTCGGACTGGTGCTGCTGGTATGGATTACCCGCAAGGCCGGCGGATTTGGCCCGGTGTTGCACACGCCCAGTAAATTCAAAACCACGGCGGATTTTCTGCGCTTTTTCATTCCATCGCTGACCGGAATGGTGGGTTTTTGGGCCACTGTGGCTCTGAATATTCCGGATTTCACACGATATGCAAAATCGCAGCGCGCGCAAATGGCGGGACAAGCTTTGGGACTACCAACCGCGATGACTCTGTATTCGTTCATTGGGGTAGCGGTCACATCGGCGTCCGCAGTGATTTTTGGCCAAGCAATCTGGGATCCGGTGGATCTGTTTCAACGCTTCAACCAACCTGTCGTGGCGTTGGTCGCTCTAGTCGCGCTGCTGATTGCCACACTGAATACCAACGTGGCGGCCAACGTGGTGTCTCCGTCGAATGACTTTTCGAATTTGCGGCCTAGCCTGATCTCCTTTCGAACCGGCGGGCTGATTACCGGTGTGCTGGGAATCGTGATGATGCCCTGGAAGCTGCTGAGCACCTTCGGGTCGTATATTTTCGGGTGGTTGGTAGGATCTTCGGCGCTCCTCGGACCCATTGCGGGCATCATGATCTGTGATTACTACGCGCTGCGTGGCCGTCAACTGATCTTGCCCGACCTTTATCGACATTCTGGAGCGTATGAATACCGGAAAGGATTCAATGTAGCCGCGGTGATTGCCTTGGCGGCCGGCGTTGGCGTCGCGCTAATTGGGTTGGCTGTTCCGGCACTTCGTTGGCTGTACGACTACGCGTGGTTTGTGGGCTTCTTTATCTCCGGGGCGCTGTACTCACTGTTGATGAGGCGACGCAGCACCTATGTGGAAATAGGCGCGACCGCCGAGGATGTTTCTTGAAAAGGTAGGGCCTGGGCTTTTAACCTTCCTTCATCTGGAGTAAAAGATTCTACTGAGGGGTCCCGGGAGGACGTGTTGACGGAGACAGTACAGACAAACGCGAGCAGCGATGCCCTGGCGGAACTTCTGCCGCCGCTGACGCGCAACGAAGCGGCGGTCGAATCGGCGCGATGCCTGATGTGCTACGACGCGCCATGCACCCAGGCCTGCCCCACACACATTGATATACCGAAATTCATCAAGAAAATTGCGACCCGGAATCTGCGGGGCTCTGCGCGTACTATTCTCGAATCGAATTTACTAGGCGCGACCTGCGCGCGGGTGTGTCCGGTGCAAGAACTGTGCGAAGGCGCATGTGTGCTCGGGAAGGAACACAAACCCATCGCCATAGGCCGCCTGCAGCGGCATGCCATGGACCACGCGTATGACAACGGCCTGGTGTTTTTCCAACCCGCGAGAAGCACCGGGAAAAAAGTGGCGGTGATTGGCGCCGGCCCTGCAGGCCTGTCTTGTGCCGGGGAACTGGCAAAACGCGGCCACAGCGTAACGCTGTTCGAAAAACGCAATCTGGCCGGGGGTCTTTCGACCTACGGCATTATTCGTCTCCGGGAACCGGTAGAAGTTGCCCTTGCGGAAGTGGGCATGCTCAGCAAGTTGGGCATTAAGATTGAAACCGGCAAGGAACTGGGGACAAGTTTGGATCTGGCCCAACTTCAAAAAGTGTATGACGCCGTGTTCCTCAGCGTGGGCTTGGGGGTAACCACCACGTTAGGAATACCCGGCGAAGAACACATTGTGGATGGACTGGAATATATCGAGCAAAGCAAGATGGACGTAAACAACCTAGCGATCGGGCGGAGTGTGATCGTGATTGGCGCAGGAAATACCGCCATAGATTGCGCCACCATCGCCAAACGGCTGGGGGCGGATCAGGTGATTATGGTCTATCGCCGCTCGGAAAAAGAAATGACTGCTTATGCGCACGAGTATGACTTCATCAAACGGGAAGGCGTCCGCTTATTGTTCCTGACCAAGCCGGTTCGTGTTCATTTGCGGAATGGCGTAGTTCACGGGCTGGACTGTCAGCGCGTGAGCCTGGGACCACCCGACGCATCCGGCCGTCCGTCCCCTCAGCCGGTGACGGGATCAGAGTTTCTGATTCCCGCGGACCAAATCGTCAAAGCCACTGGCCAAGAGAAACCGCGCCTTGCTTCCTTACTGAATCTGAAAACCAACAAAGGCTTCATTCAGGTGGACCGGAATTTCGAAACCAGTTTGCCCGGCGTTTACGCCGGGGGAGATTGCATCCGCGCACAAGGAGCGGCGTCCACGGTGATGGCCGTGCAAGATGGCAAATTGGCAGCTGGTGCGATTCATGAAAGGCTGGTGGCGAATGGCTGACCTGAGCATTACGTTTGCTGGTATTCGCTCGCCCAATCCGTTTTGGTTGGCGTCCGCACCGCCCACCAATTCCGGCTTACAGGTGAATCGCGCGTTTGAAGCGGGTTGGGGCGGCGCGGTCTGGAAAACCATCGGGGCCCCGGTGCTGAACGTCTCGAATCGCTATGGCGCGTGGCATTATGGCGGGTTGAAAATGCTGGCTATCAATAACGTCGAGCTGATTTCGGACCGCCCTCTGGAAGTGAATCTCCGGGAAATAAGGGAGGTCAAGCGCAACTGGCCGGACCGCGCCGTGATTGTCTCCGCGATGGTGGAGTCCAAACCGGAGGCTTGGCACGACATCATTCACCGAATTCAGGACACTGGAGCGGACGGGATTGAGTTGAATTACGGGTGTCCTCATGGAATGAGCGAACGTGGCATGGGCAGCGCCGTTGGGCAGGTGCCCGAATATTGCGAGCAGATCACCCGCTGGGTGATGGAAGTGGCCAAAATTCCGGTGATCGTGAAACTCACGCCGAATATTTCCGACATTGTCATGCCGGCGCGAGCCGCCGTTGCGGCCGGCGCCAATGCTATTTCGCTGATCAACACGCTGAATTCGATCATGGGCGTCGATCTGGACACACTGGAGATCTCTCCCAATATTGGCGGCAAAGGCGGGCATGGAGGCTATGCCGGGCCGGCGGTGAAGCCAATCGCGTTGAACATGCTAGCGGCGCTGGGCAGGGATGCCGTGGTGAGCGGCTCGAGGCTGCCCATTTCCGGCATGGGCGGAATTTCCACTTGGAGTGATGCTGCGGAATTTTTGCTGCTCGGCGCCAGCAGCGTGCAAGTGTGCACGGCCGTGATGCATTATGGTTTCCGGATTGTGGAAGATCTGTGCGACGGATTATCCAACTGGATGAACGAAAAAGGGTTCGCCAAAATATCGGATGTGACCGGCAAAAGCCTGCATCGGGTGTCCGATTTCAACAACTTTGATCTGAGCTTCCGCGCGGTGGCGCGCATTGATCAGCAAAAATGCATTCGCTGCAATTTGTGTTACGTAGCTTGCACCGACACAGCGCATCAATGCATCGATCTGATCGCGAAGGATGGAAGCGTCGTTCAACCTTATTCATACGACATTCGCGCCAGTGGCAAGGATGAGGCCATCGGTTCGCGCCCACGGGTACAGGTTCGCGAAGAAGACTGCGTAGGATGCCGCTTGTGTTACAACGTTTGTCCCGTGGAAGATTGTATCCGCATGATCGAGGAACCGTCGGGACGGGCGCCGATCACCTGGAAAGACATTTCCGATGCGCAGCGAGAGGTAACCGAAGATTGGGAAAAGATGAAGCAGTATCGGGAAAAAATGGGAATTCACATCCATTGAGATGGTTGCTGCCGAAGCGGAGTGGAAAATGCCCTTGCTGATTCGAAATGGCGAAATTGTGAACGTGGGCTCGCGCCAGCACGCCGATATCCTGGTTGAACATGAGACCATCACACGCATCGGAAAAAATCTGGAGGTTCCCGCGGGCACAGAAATCATCGACGCGAGCGGAAAACTGGTGTTTCCCGGATTCATCGATCCTCATGTTCACATTTATCTACCGTTCATGGCCACCTTCGCCAAAGACACACACGAAACCGGCAGCATCGCCGCGCTGATCGGCGGCACGACAACGTACATCGAGATGTGCTGTCCCAATCGCAATGACGATGCGCTGCAAGGCTATGAACTGTGGAAATCCAAGGCACATGGCAAGAGCGCGTGCGACTATGCCTTCCACATGTCGGTCACCAAGTTCGTAGACGAAACTGAATCGCAGCTCAAGCAAATCGTGGCCGACGGCACGACTTCCTTCAAGATTTTTCTGGCTTACAAGAACTTCTTCGGCATCGACGACGGGGAAATGTATCAAACGCTGGAGCTGGCCAAACGGCTTGGGGTCATCGTTACCGCGCACTGCGAAAATGCCGAATTGGTGGCGCGCTTGCAGCAAAAATTGCTGGCCGAAGGCAAGACCGGCCCGGAATGGCACGAACCCAGCCGCCCGGAATCGGTAGAGGCCGAGGGCACGCAACGGTTCGCCACGTTCCTGGAAAACACCGGGGCTACGGGGTACGTTGTACACCTATCCTGCGAGAAAGCACTGAGCGCCGCATTGACCGCAAAATCGCGGGGCGTGAAGATTTCCGTGGAGTGCGTGGTGCCTCATTTGCTGCTGGACAAATCCTATGCGGAGCGCCCTGGGGTCGAGGGCATGAAGCACGTCATGTCTCCGCCGTTGCGGGCGAAACACAATCAAAGCGTGCTCTGGAACGCTTTGGCCGACGGCTCCGTAGACACAGTTGGCACGGACCACTGCCCCTTCGATACCGAACAGAAGCTGCTCGGGAAACAATTTTTTACGTGCATTCCCAACGGGATTCCCGGCATTGAGGAACGCGTGAACCTGCTATACACGCATGGCGTCAGGCGGGGCCGCCTGGATTTGAATCGCTTTGTGGATTGCGCCAGCACCCGCGCCGCCAAGCTTTTCGGGCTGTATCCACGAAAAGGTGTGATCGCCGTGGGCAGCGATGCGGACATGGTTGTGTATGACCCAAATCACCGCGGCACGCTTTCCGCGAAGTCGCACCACACCAACAACGATTACAACGGTTTCGAGGGCATGGAAATTGAAGGGCGCCCTGCGGTGGTCACGGTACGCGGCAAAGTTCAGGTGCGCGATGGTGAATTCGTCGGCCAGCGCGGCCACGGGAAAATGCTGAAGCGCGAGCCGAGCCACTTTTGAGGATCCGCCATGACTCTGAATCCTAAACGCACGGTCGCAGAGCTGAAGGAATTGCGCGCTCTAACGAGCGACCAGAACGGCGCGCAGCGTGTTGCCTGGACCGATACGTGGCTGAAAGCCCGCGAGTGGTTTGCGTCAAAAATACAAGCACTCCCCATCGAGCATCACTACGACGCTGCGGGAAACAATTGGGTCACTTTGCCGGGCGCGTCCGAAAAGGTTCTGATCATCGGCGGCCATCTCGATTCGGTGCCCAATGGTGGTTGGCTGGATGGCTCCTTGAATGTGCTGGCCGCTCTCGAAGTGTTGCGGCGAATCAATACGCAATATTCGAGTCGTCCTCCGATAACCATCCGTGTAGTGGACTGGGCCGACGAGGAAGGCGCGCGTTTCGGCCGCAGCCTGCTAGGTTCTTCGGCATTCGCGGGAGCCCACTCGATCGACGCCGATCGCGGTCGCAACGATCGCGACGGAATAAAGCTAGAAGACGCGCTAAGACGCTGCGGGGTACACATCGACAAATTTCCGGAGGCCGCCCGGGAACAAAAAAACGCCAAAGCCTATTTGGAACTGCACATTGAACAAGGGCCGGTTCTGGAGCGCATGGGCTTGCCTCTAGGCGTGGTTCTGGGCACGAAAGGGGTGGAGCGGCACATCATCAACTTTTATGGGCAAGAGGCGCATTCCGGTTCGACGCCCATGGCCGCGCGCCGCGACGCGCTGGCGGCAGCCGCCAAATTGGCGCTGGAAATCCGCAACATCGCCAGGAAACATGAAGACGCCGTTTGCACCATGGGGAGCGTAAAGACGTTTCCGGGGATTGTTACCGCGGTGGTTGGGCGCTGCGAGGCCACACTGGACCAGCGGGATTTGGACGCGAACATTCTGGCGCAGATGTATGGTGAAGTGCAGGAGGCCAGCCGGCGCTTTGCCGCCGAAGAGGGTTGCACGGTGGAGTGGTCGCGGCTGTGGAGCATCGAGCCGATTCCCTTCCATGGGCAGTTGCTGGATCTTTGCGAACAGGCAGTCCGGGAAACGTCCGGCACGGCGCATCGCATGCCGTCCGGCCCCTTGCATGACGCGGCAGAAGTTTCGCGCGCCGGAATTCCCACGGTGATGATGTTTGTGCAATCGTTGAACGGCATCAGCCATAATAAAATCGAAGACACCAAGGAAGAGCATTTGGAAATGGCGGTGGCGGCTCTGGACAACCTGGCGTCCAAAACAATGACTTGGATTCAGCAGCAGCCCTGAGCATAAGGTTCAAGGAAGGAAACAGCTATGGACTCCCATTCGCGCAAAATCGTGCAAGAAAACCGGGATTACACGCTGTTCTCGTGGTCGGTGCAGGGCGCGTCGGCTCCCGTGCACATGAAGCGCGGGCAAGGGGTGTGGTTCTGGGACGGCGACGACAATCGCTGGCTGGACTTCAGTTCGCAACTGATCAACCTCAACATTGGCCATCAGCACCCGAAGATGCTGGAAGCCATCAAAAAGCAGGTCGACGAGCTTTGCTTTGCCGGCCCTGGTTTTGCCACTGAGCCGCGAGGTCTTCTGGGCAAGAAGCTGGCCGAAGTTACCGGGCTGGCCAAGGCGTTTTTTACCCTGGGCGGCGCGGAAGCAAATGAAAATGCCATGAAGATGGCCAAGCTGTTCACCGGCCGCGAGAAAATCATTACGCGCTACCGCTCATACCACGGTGCCACGATGGGGGCAATGACCGCTTCCGGTGATCCCCGGCGCTGGCCGGTCGAACCGGGAATACCAGGCATCGTGCGGGTGTTCGACCCTTACTGTTACCGCTGCCCCTTCGGGCAAAAAGTCGAGACTTGCCATCGCGAATGCGTTTCGCACATCGAGGAAGTGATCCAGATGGAAGGTCCGAACACGATTGCGGCGGTGATGACCGAGGGCATTACCGGGTCAAACGGGCTGCTGGTGCCGCCGGACGATTACTATCCCCGGCTGCGCGCGGTGTGCGACAAGTACGGCATCTTGATGATCGACGATGAAGTGATGAGCGGATTTGGGCGCACCGGGAAGTGGCTGGCGACGCAACACTATGGCATCCGGCCGGACATTGTCAGCTGCGCCAAAGGCCTTACCAGCGGCTACTTGCCGTTGGGCGCAGTCATCGTGTCCGACGAGATCGCCCGGTATTTCGAGACCAACATGCTGTGGGGCGGCTTGACCTATAGCGGCCACCCCGTTTGTTGCGCAGCGGCGGTCGCCAATCTGAGCCTGTATGAGGAAGAGAAAATCTTCGCTAATGTAGAGCGCCAGGGCCGCTATTTGGCTGCGCGCCTGGAAACGATGAAACGAAACTACCGATGCGTCGGGGATGTGCGCTACAAGGGTCTCTTTAGTGTCCTGGAACTGGTTAAGGATAAGGAAACGCGCGAACCCTTGGCGCCCTTTAACAGCAGCAGCCCCGAAATGGCCAAGCTCGCCGGGCACTTGAAGAGCAAACACCTGTACGCATTCAACCGCTTCAACATGTTGTGGGTTTGCCCGCCGCTGATCATCACCGAGGAAGAACTGCGCCAGGGATTGGACATCATTGAAGAGGCACTTGCTTTGGTGGATGCGGTACTGTCGCCGGTTCCGGATCGGCAGACGGCGGACGCGTTGGCGCGCAAATAGGCGCGCATCATCGCATTGCGAACGAGCTGCCGCGGTGAATCTGGTATAGAGCAAAAAAACAGTTTTGCTGGTACACTCCGTTTTTCACTAGCTCATGCCTCGATTCGAGCGAAGAGGCTGACTCGACGTACCCGCCCAGGAAGGATTCCATATGGCTACTGTACATTCAGACGCATTTGTCTTTTTTGGCGCAACGGGGGACTTGGCGTACAAACAAATCTTTCCCGCGCTGCAAGCTATGGTGACACGTGGTCATTTGAACATTCCGATTATTGCGGTTGCAAAGGCGGGGTGGAACCTGGATCAGTTGAAGGCCCGCGCGAAAGATAGCTTGGAGCACCATGGCGGTGTGGATGGCCCAACCTGGGAAAAGCTTTCCGGGTTATTGCACTACGTCGATGGCGATTATAAAGACGCCGGCACTTTCCAGAATTTGCGCAAGGAATTGGGCAATGCGCAGCATCCCGCGCACTATATGGCCATTCCTCCGGTGTTGTTCGAAACCGTGGTCGAGCAATTGGCTAAGTCGGGATGCGCCGCGGGTGGGCGCATCATCGTTGAAAAGCCATTTGGACACGAC
This sequence comes from Candidatus Eremiobacteraceae bacterium, assembly GCA_035622555.1. Taxonomy (GTDB): domain Bacteria; phylum Acidobacteriota; class Terriglobia; order Acidiferrales; family UBA7541; genus Acidiferrum. The sequence continues at coordinate 4,427 of DASPVD010000133.1, read as the reverse complement.
CTGGCGTCGGCCCAAGCGCTAAATAAAATCCTGCTGCGTTCCTTCGATGAAAACGGCATTTTCCGTATCGACCATTTTCTGGGCAAACGGCCGGTCAACAACATGCTGGTATTTCGCTTCGCGAATGCCTTCATGGAGCCATTCTGGAATCGCAACTACATCGAAAGCGTTCAAATCACGATGGCGGAAAATTTCGGGGTTCAGGGCCGTGGCGCATTCTACGATCAGACCGGTGCGATTCGTGACGTGATCCAAAATCACCTTTTCCAAATCCTCTCGAATCTAACTATGGAACCTCCCGTTCGCACCGACAGCGAAACGGTCCGCGATGAGAAGGTGAAGGTGCTGAAAGCTATGCCTTGCCTCACGGTGACCGACCTGGTTCGCGGGCAATTCCGGGGTTACCGGGCTGAGCCGGGTGTAGCCAAGGACTCGAAGGTAGAGACCTTCGCCGCGGTTCGTCTGGAAATTGACTCCTGGCGCTGGAAAGGGGTCCCCTTTTACATTCGCGCCGGCAAATGCATGCCGGTCACCTGCACCGAAGTCACAGCGAAGTTCCGTTGCCCGCCCACATTTCTGGAGGACAAAACCATCCCGAAAAACTATTTGCGTTTTCGAATCAGCCCGGACATCGATATCGCCGTGGGCATGACGGTGATGGCTCCGGGGGAACAGATGGCCGGCGAACCGACGGAAATGCTGGCGCATCATCATACGCAACCCACGGAAATTGAGCCTTACGAACTCCTGCTTGGCGACGCGATTATGGGCGACTCCACACTGTTTGCGCGTCAGGATTATGTGGAAGAGGCCTGGCGCATCGTCGACCCTGTCCTGAAAGCGGCCACATCGGTCTATGAATATGACCAGGGCACGTGGGGGCCGTCGGAAGTAGCAACCCGTGTTGCTCCTCCGGGCGGATGGGAAAATCCGGAGGTCACGGAATCGGCGGCAGCTGCCGCAGCGAGTTCCTTCCAGTAAAGGCCGTGTAGAACGCACGCGAGAGGAATCGTTCGCGCAGTCCGAGGCGATCGTAGGAACGCCGTTCTCGGGTGGTTGTGCATGGCGCAATTATTGCGGGCACCCAACGCCTGTCGTAAGATGCAGCAATCAAAGCGACACGTCGCCATGAATCCCAACAGGATCCACTGATGCCGCGTCCACTAGAGGCTTGCGAATAAATCGCGGGAATCTGGCGAATTCCGATGCCGGCAAACGGCGCGGCGGCAATCAACGCTTATCCGATGAGAGGGGACCAGCCATGAAGGGCAAAAGTGCGGTTCGCCTCGCGTGTGTTTCCGTAGCCGTGATCACTCTACTGTTCGCTCATAGGAAATGGCCGACTACGACGGCTGAAACGACTCAAGAGGCCGGAGCAGGTCAAGTGAGCTTGGGACGCACGACCGCTCCGGGATTTTTCCCGGTGTCGGTTTGGTACAGCGGCGGCAAAGCCCGGGCCCCCATGCTGGAGCAAATAAGCGCAGATTCGCCGCGGCTATGGAAAGAGGATTTGCTGAAGATCAAAGGGCTGGGTTTCAACACGGTTCGAACCTGGGTCGAATGGAATGTTGGTGAGCCGCGCGAAGGCGAATACCATCTTGAGAATCTGGATCTACTGTTGCGGCTCGCGAACGAAACAGGTCTGAGGGTAATTGTGCAAGTGTATTTGGATTCGGCACCCGATTGGGTCGGCGTGAAATTCCCGGAAGGCCGGTATGCGGCGCAAGATGGCCAGCCGATACCGTCCCAGGCTGCGCCCGGATTCTGCTTCGACAACAAGAACGTCCGCAAAGCCATGTTGGAGTTTTTGCAGGAAGTGGCCCGGCACGCGGACAAAAGTCCATCATTTTACGCCTGGGATTTGTGGAGCGAGCCGGCGGCGCTGAATTGGGCACGGGTGGGCTACAAATCCGAGCCCATGTTCTGCTACTGCCCTGCCAGCATGGAACGCTTTCGGGAATGGTTGCAGAAAAAGTATGCAAGCTTGGACAACCTGAACGCCGCGTGGCATCGCACGTTCACGGATTGGAAACAGGTTGAACCTCCACGTTACGGCACGATACTGACCTACAGCGATTTCATGGACTGGCGGGTCTTTTACGGCTACAAACTGGCGGAAGACCTGAAAATGCGCAATGACGCAATAAAGGAAGTGGATGGTACGCACGTCACCACCAGCCACGCGCCGAATCCCTCTCCTTTGGTTCGCACTTTGGCCGATCCTTACGATCCGACAGACGATTTCCTGATGAAGGACTCAGTCGATTATTTCGGCACCAGCTTTTATCCCAAGCTGACCGCGGTGGAGTACAACTGGAACCTGAACCGGCGTGTGCTGGCTATGGATTTGACGGCATCGATGACCGGTGATCGCGGGTTTTATGTCGGAGAGCTGCAAAGCGGATTTGGGGTGCATGGAACTACCGTAGGTTCAGAGGTGACGCCGAATGATCTGCAAATGTGGACGTGGGGAATGGTTTCGCGCGGCGCCCGGGCCATCAACTACTATGCGTTCTACCCCATGAATGCGGGCTACGAAAGCGGTGGATACGGCATGATCCAGTTGGATGGCACGCTCACGGAACGAAGCAAGCGAGCGGGAGATACGGCCAGAAAGATCGAGAGCAATGCCGACGTGCTGCTCAGCGCAAAACCGAAACAGCCCCAGGCGGCGATGGTCTTTAGCCCGCTGGCGCCGTTGGTAGGCGGCTACGATGAAGAAAACACCCGCACCGCGATGCACAGAGGTCTGGCGGGATATCATCGCATGTTTTTCGAACGAAACATTCCGGTTGAGGTGTTGAGCTCCCGAGAATTGGCCGGCGACACACTGCAGAAATACAAACTCATTATTCTTCCCTACCCGTTAATGATGACCAGCGACGAAGCAGGGGCGCTGCAAAAATACGTGCAGCAAGGGGGCCACCTATTCGTGGAGGCTCGGCCTGGTTGGGTGAACGAACAGGGACACGCGGAACCGGCAGTTCCCGGATTTGGCTGGACCGAAATGCTGGGTGTCCGTGAAACGTCAGTTGCCCCTGGAAAAGAAGTCGCGGTGAAATGGGGTGAAGCGCAATTCAGCGGATCCAGCTTCGCCGAACATTTTTCCGTGCTGGATCAAAGTGTTCGTGTGCTGGCCACTTTTGCCGACGGCACGCCGGCCGCTTGCGAACATTCCTACGGGCAAGGGAGTGCCATCCTGCTGGGCACTTTTGCGGGGCAAGCAAACGAAGCCAAGCCGGTTGCCAGGCATCCGCTTGGCGCCATTCTGGCCAAGTGGGCTGGCTTGACCACGCCCGAGCTGAAAGCTCCGGCTTTGGTGGAATTGCGGGAGATGGATGCTCCGAAAGGACGCTTGGTATTTTTGTTCAACCACGCCGATCAACCGGCACAGGTGGAATTTTCGGAACCGCTGGAGCAACCTGTCGCGAGTATCGAGGAAATTCTGTCAAGCCAACAAGTTCAGCAGGCTCAAGGAAAAAAATTCGCCGTCAAAGTAGAAGTGCCGCCGCAAAGCGTGAAAATCTACCGGATCGACTACTAACCGAAATCACAAAAATTCCGGGAGGGCAATCGTGAGTGCAATCGCGTATCAGAAGCGTATCAACGGGGTATTAGAGAAAATCTGGAAGACGCAAATCGGAAACATCGAGAAAGCGTCGGCGGCTATGGCCGACACCATTGCCAATGGCGGTTTGGTGCATCTGTTCGGCAGTGGCCACTCGGTGCTGCCGGTCCAAGACATGTTTCCCCGCTACGGAGCGTATCCAGGCTTTCGGCCACTCATGGATATGCGCCTGATGTGGACCAACGTGATCGGCAGCGGGGGGGCAAAAGGATTGCTGTGGTTGGAACGCCGCGAAGGTTATGCCCAGGTGCTGTTCGAAAACGAGCCGATCCGCAAGGGCGACGTAATGTTGGTGTTTTCCCATGGTGGCTTGAATGCCGTTGGCATCGAGGTGCTGATGGAAGCGAAGAAGCGCGGCTTAACCACTGTTGCAGTAACCTCGATGGACAACTATTCGAAACGCGACGCGGCGCACTCCTCCGGCAAGAAGCTGGCCGACGTGGCCGACATGGTGATCGATAACTGCACGCCCGCGGAAGATGCGCTGGTCAATATTGAAGGCTGGAAGGCGCCGGTGGCCGCAGGATCGACGGTGGCATTCATCACCATTGCGATGTCGATCATGGCGCAAGTCGCAGCTAATCTAGCAGCTAAGGGGCACAATCCGCCGGTGTTTGTTTCGCCGAATGTGCTGGGCATCCCTCCGGATCAAATGAATCGGGTTTACGAAGAGTACGAGCACAAATTGCAAAGGTGATCTGTGGCGAAAACCATCCGGCGAGGCGTGCTGTTTGGCGGCGCAGCCACGGGCATTTTTGTCTTCGGAATTGTGATGGCGGTGCTGGGGACGCTATTCGGG
>DASPVD010000132.1:0-87579 GCA_035622555.1 Candidatus Eremiobacteraceae bacterium | reverse complement strand
CCAGCCTTTTTTCTGAGCATCCACACCGCGGGCGTAGGCTTCGCGGGCATCCCACAACAATTCCCAGGCGGCGACATCTTCGCCATTGCCGATCCAGACGTCGAAATTGGCGTTGATCCAGGAAGCGGGAAAAATGACGTTGGTGGTGGGCAACTCGCCGGCGGCGGCAACGGTTTCGCTGACGGTGAGCGCGCGGAAATCCTGATCGTCGCTAATGCGGCGGTAGAATTCGCGGAGGAATTGGCGGCCGTTGCCCGGGTAGTATTCCCAGGCATTTTCGCCGTCGAGGAACAGGCAAACGGTGAGGGGCTTGCCAGAGCGAACCGATTCGCCGAGGTGGCGCAAGCGGCCGTGCAGGTCAGCAGCGGAGGCAGCGCTGTCCATGCGGCTGTAGACGAAGCCGACGAGATCGGAGAGGTGATGGTCGCGGAAGAGACCGGTGATGGCAGTGTTAGGAAATTGCAAGCGCCAGGGCTGGTAGAGGCGGTCGGCATTGGCGGCGATGCCGTTGCCATCGCGGAAGAATCCGATGTTCAAGGTGCGACCCAAGACACCTTCATCGGTGCCAAACCACTGAAAGCCCTCTTCAGCGGCGATGGTGAGGGCCTGGTCGGAGACGGAGCCTTCGGAGGGCCAGAGTCCCACGGGCTTGGCGCCAAAGACGCGCTCGTGGTAGGCCTTGGCGCGACGGAGCTGTTCGCGAGCATCTTCAGGATGGCGAAAGGCGCGGCGAGGAAGAGGCGTGCCGGGGTTGGCGACGCGGGCAATGTCGGAATCGCAAAGAAGAGGCAAGATCGGATGATAGAAGGGAGTGGTGCTGATTTCGATTTGGCCGCGGGAGGCGGCTTCGCGACAAATGGGGAGAACTTTGCCGAGCAATTCGATTTGCCTGGCCTTTAGCTCGGACTTATCGCGCTCGGTGTATTCGCCGCCGCGATTGGCCAGGCGGGAGACTACCGGATCCTTGGCGAGCCACTCCTCGTCCATCCAGGCGAGCTGCGACAGGAGTTGCAAATCGCGCCAATCGCGAGGGGTGAAGGTGACCAGAGCTTGAGCGCCTCCGGCGACGCGGGACCATTCGTAGAGCTCGACAAAACGCGGCCAGCGTGACATGAGGCGCTCGTGGTTCAGTTGAAAGGCGCGATCGAGAATTTCCCGTTTGTCTTCTTTGGTGAGCTTGTCGGCGGGCTGGAAAGCCAGAGTGAACCAGGGTTCCTTGAAATTGCCGCTGGCGTATTCCTCTAATTGCATGCAGAGGGAGGGAACCATGTTGAAGGTGGCGTGAAATTTGGGGAATTCCTCCATGATTTTGACCATGCCCCAGTAGTCTTTGGTGGCGTGGAGACGGGTCCAGGGGAGGACATAGTTACCGGTTTCGGGATCGCGATATTGGGGCTGATGCATATGCCAGAGCACCGCCAGGTGAATGCGATTCATGCGACCATTTTCTCCGATTGGCGGGGAGAGGCCAAGTGTGTGGGAGGAGTGGGGAGGGCGCGAGTGGAGATGCGCCATGTTTGCAAATGGTTAGGAGTTGTGAAATTCATCGCGGAAATATGAGCTGAGCGGCCGCAAAGTGCCAGCGGTATGTTCATGTTACACTGCCCTGTCTGCTCATCTGCCCATGCGTCTTCTGGATCGCTACATAGCCCGCGAGGTAGTCCGTCACGCGCTACTGGGTCTGCTGATCTTCACATTCGTACTGTTCGTGCCCAAGCTGGTAAAGCTGATGGAGATCCTGGTGCGGCACTCCGGATCGGGGTCGCAGATCGCGATCCTGTTTCTGTGCATCGTGCCCAGCGTGTTGGTGTTTACGATCCCGATGGCGGTGCTAATCGGAGTGCTGCTGGGACTGGGGCGGATGTCGATGGACAGCGAGATCATCGCGCTGACATCGCTGGGCATCAGCCGGAAACGGATCCTACTGCCGGTAGGGGTATTGGCGGTGGTGGGAGCGGGCCTGACGTTTGTGATGAGCGCGTGGCTGGCGCCGCTGGCGCTGCGCACCGGCCGGGATGTAGAGAGCACGCTGATAACCTCGCAAATCTCCTTCGCGGTGCAACCGCGGGTGTTCGACGAGCGATTCCCTCACTTGGTGCTGTATGTAAACGACGTGGCCGCCAGCGGGACGCACTGGAATGGAGTATTTATAGCCGAGGCTGGGGCCGATAGTAATTCGCAAATCACTCTAGCAGACAACGCGATTGTAATCCCGGAGCCGAGGTTGGGCAAGCTGGAGCTGCACCTGAACGATGGAACCACGCACGAATACTCGCGGTCGACGCCGGACCACTACTCGATTACGTCGTTTGGGCGAAGCGACTGGCCGATGGAATTCAGCACCATGCTGCCGGCGAAGGAGCGCACCATCAGCTTTCCGGAAAGGCCGCTGAAAGACCTGTGGCATGAACATGGGGGGAACTGGAGGGAGGCGCGAGTGGAGTTGAACCAGCGGCTGGCGTTTCCGGCGGCGTGTTTCGTATTCGCGCTGATCGCGGTGCCGCTGGGGGCTGAGCCGCGACGGGGAGGAAGGGCGGCAGGTTCCCTGCTGGCGATCACGATCATCGCGTTCTACTACCTGATGTTGGTGACCGGAGCGGGATTTGCGCGCCAGGGAGTGGTTCCACCTGGGATAGGAGTGTGGGCCGCGAACGTGGTGATCGCGTTCATTGCGGTGGGATTGTTTCCGAGGATGGAGCGCTATCGCGGCGAAATTCGGCGACCAGCGTTTTTCAGCCGATTCGCGGCGATGCGGCGGCTGCTGCGGAGGCGCAATAAGCGGGCCCGGGCGCGGCACGCGGTGGCCCGGACCAACAATGGGGAAGCGCTGCGGCCGACGTATTCGAGCTTGCCATCGATCCTGGATCTGTATGTGCTGCGACGGTTGTTCTACTACTTCGTGGTGATCATGGTGGCGTTTCTGTTTTTGTTCGAAATTTTCACGTTTTTCGAACTGGCGGAAGACATACGGCGGCACAACGTGCCGTTCATGACGGTGCTGAACTATTTCCGGTACCTGATTCCCTACTCGGTGTACCAATTCACGCCGCTGGGGGCGCTAGTGGCGGTGCTGGTCACCATGGGGACGATGAGCAAGAGCAATGAAATCGTGGCGTTCAAGGCGAGCGGGGTCTCGTTGTACCGAATTGCGTTGCCGTTACTGATTTCCGGGTGCGCGATCGGGGGCGCGCTGCTGATTCTGGACGACACGTATTTGCCGTACGCCAACCAGAGGCAAGACGAGTTGCGGGCGATCATCAAAGGGCGGCCGCCGCAGACGTTCCGCCGGCCGGAACGGTGGATTCTGGGGGAAAACTCGAAGATTTATAACTACGATTTGTTCGACCCGAAGGAGAAGCTGTTTGGCGGGCTGACGGTGATCGAACTGGATCCGGCCACGTACCAGATGAAACGGCGGGTATTCGCAACGCGAGCGACATGGCTGGCTTCGGAGAATACCTGGGCGCTGGAGTCGGGATGGGTGCGCGACTTTGCGAATGGCACAGTGACGCGATTCGCGCCGTTTACGGTGACTTCCCTGCCGGAGTTGATCGAGCCGCCGTCCTACTTCAATCGCGAAGTGGTCCAAGCATTTCAGATGAGCTGGCCGGAATTGCGACGGTACATTACGGGACTACGCACGGCGGGTTTCGATGTGGCGTCGCTGACGGTGCAACTGCACAAGAAGCTGGCGTATCCCCTGATTGCGCCGATCAGCATGATGCTAGCGGTGCCGTTCGCGCTGCTAGTGGGAAGCCGTGGCGCGGTGGGAGGATTGGCGTTAGGAGTGGGAATCGGCATTGCGTATTGGGCGCTGTCGGCGTTGACAGAAGCGATGGGGGGAATCGGACAGTTGCCGCCGTTTTTGGCGGCGTGGTCGCCGGACTTGGTGTTTTTCTTTTTGGCGCTGTATTTCTTTTTCAAGATGCCGACTTGAGAGGTTGGCTCACGCCAGAACAACATCGCAGAATTCGGTTTCGACGCTGCGCTGCACCGGGGAAGCGACGGCTCCGAGCATCTCGCTCAAATCATCAAAGGACCAGAGGGCAAAGAAGCGTTTGGCCTTGGCAATGTACACAAGAACCGGCTTGGCTTGCTTGATCAGGTCCAAGATGTTCGCCAGGGTTTCCGGGCTACGGCCATCCCAAACCATGAGGCCATAATCGCAGTCGCGAGCCATGGCGAGATCCTTGGCACAGAGATAGACAAAACCGTTTTGCGGCGAGTCCAGAGGTTCAATGGATTTGACCGGCCAATTGCCAAGGTTGAGGCGCCACCTGGCTTGCAGGCAGTAGATCACAACATCGCGGTATTGGTGGGTGTGCAGATAGCGCTGAACGGCCTTGTCGACGCCGTTGGCGTCGCTGACGAGCAGGGTGCAACCGTTTATGAGCATGTCGTCGATGCGGCGCAGTACGTGGGTGCTTAGTCGGGAAAGACGGCGGGACCCCGCGACAAAAATCTTGGTGCGTTGCTCCATGGCGATCTCCCGGCGCGGGCCAGCAGAGGCGCACCACAACCACACCGTCCGCGCAACGCTCCTCGACTGTTGAGAAGCTCCTTCAAACTCCCTCGACTGTCAGGTGATTGCACTCGAACGGGTGGTAGCCGGGCTTGGTTGGTTGGATGGTTTGAGGCCGGTAGAGGTTGTCTGTCGCCGCACGCGTAAATCGCAAAGGTTGGCGAGTGATTGAAAGGGCTGGAAATCGCTGGGAATGATGGTCAGGCTGGTTTTTGAACCAACTGCTAACGTTTCCTGGTCAGCACTTGAACGTAATAAGGTTTGGTGAGTTCATCCTGATGATAGCCGGTCACGGTGAGGGTGTTGCCGTCAGCGGAGAGTTGCCGGGTTTCGGTCATGTGCTGACCGCGATCGCCTTCGACAAACGTCACCAGGTTGCCCTGCTCCAATGCGACCTGGAAATGAAGGTGTTCGGTCCGACGGTATTGGTGGCGGGCTTGCCATCGGTAGTGAGGTGAAGTTGCATAGGAGGGTTTGCATGTCCGGGCGACTGTTCGGTAGTTGAGATGTCGATGGCATCACCGTGCTGGTGAATGATTTCGATCAGCGATTCCGCAGGATATTGGCTACGAGCTTTGTCCATTACCCAAGTGCCTTCGAGACTCGGATGAGTTTGGGCGGCCACGGTGAAGCCGGCAAGGAAGATAGTAAGGACGACAAGCCTATGTCGCATGGTGTGGTTCCTCAGGCAAGAATAGACACCGGATTGGCGGGAAAAGTTCCCGCTCGGATTCGGCTCATTTCAGCAAGGCGAAGTTACTGTCCGAAGGTGTTGCAAGCGGAGATGGAACCGGAATTCAGGCCATTGGAGAACCAGGTCATACGCTGCTCGGAGCTACCGTGAGTGAAGGTCTCGGGCTGAACGTGGCCGCGAGTCATCTGCTGGATGTGGTCGTCGCCGACGGCGGCGGCCGCGTGCAAGGCGGATTCGACGTCGCCAGGATCGAGCAGATTGCGTTGTTGAGTGGAGTGGGCCCAAACGCCGGCGAAGCAGTCGGCCTGGAGTTCCAGCTTCACGGAGAGCGGGTTGGCTTCGCCGGGATTCTGGCTCTGCAGTTGATGCACTTTGCCTTCAATGCCGACCAGTTTCTGAACGTGGTGGCCAATCTCATGAGCCAACACGTAGGCCTGAGCAAATTCACCCGGCGCACCGAAGCGGCGTTTCAGTTCGTCGTAGAAGGAAAGGTCGATGTAGACCTTTTCGTCGGCCGGACAATAGAAAGGACCTGTGGCGGATTCGGCGCCGCCACATCCGGATTGGGTGTAATCGCGAAACAGGACGAGTTTCGCGTGACGATACGGTGTGCCGGCTTGCTGAGGCAGGAGCTGTTCCCAGGTTTTCTGAGTGTCGTCGAGGACGAAGGAAACGAACTGGACGAGAGGTTTTTCCGCTTCGTCCAACGCGGTGTTGGGCTGACTGGAGGCAGCGGGTGCGGGCGAGGATGAGCCGCCGCTAAGGAGAGCGAAGAAGTTGCGCTTGAAGACGAAACTCAGGATCAGGAGGAGCACCAGGCCGCCGATACCGATGTGCATGCCGCCGAAGTTGAAGCCACCGCCGCCACCACCTTGGTCGCGGCGATCCTCGATGTCGTCACTGGTGCCACCGGGGGTCCAACGCATGGCAGGATTCTACCGCGATTGAGGGGTGAAAGTGGAGTTTTAGCGGGACTTGCTGGCGGCTACATGTCGTGCTTGCGGATCGGTTGAGATTCTTTTCGCAAAAGGCGCGAAAAGAGGAAGAGGTCTTGGTGCATCCTCATCGGATGCACTCAGAATGACACCGTGTTTGTCCCGGGTGCTCTGGAAGGATGTGAGTGATAAGAAATGCGATGCTGGTTCTGCGAGTTAACGTCGCACGCAGCAACGATGATTGGAGATTTTTGATTCTGCCGAATGCGTTTCCAGTTCAATCGGGCAACACGGCAGCCTTGGTGATCTTGAAAGTGGTGGAAATGCCTTGCGGTGTGGCAAGCCCTGAAGTCGGAACCGGTTGTCCGCCACCAATCCAGACTTTCACATCACCAGGGATCACGCGGCGCTGTCCGGTCTGGTCGACAGAGCTGAGGTCGCGTTGGTCCAATGTGAACCGCACGGATCGTCGTTGTCCACGCGAAAGATGCACACGACGGAAACCCTTCAACTCCCGAATGGGTGCTCCGGCGACTCCTTCGTGGGTGAGATAAAGTTGTACGACTTCGTCGGCGGCCATCGTGCCGGTATTGGCGACGTCTACGGTTACGGACTCGTTTTGTTCACCGGAAGTATCCATCTCGGCGACGCGCGGATTGCTGTACTGGAATGCGGAATAGCTGAGCCCGTAACCGAACGGGTACAACACCTGGCCATCAAAGTAACGATAGGTACGTTTGGACATGGAGTAGTCGTCTAACGGAGGCAACTGGTCCGCGGATTGGTAGAAGGTCACGGGGAGGCGGCCTGATGGACTGATATCTCCCGCAAGTACTTCGGCAAGGGCGACGCCGCCGCTTTCGCCTGGATACCACGCTTGCAAAATCGCCGGCAGGTGCTGGTCGGCCCAGGCCACTGAAAGCGCGCTGCCGCTGGTGAGCACCAGCACGACCGGCTTTCCGAGGGCAGACACTCGCTCGAGCAGTTCTTCCTGTGGCCGCGGCAGGTCCAAGCTGGTTCGGTCGCCGCCGGAAAAGCCATCGGCTTTCACTTTCATTTCCTCGCCTTCGATGCGCGCGGAAAGTCCCAAGACCATAATCACGAGATCAGAGCGGCGGGCGGCTTGCTCCGCAAGATTTTCTTCCTGCCCCGGGACGCCCCATACCAACTTGGCCTCGGCGCTGCGGATGGTTTGGAAATACTCGATCCGAAGCGCGTAGGTGTGGTTCTTTTCGAGATGGATCGGCGCCAAAATGGTGGTAGAAGGACGGTGGGTAGTCCAGTCCTCAACGAGCAATTGATCGTCAAGCCAGAGGCGGTAGCCGTCCTGCCCGGTAAATCCAAGGACATAGTCGAACGTTTCGGTGGGAACCAGCACACCGGTCCAGCGGACGGAATAGTTCTTTTTGAGTTGAGGGGAAACGCCGTTGAAGGCCCAGGTGAAATTCACGTTGGCGTCGATCCTGCGCAGGACCGGTTCTCCCTGCAGGTCCCTGTTGTCGAAGTACTCGGCTTGCAAGCCGTGAACGGTCTTGGCGGCGGTGGTGTAAAGTGCGGCTGGTGAAACGGGCCGGACCGCGGTGCCGGTCAGGCCGATACCCTGAACGTAGTCAATTTTGGAGTTGGCAAAACGGTGGCGAATGCCGGCGAGAATGGTAACAGGAGCCGAAGGCGTGCCGTTGTAATTCCCTTCCAGGGCGTCGTGACTATCAGCGTTGGGACCGATCACCGCGATTCTGGGATAGGTTTTCTTAAGCGGCAGGAGATGGTTTTGGTTCTTGAGCAGCACGATGGATTCGCGCGCAGTCTGCAGGGCCAATCGACGGTGAGCAGGCGTGTCGTTGGCGGAGGTCCCGAGGCTGGACCACGGAACCATCGAGGGTGGATCAAACATGCCCAGCCGAAAACGAAGGGTGATCAGGCGTGTGACGGCTCGATCGACATCAGCCTCGGAAAGAATGCCTTGATGCACCGCGTTCAGTACCGCGATCCGTTCCTTGTGCACCGGATCCTGCGGGGGCTCGCAGAAGAGGTCGGTGCCGGCCTTTAGCGCCGCACTCACGCCCTCTTCCATGGTGGGCTTGAAGTGATGGTGCTCGCTGATATCGGCGCCGGCACCACAATCGGTGACCACAGCGCCGTCAAATTTCCAATCGCCGCGCAAATAATCGCCGAGCAGCAAATTACTGACGCACGCGGGCTGGCCGTTGATGGCGTTGTAGGCGCACATGACGGATGCGGCTTGCCCATCGACCACGGTGGCGCGAAATGCGGGGAGATAAGTGTCAACCAGGTCATGCTTCGAGACGGTCACATCGACTTCGTGGCGTGTCGCTTCCGGCCCACTATGCACCGCAAAATGCTTCGGCGTGGCGACCGTCTTTAGATAACGATGATCATCGCCTTGCAGACCCTTCACAAATGCGATGCCCAGACGGGAGGTCAGGAAAGGATCTTCGCCATAAGTTTCCTGGCCGCGTCCCCAGCGGGGATCGCGAAAAATGTTGATGTTTGGCGACCAAACGGTCAGACCCTTGTACCAGTCGGTGGAGCCGTCGGGGCCGCGCGCGGCGTTGTACTTTGCGCGAAACTCAGTGCTGATGGCTTCGGCATCCGCATGGATGAGTTGTTCGTCAAAGGTGGCGGCAAGCCCAATGGCCTGCGGGAACACGGTAGCAATGCCGGCCCGGGCAACACCGTGCAAGCCTTCGTTCCACCAGTTGTACGCCGGGATGCCGAGGCGCGCGACAGCATCGGAGGTATGGCCAAGCTGCGAAACCTTTTCCTCGAGGGTCATGCGGCTGACCAAGTCGCGGGCGCGTTCGTCAAAGGTGCGGGTGGTGTCTTTGTAGATTGGCTCCGCGGATTGCTGGGACCACAGTGGAGTTGCCGCAGGCAACAAGGACAGCAGAGTCAATAGCCAGATTCGCGTTCGGTATGGTGGGCTCACAGAAATTGTTCCCATAGGTTTCACGGTCCAGATGGTTCCCGTTGGCACTGAGGATAACAGCGACGAAACGCAAGAAAATTCGCACGTTTATACCACATCGTGGAACGTTTCGGTCGCCCGACTGCGGCATCGACTCAAAGGTTTTTCTGGATCATCTCCAGCAACGATTCGTAATGAGGGGCCGATGGCGGGGTCTCTACAAGGAGCCACAGACCACAGTAAGGAGTGAATCCCAGGCACTCGGGCGGCCCAGCAACGATCCATCCTTCAGCGTGACTGTTTAGCACGATATAGGCGAGAATCTCTCGGACAGTTCGATTGTGCAGCGTCGCCGGCGTGACCGTGGACCTCTCGGCACCTCTGGTATGTCTCCGCCGAACCCTTTCACGGTCGGGTCGAGCTTCATTTGTAGATTCCACCAGAGCATGGTGGACGCCACTTTCGCGCTCTCGTTGGCAGGAATCTCGAATACCGGGATGACTGTATCCAACTGTCTGTCGGCACGTTTTGAACCGCGCTCATTCCGGATTTCGATGAGCCCATTCCGCTTCCTCCAGCTGTAACCATGACCGTTGCGAAGAATTGCCTTGAGACCCTCTCCAACCGTGTTGTTCTGTAAGTTGACGGCGATGGGTTTGCGCATCGAGTCTCGGTCAACGTATTCGATGGCAATTCGCAGGTTCTGCTGGTGCGCGAACGTAAGCAGCGTTTCTGTCAGTCCAGCGCCGCTGGAACGAAAGTCGGAGACAGGTCTTTCGAGGTAGTTCTCCTGTGCATGGAGCAAAGGAGCAAACAGCAGAAAAACGCAGAGGATTGCACGAATAGGCATAATCATTTGACACCAAGCGCTGGTGGTCAGTTGCGGGTCCAGGGGCGCAAACGGGGAAGCCACCTGGGCACATTGGCGCAGAATTCCTGGTACTCCGGTCCATAGCTGTTTCGCAAAGTAGGCTCTTCGTAGAAAAGAACAAAAAGATAGAATGCCGCCCAAACGGCGACACCGTATTCCAGCACGCCCTGGCTGGGAAAGAACACCCCTTGGCCAAAAATCAGCGCCGCGACCGCAAGATACATGGGATTGCGCACATAGCGATAGAGACCAGTTACTACGAGATGGCGAGTGGGCATAACCGGCGCCGGTGTACCAAGACCTTGAATGGCGAAGCGAGCAAAAGAGTCCAAAAGCACGGGGAGCCCGGCGGCAATCAACAGGACTCCGGGGAGCCGAGACCAAGGAGTGCCCAGCAGCGGCGCGCCGATCTGCCAACGACAAATGCGCCAAGGCACATAACCGGCAACGATTCCGGGGGCGATTACGAGGAAGATTGCAGAGCCGAGAATACTGAGCATTCTTCTCATCGGATTTACGGCCTTGCGTGTGAGCTAAACCAATAGTATATCGAGCGGAGGCGTGGCGGGCATTCGCAGCGAGCAGACGGTGCGTGTGCGTTGTGTTTGGGTGCGGGCAGTGCTAGATTATCCGCCTGTTCTTTTCACTTCGTCTGTCAGATCAGGTTCCGAATCTAAAATTACTGGGGGAAATGATGAAGCTCACGAAACTTGCGGTCTGTTTGTGTGCAGCGGGATTCCTTTCTGTGTGCGCACTGGCTCAAGAGAATCCCGGCACCATCGCGGGGCTGGAATTCCAGGTTCCGAAGAACGGCATGGTCAAGCAATATGAAGACGGCCGTAAAGCCAAGGTGGAATGGCACAAGCAACAAAAAGACAAGGATGCCCTGTTTGTGTCCGAGGTCATGACCGGCGAACACATGGGGACCTACATTGTGGGACGATTCGGAATGCACTGGGCGGACATGGACCATCCGTCGGTGCCCGATGCGGCGGACCTGGAGCAGTACCGGAAACTGATCGCGCCGTATGTGGAGCGCCTGACTGCTTCGTACTACGAGATGCTGCCCAAGTGGAGCAGTCCTTCCACGGACACCAACGTGAAATACATCGAAATCATAACGTTCCACGTTCGCTCTGGGAAGGGCGACGATTTCCGCAGCGCCGTCAGCAAAGTGCATGAAGCCAATCAGAAGCTCAAGGTGCCCGAGCACTACGTATGGTACAGGCTGGTGAACGGTGGTCCCGGGGGGACTTACGTGGTGACATTCGATCATGCCAACTTTGCTTCGTTCGAGGACGATCCTGCCATCAAGCCGCTGCGCGACAGGCTGCGGGAAGCGTTTGGCGAACAGGAAGCCATGTCCATCATCGAACGGCTGAATGGATCGATCGAGAGCACGTACAGCGATATGGTGCAGACGCGTCCTGACCTGAGCTACATACCCAGTAAGTGATTGCAGCGAAGCTTCGGTTTCCCCAAGAACGAGCTGCCCGCTCGCCCGGGGAGAAGTGCGTTCGCGGGATTCCGTTTAACTGCTGAGAGCGGAAGGCGGAGCAGCGAGGCAGTTGTTCCGATTTGGGGCAGCGTGCGGTCTTGACGCGCAAAGGCGAATTCCAGGCGAATCGTAAGTGCCTAACCGGTATAGAACCATGCGGTTAGTACAAGTTTTCGAGCGCGAGTCGGCATCGCGAGTGCAGTAAGACTCGCGGAGGCCGCGTGCGCAGGAAAACTGATCGCCGACTCGCCGTACATCGCGGGAGCGCGCTTCTGGGACTTTTGTTTTTCTTCGGTTCGGTTTGGTCCGCTCGCGCAGGTGGCGATACCAAGCAGCTCCCGTTACTAAGAACCATGCGACGAGTCAACGAACTGACTGCCGAGCAAGCGCGGCAGAAGTACCCGCTGAGGGTCCGCGGGGTGCTGACTTTTGCGGACAACAACCTGGGGCACGCGTTCGTTCAGGACCAAACAGCCAGCACATTCGTCTATTTCACTCCCCGGAAAGAACTGCCGGTGTTGAAACTAGGGCAACTGGTGGAAGTCCGAGGGGTGACCACTGCGGGGTTCTACTCCTCGTGTATCGAAGCAGACAGCTTCAAGGTTCTGGGAACAGCACCGCTGCCGAGGCCCAAACGGCTCTCCAACGATCAGTTGATCAGCGGGCGCTGGACCAGTTACTGGGCGGAATTGGAAGGAACGATCCGGTCGGGCAAGCGGGCGGAGGCCAGCCTGGAATTGGACCTGGCGACCGAATACGGCCGGGTGCTGTTGCTGATCGAAGACTTCCCCAACTGGCACAACGTACTGGTGGGGGCAAGGGTGTCGGTGTATGGAGCATTATGCGCGCTGTACAACGATCACCGGCAAACGCGCGGAGTGAAGATGTTCGTTCCCGGCCCGGAGTTTATCAAGGTGGTGAAGGCGGCACCTGCCGACCCTTACGCGCTGCCTGCGGTTCAGCCGCACCAGATAGGAGAATACGACATCACGTCGGACCTGGAAGGTGAAACGCTGGTTCGCGGGATGGTGAGCGCTGTTGAGCCGGGACCGGTCATCTATCTTTCCGACGAAGTATCGACGATCGAGGTGGAAGCGTACCCTTCGTGCGCACCGCGCGCGGGCGACCTGGCGGAGGTGGTGAGATTCCGGGCGCTAGTGAACTGGCGGCCGGGGCTGGTGGATGCGCAGTGCCGGGTGGTGGGGCGAGGCGCGAAGTTGCAGGCTGTCGATGTAAGCGCCGCGGAGATTCTGAAATTTCAAGCGGAACCTGGAGGCGACCCGACGGTTTACCTGCACAACACCACGCGGTACGACCTGCGGGTAGTGCGAACGACGGGAGAGTTGATACAAGTCTCGCCGGGGCCGCAAGGTGTGACGCTGCTGCTGAAGTCCCAAGACATAGAATTCACGGCCACGCTGCCGCGGATGGCAGGAGGCGCACTGAAAGAACTAGCGGTGGGAAGCATAGTGCAACTGACGGGCTTATGCGCGTTGACCTACGACAGCTACAGCCGGCCGCTGGCGTTTCGTGTGGTGCTACGCGGTCCCGAGGACGTGGCGGTATTGAGGCGTCCCGCATGGTGGACGCTGCGGCGGCTGTGGATGATGCTGGCGATCGTGGCAACGGCCACGGTGATCGCCGCCGGATGGATTGCGTTGCTGCGCGTGCGCGTACACCAGCAGGTGGCGACGATCCAGCAGCAGCTGGAGAAGCTGGAAATGCTGAAGGCCCGGGCGGAGGCAGCCAACTCCGCGAAGAGCACGTTCCTGGCGATGATGAGCCACGAAATCCGCACGCCGATGAACGGCATTTTGGGAATGACCGAACTGCTGCTGGATACGGCGCTTTCGCAGGAGCAGCGGGACTATCTGGGCCTGGTGCGGATTTCGGCGGAGTCGCTGCTGGCGGTCATCAATGATGTGCTGGACTTCTCGAAAATCGAAGCGGGGAAAATGGAAATTGAGGCGATTCCCTTTGATCTGCGGGAGAGTCTGGGAGAAACGATGAAGGCACTGGGCTTCCGCGCCTACCAAAAAGGGCTGGAGTTGATCTACGAAGTGCAGCCGGATGTGCCGGATGCGGTGAGCGGCGACTCCGGGCGAATCCGGCAGATCATCATCAACCTGGTGGGGAACGCGATCAAATTCACCGAGCGCGGCGAGATTCTGGTAAGTGTGACGCAGCGGGAAGTCAGCGCAGAATCGGCGGTGCTGCAGTTCGCCGTAAGGGATACCGGCGTGGGGATTTCGGCGGAGACACAACAGAAGATCTTTGGGGCTTTTGCGCAAGCGGACAGCTCGATGGCGCGCAAGTACGGCGGGACGGGGCTGGGCTTGGCGATTTGCCGGCGGCTGGTGGAGATGATGCACGGAGAGATTTGGGTGGAAAGCCAACCGGGCGAAGGGAGCACGTTTTCTTTCACGATTCGTGTGGGCGTACAGAGCACACCGGCGGAGCAAGGTGAGGCGCAAAGCGCGGATGCGGATGCATTGCGAAATCTGCACGTGCTGATCGTTGACGACAATCTGACCAATCGCCGGGTTCTGGAAGCCATGACGGCACATTGGGGAATGAGGCCGGAGGCGGTGGACGGAGGGCGAGCCGCGGTGGAGGCGCTGAAAACGGGAAAGCGCGCACAGGATCGGTTCCCGCTGGTGTTGATCGACGGGCAGATGCCGGAGATCGACGGTTTCACGCTGGCCGAAACCATCCAGAAAGATCCGGAACTGAATGGCACCATCATCATGATGCTGACTTCGGCGGGCCAGGCGAGCGACGCGACACGATGCCGGGAATTGGGGATTTCGGCGTACCTGGTGAAGCCGATCCGGCAGGCGGAATTGTGGGAGACCATTGTTCGGGTGCTGTTGCGGAAGCGCCCTTTGGCAGACGCAGCGAGCACACCGGCAGGCGGGAGCGAGGGCCGCAAAAAGGCACGTATCCTGCTGGCGGAAGACAACGCGGTGAATCAAATGCTGGCGTTGCGGCTGCTGGAAAAACGGGGCTACTCGGTGACCGTGGTGGGGGATGGCGAAGCAGCAGTGCGACAGATGGAAGAACATCCCTTTGACTTGGTGCTGATGGACGTGCAAATGCCCGGGATGGACGGTTTCGAGGCCACACGAGCGATACGGGCGCGCGAGAGAGGGTCGACGCATGTGCCGATCGTGGCCATGACCGCGCACGCGCTGAAGGGCGACCAGGAACGCTGCCTGGCGGCAGGCATGGATGCGTACATTGCCGAGCCGATTCGCGGCAACCAATTGCAGGCGGTGATCGAGGATCTTTTGGCGGGGGCTCCGGAGTGCGTGGCAGGAGATAAAGGGAACTCGTGCTGAGGGAAAGAAGGCGGATGGGCGAGGAAGAAGGGGGGGTGCGGGGGGCGCGACGCGTATCACACGGACAAGTGACTGCAGTCATAACGAATGGTTGCGCAAACCACCTTAATTAGGTTGTAGAATTGAGAGCAGGGTGCTATGTCCATCGGGCCAAGCTTTCGGGTGTGCTTGCGGACGCAATTGTTACTGGTGCTGGCTGTCGCGTGGGCGATAGCGTCTTCACTCCCGGTTCGAGCTCAGATCCCTCCCCCTGCCGCGGCGGCCGCCGCGGTTTCGGGCGCGATGGTCGCGGGCCAGGCCTTCGACCTGGAGATTTCCGTTCGGGACGCGCATGGAAACATAATTGACTCCCCTGCCGCGGTACGGCTTACCTCGCTAATATTGAAGGTCTATCAGACGGCGTCCACGCAGAGTGCGACGCCGGCACGATTTTTCCAAGTCGCCAGTGGTGAGTATGACCTAGAGGTGACTTGCCCGGGCTACATAAAAGCCCGGCAGCATCTTTCGCTGCAGCAGGGCTACTCGATAATGCCTATGTACATTTACCTTTTGCCGGAGTCGGACTCAAGCACGCCGGTAGGTCCGCCGCCCTTGGTTATGTTGGCGCCGCAACTCCGGCCCGACATGGAACGAGGGATGGAAGAGTTGAGGAAGGGTCATTACGAGAAGGCGCAAAAGAGCTTCACGAAGCTGTTGCCGAAATCGCACGACAATCCTGATGTGCTGTACAACCTCGGGCTGACCGAGCTGGAACTAAAACATCCGGAGTTGGCGCGAAGCGATTTTCAACGAGCGCTCAAAGGCGATCCCACACACGAATTGGCGCTGATGTCGCTGGCGCAAATGGAACTGCACAATGGCTCACCGGAAGCGGCGGTTCCCTATCTGCAGAAAGCGGTGCAGGGGGGAGTGGTGAACTGGCGCGCGGACTATGACTTGGCCACGGCGTACTTGAAGCTCAATCGTTTGCCGGAAGCGGAAGCGGAGGCGTCGCGGGCGGTGCGGCTGTCGAAGAATCAGGCCGCACCGACATACCTGTTGGGCCAAGTTCAGTATGCGGTGGGCAAACGAACGGACGCGAAGAGTACCTGGCAATCGCTGGTGAAGGCCTATCCGTCGGATCCCCTAGCGACGCAAGCGAGCAAAGATTTGGGGCAGCTGGACTTCACCGATTTGCCGGGCGCGGTTTCAGCCGCAAACGTGGCGACGCCGGAACTGGCTACAGTGGTGGAGGAACACAAGTGGGCACCCCCGGACATCGACGAGGAGGTGCTGGACGTGGCGCCCGATGTGACGTGCAAGGCGGATACGGTGCTGGATGCCGCGCTGACGCACATGAAATCGCAATTGCTGGATTTCGAAAAGTTCACGGCCACGGAACACATCGAACACCAGGACGTGGACCGGCACGGTTGGCCGGGGCCGACGAATGCGCGCGACTACCAGTACATCGTGTTCGTACACCCGCTGGGAAAAGACTCGCTGTACGTTGAGGAGTTGCGGAATGGCAGCCCGAATATCATCGGGTTTCGTGGCGAGTTCACAACTACGGCGTTGATCAGCTTGGGAGTAAATATATTGCAACCTTATTACCGGGACCGTTTCACGTACTCGTGTGAAGGGTTGGCGCGAGTGCGCGGTTTGCCGGCGTGGCAAGTTCATTTTGTGCAAAAAGCCAGCGCCAAGGACGGAATTCGCAGTTGGAGGGATAGCAAAAGAACCTGGGACATCCCGCTGAAGGGGCGGATTTGGATTTCCAGCGTGACTTTCGCGGTGCTGCGAGTGGAAACCGACCTGCGCGGCCCGGTGCAAGACCTGCAACTGACCAAAGATCACCTGCTGGTGGATTATGGCCCGGTTGACTTCGCCGAAGGGGCCCAGCAACTGTGGCTTCCGTGGAAAGCCGACATGTACGAAGAGGTTCATGGGAAGCGCTTTCACCACAAGCACTCGTTGAGCAATTATCTGCTGTTTGCGGTGAACTATGCCGAGCAGATCAGCAAGCCGAAAGAAGAACCGGCACCAGAGCCGCAGTGATTGGTGGAAATGGAGCAAGCAGCGCTTTTTGTGGGTAGCGATTTGTAGCGGTGCCGCTGGAAACCGGGCTGATGAACAGGAAGCGTGGATTCCTGTTTCTACTTGTCGGTATTGAAAACATCCGCTTCGGCGCGCCACTCCCCCTTCAGCTTCTTCCAGACGACAACATATTTTCCGGGGATGGTCATGCGCGCACCTTTGTCATCGTCGAGATGCAGCACAAAGGTTCCGAGGTCAAAGGCCAAATCTTTCGACGCAGCGACCTCAATGTGCGTGGGGGCGAAATGCAGAGCGAAGCCGGGCTTGGCCATCAAAGCTCTCCACAGTTGCTGAACGCTGGTTCTTCCGGTGGCGATTGGGGCGTTAAACGGCAAGGCCGATCCGGTTTCGGAATAGAAGCTGGCAAACTTGTCGGCATTCTTGTTCTCCGCGGCGCGCAACCATTGCGCGTCCAAATCGCGAATGATTTGCTCGTCACTTTTGGCTGAAGCACTGCCTGTCGGGCTCATTTCGATAGCCTCCTTAACTGCGAGCTGAATTATACAAACGCGGTATGGGCGCGGAAACGGTTTAGTTGAATTGCGCAGACTGGATTTCGGTGGTCGCCATTGCCCGGTGGCGGCGTGTTGGCATGCCCGTTGGGCCAGAGCAGACAGTCTGCTATCTTGGCGTTAAGGCGGAGGTGCGCATCTGCAAGATCAAGCTCTGGCCGTGCTGCGCGGGCAGTTGGGCGAAATCAGTGCGGGGACAGTTTTCACGTTCATTGGCTTGGCCGCTTGCGCAATCGCGGCCATCCGGCGGAGCGGAGTGCGGCTGTTTCTGTGGCTGGGAATCTGGAGCGCGATGTATGGAACGGGACTGTTAACGCGCTCGCCGGCGGTAGTAGCGGCGCTGCCGAAGTGGCTACAGAGCAGCGTTCCGTACGCGAACGCGATCAACACGTACCTGGTGGTGGTGGTGGCCTTCTCTGCGTTTTTGGAGTTAACCGTAGGGAGGCTTCGACGGGTGATGGAGATCATCCTGGTTGCCGGGATAGGAGTGGCGGTGGCCGGGATTGGCTGGGTGGTGTTGGGAGGAACTGAGGACAAATTCATCCAGTACAACTACGTTGTGACGGTGTGCGGGCTGGGGGTGCTGCTCGCGGTGCTTTTGGTGAAGAAGCTCTCGGAGCGGTACCTGGTATTGCTGAACCGCGGGGTGCTGGCCGGCGGCACGCTGGTGTTTGTAAGCGTAGCATTATGGGTAAACCTGTCACGGGCGCTACCGCGATACAACACACCGCATTATGTGAACCATCTGGGTTTCGCGGTGTTCCTGTTCTCGCTGGGATACGTCGGAGTGCAAATGGCGGTGACCAGCGAGCGCCGTTTGCTGTCGATTGAAAAGGAACTGGAGGTTGCCCGGCAGCTACAGTTCTCGATTCTGCCCACGACCATTCCGGAAACTCAGAACCTGCGGATCGCAGTGTGCTACCGGCCGATGGCCGCAGTGGCCGGGGATTTCTATGAATTCGTTGGGGCGGATGGAAAGCGGATTGGGTTGCTGGTGGCGGACGTGACCGGACACGGGGTGCCCGCGGCGCTGATCGCTTCGATGATTAAGGTGGCGACCCAGTTGGTGGAAAGCTGCGCTCAGGACCCACGAGAAGTACTGCGCGGGTTGAACCACATCCTGTTCAAGCAAATCCACGAGCAATACGTGTCGGCGGCTTATTTGTGGATTGATACGGAACGCGGCAAGGCTTGGTATTCGGCGGCGGGGCATCCGCCGCTGTTGCGCTGGAGGGAAGGCAAGCTGGAGCGCATCGAAAGCAACGGGTTGTTGTTTGGAGTGATCCCGGATCCCGAGTATCCGGTTCGTGAGTTAACGATTCGCACGGGAGAGCGGCTGTTGCTGTACACCGATGGACTGATCGAGGCGCAGCACGGCAGTGGAGAATTTTTCGGTGATCAGAAGATGGAAGAAGTGATTCGCAAGAATCAAGCGCGGCCACCGGCTGAGCTGTTGGAGCAAATGCTGTCGGAGATCCGGGCGTGGCAGCCCGCTTCGCAGCCGCAGCAGGACGACATCACGCTTGTGGTGATAGACGTGGGCTAGTGCGAGCTGTTCCGCGATGAGCGCATTCCAACTGAGCGGGGCTAAGGTGCAGGAGCTGGGTTGGCCACGGGATGAGCAGATTGCTCGGCGCGAAACAAAACGTAAGCTTCGATTGCGTGTACCTGGGTTTCGTTGAGCAGATCCTTGAAAGAAGGCATACCACGGGACTGGCGAGCGCCGCCGAGGACGATGCTTGCGAACTGTTTGTGGACCTCGGCGGAGGAATAACGGAGGTCGGGGAGAGACCCGGCGACGGCGTTCACACCGTGACACGCATAGCAGTAAGTTCCGTAGAGTAGCGCGCCCTCGTGCACGGTTTCGGGCGACGCGTTCAAGTGCACAGCGGGCTTGGGCGGGCCGACATGGCCAAATGGAGGAACTTCCAGCTTGGCGTTTCCGCCAAGAGCAAAGGTGAGAATGCGGCCGAACCCCGGTTTGGTGACTCCCAATCCCGGGGGATTCACAAGGCCGGGTATTCCACCCCAGCCCGCCATGACGGAGATGTACTGCACGCCATCGAGCATGTAGGTGACGGGCGGGGCCATGATGCCGGTTCCGGCGTCGAACTGCCAAAGTTTGTGGCCATCGGAGGAGCGGTAGGCCAGGAACATTCCGTCGGAGCGGCCTTGGAAAACGAGATTGCCGGCAGAGGCAAGCACTCCTCCAGACTCCTCGCCGGGATGGTCCACGTGCCAAACCTCGCGCTTTTCGACTGGATTCCAGGCGACGAGTTTGCCAACTGGGGGCGGAGCCTTGACAAGTTCCGCCAGAAGAGGGCCCTGGTAGCGGGCATCGCGGCCGACGTTTCCGGTCGCTGGATTGAACTTCCAACCAGGATTGGGAGCGTGAAGGAACGTGGTTCCCTCTTTTGCGGGCACATACACGAGGCCATGGGTCGGGTCGAAAGCCATGGGATTCCAGTTGTGGGCTCCGTCGGGAGCAGGCGAGACGAAAACTGGATGTAATCCGGCGTAAGCGGAGGGGGACTCGATGGGGCGTCCGGTGTGAGGATCGACTCCGGTGGCCCAGGTGATTTTGCCGACAAACGGGGTGGCGGAAAGGAACTGGCCGGTTTCGCGGTCGAGAACATAGAAGAAGCCATTCTTGGAGGCCTGCATGATGACTTTGCGGGTGCGGCCGTCGATGTTCAGATCAGCAAGCATGAGTGGTTGGGTGGCGTCGTAGTCCCAGTTGTCCCCCGGTGTGACCTGGAAGTACCAAGCGAGGGCACCATCGCTGGCCCGCAGAGCGAGGATGGATGCGACATACAGATTGTCGCCTTGTCCTTCACTGCGTAGCGCGCGGTACCAGGCAGTTCCGTTTCCCGTGCCGGTGTAAACCAGGTCGAGTTGTGGGTCGTAGACGATGGTGTCCCATGGCGTGCCGCCTCCGCCCGCAGTCCACCACTTGCCATGCCATGTTTTGGCGGCGTTCTCGAGAGCCTTGGATTCGAAGCCATGCGAAGGATCGCCGGGGACGGCGTAGGTCCGCCAGACCAACTTGCCGGTCTCGGCGTCATAGGCGGAGATATATCCGCGCACGCCGTATTCAGAGCCGGCGTTGCCAATGAGCACCATGCCGCGGGCGATGCGTGGAGCTCCGGTGATTGCGTAGGATTGGGATTGATCGACGGTGACAACGTCCCAAACGGGAGAGCCTGATTTGGCGTCCAGAGCGATCAGGCGGCCGTCGATGGTGCCGACGTAAACCTTGCCTTGGTAGAGGGCGACGCCGCGATTCACAACGTCGCAACAAATGGTGCGGGCCCGGCTGCGCGGGACTTTGGGGTCGTAGCTCCACAGAACCTGGCCGGTTCGGGCATCCAGCGCATAGACGACGCTCCACTCAACGGTGGTGTAAAGCACGCCGTCCACGACGAGAGGGGTAGCCTCGAGACCGCGATTGGTGCCGAACTCATGGCTCCAGACCAGGCCGAGATTCTGCACGTTGTGGTCGTTGATCTGTTGCAAAGGACTGAAGCGCTGCTCGTCGTAAGTCCCGCCATGCATGGTCCAGCCGGATGAATCGGCGATGGTCTTGGAAGAATTTGAGGACTGGCATGCAGCGAGGGTGAGAACAGCCGAGGCTGCGAAGAGAAGCAGAGTTGCACGGAGCATGATCACCGCCGCATGCGAAATTTTGCGGAGTATTTCGATAAGTGTGACTGGCCGCCCTGGAGTGAAAAGGTAGGCACGATTAGACTCCAGCATCGAAGAGCGTGTCAAGCGTCAGGAGGCGCAGAAGCGGAGGTAGTGACGAGGCATTGCGTTCGCAAGGCAGCGACTAACGGAGAGTTGACCGCACCGGCACAGGTTGCGTCAGGGGGCTTCCCAGTCGAGGGAGTAAACGTCGGAGGTGCCGGCTTCGCGGAACAGGAGGGGCGAGTCATCGGGAGCAAGGGAGAGAGAAGAATCGCTGAAGCGGCCGGTGAAGGAGAAATGGGAGAGGTCCACGATTTCTTCGGGCTGGCCATCGCTGAGGCGGAATTTGACCACGGCGCTGTGGCCGCCGCCGCGAAGCACGTACACACTGTTGCCATCCCTGGAGAACACCGGCCAACTGTAGAAGCCGGTGCCGAGCAGCGTCCATTTCTGGGTTTGTAGATCGAAAACCAGGAAGCGAGTTTCGTCACTGGAGAGGCCGGTGATGTAAAGGCCATTGGAGGACCATCGTGGCGAATAGAGTCCCTGGGAATCCGGCAGCGTGGAGAGCTGGTGCGTGGCCAAGTCCAGAATGCGGATGACGGCGGCTTGGTTGGCGGCGGTGCCGCCAAAGACAATCTTGGAGCCATCGGGGGACCAGTTGGGATCCCACTGAGCATTGGGATCATCGGGAAGAACAAGCTTGGGAGTACCGCCATCAGCGGGGACGGTATAAATTCTGGGCCAGCCGTCCATTTGAAAAAAAAGGATGGTCTTGCCGTCGGGGGACCAGCGGGGATTGACCGAGTAACCTTCCATGTAGGTGAGTTGCAAACAGTCAGTGCGATCGGATTTGCAGCGCCACAAAATGCCCTCGGGAAAAGAAGTGTAGGCCACCCACTGGCCATCCTTCGAAAAGTCCACAAATTCTCCGGACATTCCGCCGAGGAAGGAAGTGAGGTGACCTGCTGTCGAGTCATAGCGGACAAGCTCGCCGCGGAAGGTGCGGCCGACGACGAAGAGTTTTTTGCCGTCTCGCGAGGCCACCGGCGTACCCAGGGACATCGGACTGGAAGTGAGCTCAACGGGTTTGGGGTCGGCATGAAGCCAAGGAGCGTGGGCGGGCAGCGCCCAGATCTGGCCCTTGGCACCGAACAGGAAGAATCTGGCGTCGGGCGTCCAGCCGCAGCAGAAGACGTGCTCGAAACGCCACGGATAGCCAGCGAGAAGGCGGTGAACGTTTTTGCCATCAACGGAGCTTTCCCAGATTTCGATGGTATGGCCGTTCTCTTTCCAAAGTTGGAAACGAAAACGGGAGCCGTCCGGGGACCAGACGAGATTGGAGAGGACGGTGGCGTCGGGGATGGTTGCGATCTTGTGCGACTCCGAGCCATCGGCGTGAGCGAGGAAGATGTCGTTGCGGTGGACGTAGGCGAGCAACTTGCCGTCCGGGGACCACCCCGCATCGTTGCCGATCGCGTCGCCAAGTTTCCGGGGAGAACCGCCCAGCAGAGGCACACTCCAGAGCGGCCCGGTAGGAGGATCACCCAAAGCTTCGATGAGAAGCACGTTAGAACTGTCAGGAGAAAGAGCAGCGGGAATCATGTTGGGAGAAGGAGTGGAAATGGGGCGAGCTTCGCCACCGGATGTAGAGAGTTCCGCGAAGGAGTGGGACATTTCGTTGCCAAGATAGAGATAGAGGCGAGAACCATCGGTACCGAGAAGTTGCTTGGGCCGGCCGTCGTGGGTGAGTTGAACGTAGTTGGAAACCCTGGGAGGAGCGGCAGGGCGAAGCAAGAAATAAGCGAAAGCGGCGACAGCCAGAATCGCCAGAATGGGGAAAACGACCACAGCAGTGCGTGGTTTGCGGGTGCCAGTAGGAGCCGCGGCTGTGGGCGAAGAGATTGGGGATGGCGTTGCCGCAACGCTTGCGGAGGATGGGGTCGCCGGTTCCGGAGGCGCCAGCGTTGCGCTGATGCGTGTCGAATCGGTATCGCGCTTAAGGCGCTTGAGGTCCGCGCGCATCTCCGAGGCGTGCTGGTAGCGCAGGTCGCGGTCTTTTTCCAGAGCCTTGCAGATGACCAGGTCTAATGCAGCGGGAACCTGCGGGTTGCGTTGCGACGCCGGCACTGGTTCCTGGTGGAGGATGGCGCCGCAGAGGTCGCCAGAACTGGTGCCATCGAACGGGAGCGCGCCGGTGGCCATTTCATACAGGACAGAACCAAAGGAAAACAGATCGGTCCGACTGTCCAGTGGTTTGGCCCTGACTTGCTCCGGGGACATATAAGCAACGGTGCCCAGCATGGCGCCGGGACTGGTTAAATGGTCGGGATCCACATCTTTAGTAAGTAAAGTTTGGCCGTCGGGTGCAATCTCGTTCGACGGGCTCACTTTTGCCAGACCGAAGTCGAGTATCTTGGCGTGCCCTCGTTGATTCAGGAAAATGTTGGCGGGCTTAATGTCGCGGTGAATGATTCCCTTGGAGTGGGCGGCATCCAGTGCGTCGGCAAGTTCGATGGCTACTGTGACGGTGGTATCCAAGGGAATCGGTTCCCTGGAAATGGCGTGGCGCAGAGTCTGGCCTTCCAGGTACTCCATGGCGATGAAGCGCCGGCCGCCCAGCTCGCCAATTTCGTAGATGGTGCAAATGTTGGGGTGGTTCAAGGCCGAAGCGGCGCGAGCCTCGCGGCGGAAGCGTTCCAGGGCTTGCGGGTCTCGGGCCAGATCGTCAGGAAGAAATTTCAGGGCCACGAAGCGGCCCAGCTCCGTATCTTCGGCTTTGTAAACGATGCCCATGCCGCCACCGCCCAACTTTTCAACAATGCGGTAGTGGGAAATGGTCTGCCCGATGAGAGTGTCCGTCCCCGTCATAGCGCGAAATCTTAAGTTGCGCACTGCAGCAAGTCAACGAAGGGCATTTGGCGTTGACACCCAGGAAACGCGAAGCATAAATTGCAGGCGATGAAGACGTGCCCCGCGTGCCAAGAAAATGTTGGTCTGCAGGTGAGAGTATGCCCCTATTGCGGACATAGATTCATAGCTGCTACCCGGTGGGTGCTGCTTATTGTCATCGTGTTGGTGATACTCGCGGGGGTGTTGTTGTTTGTGACCAGGAGTCATGGGCAGGGGTTGGCTAGCCAGGAGCCAGGCGCGGAGGGTGGTGGCGACAGGCTTTTGCTCTGATAGAATCGCGTACCGATGAGCATCGTTTATCCAGACGTTTCCGGAAGGCCGTTTGGCCTAACCGCGGAGCGCACCATGCGAGCGTCAGCGGAGGCGCTGTTCCGTGCGTGGACCGAACAGTTCGACCAATGGTTTGCCACGCCGGGAACGGTGTTGATGAAGGGCGAGGTCGACAGCGTATTCTTTTTCGAGACGCACTTCCAAGGAGCGCGGCATCCCCACTATGGGCGTTTCTTGCGATTGGATCGCAATCGTCACATCGAGCTGAGTTGGGTGACCGCCGCGACCAAAGGTGCGGAGACGGTGCTAACAGTTGATCTTGTGCCGACGGATGGCGGGACATTGCTGCGTCTGAAGCATACTGGTTTCCCCGATGAAGAGTCGAAGAATCGGCATCAGGAAGCGTGGCCGAAGGTCCTTGCGCATCTGGACGAGCGAACCAGTGCGGTTTAGCAGCCGGCCGCAGGAAGCGGTTAGCCGCACCCTTTGTGGGGAGATGCTTGGTTTCGCGCAGTATGACGGCGTCGCGAAAAAGTGTTTCATCTATTTCGGTAACGCGACTAGCCGGCCAGCAAGAGAGTCATTTCTGCCGGAGAATCAGCCAGCATCGGCTGGCGACCGAGGCCTCCCGCCACCAGAACAATTCATCAAGTAATTGGACTTGTGGAGATGAGATCATCGGGCTAACTCCGCGGGCCAATTGGTAAGCAGAGTAAGCGGGGATGAGTTGTCGGCCGGGAGTGAATTCACCAGCAGCCTGCCATCGGGCGCGACCGCATATTGAAACCACCCGAACATGGTCACCACGATGCGGGTCTTGGCGAACAGTTGTGGCGGGCTGGCGGAATGGTTGGTGGGGTCAAAAGCAACGACCATGAGCTTTCGGTCCGGCTGAATAAAGAAAATCTTTTTGCCGTCAGGACTCCAACGTGGCTCGGCAGATCCGTTGGCGTTGGAGATCGGGATGTGACCGCCAGGCCCGGGAAATGGCTGAACAACAATCTGGCGGCTGGGTGCCTCAATGTAGGCAATCCACTTGCCGTCGGGAGAGAATTGCGGCTCCGCGCCGAGTTTGGCGACTAGCGTGGTTTTCTGGTCCTGAGGTGAGTAGACGAAAAGACTGGGAAACGGACCGGCACCAACACTCATGTAGAGCAACTGGCCATCCGCGGACCAATCGCAGGGAATCACGTCTGTGCCCTTAACAACGAGACGCGGTGGGCTGGAGGAATCCACAGGCACTTCCGCGATGCTCAAGGAGGCATCGCGATAAGCCATGGATTTGCTGTCGCGGGACCACACAGGAAGGGTCTCATTGCCGCCCTGGGTAAGGCGCACGCTGACTCCGCGCTGCAGGTCGTAGACACGGATAAAGTGCTTGCCGTTGTGCTGGTCATCGGAATAGACGGCCAAGGAGCGCCCATCAGGGGAAAACTGGGGGCCCTGGTAGCCGGTTTCGGGAAACTGACCGAGTTCCTTTCCGGCGGGGTCATACCACACCAGGCGAGTGGAAGCGTCGCCCGCGGATTGGAAAAGTATTTTACCGTCCTGGGAAGCGGAAAAACCGGATTGCCAGAAGTCGAAGAATTTGTCGACTTCTTGTTGGGTAAGCGGGAGCGGCGGTCCGGTGGTTTGGAGCGAGCGGGTATCGAAGGGCTGGGCTACGATAGTGCCCTCGCGCACATAGAGCAGATTCCCTGAAGCGAAGAGGGCATTGCCCTGCACCTCGGAAGAAACGAGTTTGGGGGTGTCTCCGTCAAGGGAAGCGACATAAAGGCCGTTGCTCCGAGTGGCGTGGCTGTCGCTCCAGTTGGTGAAGTACAGAACATGTTTGCCATCGGGCAGAAACCAGGGGAAATGATGAGATTCA
The DNA here is from genome assembly GCA_035622555.1 of Candidatus Eremiobacteraceae bacterium. Taxonomy (GTDB): domain Bacteria; phylum Acidobacteriota; class Terriglobia; order Acidiferrales; family UBA7541; genus Acidiferrum. Next base: position 61,461 of record DASPVD010000132.1, on the reverse strand, counting down.
CTGCTGTCCGGAGGAACTTTGGTGAACATCTCGGGGGTGCCGCCCGAGGCGGGGATGCGGTAGAGAGGACCGGTAATGCCAGGAGCGAAGACGATGATGCCGTCCTGATTCCAAGTGCCTCCGAAACCAGGCGAGACGTCGCAGAGGCTTTGGACCGAAGAATTAAGTAGATCGACGGTCTTGAGCCGTCCCTGCGCGAAGAAACCAAGGTGGAGGCTGTCGGGCGACCAGAACGGAAGAGTGGCGCCCTGGGTGTCGGTGAGTTGCTGAGCATTGGGCGCCGAGAGCCCGCGAACCCACAGGCTGGTCTGGCCATCGGGGCCGAGGGCGACGAAGGCGACGCGGCTGGCGTCTGGAGCAATGGCGAAGTTGTATGGCAAAAAGGATGAGCCGGCCGGCGGCAGCAGTGAGGAGCGCAACACCTGCGCGGGTGGGATGGTGCGTTTGGTCCAGCCCATGACCATAGCGAAACACGCGATCGCAAAGACTGCCGCGACGGCCCAAGCCAAGCGTTCGCGGAACTTAGCGCGAGAAAGCGTGCGAGGAGTGGTGGAGGGCAGTGAAGGAGTTTCAGCGATCCACTTGAGCTGGAGGCCCAAGTCCCGCACGGTCTGCCAGCGTTGTTCCGGATCTTTGGCGAGGCATAAAGTGATGGCATGATCGAGTGCCGGAGGGGTCAGCGGCTTCAGTGAGGTGATGGGGGTGGGTTCCCTCTCGAGGATTGCCGAGGCGACGCTGATCTGGCTCTTGCCGGGGAAAGCGGGCGCGGCGGTTAACATTTCGTAGAGCACGGCGCCTAATGAAAAAATATCGCTGCGGGCGTCGAGTTCTTTTCCTTCCAGCTGCTCTGGCGACATGTAAGGAAATGTGCCAACAATAGCGCCGTGTGCGGTCATGGGAGTGGATTGGGTGAGCGTGGTGGCGAACGGGGCGGAGGAGATGGACTTGGCGAGGCCGAAATCCAAAAGCTTCAGGCCTGTTGGCGTGAGCATGATGTTGCCGGGCTTGAGGTCGCGATGGACGACACCGCGGCGGTGAGCACTATCAAGGGCATCACAGATTTGCATTCCATACTTGAGGACTTGGTCGACGGGCAACGGGCCTTTTTCCAACCGCTTCGCCAGGGTCTCGCCCTCCAAACACTCCATCACCAGATAGCTCAAAGCGTCCTGGCTGCCCACGTCGTAGAGCACGCAAATGTGCGGATGATTGAGACTGGAGATGGCTCTCGCTTCGCGCTCAAAACGTTCTTTTCGTAAGGCATCCGAAGCGAATTCGGGAGGAATCACCTTGATGGCAACGGTGCGTTCAAGCCGAGTATCCCGGGCCCGATAAACTTCACCCATTCCACCAGCACCCAGCGGTGCGGCGATCTCGTAGGGGCCGAGCCTTGTGCCGGGGTTTAGAGGCATGTGCGGTGATTATAGCCCGAGGTGTGCGGTAAAGGGACGGACTGGAGTGGAGAAGTTGCGATGGCAGTCAGGAACGACGAATGCTCGTTTAGATTTGGGCGAGTTGAAATTGAGATGCGGCTGTCGTTTGCGGGAGGGCGAGGTTGGCCTTGACGCTGTCAATGCTGGGGATTAGGCTCGTGGCCATTCGGCGAGGGTGGTCATGGGTAACACTGACGGAAGCGATCCGGGTGCCGGTGGAGCACGGAAGAAGAGGCACGTTTACGGGATTTACAGGCCGTGCTTCCTGCTGTTGGCACCGCTGCTGTTTGCCGGTTGGGCGGTGGGCCAGGACGTTGGGAGCCAGGAGAAGGAGTACCTGGGCCATGGCTCGGTGATCACGGTGGTGGTGCATGACCCTTCCGGCCAGCCGGTCTCGTCGCCGGCGATTGTGAAATTATTTCGGGGAATCAGTCCGAGCGGAGAACACGAAACGAGTCGGGGAGTGGCGGAGTTTGTGGTGACGCACTTCGGGGATTTCACGGTGGTGGTGTCGGCAGCGGGTTATGACGAGGCGCGCAAGGACATAACCGTAGACATTACCGGGAGAACACAAGTGGATGTGTACCTGCGGGCACCCGCCCCTGCGGGGAGTACGACGGGTGTTCCTGGCCGTCCGGTGCTTGCGCCCAAGGCGAAGCAGGCGCTCGATAAAGGGCTGCGGGCTTTGAAGGAAAACAAACTGGGCGAGGCGGACAAGTACGTGGGCGAAGCGATGCGGCTGGCACCCGGAAATCCCGACGTGCTGTACATTGAAGGGTTGGTGAAGCTGAAACAGCAGAGCTGGAAGCAAGCGCAAGCGGTGCTGGAGAAGGCCGCGCAACTGGAGCCAACCTCCGCGCGGACGTTAGCGGCGCTGGGGATGACCTTTTGCAACGAAGGAAATTACGAGGCCGCGATCGGACCGCTGACGAAATCTCTGCAATTGGATCCCACTGGTACGTGGGAAACACAGTATGCGCTGGCGAAATCGTATTACCGGCTGGAGCGCTATGACGAGGCGGTGAAAGCGTCAAAGGATTCGCTGGAGAAATCGAATGGGAAGGCTCCGGAGATTGCGCTGCTGGTGGCCCAGTCGTTGACCGCAGTGGGGCGGTATGAAGATGCGGCGGAGGTGCTGCGGCAATTCCTGAGGGATCACCCCGACCGGCCGGAAACAGTTACGGCGCAGCGGTGGGTGGACCAGTTGGCGGCCAGCGGGAACATCCAGGCAAAGTGATTGCAGATCGCGCCGGCAACGTGAAAGAAAAGAACACCGGGTGTGAAAAAACGAACACCAGCAGCGGGATTATCGATGGCGTTTATGTTAGGAATTGCGGCGCGCTGGAATGCCTGATGCTGAAGAGTTCGTCGAGCAAATCGTCGCACAGGTCAGAGGCATTCCAAGAATAAGCAGTGCAGTGGCGTGGGTCATGTCTCTCGCAGCGACTCCACGGGCCTCAGCCGACGGCCTCGTTAGTTGCGGAACCGTCCGGCTCGTTTGTGTCCAGTCTGGCGACCGCCATGCCTTGCGCGGTGCTAAACACAAAATAAGCTCCCGGTCTTTGCGCGGCCAGTTGCTTCATGCGATCATTCGCGGCGCCCAAACCATCGACCGCTTCGATCCACACAGCATCGCGGTAATCGCGGCCGGAGAAAATATCGAACTTTGGGGCGTCCATCGCGTTCACCTCGTAACCTGGACCAAACGACCACTGCTGGTTGCCCTGACTTCGCGTCGAGATAGCTTGTTGCGTAAGTTCCAGACGCCGGGTGGTTAAGGGATAGGCAATACCGACCCGGCAGTGGGGTAGCGTCGAGCCAGCATTAGGGGTGCCGGTACAAAGCGGCAGGCCGATACCGAACTAAATGGGGTCCAGGATCGTCTATTACAGCAGTGGCTCTCCGCAAGGAGGAAGCTGTGCGCGACCTGTGGCGTCATCTGCAATTCGGGCTTCGGCTGCTGTGGAAGAACCCCGGCTTCACGACGGTGGCGGCGGTGGCGCTGGCCTTAGGCATCGGCGCGAACACGGCGATCTTCAGCGTGGTGTATGCCACACTGCTGGCCCCCCTGCCGTATAACCAGCCGGACCGCATTGGGATGGTGTGGTCCAAGGTGAACGGGAACCGGAACGGGGTGTCCGCCGGGGACTATCTGGACTGGAAGCACCAGAATCACGTATTCGAATCGATCGCGGCGTGGCGCGGGCAGCAGATGAGCCTGTCGACCTCCAGCCATCCGGAGCAGGTGCAAGCCGAGCCGTGCACCCCGGGCTTCCTGGAGGTTTTAGGGCAGCCGCTGCTTCTTGGGCGCGATTTCCTGGCTGAAGAGGGAGAGGCGGGGAAAGACCACGAAGTGATTTTGACGTACAAGCTGTGGAAGAACCGATTTGGCGGGGACCGCGAAATCGTGGGCCAGCAGGTGCGGCTGGATGGTGAGCCCTACACGGTAGTTGGGGTGCTGGCTCCCGGCGCCACGGATCGAGTGCAAAGCGAGTTGTACGTTCCCATCGCGTTCAAGCCGGAACAGATCAATCACGAATTCCACTGGCTATTGATCATGGCGCGGCTGAAACCGGGAGTAACGGTGGCGCAAGCCAATGCCGACATGGAGGCGGTGACCAAGCACATCGCGGAGGTGTACCCCAAATCGAATCAGGGCTGGAGCGCCACGGTGGAGCCGCTGCAAAATGACTTCCTGGACCACGATACGATACGCGCACTGTGGATGTTGCTGGGCGCGGTGGGATTCGTTCTGCTGATTGCTTGCGCCAATGTGGCCAATCTGCTGTTGGCGCGAGGGACCACGCGACGAAAAGAGGTGGCGGTGCGCGGGGCGATGGGCGCCACGCGGGGCCAGTTGTTTGCGCAATTCCTGACGGAGAGCGTGACCCTTGCCGGGATCGGAGGCGCGTTGGGGGTGGCGTTAGCGTGGGCCTTCCTGAAGTTCATACTGGCGCTGATGCCGCCGTTTACGCTGCCGTCGGAGGCGGACGTGCGGTTGAGTGTGCCGGTGCTGCTGTTTACGCTGGCGGCAACGATGCTCTCCGGCATCCTGTTCGGGTGCGCTCCGGCATTCCAGGCGATGGGGCTCAACCTGAGCGACGCGCTGAAGGAAGGTGCGCGCGGCAGCGGAGAGGGTAAAGGGCGGCACCGGGTGCGGCATGTTCTGGTGGTTGGCGAGTTTGCGCTGGCGCTGACGCTGCTGGCCGCGGCTGGCTTGGCGATTCATAGCTTCTGGAATCTGACGCATATGGACGCGGGCTTCCGCACCGACCACATACTGACCTTTTCCCTGCCCCTGCCCACGGAGCGGAGGCCTGAGCCGGAGCAAATCCTGGCGTTCTACCGGCAGTTGCAGGAGGGGGTGAACGCACTGCCGGGTGTAGCCAGCTCATCGGTGTCTACGGGAATGCCGGTGTATGGCGCGAATTTCGGGATGCCCTTCGACATTGTTGGAAAAGAGGTGGCGGACCGGTCGCAGCGTCCGGGGTCACGGTTCAATATGGTTTCACCGGGCTATTTCTCAACATTCGGGATTCACATGGTGCGCGGCCGCGCGTTCACGGAGGCGGACACCGCCGGAGGCATGCCCGTGGCCATCGTGAATGCGGAGTTGGTGCGCAGATACTTCCCGAATGTGGATCCGCTGAAGCAGCGTATTTCGGTGGAACAGTTGATCCCAGGCGTGACGAACCTTGGCCCAGCAATCGCGTGGCAGATTGTAGGGGTGTACCAAAATGTGCGCAGTCCGGACCCCAAGGATGGCGAGCGGTCGGAAATTTTGGTTCCGTTTGCGCAAAGTCCGTGGCCGCAAGTGAGCATGGCGGTGCGCACGCACGGGGATCCGGCCAGCATGACGAAAAGCATTGGTGCGGTGGTTACCTCATTGGATCCGGACCTGCCGATGGCGGATGTGAAAACTATGGATCAGATCGTGGACGAATCGATGGGAGGCGATCGCTTTAGCGCGGCGTTGTTCGGGATCTTCGCGGGGATAGCGCTGATCCTGGCGGCGTTTGGGATCTATGGAGTCATGTCGTTTGCGGTGGCGCAGCGCACCCACGAGATCGGGCTGCGGATGGCGCTGGGAGCGGGTTCGGATCAAGTGCTGGGGATGATCTTGAGGGAAGGAATGGTTCTTGGAGTGATCGGCGTGGCCATTGGGTTGGCCGGGGCATGGACAGTGGGGCGGGTGATGAAGAGCCTGCTGTTTGGGATCGGGGTGATGGATTACGGGGCGTTCAGTGCGGTGGCCGCGATCCTGATGATCTCGGCGTTGTTGGCGTGTTATGTTCCGGCGCGGAGGGCGACAGAGGTCGATCCCCTGACGGCACTGCGGGACGAGTAAAGTTAGCGGAGACGCGACAGAGCTGGGGCCGGACGCGGCTTCACGTGCGGTGAAGGCTGAGGCGCACTGCTCTTCTCTTCTCGAATGGCGAAGCGAGCAGATCAGGCACCGGCGCCGAGGGACCACTCGCGAACGGAGTGGGATTTAGCTCTGAGGGCGGGAAGAACGAAAGACTGGTGGCAGGAACGACAACCGACCCGGAAAGATTGGGCGTCGACCGTTTCCAGATTTTTTTCGTCGCTGACATGCGAGACGGCCATCGGTTGACCGCAATTCGGGCAATGGAACAGGAGCGTGTGCACGTACTGAGCGATCATGGGGACAACCCGTCGCGCGAACGAGCGGGAAGTATACGCGGAGAGAGCACGGAGTGGAAGGACCGGTACTAAGGCGAAAGAGAAAATAGGTCAAGGCCAAGGGCCCAAAACCCCGACACTGAAGGTCAGCCACTACACAAGCAAAAAACAGCATTTGCGGACGGCGTGCGGGACTCTTGGGTTAGTGGGGTTGGGCCGGGAATTGGATGTGCTGGGCGCCGGGATGAAGGGGAAACTCCTGGCCATGCCAGGAGATGGTGCCGGAGAGGCCGCTGGGCAGATCGACGTCGGCGGTAAGGGCTTCACCTTCGACGGCATATTTCACTTCGAGCATACCTTGAGGAACAGGGACGCGCGCGTCGGCGTGATGCAACTGGCCGAGATGCGGCTCGAGACGCAGGGATTGGAAACCGGGAGTGGCGGGGCGCACGCCAGCAACGATGGTCAGCAGATCGAAATTGGGATGGGCGCTCCAGGCGTGGGAATCGGAACGAGTGGGCTCGGGAGATTCGGCCCAGGTGGACAGGCCGAGGGCAACCATGTTGTGCCAGGGAGCGAGTAGCTGCAAGTAAGAGTCGCCCATACCGGCGTGGTCGAGGGCGCGAGCGAGATAAAAGCGGAAATAGTAGGTGGCAGCGGTCATGGGCGGAACAGAGCCGTTGGACTGGTAGGTTTTTTCGCTGGTGGACAAGATATTGGTTAGCACCTGTTTTTGGCGATCGGCAGGAATAACGTCGAGCCAAACTCCCAAAATATTGGCGTGCTGGCTGAAATGGTTTTGCGCGGGAGTGTCGGCGAGCAAAGAGTATTGCGGGTTCCAACAGAGCTTCATGATGGCCGAGGCGGCCCGACCGGCGGCGGCGCGATAGCTCTCGGCCAGATGCGCGTCACCGTAAGCATTTTCGAGTTCGGCGGCATAGCGTAGAGCTTCGACGAACTGCAAGGTGATGACTGAGGAGCCACCGTCGGAATCCTGCGGCGGCTCACCGTCCTGAAAATCCTTGCCCCAATCGACAAAGGGCCACCAGGCGATGCGAGCAAGCAGGCCGTCGGAGCGCTGCTGACGAAGGAACCAGCCGAGCACCGCGCGGGTGCCGGGCAATTGCGCGCGCACGAAATCAGGATCGTTGCGATACATCCAAAAATCGTGAACCATGCCCACCCATAAGAGAGAGAAGGTGGGAATCATCTGGACCAGGGACGAAGGATAACGGCTCTGCGTGAGGCCATCGGGGACGCGAGAATTGTTGAAGGCATCGATGGCCTGGCGAGCGAGACGATCATCACCGGCGACGGTGTAGGAAATGAGCGCCTGAATGCGGGTGTCGCCAACGTACTGGAGACGTTCCCAATAGGGCGTGTCCATGTAAGTGTCGTGAGCATCGAGACGAGCGGTGCGCCAGCCGATGTCCCAAATGGGCTGGAGAGTAGCGTCGTCGGACTGAAAGCGGGCCTGTTCTTGAAAAGGAAAAGCGGTGAACCAGGTGTGCAAGGAAAGAATGGTGAGCGGTTGATCGGCGGTGGCCACATCCAGTTGGAGATAGCGCCAAGCGCGCCAACCGAGCGGCATCCATTCGATAGCGGCGGAGCCATTGGGCAGAAACTGGTCGGAGAGGCCTTGAATGTGCCCGCCGGTGATTTCGTTGCGATTGCCCTTTTGCCCCTTGTCGTCGTACAAGGCTTCGGAGTAAGTGAGACGAATGGTGCTGCCGGCGCCATTGCTGACGGAGAGTGCCGGATACGCGGTGACCAATTCGGAGCGGTCGAGCAGGATGGCGGCTTTGGTGTGCGGCGGAACGACGAAACTTTTTTCAGGGAAAGCGGCGGGGGCGGGAATGCCGGTGGCGCGGACGACTCTGCCGGAAGAAACCAGGGCCATTTGCATGTTGGGAAGAGGATCGGGGACCAACTGCCAGTTATTGGGCGCATCCGTTTCGCCGCGCAAAGCAGCACGACCGAGGGTGACAGCTTTGGTCCAACTGCTGTGGGGAGCAACGGACTCGGTGTTCCAACTCCAATCAAATTTTTTGGCGTCGAAACGCTCGCCGGGACCGGCCGCAAAATAATCGGCCAGATCGGCGGGTAAAGCGGCAATTCCCTTCTCTGGCTCAACCTGCCAGGTGGAATTGGTGTCGGCGAGGCGTTCGGCTTCGGTAGCGCCATGGACGAAGAAGGCGATGCGGTCGGTCATCTGCGCGACAGGGGCGTGCACGCCGAAATTCCAGACCGTGGCAGCGAGCACGTTTTTGCCGGGATGGAGAAAGGGGGCCAAGTCGGCGGTTTCGTAGCGCCAGTGGGCCAGGTCGCTGCGATTGGGTCCGGTGGAGACGCGTTTGCCGTTGACAAAGAAGAGGAACTGGTTGTCGGCACTAAGATACACGACGAAATGGGGGACGCGCTGGGGTAGGTCAATGACCTTTCGGAAGTGCAAGATGACTTGGTCGCGCGCAGGGACGCCGGGTGCGGTGATCCATTCGGCATTCCAAGGCTGAGGGGCGGAGTCGGAGGGGCGCGCGAGAAGGTTAGAGTGGACACACAAAAGCGCAAAGGCGAGTAAGGTTGGGAATGTTCGCATGAGAAAGAGACTAATCCGCGCGGGATAAGAGGCGCAAGGGTATAAGGCGGTGGCGAGCCTTCAGGAAGGCGATGTTATTGTCGTGGCGTTAGAAAGCGCGAACTGCAAAAGAAGACGGAAAGAGGCGGAGAGATTCCTCGCTACGCTTGGAATAACGTGGTTATTTATGGTTTAAGGAGGATGCAGAGGTTGAAGACAGTGTGGGAATGGTAGAGCTGCACCAGCGGCGGAAGCCGCCGCACTCCAAAAGGCCGCGGAGGAGTTAGTTCCTGTCGACGACGCGGGCCACGAAGCGGCGTAGAGGCTTGGCGCCGGCGGCCGGGAAACACATGCTCCAGAAATGGTCGCCACCCTCGGCAAATTCGAAGGAGGCTTGGACCGGGCCATCTTTGGTGCTGCGCACGGCGACAATGCGGGCGCTGGCTTTCTTGCCGTTGTATTCGTTGACCAGGTGGAAAGATTGGCCGATGTCCAAGGCGGCTTCGCTGAGGACGCCGCCGTGGGCACTGACACTCAGCGTGCGGGTCCAGTAGCGAAACTTCTCGCCGGCGGCATTTTGGCCGTAGACGAGGACGTTCATGCACATGGTGGCGCGGGCAGTGCGGCGGCGCTCGACGCGGCGAAAATGCAGTAAGCCCATTTGGGGGAATCCTCCGTCAATCAGCGTAGAGCTGGGCCAAGGCGCTCGCCGGGAACGGCCAAAAGGCGAAGCGCGGCGTGCCATCCGACGCGCAGCCAGAGGGCGGCAACAGCGACTAAGGGATACCAGTCCCACATATGCACAGGTTACCGGGGACCGGCGGTGATGAAAATAGCAGCGGAGTACCAGGGGCAACCCCTCGGGGGTACTAGGGCAAGTGGTTGGTACGGCGAATGAGGGAAGTAACCTTGGAGCGGTGAGCGACGCAGCCGGGGGACTCAGGCGGCGGCGTGAATGGCCTGGAACATGGCCAACTTGTCCCAACTATCCCAGATTTCGACGAACTGGCCGTTGGCAATGCGGGCGATGCCCATGCCGCGGACGGTGATTTCAGCGCCGGTAGGTGCCATGCCCAAGCCGTCGCCGAGATGGTGCATGGTGGCGGTCCAGCGCACGACAACTTTGTCACCGGAGCTGAAGGCATCATCGATGCGCATATGCAGATCGGGAAAGGCGTTGAGCAGGCGAGCGTGGAGCTGGAGGAATCCTTCCGGGCCGTGCAGGTCGTCACCGGTTTCGCTGGAGCCGTGGGAGACACAATCGGGGGAAAGCAATTCGCGAATGGTGTCGGGGTTTTTGTGATTCCAGACTTCGTCGAACCATTGGATGGCAAGGTTGGCGTAAGGGTCGGACATGTTGCCTCCCGCATGGAGATGCCTGTACCGGTAATGGAGGAGGAGTGTCTCGCAAAAAAAGCGGGAAGGAAAGAGGAAAGAGACCGTGGCGGGCGAGTGGAGAATGACAAACCCGGAGAAGTTAGTGGGGCTGGACGGGGACGGGATTGGGGAGGTGGAGGATACCGTGATTTTGCTCCGTAACGGTGACGGTTTGGCCGTGGGCGATATAGCGGGCGAGGACGCCGAGCTGCATCCAGGGCAAATCCCAGGCATCGTCGATGGCGACGATGGTGTAGGTTCCGGAGATGACGCCGAGCAATAGAAAGGTGCCGTCGAAATCGGTCTGGTCGCGACGAAACCACTCGAGATGGGATTCTGGGTCCTTGGGAACCAAGACGACCATGATTCCAGCGGCAGGCTTGCCGTTTTTCTCGACCACTCCTTCGACCCTCGCCTGGCTGGAGACGAGTTCGGCGGTGAATTGCATGGCGACTCCGGTTGTGAGATTCACGTCGTGGCCGGAAACCGCTTCGCCGGAAGGAGAAATGGTGCGAACAACGGCGTACTGGCGTTCGGGGCCGAGAACGAGAATCGAATATTTCCCCGGGCGCAGGCCTTCAAAAGAGACTTCGCCGGTGGGCGAGCCGGGTTGGTAGGCCACATTTTTCTGCGCGGAGTCGCGCAACCTGACGGAATACTGTCGAGGCAGGGGCTCATCGGCGAGCATCTTCAGGGTGAGCTTCAAGCTGGCAAGCGGCACGGATTCGGTGCTGCTCAGGTCCTGACCATTATGCTCGAGGTCAATTTCACTGATTAGTGGCGGCCGGCCAGGATTGGAACCGGGGAAAAACATTTCGTAGTGACCGGCAGGCACGCCGGAGAGTTCCACGGTGGCGCCGTTGGAATCGGAGCTTTGTTGCATGGCGCCAGCGGAAACGAAGTCCACGGAGTCGAAGACGCGTTTGCGGAGAATGGGCATGGGCAGAGGGCCTGCACGTCCGGGTTGGGGTGCTCGGTCTTGAGGAAGGTGGTAGACCAAATAGAGAGCGGGGACGGGAGTCAGACGCACGTCGATATCCCGACGCTCTCCGCCTTTTAATTCGATGGGAGTGGCGGCGTCGGAATCGGTAGCGCCGCCGAAGAAGGTGGTGGGATAAGCCACGTCCAGGGCCGAGTTAGTAGGTGGGGTGCCACCGGCATCGAATGTTCGGAGATTGGGATGCGTGGCGTACCAAGGATAAGCATCGACAGCGACGAAATAAGTGCCTAGCCGGAGGGCGGCAATATCGAAGTAGCCGCGGTCGTCGGTGTTGGCTCCGCCAGCGCCAGTAGTGCGGCCGATGCCGGCACTGTGGTCTTCGAGGAACAAATGGATACGCGCGTTGCGAACCGGTTCGCCGGATTCGTCGAAAACGTGTCCGCTAATCATGGCCAGGGGCATGAGGCGGAGCACGAGTTGGGTGGTTCCGAATTGCGGGCCGGTGACGATGGCGGTGGAGAATTGCTGATGCTGATCGTAAGCGGCGGTGATGTAGCCGTTTTTGGAGCCTTGAAGCGAGTACTTTCCGGGAGGCAGGCCAGCAAATTCGAAGTGTCCATTTTCATCAGAGAGCACGGCGGTGAGGCGGTTACGCGTGAGGGTGTCCGCGAGTGAGACTTGAGCGCGGGGCAAGGGCGCGCCGGTGATGGCGTTGACGACGGTGCCGGCAATCTTGAATTGCTGCTGGCCGGTGTCAGTCTGCGCCGAGGCGGAATTGGGTGGCTGCGAGGGCTGAGCGCGGAGCGCGGCGACGAAGATCAGAGATGCAGCGCAGACGAAAAGCAAAGCATGGGCCAGGAGGCGGGTCATTGCTGATCCTGCTGGTCTGGTGGAATGACGGGCACACGCACGTTGATGGTTTGTCCGGCGTCGGCGTGGATGACCTTGCCCTTGCTCTTCAGCGACTCTAACTGCTCGGGTTCACCGGGGAGCTCAGCGGGCGGATGAGAAAAAGCCAAGAGCAAGTAATCGCCGGGAGGGACTTGTTCGAAGCGGAACTTGGACTCCCAGGCGCCACTCTGCCAGGTTTGGCCGCCAACATTGGCCCCGAGAGCTATGAGGTAGACACGGTCACCGCGGCTGGCCTGCAACTGCTGCGAATTGGTAGATTCGGTGGAAGGATCGTCGACAGAGCCGGTGATGGTGGCGCCGTCGTCGCGCATAGTGATTTCGATGGGAGAAGCGGCACCGCCCCAGCCGACAACGAGAGGTTGAGTGAGTAGATCGACACCGCCGGATTCGACAGACGCGGCGTAGCCTGTTGGACCCACATTGCCCACACGGACGCGATAGCGTCCGGGGAAAACGTTGTCGATCAACAGAGAGTGGCCATCGGAGCCCGGTGCGAGCCGAGTGAATCCAGAGCGCTCGGAGGCGAGCGGGTCCAAGGAAGTGAGGGTGACCTGAGCGCGGGGAGCGGGAAGCTGTTCGACCTGGCCGTCTGTGCTTCTTCGCGTCATGGTGAGAAGTTGCTGCGATTGGGATTGAGATTCGTCGTGCACATTCACGGGAATGGGAGCGACGGGAGCCAGGGTGAGAGTTAATCCTTCGGGAGGCCGACCTTTGACGGAGAAATTGAGGATGCCGACAGCCAGCGGATTGTGAGGGCCGCTGGGATCTGGGCGATCGACAGCGCCGGCTTCGACAGTGTAATTGCCGTCGGGAAGCAGTCCTGCGATAGTGTGCTCGGCGAAACTGTAGCCCAAGGACCAACCGGGACTGTGGTGGCCCATGGGATAGACGGCCACATTGACGGGAACACTGGCCGGCGGATTGGAGATGGCAATGCGAACGGGATAGTAAGGGCGGCGCGAAACGGCGAGGTTCAGGTCGGCGGTTTCGCCAGCTTGGACGACGATGGGAGTGGCGGCGGAAAAATCGGTGGTGTTCGGGTAGTAGATGGGAGGATAGCCAAACAGTTGGGCGCCGGGCGTGGGAACCATGAAATCACGATCCATTTGTTCGATGGTGATGAGCTTGTAGACGCCAGCGCGTAAGCTACTGAAGCGAAATTCGCCATCGGCCCAAGTAGTGGAGCCACCGGAGAGGGACCAAGACTCGCGACCATCGGAGATGGAGCGACGGTAAAGGTGGCACTGGATGCGAACTTCGCCTTGCGTGCCGGGGATGTCGACATGGCCGACGATGAGAGCTTCGGGGATCAGGTAAATAGTGACGTCGCGCTGCTGGCTTTGCGTGGCGCCTTGGGCAAAGTCAAAGGCGACGATGTGGTTGCCGTCGAGGAAGCCGGGTTTCTTGGCGGAGATGAGGCGCTCCATGTGGACAGCGCCAAGCGGGGCGTCTTTCACTGGAATCTGGAATTCGAATTGGCCCTGGTCGCCGGTGAACATGGCGTAGTCTTCGGCAGAGACGAGGGCGCGCACGACCGGGGCATTGGTGACTTTGTTGAGGACACGGCCGCGGATGATGGTAAGCAATGGCTCCTGAGGAGCCGCACCTTGGGCCACGGCTGGGGCTGGAGCGTACTGGCTGGCGAGGAGCGTGAGGACGAAAAGGCACAGGCGCAGGATGGCGAGGTTAGGTTGGGGAGTGCGGCGGGACACGGCGTCCTCGTAGCTAGTGAGATACGTGTTTGCTAAAGAATGCTGCCTGGGATTGTACAACGGTAAGGCGGCGCATCGGCGCAAGGCGCGAACGCAAAGAATCCTTCCGCAAAAGGTGCAGAAAGAGGTGGAGGTCTTTTCGCAAAAAACGCGAAAACAGGAAGCCGCGTCATCACGAAGGCGCGGAAATGCCGGTAGCCTGGTGCCGCGAGGCACAAGGGAGGGCGCGAAGTACGCTCAGAATGATGAAGCTAGGATTAGAGATTACTGGTTACGCGGCGTACGAGAAAGAGGCACGCAGTGGTCGACCGCGCAGGCAGCCAGACGCATAGACGGGACACGCCAGGAGGCGATAATCTTCCTGGACCAGCAATCACCGCAGAGACGGGTGGGCAGCACCAACACTTCGGCCCGCTTGTGACATTCGGGACACTGCTTAGCTGGAGAGCGCAACTCGACGGTGCCGGAGGCGTTGGTCAAACGAATCAACCGGAAAATGGAAAGAGCCGAGTCGATGGTAGCGCGTTTCCAGAGCGCGGGCCGTACGATCTTTGTCATGTCTTTCTCCTGAAGAGTTATCGAGCCAGGTACATATACTACTTGGTCGATGCCCGTATAGGAACGATGCAACTAGAAATAATTGGGAACAGTGATGGGCGTCACGGGTGTTAGGGCGGGGTTTCGCCTGATCTGCGACGTTTCTTCGCTTGTTCTTTGCAATTCAACCGGAACTCTGCTACGAAATTGTGCGTATTCCTGTGCATGATGTGAAGGGGGGACCGCATGAACGATCCGAAAAAGTGCCGGGGGTGGTTTCGGCTAGGCGCATTGCTAGCGCTGTGCGCAGGAGTGGCAGCAGGGTGCGGCTTGTTGGCAAGCGCTGCGCACGGGCAGCAGGAAAAAGGCGCGGGGATCACCATGGCGGGCGACGCCGAAGAAAAAGACGTGGGACTGCCACTCTATCCGGGTTCGCGGCGGCACAAGGATGAGGAGAAGGAGTCGCCCGGTGTGAATTTGGGATTGTGGGGCGGCGGGTCGGGGTTCAAGTTGGCGGTGCTGAAGATGGAATCCGACGATTCCATGGAGAAGATCGCGGAGTTCTACAAAAAGAAGCTGCAAAAATTCGGGAAGGTGCTGGATTGCTCGCACACGACGGGGGACGCGGAGAAGGAGCAAAACGCGAAGCAGTTGACGTGCGAAGACGACAAGCCTGAAAAAGGCGGGTTGTTGTTCAAAGCAGGCACAAAGAGTGATCAACACATCGTGGCCATTCAGCCCGCCGCGCACGGATCGCTATACCAGTTGGTACACGTGGCGCACTGGGGCGACGAGGAGAAGAAGTGAGGGATGACACCGGTTGGTGGGAACGAGGCGGCTAGGGCAGAGGCTGGGCGGCGGTGCATTGCTCGGGCCGATAGATGGTCGCGGTGTGGCCTTGAGCGGCCCACCAATTGCCCCAGGAGGGATAGAGGTCGGAGGGAGGATCGTTGCTGACTTCGGCGTTGCGATGAGTCAGGCCGGCCAGGCTGTTGAGCGCCAGGTGGCCCAAATCGGCGTTGGAGTCCTTCAGAACGGCAAGCAACACGGGAACCGCGGCACGACTGCCGGTTTTTTCCAATCCCAGAATGGCGGTGGCGCGCGCGTTGGTATCCGAACTGTTCAACAATTCCTGCAGAAACGGGAGAGCGTCGTCACCGCCCAATTGAGCGGCGGCGAGAACGTAGGTACGCGATTCGCTGGGCGGGAGCTTCGTAGCGATCTGCAGGAGCATGGGGAAATATTTCTTGTCGCCGAGTTGGGCAAGATAGGCGGCAGCGGTTTCGCTTTCCGGCGTGCCTTCGGAAGTGTTCTGGACGATGTTGGCCAATTCCTGGCGAGATCTGGGAGAGTTGAGATTCTTGAGGCCGAGGAGCGCAAATTCACGGGAAGTGTAGCGGCGCAGCATGCCGATGATGGTGTCTTCCAGCCAGGGAGGAGCGCCACTGGCGATAACGCGCTCGGCTTCGCGCTGAATTTCGCCGTCGCCGGATTGCAAATTGGAGACGTAGACCTGATAGATCATCTGGAGAGACTGGCGACTGCCGGGATAAACCTGGATGGAGAAATTTTTCTCGAACTTGAGCTGTTTCGCGGAAGTGGACAGGCCGGGATCGCCAACGGAACCGTATTTGAAAACGCGGGAGGCATGAATCCGGTAATCGCCGGGATTGGACAGGTTGTGTTGGTAATTGACTAAGATGTTTTGGCGAAGGGTGGCGCCGGGAGAGAGGATGTCGACGCCGCCGACGCACTCGCTGTCGACGATGGTGTGACAAGTGAAGTTCGCGGAGCCAGAAGCGGAAACGTCGACGTGATAGCCGCTGCAAAATTCAGAGTAGGGGTTAGCGGTGGCGTACTGCAAAGGCTCTTTGCCGGTGTTGGTGATTTCGAAATGGACATAGACGGGTTCGCCAGCCATGAATTGCAGTTGGAACATGGTGATGTCTGCGCGCAGAGGAGGAGACGGCGTTTGAGAGAGCAAGTTTGGGGCCAAGCAGGCGAATGCCGCGAAAAGAAAAACCCGGCGCAGGAACGCGCCAGTGCCGTTGCCGGGCCGATGCGGAGTGTGAGGAAGTAATGCCACAATTCCCTTTCGTGTTGGCGTGGCCGCCGAGGTGGCGGATGGCCGAGCCGTTCCTGGGTGCCGGCCAGTTGCGAAGTGCAAAATACCCGAGTCACCACCGAGACGGTGTTGCATCGCCAGAGCGACCGTGCCGTTGAAGGCCAGTCTAATGACTGGCCACTACACAAACCAAACGAGACCGGCCAGCGCAAGTAGCAAGACTAGCGCAAAGTATCGCTGCTGTAGAACTCGCCGAACTGGTTCAGATAGGTGATGACCATTCGGCGCCCGTCGGGAGTGATACTAACCTGCTCGACGGTCAGCAGCGTGCCTTGCTGATCGCTGGGCTGGAAAAGCTGCCAGGTTTCCCGGCGATCGCTGGTCAAATCAATTTTATCAATGCGCACTTCGGTAGGAGAGGAGATTTGGGTGAAAAAGTAATTGGGCTCGGCGGCCCAGTCGACGGGAACTTCACCGGGCAGGAGTGCGCGCAATTTAGTGTCCGAGCCGTCTTTGAGGGAGCGACGGACGAAAGTACCGTCGACGAGCATCAACAAATCCTGACCGTTGGGCATGATGTCGGCCCAGCCAGAAAATTGTTTGACCAGCATTTTGGGCGGTGCGCCGTTGCGGTCGGTCATGTACAAGCCAAGCGGTTGGCCAACAGGATTGGCGAACAGGAGAATGTGCTGATTATCGGGAAACCAGTTGGCGGAACCGATCTGAAAGCTTTGGAAGGAGAGGGCCTGTGGCGTTCCGGGGCCAACCGGGATGACCTGTACGCGGGAAGCGCCCGGAAGAACGACGAGCACGTATTTGCCGTCGTCGCTGATATCGGAGCCGTAGCCGCCGTCGGCAATCTTGACCGGGGGAGAGCCGTCGATTTTTTGCACGTAGACGGCATAATCTTTGCCGCCGCGCTCGGAGAGATCGGTGGAGATGACCGCAGCGCCATCGGGAGTCAATTTCTGGCCGCTGGTAAAACTAAGAGTGTTGAAGTCCCGCTGCTCTTTGGAACCGTGGTCGACGATAGCGACGGAGGAATTGGTTTGTTGAGTGGAGACGAGAGCCCGTCCGGAAGAGGCGATGTCGTGGAGGCGAGTGCCGGAGGTGCCACAGTAAACCACGCGGTCGCGGCCTTCGAGAGTGCTGGCGCGGATGCAGTATTGCTCGCCGGACTCGGCGGCGGAATACCACACTTCTTTGCCGCTGGGTTGCCAGGCCATGCCCTCGAGGGCTTCCCACTCCGGGGAGATGACTTTCTGCTTGCCGTCGCGATCGAGCAGCAGAACAACGCCGCGATCGTCCTTGGAGGCGGGCGGATGCTGAAAGACAGCAACATGCTCAGCATCGGGAGAAACGCGAAGATCGCTGAGCCAGCCATCGCTGGAGAAAAGGACTTTGCCGATGGGATATTGCAGTTGCCATCTGTCGTCTTTGCGGTCGATGACGGCGAGATCGGAGCCGTTGGGGGACCAGGAAGCGTCATACGCGTTTTCGAGCAGTTCGCGCGGCTCGCTGCCGCCGACAGGAACAAGAGCGAGCGTGCCGCCCCAAAGATATTGTCCCCAGTAATGCGGGCGCACCAAGACGGCCATTTGATCCTGCCTGGAGACGGCCAAGACCATGGCGCCATGGAGGCCGGCGGGTACCGAGACGGGATAATCTTCGCGAACGACGTAGGTGTCGGGGACACCCGAGCGGAGAACGCCGCTGTACAAGACGGTTTTTCCGTCGGAGGCCAAGCGGCCGCGAATGACGCTGCCGCGATCGAAGGAAACACGCTTGAAAGTGGGCATGGGCGTGGGACCGGGACGGAGAGTCCAAGCGACGCCTGCGCCGATAGCGAGACAAGCCAATGCTCCCGCGGCCATGGCCATCCATTTCCAAGGATGGCTTTTCTGCTTGAGGGCTTCCGCAGCGATGGTCGGAGAAATGCCGGTGCCGCTGAGGGCTTCGATGGCAAAGGCTAAATCGCTGGCGGACTGAAAGCGGCGGTCGGGATTCTTTTCGAGACAGCGCGAGAGAATTCTCTGGAGGGCCAAGGGACCTTGCCAGCCGGACTCGGAGAGTTCGGGAGGATCTCCCTTGAGCACTGCGGTCATGGTTTCGACGGTAGTGTCTTTTTTGAAGGCGCGCTTGCCAGTAAGCATTTCGTAAAGGACGGCGCCAAAACTGAAGATGTCGGAGCGGGCATCGGAGGGCTCGCCGCGGACCTGTTCGGGAGACATGTAGCCGACGGTGCCCATGACCATCCCGGGCATGGTGGTGGGACTGGTGAGAGTGACAGCGGTGTCGAGGCCGTGTTCGTCGCGGACCAGCTTGGCCAAACCGAAATCGAGAATCTTGACGCGGCCGTCGCGGGTGAGGAAAACATTCTCGGGCTTCAAATCGCGGTGAACAATTCCCTTCTCGTGTGCGGCGGCCAAGCCGTGGGCGATGGCTAAAGCGTACTCGACGGTGCGGCGTGTGGGGATGGGGCCAGATTCGATGCGCTGGCGGAGGTTTTCACCTTCGAGTAATTCGTTGACCAGAAAAGGAGCGCCCTCGTAGGTGCCGATGTCGTGGAGGCCGAGAATATTGGGATGACTCAGCGCGGCGACGGTACGGGCTTCCGCCTCGAAGCGGCGGAGGCGATCTGGGTCGTTGGCCATGGAAACAGGCAGGACCTTGATGGCCACATCGCGATCGAGGCGGGTGTCGCGCGCACGGTAGACCTCGCCCATGCCGCCCGCGCCGATCGGCGCGACGATTTCGTAAGGGCCAAGTTTGGTGCCGGAAGTCAGAGGCATGTTTGCAGGCAATTATACCCTGAGAGCAGCGCGAGTGAGTGTGCGCTGGAAAACAGTGGCGAGTGGGGAGTGGCGAGTAAAGAGTAAACAAGAACAGATTTCCACGCGACGCCCGGAATGACAACGCGAAAGGGCGAAATGCAGGCGGTTTGACGTTCCGGGAAGGGTTAAATCGAAGAGAGATCCTTCGCTCCGCTCAGGATGACGGCGATTTTGTTTGTGAGGTGCAGGAAAGGGGCGGAGGTTCGCACAGGCTCAGGACTGGCAAGCTTTGCACGGCGAAGAAAGCGGAAGGCTCGAGGACCCTTCGGCGTTGCTCAGGAGAAGCTCGCCCGGGCCAGTCCCTTCCTCCGTCAGGGCAAGCTCAAGACTGGCCAGTACAGAGGCGAAGAAATCGAAGAGAGATTCATTCCGCGAAATACGCGGAATGAAGAAGAGGTCTTCGCTACGCTCAGGATGACACACGTTTGGTTGGTTAGGTACAAGGAAGCGGAAGCCGCGGCGTAGTCAGGATTTGGGCTTGGCCGGAGCGGCGGTGGAAGCGGGCTTGGCGGGAGACGCCGTGGCGCCGACGATGGTGGCGGACTTGATGGTATCGAGTTTGGGGAATTTACCGGCGATGTACTTTTCGCCACCCTTGCGCATGGCGGGCTGCTCGTTGCCGCTGGCCGGATCGGGGTATTGGTCGTAGAACATTTCCACGACGTTCATGCCCTGGCCGTCGACGACAGCGAAGGGAGCGAAACCCTGACCATCCAGACCAGTGTTGTCTTTGAGATTGAAGAACAGTTCGGTGGTACGGGAGTTGGGCTCGGAGGTTTTTGCGAAGGTGAGCGTGCCCCGAAGATTTTTCTGAGTGACGGGATCGTCTTTGATTCTGGCGTCGCCCCAGGCGGCATTCACAGGGGGATGCGCGCTGACGCCGAACTGCGCGACGAATCCGGGAATGACGCGGTAGAGGCGGGCGCCGTCGTAGTAATGATGCTTGACCAGGTTGTAGAAGCGGTCGGCGCCATGGGGAGCCCAATCGCGATGAACGGTAACGGTGAACTCGCCGCGGGTGGTATCGAATTTGACCTGGTAGGTGGCGGGCGCGGTGTCTTTGAGGAGCGCAGGGCGAAGCAGGGCGCGATCGTAAGGAGACGCAGCCTGGGTGGTAGCGGTTTTTGGTTTGGACGGAGCGGTGGTGGAAGTTTGCGAGAAGCACGGCGCAACCAGGACCAGCGATGCAAAGCAAACGAACAGACGGGTCAGACGCATGGCGATAGGGACCTCCGCATTGAGGAGATGATTGAGATGCTGTGGATAGTTTAGCGCAAAGAGACGGCGAGGAGTGGCTGGGCCAGTGTGGCCAGGACACAGGCGAGGAAATCGAAGAGAGATTCATTCCGCGAAATACGCGGAATGAAGAAGAGGTCTTCGCTGCGCTCAGGATGACGGGTGTTTTGGTTGGGTGGACGCAGGTTCGTATACGGGCAACGCAACGAGGGAAGGGTTATTTGTTGAGGTTGTGGGAGACGCGCTGGACTTCGGCGAGGACGCGCAGGGTGTTTTCGCCGAGAATTTTGCGAATGTCGGAATCGGAATAGCCGCGCTTCATCAGCGCATCGGTGATTTGCGGAAGATGGGTCACGTTTTCCATGCCAATGGGCATGACCGCGCCATCGAAGTCGGAGCCCAGGCCGACGTGGTCGACGCCCGCGATTTTGACGGCGTGATCGATGTGGTCGACGATGAGGGTCCAATCCACCTTGGGAAGTTTGCCTTGCTGCATATATTCGCGAACGACTTGATCGCCGGCGACGCCGCCGCAGGACTCATCGGTGCCACAGCGCTTTTTGATCTCATCGGCGATCTGTTTTTCCATTTCCGGATGAGCGTTTTCGAAATCGCGGAATTGCTGGCTGAGGAAGCCGACGTGGTAGTTGATCTGGATGACGCCGCCGTGCTGGGCAAGGTCGCGCATCATGTCATCGGTCATGTTGCGGGGAGCATTGCAAAGGGCGCGACAAGAAGAATGCGAGGCCATCAGAGGAGCCTTGCTGACGGCCAGCGCGTCATAGAAGGTTTTGTCGGAAACGTGAGAGACATCGACGATGACGCCGAGACGATTCATTTCGCGGACCACGTCCTTGCCGAAATCGGTGAGGCCGTTGTGCGCGGGAGTGTCGGTGGAAGAGTCGGCCCATTCGTTGTTCTGCATGTGCGTAAGGGTCATATAACGGACACCGAGGGCGGCGAAGACGCGCAGGACGGCGAGGTCGTTGCCCATCATGTGGCCGCCTTCGACACCCATGAGCGCGGCGATTTTGTGCTGCTTTTTGGCTTCGCGAACGTCGTCGGCAGTAGTGGCCAGCATGAGCTCATCGGGATGCTTGCGGACGGTTTCGCCGACGGCGTCGATTTGATCGAGGGCTTGTTTGACAGCAGGAGGGCCGAGAATTTTGCCGGAGATCCAGATGGAGAAAAAGATCGCCGAGAGGCCGCCATCGCGCATACGGGGAATGTCGATATTGCCATCGGAGTGGCGGACGGAAATGTCGAAGTGAGGATCGAGGAGGCGCTGGGTAGTGTCGTCGTGGGTGTCGACGACGATGGAGGAGAAGTGCAGTTTTTTGGCTTTGTCGGAGACGGCATCAGACTGCGCAGAAACTAGCATAAGGGTGGCTCCCGCGAGACACAGGCAAAGAAAAAGGGCTGAGCGGAACATCCAGGCTCCTGGTGTGAAGTAACGGCGTTGGTAGGGTAACAAAAGAGGGTGGCGGGTGGCGAGGGAACAGCGGCCCGCCTCAGAAGGCGGGCCCTACAACTGCCCTCAAGATGACGAACGTTTGCTTGGTGAAGTGCGAGAAAGTGGAGACGGTTCGCACAGGCTCAGGACGAGCAAGCTGTTGCACAGCAAAGAAAGCGGAAGGGCTCGAAGACTCGCCCAGGGCCAGTCTAAAGACTGGCCACTACACAGGCACGGACATCGGAAGAGAGATTCTTCGCTCCGAAGACTGCGCTCAGAATGACGTTTTTTGGTTTTAGCGAACAGCAGCCCGCCTCAGAAGGCGGCCCTACAACGGAGCCCTGATGCATCGGCTTATCTGCCCAGACAATGCTTGAAGCGCAAGAGAGAATCTACACCACAGACGTGTGAGCCGGGCGGACGGAGTGCGATGCGGGATTAAGGGTTGGGAGGGGCTTGGAGGGGAGTCTCGGGATTGCCGGGATTCTGGTTGGGTGAGGAGCTGGGAGTTTGGCCCTGGTTCTGGTTTTGATTGGGATTCTGGTTGGGATTGACGCCGGAAGAAAAGGGCGAGCCGAAGGGGCTGGAACCAGCAGGGCTGGTGGTGTTGTTCTGATTGCCGATGGGCGTGCCAATGCCGGTGGAAGCACGACCAACGGTGAGGTCCTGGGAAGGATCCCAAATAAACTCAAATTGGCGATAGTTTTTGGCCTTCTGGTAGATCATGAAGGATTTTTTGTTGATCTTGCTGCCAACACCGATGATGTTGCCGCCAATGGTGTTGCTGGCATCCATCGAGCCGACAATGGGCTGAGGCTGGCCCAAGCCCGCCGAGGAGTCGTCGGGGGTTCCCGGAGCGGCGTTAGTGCCACTCGGATTAGCGGTGGCGGAGCCAGAGGTTGAGACGGCACCGGGAGCGACAGTTTGGTTGATGGCTCCAGGCTGGCTGCCGCCGAATGCAGAAGAACCAAAGGTGCCGGAAGCTGTACTGATGGTGGAAGATCCACCTTGAAGCAGGCCGCCCTGCGCGCCGGGCATGCCGGTAGCCATTCCGCTCAAACTAATGGTGCGATTGTTGAGGCTGCCGATAAGGGCGCCGTTCGGACCGACGTAAATCAGCCGCCATGAGCCGTCCGTGTGGTTCATGGGGTCTTTGTAGGCCTGACGCATGAAGCGAATGCCAGTTTTGGGTTTGGTCAAATCGTCGAGCGAGGTGGGGAAATGGTGCATCTTGAGGTAGTACATGCGAACGCCACGAATGTACTGTTTGCCGCGCCAGACCATCTCGGTTTCGCGCTCGCGCTGGATGGTGCTGAGCACGGTGGGAGCAGCAGCGGCGAGACTGAGGACCAAAAGTGCAAGAAAAAACATGACCAAAAGCAGGGCATAGCCTGATTGGGAGGGACGCGAGGCGGTTTGGAGGACGTGAGTTTTCATCCGACGGGAGGCAACTCCAGATTGGTGGAATTCTTCTTGCCAGTGACGGTGTCTTCGTACTCGATCCGGTCATTGCCAATGCGGGTGATGCGAATGTGGTTTTGCACGGTGTCGCCTTCGGCGACGATGTGGATGTCGTCGCCATCGAGGAGGAAAGCGCGGCGAGCGCCGTTGCCGGGCAGAGTGCCGTAGCCGAAAAACTTCATGGAGAGGACCGGAGGAGGAGGCTCGGGCGGCCGATCTACGGTGGGATAGAGACGCGAAGGAGTCTTGGGAGCAGTGGATGCCTGAGTGGTTTGCGCGGTGGGCGCGACCGGCGCAGGCCCTTCGACGAAAATATTGCGGCCGGAAGATTTGTAGACGGTGGATTGGGACTCACCGAGATCTTTGAAGATGACGCTGTAGTCTTCGGCATTGATGGGGGTATAGGCGTGATTGCCGGTCAAGCCGCCGGTAGCGGTGCTGCGGCCAAAGTAGAGAAGCCAGATGACCGCGGCGACGACCAACAGAGCGGCCAGAATGATTCGTTCGCGTTGTGGTTTAGTCAGCGGCATCAGGTCTTCCGAAAATAGGTGCGCATGTGCAGCGAGACTTTCAGTGTGCCGGGGTTACGGCCAGATTCGCCGGTGTCCACGGCGAGGGAGTCGACGATGTAGACATTTTTGGAGCGCTGCAGGTGGTTGAGAAACTGGACGATGCCGTTGTAATCGCCGGTGACGGAGGAATCGAGATGAACCTCGGTAAGATTGTGGCCCGCAACGTCCTTGGAGTGATACAGGTTGTCTTCGAGAATGACGTGAGTGTCGCGGGCATAGTCGTCGAGTTCCTGGAGAAGGACGGAATAGCCCTTAGAGGCGGGGAGCAGGGTGGCCTCAAAATCGTCGAATTTATGGAGAATCTCGGGGATTTTGGCGCGAATTTTGGTGGCGCGATCGACGTCGGCGCGGACCAGCGCAAGTTGATGAGTCTGATTGACGAGCGCCTGGCGGCGATCATTTTCGGGTGCGGACAACTTGGAATTGAAATAAAGCAGAGCGCCATCGAGGAGGAAAAGAACTCCCAGGCCGATGAGGATCAAGCGCTTTTTGGTCAAGTCATGCATGCTCAGATACCCGTGTAAATAGCGGAAAATTCCAGGAGAAAGACATCGCCAGCGGAGCCGTTGCCGGACTTGGGCAGACCCTCGTCCGTCAGTTCGATGTGAGAAAAGGAGCGGGAATCCTCAAAAGCCCGGAGCACCTTGACTTTGGCTTCATTGGAATTGCCGGCGACGACGAAGCGGACGGAGGCGGAACCATTCTCGAGTTTGGGTTCGATCTTGAGCACGTGAACGCCGGCGGGCAAGGTGTGCTCGAGGTCCATGAACATTTTGGTCCAGTTGAAGCTGCGAGCTTCGATAACCGCGCCGATGAAACGGGCGCGATCCTGAAGATTGCGGTTTTCGCTGCGGGCGTAAAATTGTTCGAGTTCCTGGCGCTGCTGTTGCAGATGGTCCATTTCCTGCTGGATTTTGCCCATGAGGGAGCGATAGTCTTCGTCGGCCTTGCGCAAGGTGTAGAAGTGCCAGCCGAGGAAAAGGAATAGAACGCCGGCGACAACGCCGAGCAAGGCGGAGCCAACCAAAAAGCGGCGGTGACTGACCAACGGTTTGGTGGCGAGATTCAGTCCAACACGCATAGATCGCTAGACCCGCTTCCTTCAGTCTCGATGCAGAAACCAACCGACCAGGCCATCCAGTTCCTCATCGGCTAAGGGCCGCGCTTCGGCGCGCAAGCTGCCGTCAGAGACGGCAGCGCCAAGCAAGGAGCGCACCGGGCACTTGAATTCGTCCTCGAGGGGCTTGATGAACTCGGGAAGACGATTGCCGAGTCCGGCAACGCGAACGGCTTGAATGCCTTCTTGCCAAGTGTCCTGGTAGTAGGCGGCCAAGGGATAAATTTCTTCCAACAACAGATGAGGAGTGAGGGCATCGGCATGCACGGGGAGTTCGGTACAGCGATAACCAGCGAGAACGCCTTCGCGGACAATCGCGGTGGTAAGAGAAGTGCCGGCGACCCGGGCCAGCAAAGTAGGCTTCTGATCGTCGAGCAAGCTGACGGCAGCAAGGGTGGTGCTGACCACCACGCCGGGCCGCAAGGAGGCTCCTTCCAAGGTGGCTTCGTATTCCTTGACGATGCGGAGGCGGGCAATGGCGGTGACCACGTCGACACCGTCTTTGCGCGGGGGCTGGCGCATATAGGAGAGCAGGGTCTCTTCGACTTCGAAGGGCACGCTTTTCTTCAATTTCCAGCGCAGCATGGGAATGGCTTCTTCAGCGCGACGGGGGAACTCGTCGAAATGCTGCACGAAGACGCGGATGACCGGGTCGGGGACGAGCAGGGCGGCATCTTCATTGCTGGCGCCCAAACGATCGCACACGGTTTTAACAGCATCCTTGACCGCGGGGGCGTTGGCGAGGTTGGATTCGACGGCGGAAGGATTGACGGCGCCCTTGGGCAGGTCTTGGATGTGGTAGGCCAGATGGGTGCCGGTTCTGCCAAAGCGAACGCCGGCGACCCGATCGGGAGCGATTTCGATGGCGAGAAAGGGATGCGGGGTGGCATCGAGCCAACGAGCGAGGCGGCGGACGGCGTCAGATTTGTAAATTCCTTCGCGAATGGCTGCGGTGCTACTCAACGAAAGTCACCTTATTGATTTCCCGGAGAGTGGTGACGCCGACGCGAACCTTGGCCAAAGCACTTTCGCGCAGGGTGGTCATACCGCCGGCAATGGCCGCTCGTTTAATCTCCGAAGTAGGGCGGCGATCCACAATCATTTCACGGATGTGGTCACTCAAGTCAAGCAGTTCGCAGATAGCGCTGCGGCCGTGGAAGCCGGTGCCGGAACATTCGAGGCATCCAGCCCCTTCAGCGAATTGATATTGGCCGGCGGTGGCGGGATCGATGCCGGATTCCAGGAGTTCGGCGGCGCTATATTTTTTGGGGTGCCTGCAGCTGGGGCAGATGAGGCGGACCAAGCGCTGAGCGAGAATGCAGTTCAAAGCGGAAACGAAGTTGTAAGGCTCAACACCCATGTTGATGAACCGGCCGATCACGTCGGTGACGTTGTTGGCGTGAACGGTAGTGAAGACCAAGTGACCGGTAAGAGCGGACTGAATGGCGATCTGGGCGGTTTCCTGGTCGCGGATTTCGCCCACCATGATTTTGTCGGGATCGTGACGCAAGATGGAGCGCAGGCCGCGAGCGAAGGTCAGGCCCTTTTTCTCGTTGACGGGAATCTGGGTAATGCCGCGAAGCTGATACTCGACGGGGTCTTCGATGGTGATGATCTTGTCCTCATCGGACTTGATCTCGTTGATGGCGGCGTAGAGGGTGGTGGTCTTACCGGAACCGGTGGGGCCGGTGACCAGGACCATGCCGTAAGGCTCGCGAATATAGCGGCGGAAATTCTTGGTTTCTTCGGGGGAGAAGCCCACCACGTCGAGGCTGAGACTCTGGAATTTTTCGGAAAGGGTTTCTTTGTCGAGGACGCGGAGCACGGCATCTTCGCCGTGGCTGGCGGGCATGATGGAGACGCGCAGGTCGATGTAGCGGCCCTTGTACTTGACGCGGAAGCGGCCGTCCTGGGGCACGCGACGTTCGGCAATGTCCAAATCGCTGAGGACCTTGATGCGCGAGAGCACGGTGGAGTGCCACTCTTTGGCGATGGGCTGCATGGCGTGCTGCAGCACCCCGTCGATACGGTACTTGACGGCGACTTCGGAATCGCGGGCTTCAATGTGGATGTCGCTGGCGCGGCGCTCGAGAGCGGTGAAGATGATGGTTTCGACGAGACGAACAACCGGGCTGACGGTGGTGTCGCGGGTGAGGCGATCGCCGGAAATGGTTTCGTCTTCTTCTTCCTCTTCCTTGGAAACCTGGAGGGTGAAAGCTTCGGTGGCTTGCTCGAGGACGCGCTGGGACTGTTCGGTGCGCTTGAGCAAATCGGAAATTTGGCGAGGAGTAGCAACTTTGTAGGCGAGTTTCTTGCCGAGCAGGAGCGGGAGTTCGTCGCTGAGAATGACGATGCTGGGATCGGCCACGGCAATGACCAGGGTGCCTTCATGCTCCATGAGGGGCACAAAGTTGTAGCGGAACATGAGGTCGGCGGGAATGGTGCGAAACAGGTCGGCGTCGATGCGCTGCTCGTGAAGATCGATGAAGCCGCACCGATAGCGGGCGGCCAAACGACGGGCTTGGGTGCGCTCCTGCTCGGCGTCAACGGAGGCGCCCGGCGGGAGGGCGGAATTGGTCAGATTGGGATCAACCGTGGCCATAAAACCTGCTCACTTATCTCCCCTGGCTACCAATCGAGAAAGAGAAAATCGGCAAATATAGAGAGATTAGGATACCGGCAACCAGCAAACCCATAAAGATGAGAAGTACGGGTTCGATGAGAGAAACCAGGGCGCCTAATTTCAAGGAGACTTCTTCTTCGTAGAATTCGGCAACGCTGTTGAGCATGGGAGCGAGAGCGCCGCTGCTTTCGCCGACTTCGATCATGTCGAGAGCCATTTCGGGCATAACCTGATTGGCGGAAAGAGCGCCGTGCAAGGATTCGCCTTCGCGAACCATTTGGGTGGCCTGTCCCACAGTGCCGCGCACTAGTTTACTGCGAATGGATTCCGAGGCAGTGGCCAAGGCCGCAACCAAGGGAGTGCCACCGGTGAGAAGAGTTCCCAGAGTACGGCAAAACTGGGCGACCTGGAACTTCAAGAGCGTCGGACCGAGCACCGGGACTTTGAACTTGAAGCGGTCGAAGGCGACGCCGCCTTGTTCGCTGCGCGACCAGAAATAAATAATCAGCACGGCCAAAGCTAGAAGCGCGATGGCGCCAACGATGTACAGGCGGTAGTCAATGGTGACGGCGATGAGGATTTTGGTAGGGGTGGGCAATTCGACGCCCAAATCGCGGTACAGCTCGCCGAATTTTGGAACTACAAAAGTAACCAGGTAGGTGACAATGCAGGTAGCGGTAATGATCAAGAGGGTCGGATAGACCAGCGCGGCGACGAGCTTTTTTTGAACGTTGGTGCTGACCTTTTGGTAGGCAATGTAGTACTCCAGCACGCCGGAAAGATTGCCGCTTTTCTCACCGGCAAGGATGGCGGTGGAGTAGACCTTGGAAAAGACGCCGGCCTCGTCGACGGCTTCGGAGAGGGACTTCCCTTCCCGGACGCGGTCGCGGATCTGGGTAAGGATGGGGCGAAGCTTTAGAGCACTGGCGCGTGTGGCCAAAAGGTCGAGAGCGCGGAGGATGGGCAGACCGGCCTTGATGAGAGTGTTGAACTGCTGGTTGAGGACCAAGAAGTCGTTGCCGCCGATCTTGCGCTCGCGGCGGACCCCGAGGAAACCGCTGACGATAGTGTTGCGGGGGTTGACCGAATAGACGAACAGGCCGCGATCCGCGAGTTTCTGGCGCGCTTCATCCTTGTCGGAAGCAGCTTCAATGTGCGAGAAAACCCGGCCATTCGCATCAGCGACGCGGCAAACAAACTCACCCATAGCTAATTAGTTTACCTCAACCGGACCGGAGGCCAAATGACGGTGGCGCCAGGGACACCAGTTCGGCAAGGCCAATCTGTCCTAATAGTTACTGACGCAGGCCGGGGGTATCCGGTAGCAGGCCATCGACAATAACGGCGTCGGGGGGTGGTGTAAATTGAAACACGCGGTTGTCCAGGGGAGGATTCCAGCGCCAGCCAGCGAAGGAAAATTCAATGGTGATGCCGCCTTCCTGGGGAATGACGATGCGACTCAACTCACCTTGCGGAGTCAATTCGAATAACACCGCCTGGGCGCTGGCGCCGGCAGCCGCGGCGCCGCGCAAAGCGCAGCGATAGACGGAATCGTCGAGCTGATTGGGAGTGACGCCGGAGGCCGGAGTAATAGTGGAACAGAGTTTTGAAAGCTTAATGTGCGAAGTGAGCAGGGCCAAGGGCGTGCGCCAATCCTCACTCTGTTTGGCGGGCATGCGGGTGGCGGTGTGATCGGCGGGAGAGTAAAACCAAACATACTTGCCATCGACGAGGAAGGTATTTTTCTCGGGTGCCTGGTAGTCCCAGCGCATCTTGCCGGGACGGAGGAAGTAGGCATCGCCGGCTTCGACCTGCACGACCCGGCCATTATCGAGATAGCGCTCGAGGAAAGTGGCTTGCAGAGTTTGCGCGGAGCTGTATTGGGATTCGAAGCGCTGCAACAACGGGTCGCCGGCGGATACCACAGAGGAAAGAGCGGCGGACAGCAGCAACAGGACAAGAACAAAACGCACGCGAATAGTGTAGCAGGAGCGGGTTTAGATGGGGGAACTGTTGATGGTTGCGGGACCAGGAGACTGGTAGCGAATAATGTTGCTGTCGTCGGAATAAAAACTTTTTTGACCGGTAACGTCAAGAATTACGGGGTCAGCATTGATGGTGAAATGGATTGAGGGGGTCACCGCGGCATTCTGAACGTAGGTGAAGTTGTATCCGGACTTAGTACCACTAGCGAGAGCAGGATCGATGAAACAAGACGCGGTAGCAGTGCCCGGGCAAGGATTGACCCCGCCGTTACCGAGATCGGAGAGCTGAACCGAAAAGCCGATGTCCGAGTACATGCTGGAGTAGCCGAGTTCGGCAGTGTCGACGGCGTGAACAGAAGAGACCGCCGAAGACTCATTGGCGGTAATCTTGGCACGCATAAAATTGGGAATGGCAATGGCGGCGATGATCAGGATAATAGCGACCACCACCAACAATTCGATTAGGGAAAAGCCAGCCGCTCGTTGTTTCATAGACGCGGTCTCCCACCAGGGACCAGAAAAACACTCGTACGGAACGCTTACACGTATCTACTGATAAGTATATGCATGCGAGAGGCCACAATTTGGGGAAATTGGGCGATGTGCTTAGGCGCAAACCCTTTGAATGGCGGGTGGAAATAGGAAGGTTTTGGAGAAGAGAGCGGCGAATGGGCAGAAAGGGTCAATCGATAGCCGGGAAGTGTCAATCGATGGCGTCTCCTTATTAAGTGCTGTTCCGATTTTTCTAACTTGTGCCGAAAGGCGACAAAAAAAACGGAGCGGGTTCGTGTGAACCCGCTCCGCAAACCACACGGTCCGGAAGGTTCTGTTTAGAGAGCCGTGCCGGTGCCGTTGCCGGTGCAAGCACCGGTCTGGAGGTATTCGATCACACCGGACTGGTCAGAGCAGAAATAACGCTGACCGCTGGTGCCAGGGGCAACCGGTGTAGCAGACGAAGTGTAGGTAACCGCAGGCGTGCCGGTCAGACCACCAAGAACGAAGTTGTAACCGCTCTTGGTACCCAGAGCCAGAACGTTGTCAATCAAGCAAGCAGCCGTGGAGGTAGCGGGCGCGGTGGCGCAGGTCGCCGGGTTACCACCAAGCTGAGCCAATGTTCCGGTATATCCGAGCGTAGGATAGTTATTGCTGTAGGTCACTTCGGCCGTATTGATGGTACGAAGTGAACCGACCGCGGACGATTCGTTGGCGGCCATCTTCGAGCGCATCAAGTTCGGGATTGCGATGGCCGCGATGATCAGAATGATCGCCACGACGATCAGCAACTCGATAAGAGAGAAACCCTTCTGCTTCTTCATGAGATCTCCTTGAGAGAATGTGGGTGCCAGAGCACGACCGGGAAAGGAGCAAGGGAGTGGCCATCTCTAGGACAACTGGTACTCTCGTACCACACGCTCGGGAATATAGTTGAAAACAGTGGTATTACGGCTAGACCTCGCTATCCCCAAGGTACACCTTCCGGGGGAATATCCAAGCCTGAAACGCAGTGATGACAGTAATTGTCAGCGGAGTTAGGCAAATAAGGTCAGGCTGGGAGTGCGCTGTGAGTCAAAAGAGCGAAGCATTCCCGACGGGCAAAGGATTTTTTCAGTTGCAGGGATGCACAGCCAGAATGGCCGTGCCACCAGAAGTACAGTTCACCTCGGCCGATTGGCGGGTTAGAAGAACCTGAACCAATGGTCAGGTGATGGACAAGCTCACTCCGGAAGTGCAGGCCTAGGGAGGGCTGGTCTGGGGCTGCTGTGGGGGGCAGGTCAGGAACTGAACGTGAACTGAACGCGCGGTCAGCCGGAACTGGGATGTTTGCTCCGTTTTGGGTGTGCTGGGTGGTTGGTATTAAGGTCGTCACGCTGGGATGACAATCACTTTGCGCCGGCGGGCGACGGCTCGTACACTCAGTTTTTGGTGACCTAGGACCAATCCCAACGTGCTGGCCTAAAAGCCAGCGCTACATAGAAGTTTGCGGAAGTCCATCCATGGCGTCCCCAACGGTTGTCGCTTCCAACTCCACGGACACAGCGCGGAACACGGGAGTGTCGCGATCCGCGGCGAGTGTGGGTGTGGTGCTGTTGCTGGTGGTGGCAACGTTTGTTGCGTACGCTCCGGCAATGCACCACGGATTTATCAGCTACGACGACGATCGATACGTGACTGACAATGCGCACGTGCGCGGGGGATTGAGCGGCGCGGATATTCGCTGGGCGTTCACGACATTTGAGCAAGCCAACTGGCATCCACTGACGTGGATTTCGCACCAACTGGACTGCCAACTGTTTCAATTGAATCCGGCGGGGCACCATTTCACCAGCATATTGCTGCACGCGATTGACGCCGCGCTGCTGTTCCTGATTCTGCAGTGGTTCACGGGAGCGACGTGGCGCAGCGGCATGGTGGCGGGACTGTTTGCGGTTCATCCGATCAACGTGGAGTCGGTGGCCTGGGTGGCGGAACGAAAAACGCTGCTGAGCATGCTGTTCCTGCTGCTGGCGATGACGGCCTATGGATGGTACGTACGCAAGCCGAATATCGGGCGATACGCGACGATCATGGTGTTGTTTGCGGCGGGGCTGATGTCCAAGCCGATGGTGATCACCCTGCCGTTCATTCTGCTGCTGCTGGATTATTGGCCACTGGGGCGGATGCGAGTCACGGGTGGCGAGAGCGGCGGACAGGGCTGGGGCGAACAGGCTTTTGCGCCGCGGACGGAGTCGTTCGCGAAGCTGTGCGCGGAAAAGATTCCGCTACTGCTGCTGGCGGGGGGCAGCGCGGTGATCACGATGTTTGTGCAACGAGCCGGTGGCGCAGTGGTTTCCAGCCATCGCGTCTCGCTGGGACTGCGGATCGGGAATGCGGTGGTGTCGTACGCGCTGTATTTGAAGAAAATGGCGTGGCCAAGCGAGCTGGCGATCATTTACCCGTATCCGCACGCGTTGCCGGGATGGCAGCTTGGGGCGGCAGCAGCATTGCTGGTTGCAGTGAGCCTGGTGGTGCTGAGGTACCGGGCCTGGCGATATTTGGTGACGGGATGGCTGTGGTATCTGGGGACCCTGGTGCCAATGATTGGGCTGGTGCAGGTGGGCAATCAGGCGATGGCGGACCGCTACGCGTATCTGCCGCTGATTGGGGTGTTCGTGATGGTCGTGTGGGCGGCGGGAGATTGGGTGAAAGCCTATCCTGGGACGGCGAAATACGCGGCGCTAGTGGTGGCAGCGGCGGTAGTGGCGCTGTGCTGGACAACGCGAGCCCAGCTGAGCTATTGGGAGAATGATTACTGGCTATGGAGCCATGCGCTGAAAATCAATCCCCGGAATTTTGTGGCGGAAAATAATTTGGGGCTGGCACTGATCCGGCAGGGCCGGCGCGACGAAGCCATCCTGCATTTTCGGGAAGCGGCGGCCATCGAACCGGGCGACCCGACCAGCCAATTGAACCTGGGAATCTACGCGCAAGAGCAGCGGGATATTCCGCAGGCGATCGCGCGTTACGAAGAGGTGCTGAGGCTGACGACGGATGCGCAATTGCGGGCGTCGGCGTATGCCAATCTCGGCAGCATCGATTTTGGGGCCCACGATTACACGCGAGCGAAAGAGAATTTCGAAGCGGTGTTGCGGCTGGACCGGGCGTTTCCGGTGGTGATCCGAGACTTGGGACTGATGGCGGAAAAGAACCACGACTGGAACGGCAGCCTCCAGTATTTCGCGCGCCTAGTTGCGCTGGAGCCGAACGATGTGAATTATTTCCTGCTGGCGCAGGCGTTTCACCAAGCCGGAAGAGACACGGACGCGACTTGGGCGTACCAGCAAGCCGTGCGGCTATCGAAAGACATCAACGAGACGCGCGGGGCAGCCGCTCAGTTGCAGGCGCAGTAGGACGGTATTTACTTCCTCACGGCGGGGCACCGCAGGCTCACTGGCCGGTGAGTGGTGATGTGCTATCTTCACCGCAGGGGCAGCTGGTGATCAATGGCAAGCGCATAGTGGTGGTGATGCCCGCGTACAACGCGGCAAAAACGCTGGAGCAAACCGTGCGGGAGATTCCCGAGACGGTGGACAGCATCATCCTGGTAGACGACCAAAGCACAGACGAGACGGTGCGGGTGGCCGAAAGGCTGAGGCTGCGGGTGTTCGTTCACGACAAGAAT
The DNA here is from genome assembly GCA_035622555.1 of Candidatus Eremiobacteraceae bacterium. Classification (GTDB taxonomy): domain Bacteria; phylum Acidobacteriota; class Terriglobia; order Acidiferrales; family UBA7541; genus Acidiferrum. The sequence goes on along the minus strand of DASPVD010000132.1, from coordinate 27,826 downwards.
TACGGATACGGACGGAACCAGCAGACCTGCTACAGGGAGGCGCTAGCCGCGGGGGCAGACATCGCGGTGATGGTGCATCCCGATTACCAGTACACACCGAAGTTGGCTTCGGCAATGGCCAGCATGATCGCGTACGGGGTGTATGACGTGGTGCTGGGTTCACGAATTTTGGGAGGAGGGGCGCTGAAAGGGGGAATGCCGGTGCACAAATACGTGGCGAACCGGTTTCTGACGGCGTTCCAGAATTTGTTCACCGGAGCGAAGCTGTCGGAGTATCACACCGGGTTCCGGGCGTTTTCGAAGCAAGTGCTGCTAACGTTGCCGCTGCTGGAAAATTCGGACGACTTTGTATTCGACAATCAAATTTTGGCGCAATGCCTGTGTTTCGGGTTTCGCATTGGGGAGATTTCCTGCCCGGCGAAATATTTTACGGAAGCATCGTCGATCAATTTCGGCCGCAGCGTGAAGTATGGATTTGGGGTGCTGGGAACGACACTGAAATGCTGGCTGCAGCGCACCGGGATCGCGCATTTTCGGATGTTTAGTGCGGCGGGCAGGAAACTGATGATGGACTATTACCTATCGGCGGCAGTGCGGGAACGAGAGGCAGAGCATAGCGCGCCGGGCCGATAGAGCGGTGGAAGAGAAATAGTGTTGGGCGTGGAAAGGAAGAGAGATTCATTCCGCGAAATACGCGGAATGAAGAAGAGGTCTTCGCTGCGCTCAGAATGACGTGGTCTTTGTGTTGGGATAACACGCAGAAGTGGTCTTTTGTTGAGTGACGTGGTCTTTTTGTTAGGACAAGACGCGGAAGTCGAGATTTGAAAAATTTGGAACTAGGGGTTGGCGTGGGCGGGAACGAAATTGTCGAGGGCCGCGAGGAGGTTGCGGGCCTGCGAGTTGGAGGGATCGAGGGTGAGGGCCTGCTGCGCATCGGCACGCGCCAATTGGAATTGTCCCTGCTGATAGCGAATCACGGCGCGATTGGACCACGCCAGAGAGTAATTGGGAGATTGGGCGATCTGCTGGTCGAGAATCTGCAAAGCGCGATCGTTTTGGCCCAGCCTGGAGAACACCGCGGCAAGGTCGACAGCCTCAAGTTGGTAGTTGGGGCTGTCCTTGGTGGTCAAGGTTAGCGCCTTTTCGAGCAGAGTGCGGGCCTGGTCATCGTGTCCGCGTTGCAATTCAATCAAGCCAGCGAGATCGACAGCTTCAGCGATATCGGGATAGATGCCCAGCGCGGCGTGGACTTCGCGGTCGGCGGCATCGATTTGGCCAGCCTGATAGTAGGAAACGGCCAGGTTAGAATGGGCTTTGGCGCTGCGCGGCACGACTTTGACGGCGGACGAGAATAACGTGAAATTGTCGCGCCAGTCGCGGTTGCGCACGACGGTTCGCGCACCGAAAACGATTAAGACAACACCAAGCAGGAGCCATGCGGCGCTGGAATTTCGTTTCGCGAATTGGAACCAAATGAGCGCCAGCAACAAGCAGAAGCCGGCGGAAGGCAGGTAGGCGAGCCGCTCGGCCATAATGGTGCCGGTGGGCATGAGCAGGTTGGCGGTCACCACGAAAGCACTCAAATAGATGGCGCCAGCGAGAACCCAAGGTTTGCGGTTGGTGCCGAGGGCCCAAAGCCATAAAGCGAGAACGAAGGCAGTAGCCGCAGCGGCGAGCAGGCCATAGCGCCACTTGGAATAAAGAAGGATGGCGTTGTAGGAGTAGTCGCACGAGAGCACTCGGGGATAGAGGTGAAGCGCCAGATACTTCCAGCTAATGCGCAGGGCGTTGAGGATGCGCAGGCTGGCGGGAAGGTGGGCGAGCGGATTATCGAGAAAGGTGATGGCCTTTTCGCCGAATTTCCCACCTTGGATTTTCCAAAGCGCGCCCATGTAGGCGAGGGCGGCGGCAAGAATCAAAACGTAGCGATAGAGGGGCTTGAGTTTGCGGTGCACGTAATCGCCCACCAGGACCAAAGGTACAAAAGCAACCGCGGACTCTTTGGCGAGCAGTGCCAAGAGAAAAGTGACCAGGGACAGGATGGGCCAGTCGAGCACATGGAACAGCCACGCCAGTAATACAAAGGCCACGGCCAGAAGTTCGGATCGCGCGGCAATGGAATCCACCGCTTCGGTGTGGAGGGGATGAACGGCGAAGAGCAGAGCAGCGACGAAGGCCAGCAGCGCGGCTTCGGGCAATGAGCTCAGGAGTTTTTGCAGAAGAAGATAGAGGAGCACCACAACAGCCACATGCAGCAACAGATTGAGCAGGTGGTAGCCAAAAGGATGATTGGAGCCGAGGGCCCAGTTGAGAGCAAAGCTGGCGAAGGTCAGCGGACGAAATACATTGTTGTAGCTGGTGACGCGGAAAACCGCAGGCCAGGAGAAGTGGGTGACCATGGGGTTGGTAAGGATGTACAGGTTGTCGTCCATGGTGAAGCTGTTGGGCAGCGAATTGGCGTAGGCGAGGAGAGAGACGAAGACCAGCACGGCGATGCGCCAGGAATGCCTGAGGGCGAACACACTTTCGATTCGATTTTCGGAAGCGCCGGGCATAGGTAGCTCGTTACAACGAATGTTTTTTGGCAAAGTGGCGGAACGAGCGGTAACTGATTTTCAGCAGTTCGGCGGCTTGGGTGCGAACACCGCCAGCTTTGTCGAGAGCGGCCTGCAGATAGCGCTTCTCGGTATCGGCGACGACGCGTTCGAAGTCAACGCCCTCCGGAGGAATTTGCACGGTCAGCACGCCGCCCATAGCAGCGCCAAAGGCGGAGGGCGAGCCGGCAACGCGGTCGGGCAAGACGGCCAGAGAAATTTCCGGTCCGCTTTCGAGGGCGACAGCGCGCTCGATGGTATTTTCCAATTCGCGGACGTTCCCGGGCCAGTCGTAGGATTCCAGGCAACGCATCGCGTCGGGAGAGATGCCGTCGACCTTTTTGCCCATGGAATTGCGGAACTGTTCCAGGAAATGGCGGGCCAGCAGGGGGATGTCTTCGCGGCGGTCGCGCAAAGCAGGAACATGCAGGGGGATGACGCTCAAGCGGTAAAACAGGTCCTCGCGGAACTCGCCGGAGGCGATAGCCTTTTCCAAGTCTTTATTGGTGGCGGCAATGACACGGACGTCGACGTCGATTTCCTCGTTGCTACCGAGGGGACGGACTTTGCCTTCCTGCAAGACGCGATAGAGCTTGACCTGCATGGCCAGGTTCATGTTGCCGATTTCGTCCATGAACAAGGTGCCTTTGTGTGCAGCTTGAAAAAGCCCACGGCGATTCTCGTTGGCGCCCGTGAACGCGCCCTTGGTGTAGCCAAACAATTCGGATTCCAGCAGGGTTTCCGGAAAGGCACCGCAGTTAATGGTGATGAAGGGAGCATCGGAGCGGGCGCTGTTTTCGTGGATGGCGCGGGCCACCAATTCTTTTCCAGTGCCGCTTTCGCCGGTGATGAGCACGCGGCTGTTCTGAGGGGCGACAGTCTGGATGAGGTCGAAGATGGCCTTCATGTTGGGGCTTTGGCCGATGATGTTGTCGAGGCCGGTGAGGCGGCGCAACTCGCGGCGGAGATAGCCGGCTTCCTTTTTCCACTTGAGGTTTTCAGTGACTTCGCGGACGGCGACGCGCAACTGCTCGACGAGATCGTGGTCCTTAATCACATAACGGTTGGCGCCTTCGTTGGCGGCGGCGATGGCGGTCTCCAAGGAGGGCACGCCGGTGATCAGGACAAAGTAGGTTTCCGGAGCGACCTCCTTGGCAAACTGGAGCAGTTCGACACCGGTCTGGCCGGGCATGCGCACGTCGGAAATGATGATGTCGAAGAGAGAAGCTTCGAGTTTGCGTTTAGCGGCGTCGACGTTGTGGGCCACTTCGACACGATGTCCTTCCTTGCGAAAAGTGATTTCCAGGAGTTCGCAAATGGACTTTTCGTCGTCGACCACCAGGATGTGGGCGGTCTCGCGGCCGATTTCCCTAGGAGCGGTTTTGGTAGCTTGCATTAGCGCCCTCGTTGTTTATTCGATGCGCGGGAGTTCGATGACAAACTCCGCGCCTTTATCTTTTTCACTCATGACCCGGATTCTGCCACTGTGAGCCTGGACAATCTGATAAACGATGGCCAAGCCGAGGCCGGTGCCCCCTTCAAAATTCGATTGCAGGGGTTCGAAAATTTTGGAGCGCTGGTCGGGTTCCAAGCCCACGCCGGTGTCGCGAAAGGAAATGCGCAGCCAGTCGGGAACCTTTTCGATGCCGACGGTGAGTGTGCCGCCATTGGGCATGGCGCGGACGGCGTTGTCGCACAAGTTCCAAAAGACCTGGCGAATCTTGTTGGGATCGACGCGAGCCTTGAGGATCTGGCCATTGAAGGCGCGGACCAAGTGGACTTTCTTGACCACGTCGGGCTTGCGCTCCATGAGCAGCAGAGTTTCTTCGAGCAGCGCGCGAACGTCTTCTTCCTGTAAGGCGTAGGACTTCTCGCGCGAATAGTTGAGAAAGTCGGTGATGATGTGATTGAGGCGCTCGGATTCCCTGCCGACGATGCTGACCAGGTGCTTCTCGTCCTCTTCGAGCGGAACTAAACGGCCGAGCTCTTTGACCGCGCCGGCGATGGCGGTGAGCGGCTGGCGAATTTCGTGGGCGATAGCCGCGGAGAGACGTCCGACCGCGGCCATGCGTTCCTTGGTGGCCACTTCCTGCTCCAAGCGGCGCAATTCGGTGAGGTCCTGGAAATTGAAGACGTAACCGCTGCGGACGGCGTCCTTGGTGCGCAGAGGCGAGACGGAAATGCCCAAGAAGCGCTTCTGGCCATCAGGAATTGTCAGTTCGATTTCACGGCGCAAGGACAATTTTTCAGGTAAGCCGGACATGTCCTGGAGCCAAAAATCGGGGCTGACGTCGCGAAGGTCCTTGCCCCTCAATTCGCTGAAGGTGCGGCCGAGAATTTCCTCGCCGGTGCGATTGAGCAGAACGACGCGGCCGTCCATGTCGGTGGTGACCAGGCCACCGCGCATGGAGTGAATGATGTCGGCGGTGAACTCCTGCAGTTCGCGCAACTCTTCGCGTTTTTGCTCGAGCTCGGAACTCTTCTTGCGCAAGGAAACACCGAGGAGACTGGCCAAATAGGCGACGGCGAGAAAGCCGAAAGTGTTCCAGAGAAACCACAGGCGAATATTTTCGAAAGTCGGGACGGCCAAGGAGGTACGAGGAAGTTTGCCGGAGTAAACGAGCGCGGTGGTGAACGCCAAGGCCGACAAACAGAACATAGCGGTAAGGAAGGTGAGTTGGCGCGAGAATAAAATGCTGGCGACCAGAATGACCAGCAGATAGAGCGAAGTGAAGTTGCTGTCTTGCAGCCCGGTGGCATAGACGATGGCGGTGACCATGGCCACGTCGCAGGAAACCTGGAGGGCGCCCAACCAGGAGGCTGTGGGAAGGAGGCGCACCAGGATCAGGTGCAGGATGGCAATGGTGATCCAGAGAATAATGATGGGGAGGAACAGGCGTGTGGCGCCACTGGGAGGAGAGTACTGCGGCCACACCACGCCGACGCCTAAAATCAAGGCGATCATGAGCAGCCGCACCTTGGTGAGCCACTCCAGCCATTCGCGTCGAGTCAGCGTCTGTTCCATCTAGCGCTGTTCCAACTTTTCGTTGTTAATTTCCGCAAGCCAGGTTGCAAGACGGCAAGGCGAAGCGACATGCCGGGCGAGCCGCCGCAAACCAGGTTGCCCCTGGAGCAGCTCCATGATGGGATGCAGCGCGAAGCACCTGGCCAGCAGCCGCCGACGCAAGTATCTTGACGCCGCACCGCCATCTGATTTATGGAACCGCTCTAGCTTTATCTTAGCCAGAATCGGAAATTGATGCGAAATGGCGGTCACCGGCAGTTCCAAAGCATCATCGTGGGCATCGAAATTCGGAGTTGGCGCAAGAAGAGTGAGTAGGCGGCCGGGGCAAAGAGGCGTGACCCAGGTCACACCAGAGCAGAAGCGGGTGCGTACACTGAGTACTGAGGCCGGCCCAGAGCACAAAATGAGGGAAGATTAGGAGAAATGAGTTACTCGAAGATTAGATTGCCGGATTTTATCGAGTCGCTGACGATATCAACCCAGCAAGGCCGGATCTCCTGGTTCAAGGACTCGAATCTGATCGATACGACGCTGCCCGGAGGCATCAAGGCGCTGTTCTTGACATTGGAGGACGAGAAGTACAGCAGTCCGCGGTGGCAGTACTTCGCGATTCAGAATCGCGAGGGCGCGGAATTGTTTCGTACCACGCCGTTCAACTCCGACATTCACAAGAGGTCGGTGGAGGAGCTGTTCTTCGCGGTGAACGATTTCGCGGACGAGAAATTGCCGGTGTTCTAGCGCGACGTTTCGAGCAACGAGGATCGCACTGCCATTCCCGAACCTTATTAGCGCTTGCCCGACCGGGAATACTTTTTAGGGGAAGAACCGTTGGAGACGAGCTTGAGGAAATGCTCGTGGACGGTGGTGTCGGCGGTCAGTTCAGGATGAAACGTAGCGGCTAGGATGCGGCCTTTCTGGACGAGCGTGGGCTTGCCGCGAAACTTTGCCAGAACGTTGATGCCAGGGGAGACTTCGTCAATGACCGGTCCCCGGATGAAGACCATTTCGAGGGGCTCCTTTTTGAGCTTGGTGGGGCCGAAGAAGACGTCACTGGCCAATTGACGACCGTAAGCGTTGCGAAGAACGGTCATGTCGAGAAGCTTGAGGGAATCCTGCGGAGGATTCTTGACTTTTGTGGCGAGGAGAATGGCGCCCGCACAGGTGCCGAAGATGGCGCCATCGTTGTTGGCGAATTTGCGAATGGCATCGTAGAGACCCTCCTCCTGGAGGAATTGCAGTTGGGTGGTGCTTTCGCCACCGGGGAGGACCAAGCCCTGACAGCCAGCGAGATCGGCAACGGTGCGGACCTCGACGGTTTCGGCGCCCAGTGTGTGGAGCATAGCAGCGTGGGCCTGGAAGTCACCTTGAATGGCGAGGATGCCGATTTTCATGATGCGATGCTCATTGTTCCGGAGCGAAAGTCTGCCGTTCTAAAGACCGGGCCGTACACAACCCTCGGCTCGCCTGAGAAGGCGGGCCCCACAGCGTAACCCAACAGCTCTGGTTCGCCGGTCTAAAGACCGGCACTACACAAACCGGAACCGGCAACAAGCGGGCCCTAGAAAAGCTACCAGCCGCGGGTGGCCAGCAAATCCTTCTCCTCGAGTTGGCGAACGTCGATGCCGGGCATGGCTTCGCCAAGCTGCTCGTGGGCTTCGAGGACGATCTTGGGATCCTCAAAGTGGGTGGTGGCTTTCACAATGGCCTTGGCGCGAGCTTCGGGATCGCTGCTCTTGAAGATGCCAGAGCCGACGAAAACCGCTTCGGCGCCGAGTTTGCGAACAAGAGCGGCGTCGGCGGGAGTGGCGATGCCGCCGGCGGAAAAGTTGGGAACCGGGAGCTTGCCGAGACGCGCGACTTCGCGGATGAGATCGAGCGGAGCACCATATTCCTTGGCCTTGCGCATGAGTTCGTCGTCGCGCAGAGTGGTGAGGGCGCGCATTTCGCTCATGATGGTGCGCATGTGGCGCACGGCTTCGACCACGTTGCCGGAGCCGGCTTCCCCTTTGGTGCGGATCATCGCGGCACCTTCGGCAATGCGACGAAGCGCTTCGCCAAGGTTGCGAGCGCCGCAGACGAAGGGAACGCGGAAATCATGCTTCCAAACGTGATTTTCTTCGTCGGCGGGAGTGAGCACTTCGCTTTCGTCGATGAAATCGACTTCGAGGGCTTGCAGAACTTCGGCTTCGACAAAGTGGCCGATGCGCACTTTGGCCATGACTGGAATGGTGACGGTGCTCATGATCTCGCGAATGACCTTGATGGAGGCCATGCGAGCCACGCCGCCCTCCTTGCGAATGTCGGAGGGCACGCGCTCGAGAGCCATGACGGCGCAGGCGCCGGCTTTTTCGGCGATGCGAGCCTGATCGGCGTTGGTCACGTCCATGATGACGCCGCCCTTGAGCATTTCGGCGAGGCCGACCTTGACGCGCCACTCGTTGGCGGTTTTGTTCCCATTGGTGTGAGCGTGGCCATTGGGTTTCTTGCTAGGCATTGGTGATCTCCTCTCAAAAAATCGAAAATCAGGAACTCGGATTGACGGATGGGACTTCCGCAAAATGCGAAGGCTTGACGACAACAAAACGGCCTTTGCCACGAGCGAGCAAGTTACCATGCAGGTCGCGAATTTCGGCAACGCGAAAGCGGTTTCTGCCCTGCTGTTGTTCCTGCCAACCTTCGACAACGATGGGCTTATCGACGGGAACAGGCCGGTGGTAGTCGATCTGCATCTCGGCGGTTACAGCGCTTTCTTCGGTAAGGCGCGAGAGTTTGCCCATCGCTTCGTCGAGAACCACAGCGATGATGCCGCCGTGGGCAAAACCAGCACCGCCGGCGTAATTCGAACCCAGAGTGAATGAGCCGCGAGAGCGACGGGCGTCGAAATCCAGGTCGAAGGATAACTTCATGCCCGCAGGATTGGCGGCGCCACAACCGAAGCAGTGGTTGGTGGGTTTGGGATCGAGTTTGAGGACGTTGGCCATGGAGTTTAAAGTTATGAGTATTGAGTTATAAGTTTTTGGTTTTCAGTTCCCAGCACAGACTTTGGAGCAAGTGTCAAACCAGGGCCACGTAGGCCCGTTCGGCGCGCCGCGAGCCGCGTTGACGCTTGCGCATTTCGGTCCGCAAAAGCTCGGCCAGGATGCTGACACCGCGAGCGATTTGCTTTTCGTTCAAATTGGCGAAGCCCAGACGCAGAGTGTTGGGCAACGGGGATTGCACGTAAAAATAGCGGCCGGGAGCAAAAAGGACGCCACGTTCGCGGGCGTGCATCATGAGTTCGCTGGCATCAAAGCCGGCAGGCAGCTCAATCCAAAAGCACATGCCACCTTCCGGACGGGTCCAGCGGACACCTTCGGGCATGAATTTGCGCAGGGAATCATCGAGGGCGTGGAGCCGGTCGGCATAGATTTTGCGCATGCGCGCGAGATGCTTGTGGAACAGACCGCGCTTGATGAATTCGGCGAGAGCGGCTTGAGCGAGCTGGCCGGTGTGAAGATCGGTCATTTGCTTGATGAGGCGGAGCCGCTCGATAACGCAGGGCGGGGCGATGATCCAACCGACGCGGAGGCCGGGAAAAGCGACCTTAGCGAAACTGTCGATGTGGATGACCACGTTGGCCCGGTCGAGCTGCTTGAGGGAAGGCAGACGCTCGTCGCGCAAATGCAGGCGGGCGTAGATATGATCTTCGACCACGGGAACCTGATGGCGAGCAGCAAGCTCGAGAACGCGACGACGCGAGGCAACGGGCATGGAGGTGCCCGTGGGATTGTGAAAATCAGGAGTAAGAACAAGCAGTTTGACGCGATTGGCGGCCAGAGTGGACTCCAGAGCTTCGAGATCGATGCCCAGAGGCATATCAGGCTCGGGGTGAGTGCGAACCGGAACGCCGAGGCAACGGGCATGGGCGCCGCTGAAAACCGCGCAGGCACCGGGGTAGGTGGGGTTCTCGAGAACCACAGTGTCACCGGAGCGAACAAAGGCTTTGGCGATGAGGTCGAGGGCTTGCTGGCAGCCATCGGTGATGAGCAAGGAGTCTTCTTTGACGGAGAAGCCGTCGCGACGGAGAAGATCGAGGAGCGCTTCCCGCAGGGGCGCGTAGCCGTCGGAGGCGCCGACATTCAGGATTTCCTGGCCACCATGGCGAAGAGCCGCTTGGACACAGGCCTGCAAGTCCTCGACAGGGAAAAATTCTTCGGCAGGACGGGCCATGATGAAAGACAAGGCATTCGCGGGGGCTGAGGCCGTTAAACGGCGAAGGATTTCTTCGCTGCGTTCATCGGCAAAGAGAAGTTCCCAGCGCAGGCCATCGGAGTGGCCATTGAGGGCGGGAGGAGCAGGAGGCGTGATTTTCAGGCCATTGCCATTGCTGCGGATGAAGGTGCCGCGGCCGACATGGCCCTGGATGAGCCCTTCGGACTCGAGCTCGGCATAGGCGTTGGCGACGGTGGTGCGGTGAACGCCAAGGATCTGGGCGAGTTCGCGGCTGGCAGGAATGCGGTCGCCGGGGCGCAGGTCACCGGCGTGGACCAAAGAACGGAGCTGGTCGCGGAGCTGGATGTACAGGGGAATATGGCTTTCGGGTTGCAGGTGTAATGGCAGCATTGTCTCTCACCTTGAGAGATAGTTTAGCAGGGATTGGACTGAGGCAAGAGCCAAAATGTCTTTTTCACGGAAGCCATGGGAATTGCAAAATGCCGCTCTAAAGACCGGCGCTACAAGTGGCGCCGGTCTTTGTGTTGCGAGGCAAGGCGTAGGGGTGGAGCCCGTTCGCAGATAACGCGGAAAGAGGCAGAGCCGGAAGGGTTAGGGGTTCTGGGAGAAGAAGGGGTTGTCGGGGGGATGATAACCGAGGCGGTCGTTTTTTTCGTCTTCGGCGAGGTCACGGATGCAGATTTGGGAAAGATCGTTGGCCTGGCATTGGTAAATCTGCTTGAGAGGCAGGTCCTCGTCCTGGACATCGTAAATGCCGGACTGCATGTCTTCGCTGTCGTCCACGGAGGAGGTGACGACGGGACTGCCGGGATGAACGCGAACGCGAAATTGGCCGGTGGACGGCTCGTAGTTGGAAATGAGGAAGCAGTGGCCAATGCAGGCGCGATCGGGAATGTGCAGAAAAATGATGCGCCAGCCGATGGGAGCAAAAATGGTGGAGGCGGCGCGGGTGCCGAAGGGGAGTTGCCGGGTGACGCGGTCGGCGCTGGCTTCCATGCGGTTGAGGAAGGCCGTGTCTTGATAGATGAAGATGAAGAAGACCAGAGCGCAAGCGGCGCTGATGGGCAAGTGCCAAGAGCATGGCGGGAGAGAAGCGAGCCAGCAAAGGCCGAGGATGGCGCTGATCAGCGTCAGGCGGGTGACCAGAGCCCCGATCCAACCGCCAGTAGGATTGGGTAGAAGATTTTCGGGGAGCAGCGCGGTGCCGAGAAAGGAGATGAAGTAGAGTTCGAAGAGCAGGCGGCGGTCTTTCCAGAAGCCCATGAGGCGGGTGTCCTGGAGCCAGGCGATGGCGGTAGCAAGGAGAACGAACACGAGAATGCCGACGGCGAACCAGTTGTAGCGACCGCCAAAGACACGGAATTGGTCGGTACCGTTGAGGCGCCAAAAAGGTGTGTCGCGCCATTCGACTTGCCAGGCGGCAACGTGGTGAGAGACGACTACGTGAGCGACAACGAACACCAGCAAAGCGCCGAGGGGAAGCAGAAGCTCCCACCAGCTGGGGAAATACGGCCAAAGGATGCGATAGGCGATGGTGCCGAGGAACCATAAGAAACCGATGGGGTGGGCCAAAAGCATGAGCGGGCAAAGAAGCGCGGCGACAATCAGTCCGTTTCGGCGAAGAGGCCAAGCGAACGCGAGGCCAACGCAGGCCAAACCGAGGGACAAATAATAGTTCATGAAACCCATGTGGAAGATGTAGCCGTAGGTCAACATGGCGATGAACGGGGCGATCCACCAAGGCGACTTGCCGCCAACCGCGCGGAGCAGGGCGAAGATTCCCCAGAAGAAGATCAAGGCGGAAATGGAGACGGCGATCCTCTCGGCGGCAAGGAAGCCGAAAGCTTTGGCGGAGTAAAAGAGCAGGAGATCGAAGAGCACATTGTTCCATTGCCAGACGAGATAAACGCCGGGTGCTCTTCCCTGCTGGGCCAATTCCGCGAGCCAGGCGTTGTAGACATGACTGCCGAGGTCACCGGCTTCAATGTGGGTGTGCCAAAAACAAGGAACCAGAAGGAAAACGGAGATGAACGTGTAGGTAATCGCAGCGCGAGACACCAAGCGGGAAATGGCGGAGAACGTGGATGAACGGACGGGCTGCGGCACGGTGTTGGCGTTCGGCGCAGAAGCCATGATGAGATTCTAGCGGAAGAGAGAAGGTAGAAGGGAGGGTTGAGGGTTTGAGCTCGAGGTTCAAGGCTTACTGTTCACAGTTGAGAGTTCGAAGTCGGGAGTTTGAGCAAGGAGCGGCCAACGAGCGGGACGGACGGGACGAGCCAGGAGATTTATGTAGAGTTTGAGTTAGTGACTGGTTTGGAGTTCGCCGAGGCGCTTGAGGCGGTCACGAAGCTTGCGCTGAAGCGGAGTGGGAGTATTGGGGTTGAAGGCGACGAGATACCAAAGCGGCTGGGTCTTGTCTCTGCTGAGAAACTGCAGGGTGTTGGCATCGGCATTGGGATGGCGAGCAACGTTTTCGCGGATGGCGGCGTAAGGATGACGAGCGAGGCGCTGAAGGGTTTTGGCGTTGGCGCGGGGATGTTCGCTGATGAGACGAAGCAGATAAAAATCCTCTTTAGGAGCTTGCTTGGCGAGTTTTTCGAGCATTTCGGGCTTGGCTTCGGCGCTAAGCACTAAACCGATCTTTTCATCCCAGGCGGTATTGATGTGGTTGAGTTCGCGAGTGCGAGCGTGGATCAGTTCTTCGAGGATGCGGCGCTCTTGCTGCATACGAGCGATAGGCAAGCTGGTGCCCTCGAGAGAATCCAGAACGCGGAGCAAATGTTGGCGCTCGCCAAAGATAATCTGAGAGGTGCGGGCGCTACGTCCGTTTTCCTTTTCCTTGTATTGCACGAGATCTGAGCGTCGCATGGTTCGGTGCTCCCACTTCCCATTGGGCCTGGCCCCAAAGGGAATGTACTGCTGTGCCGGGTACTGAGGAACGTCCATGATGCAACAGCTTTCTGGCTGGTGAAGCTAAAGTGGATTATGGAGTCGAGATGCGCTAGCGTAAAGTTTGGCGCCGGGCGCCTGTGCCCGAAGTGCAACCGGCAAATCCTGAGAGGGCGGCGAGCTCAAGGGAGGGCACATGTCCGCATTCCAAGAACACCAAGAAGAATTAGAACACTACGAACAGATGATGGGGAGAGAGCGGGGAAGGCTAGCGGTGTCGCTGGACCGCATTACCAATGCGCTGGTGCTGACCGGGCAACATGGAGTGTATTGCACCAGCACCAGGAATCCGACGGTGCCGGCGATGGATTTGCGGATGATTGCGCAGGAGCTGACGCACGCGAAGGAATTGATCCAGTCGGTGATGGAGGAGATTCGGAAAGCACGGGAGAATGGGGGGCGGCAGAAATAGATTAGATGATTGGCTGAGGGAAACGCGGAGTCAGCCTAGGCTTTGGATTTGGGCGGAACGAATTTCAACGCGGTGTGGGTGGAGCTGAAGCCGACGACCTTAATGTCGACGAGACCGGCTTTGCGGGCGGCAGAGCGAACGTCATTTTCGGTGATGGTTTTTTGGCCTTTCGGGAAAACCAGCCAGAGCACGGCACCGGAAACGCACGGAGCCAGCAAGCGAAGGCCGGTCAATGTTTTGGTATCGTTCGCCAGAAGAAAGGTGATCGATGGAGATTGGGGTTGAGGCGTTCGTGAAACGAGAGCGCCGTACTTTTGCAAGCTCGCGAGGAAGCTGGAAGGAAAGTCGCCGATCAGGGACACAGTGGTTGCGGGCTTGATGCCAAGCTTGTCGAGCAAAGATTTGGGATTGGCAATTTTGTCGCGCCACTTCGCGGCGTGAGGACCTAATTCGAAGATGACATGAGCATCTTTGGTGTGAACGTGGAGATCGCCAGCCGTGGCGTCCACGGAAGTGATGGCCGTGAAGGGAATGCGGCAGCGATGCTGGCCGCGAAAAAGAATTTCGGTGGATTCGAGCAGCGCAGTACCGGAGAAAGATTTGCCTTGCCGGCGAAGAGTGCAGTCCAGTTGCGAGCCCATAGGCCACCTCAGGCACGAGAAATCCAGGAGTGGCGCGGAGGAAAATACTACTTCAAAAAGGGATTGGTGTGGCGCTCGTGGCCGATGGTGGTGCTGGGACCATGGCCGGGATGAACGATGGTGGAATCGGGGAGCTGCATGAGTTTGTCACGAAGAGAGACTTGAATATCGGGATACGAGCCGCCCCACAGGTCGGTGCGGCCGATGCTTCCAGCGAAGAGGGTGTCGCCAGCAAAGAGCTGTGGCTGGCTGAGAGTGGAGTTGCCGCCGTCGGTGGGCAAGTAGAGGGAGACACTGCCGGGAGTGTGACCGGGAGTGTGCAAAACGCTGGCGACAAAATCGCCCCAGTGGAGCGCGTCGCCCTCTTTGAGGAGTTGGTGAACTTCAGTCAACTCCGGCACCGGCATACCTAGAAAGCCGGCTTGCACTTCCATGCCGCGGTAAAGAGGAAGGTCGTCGCCGTGCATCATCACCGGAGCGCCGGTGTACTGGTAAAGCTTGGCGAGACCGCCCACGTGGTCGATGTGGGCGTGAGTGCTGATAATGGCTTTGACCTGGAGCTTGTAGCGGCCGAGCAGACCGAGGATGCGCTCGACTTCATCGCCGGGATCGACCACGACACATTCGCGAGTGCGGGGATCGCCGATGATCGAGCAATTACACTGCAGCAACCCCACCGGAATTTTGACGTAGATCATTTCCGGATTGGAGGCGTCGGGCAGACGGTGAGCCGGGGCGAGATCGTGCATGAGGAAAGTATAGCATTGGTTATTTTCGGGGCGGGGCTGGCGTGTGAGAGTGAGAGCGCAAGAGCAAAGCGGGTGATTTCTCTTTTGCTGACGCACGTGCTATCTTCCAGTCATCAGGGGGAATTCCTTTCATGTCAGTGAATAAAGTGATTCTGGTGGGCCGGCTGGGGCGCGACCCGGAAACCCGGTACACGAGCGGCGGTCAGGCGGTGGCGAATTTTTCCGTGGCGACGGATGAATCTTACAAGGACCGCAACGGCGAACGGCAGAAGCGCACGGAATGGCACAAGATCGTGGTGTGGGGCAAACAGGCAGAAATTGCACAACAGTACCTGAAGAAAGGGTCACTGGTTTTCATCGAAGGGCGGATTCAGTCGCGGGAATGGCAGGACAAAGAAGGACAGAAGAGAACATCGTTCGAAATCGTGGCGACCAATTTTCGGATGCTGGGCGGACGAGGGGAAGGCATGGCCGCGGGAGCTGGGGCAGGAGCGCCGGCCGGCGGGCGGTCTGAAGAGTCGGAGCATGCGGGAGGCGGGGAGGATTTTGCGGCGGGACCAGGGCCGGAAATCAACGACGAGGATATTCCGTTTTGAAGGATGGTGGCTGGCTCCCGCGGACTCGGTTGGGAACAGCGCGGTTGGTCTCTGGACATGGCTCAGTTCGCTTAGCAACAAGACATATACGTCCATTTTTCTGCTTATTGCTGGTTAGTTCCCTTTCGCATAGCATGGATTGTGAATGGTGCGATCTCTGGTCTGCGCGGCGGGATGCCGCAGGACCAACGCTCCGGGAGCGCCTATGAGCGAACCGTCGGACAGCAAGAATAAAAGACCGGCCAGCGGTTCCGAGCCGGGCGAGCGCTCCGCAGAAGTGAAATTCCCTGAGAAATCAGTGTCCAGTGACGGACGTAAGGCAACGGCGGCCAATTCCGCGGGTCGACGGGAGAATGCCGCGAGGGCGAAAAACGAGTGGGAGAAGAATACGTTGGCACCGACGCTGGGCAAATCACCGGAGCGGCAGAAGGAGTTCACGACCACCTCAGGCCATCCGATCCGACGACTGTACACGGAAGCAGACTTAGAAGGATGGGACACTACGCGGGATTTAGGTTTGCCCGGCGAACCGCCGTACACCCGGGGGATTCACCCGACGATGTACCGGACGCGATTGTGGACCATGCGGCAGTTCGCGGGATTTGGGACGGCGGAAGATACGAACCAGCGGTTCCGGTATCTGCTGGCACATGGGCAAACCGGATTGTCGACAGCGTTCGATCTGCCGACATTGATGGGATACGACTCCGATCATCCGCTATCGGAGGGGGAAGTCGGGAAATGTGGAGTGGCGATCAGTTCGCTGGCAGACATGGAGGTTTTGTTCGACCAAATCCCCCTGGCGGACGTGACCACGTCGATGACCATCAATTCCCCGGCGGCGGTGATTTGGGCGATGTACCTGGCGGTGGCGGAAAAGCAGGGAGCGGACTGGAAGAAGATATCGGGGACGCTGCAGAACGACATCCTCAAGGAGTACATCGCGCAGAAGGAATACATTTACCCGCCGGAACCGTCGATGCGGCTGGTGATCGACACGTTCGAATTCGGGATGAAGCATACGCCGAAATTCAACGTGATTTCGATCAGCGGGTACCACATTCGGGAAGCAGGCTCGACCGCAATCCAGGAATTGGCGTTCACACTGCGCGATGGAATGGAGTATGTGGAGTGGGCCCTGCGGCGTGGCCTGGCGGTGGACGAATTCGCGCCGCAATTGTCGTTTTTCTTCAACGCGCACAACGATTTCTTCGAGGAGATTGCCAAATACCGCGCGGCGCGCCGGATCTGGTACAAGGCGATGACGGAGCGGTACAAGGCGACCAATCCGCGGTCGTGGGCGTTGCGCTTCCACACACAGACCGCGGGGTGTTCGCTGACGGCGCAGCAGCCGATGAACAATGTGGTGCGCACGGCGATCCAGGCATTGGCGGGAGCGCTGGGCGGGACGCAATCGCTGCACACCAATTCGTTGGATGAGGCGTGGGCGCTGCCGACGGAATTCGCGGCTACCATCGCGCTGCGCACGCAACAGATTATCGCGCACGAAACCGGAGTGACGAATACGGTGGATCCCCTGGGGGGATCGTACTTCGTGGAAACGTTGACGAACGAGGCGGAACAAGGCGCGTGGGAATACATCCGGCGCATCGACGCGCTGGGCGGAATGGTGGCGGCGATCGAGAACAGTTATCCGCAGCGGGAGATTGCCGAGGCGAGTTACCGGTACCAGATGGCGGTGGACAAGAAGGAAAAGATTATCGTGGGGGTGAACGAGTACGTCACCCCGGAGAAGCCCATCGAGTTACTGCAGATTGATGAGACCGTGGCGAAAAGGCAGGCGGCACGGCTGGCCAAACTGCGCGCGGAACGATCGCCGGCGGAAGTGGAGCGACGGTTGGAAGCGCTGCGCAAGGCGTCGGACGGAAGCGAGAATTTGATGCCGTTCATTTACGAGGCGGTGAAGGCGTACGCGACGCTAGGGGAGATATGCGAGACGATGCGCAGCGTGTTTGGGGCGTACGAAGAAACCGCGGTCACGTAATAATAACATGGGTATAATATCTATATAGTATACCGTGGTGGGTTTTTTTCCCTTCTGCGTTCTCTGTCTGCTCCCTGGTGACAATTCCGTGACCGACAAGGAACTCACCCATGAAATCATAGGCTCCGCCATTGAAGTGCATAGGCTGCTAGGACCAGGCCTGCTAGAATCCACTTACGAAGAGTGCTTATGCCGCGAGCTCACGCGACGTGGATTGCCATTTGAGAGACAAAAAGGGATTCCTGTTGTATACAAAGGCGCCAGACTGGAGTGCGGTTATAGATTGGATATGCTGGTTGGCGACAGAGTCGTGTTGGAGCTGAAGTCGGTGGAGTCGCTTGCGCCGATACACGATTCCGTTCTTTTGACGTACATGCGGTTATCAGGACGGCGCATCGGTTTGCTGATCAACTTCAACGTACGGGTGCTACGAGATGGCATACGGCGCTTTGTTATCTAGAAGATTGGCTCACCACAGAGAACACTGAGGACACGGAGAATCGGAGAAGAGCATTCCCGCGTGGAGATTCGAAATTTCGCAGATAGTTTTGCGGGCTGCTTGTGCAGAGGATAGAGTAGATGCAGAAAGCAGAGGATAGCGAGGATGAGCGAGAAGAGGATTCGCGTGCTGATTGCCAAACCCGGCTTGGATGGACATGACCGGGGAGCGAAGGTCATTGCGCGGGCGTTGCGCGACGCCGGAATGGAAGTGATCTACACGGGGTTGCGGCAGACTCCGGAAATGATCGCATCGGCGGCAGCGCAAGAGGATGTGGACGTGATCGGCCTGTCGATCCTGTCCGGCGCGCACAATACGTTGTGTCCGCAATTGATAAAACTGCTACGGGAAAAAGGGATGAGCGACGTGACCGTGCTGGTGGGGGGAATTATTCCCGAGGCGGACATTGTGGGGCTGAAGCAAGCGGGAATCGCGGAGGTGTTCCTGCCGGGAACATCGACACAGGACATCATCGATTTCATTCACAAGCGGCAGGCGGCGGCCAAGTAAAGACTGGCGACGCTGTCCGAGAAGAGCTTTTCACCACAGAGAACACAGAGCACACAGAGAATCGGAGAAGAGTATTACCGGGCAGAGGTTTCTAGATAATTTTGCAGCGGCCTGTTCAAAAAAATCACAGGACTCCATCGATTGCGAACCTGAAGTTGCGACTGATGAGGAATGCCAGTAGCC
Organism: Candidatus Eremiobacteraceae bacterium; assembly: GCA_035622555.1. GTDB lineage: Bacteria > Acidobacteriota > Terriglobia > Acidiferrales > UBA7541 > Acidiferrum. The sequence goes on along the minus strand of DASPVD010000132.1, from coordinate 9,451 downwards.
GCACACCTGCGAGAGTTCAAGACGAAAAGTTGAGGGTGAAAAAGGCGAGGCTATTTGGGGGGAGGCCCGGATGGCTGCTGAGCTTTGCGTTCCTGGTCCATGCGCTGGACCATGGCTTCGAATTTGGGCTTTTGTTCGGGAGTAAGAAAGGCGCGCATTTGGTCTCGAGCCTTCTGGCGTACGGCGTCGACGTCCAGTTCGGATTTGTCGCGAATGGCCTTCATCTCTTGATGAGCCAGGCGAATCACGTCGTCGGCTTTAGCGCTTTGTTCGGGAGTGAGCCCAAGCTCTTTGGTCATGTCGGCAACGCGGTGGGCGCGACGCTCCGACTCGCTGAGAGGCGGCTTAGTCGTAGCGACGGCCTCGTAGCTGCGGTGACCAAAGCCGTAGCCAAAGACGGCGCCAATGGCGGCGCCGACGAGGAAAACCACGGCGAGCCAGATGCGAGCTTTGCGCAGTGAATCCGGATTCATGGCTGCTCGCCAAAGGAAGTGGCAATCACATCATCATTCGGGGGAGCATTCGGGGTGCTTTCAAAGATACCTTCGATGGAGCGTATCTCGGGTTTGTGGGTACGCGCGGCGCGAGTTTCTTCGAAGGCCCAGGTGCCACCAAGCATGAGCAAGAGCGCAGCAAAGGCAACCAGGCGAGGAGCGAGGCGGCGCACGCCATTCCAGAAACCGTCCGTGCTCTCGTCGATGGCCCGTTCACGAGCGGCGATGGACTGCATAACCCGGGCGGTGAACCAGGGACTGGGCTGAGGCAGGCTTTGAGCCAGTTCGCGGAGCGCCAGCCGAGTGTCGAGAAAATCCCGCAGAGCGGAATGGCAGTGAGCACAAACGGCGGCATGCTGACGGGCCGGCTCCGGCAAGCCGGCGAGCAGCAGGTCAGCAGTGGCAGAACGAGAGCTGTTGCCCGGCAGAGCTTCCAATTGGTTAAGAAACCACTCGCAATTCACTTCTGTATTCCTTGGGAGCCCGATCATTGTACTTCACCTCTTTCTCCCCTGGACTGTGTCCATCCGTCGACCGAAAAACCCGTGCACTCCATTACAGGGCGGCTGCCTTCTTGCGGCGGAGTTTGGCCGCGATGCGTTGGCGAGCGCGAAAGAGCCGGACTTTAACGGTATTGCCGTTCAGTCCCATAGAATCGGCGATCTCCTCCACGGTGAAGCCCTGTATTTCTTTGAGGACCAGCATCGCACGATCACGCTCCTCCAAACAGTCGAGCCACTGGTCTAACTGCTGCCTGGTGGCCAACTGCTCGGTGACGTCGGGAGCAAACTCCGGTTTTTGTTCGGTGGAGTGATAGGCATGAGCCTGCTCCTCACTCAGCTCCGATTCAAAAACCAGTGGGCGAACCTTTTTCTTGCGCAGCAGATCCCAGCATTCATTCACAGTGATCTTGTAGAGCCAGGTACTGAAGGCGGACCGTTGATCGAAGCGTTTGAGCGAGAAGTACGCCTTCAAGAAAACCTGCTGTGCAATGTCCTCAACGTCTTCGCGGTTGCGGAGAATGCCTCCGGCGACTGCAAAGACGCGGCCCTGGTGCCTGGCGACCAAAAGCTCAAAGGCGTCCTTGTCGCCCAATTGGGCCCGGCGCACCAGTTCGCGGTCATCTTCCCGGCGTACCGCACTTTCCTGGGCCTTACTGGCCGCAGCCGCCACCGGCACGTCGGTCTCCTCTGAATTTGGGACGTTGGGCATAGAGATTTGGTTACGCCATTTTAATCTAAGTGTCCACAGGTGTTTCCGTTGAGGAGAGCCGGAGGTTCCCGCGAGGTTTGTTGGTGCCAGCCGTTTAGATATTAGCGGCTGCAAAACCGGTGCGGTGTTTTGTCCTCATGTTTTGGATGGCGGTCATCACTGCAAGGGAAGCTTCAAAGCCCTAGAGTGTAGGTAAAGTGATGAAAAAGAAGGTGCTGTTCGGCATCTTTGGAGTAGTGGCGGTGCTGCTTGCCCTGGTGATGTACGCCAGCCAGCAGGTACGCGCCACTCCTGGCGAGAAAAGCGCCCGGCTGGCGGGAGACGAGTTGATTCCGAACCCAGTCGGGTCGGTGAATCACGCGATCACGATTCGCCGGCCGCCTGGCGATGTGTGGCCGTGGTTAGTACAAATGGGCGCCGGGCGGGCAGGGTGGTATTCGTACGATTTCGTGGACAACGGCGGACACACCAGCGCTGAGCGGATCGTTCCGGAGTATCAGAAGATCGAAGTAGGAGCGGTTTATCCTGCTTTGCCCGGAGTGAGAGAGGTCTTTGTGGTGGCACAGTATGAGCGGGAAAAGAGTCTGGTGCTAGCGTGGAGGCTGCCTAGCGGCAAGTATCAGACGACCTGGTGCTTTACGCTGGAACCGCTGGAGAAGGAGCAAACGCGGCTGATTGTCCGCGGCCGGGTAGCGGCTGACTACCACCCGTACGGATTGCCCCAATGGATTGCGCTGCCGGCGGGTGGGATGGCCCATTTCGTTATGGAACGAAAGCAGCTGATGGGCATAGCCCGAAGAGCGGAGTCGGTGCCGGGGCGCTAAGGTGGCTGGCTACGCTATAGCGCAATCGGTAGGCTAAGAGTTCTCTTATAAGACATTCGGTTAATGGAGAGTTCCCGACCTGTGGGCTTTGCCTATGACTTTACGGAATTTAGGTAAGCCAGGATAACGGGAACTATGAAGGCCCTTATCATCTGAGTAACTTTTCCACAGACAGGGGCGGTATCCCCGGGGGCCAGGTAAAACGCTTAAGATATTGCTGGACAAGGATGATAAGCGGTTATAAGATGCGCGCAGATCGAAGTGGTGCCGTATACTCCTTCGCAATTAGTCGTTGACAGATATGACTACTTATAGAATACTCAACCTATGATTATCGGTGACAGGCTTCGCGCTCTGCGCGAAGAAAAGAAACTCTCCCAGGGTGATATCGAGAAGCGTACCGGTTTGCTCAGGTGCTATATCTCCCGCGTCGAGAACGGCCACACAGTACCGGCCATCGAGACGCTGGAAAAGCTGGCGCGCGCGCTCGAATGCCCACTTTATCAACTCTTCTACGACGGCGAAGAGCCTCCTCAACTGCCCAATCTGCCTAAGCGGAAATCATCGGATGACATCGCCTGGGGCACCTCGGGCAAAGAGGCCCGATACCTCAACAAGCTTCGTCGCTTGCTGAGCAAAGCCGACGATGAAGATCGCAAGCTGCTGCTGTATATGGCGCAGAAGATGGCCAATCGGTAGTAGCTTCTTTCGGAGGCGCGCGCTTCCGAAACCAATCCGCACGAACGGACAGGCCGCAAAGTCCCAGCCATGCGGCCTTTTCGCACCAAAATGGACTTGAGCGCCAGGACATGCAAGTAATGTGCCAGGGGTGTGCAGTTGAGGTGCAGGCCGCCCACGGCGGCGCGGCATTATTCCCACTCGATGGTGCTGGGGGGCTTGCTGCTGATGTCGTAAACCACGCGAGTGACCCCGGGAACCTCGTTCACAATCCGGGTGGAGATGCGTTCCAAGACGTCACCGGGCAAGCGGACCCAGTCAGCGGTCATGGCATCTTCGGATTGCACGACGCGAACGGCAATGGTCAAGCCATAGGTGCGGCCGTCTCCCATGACCCCGACACTGCGCACCGGAAGAAGAACCGCAAAGGCTTGCCAGACTTTGTCGTAGAGAGAAGCGCGGCGGATTTCGTCGACGACGATAGCATCGGCTTCACGAAGAGTCGTAAGGCCGGGACGATCAATCTCCCCCAATAACCGAACAGCCAAACCGGGGCCGGGAAAAGGATGCTTGACGAGTATCTCTTCTGGTAAACGCAGATCCTTGCCAATTTTGCGAACTTCGTCCTTGAAGAGGTCGCGGAGTGGCTCGATCAAGCCGAAAGGCATTTGGTCGGGAAGGCCGCCAACGTTGTGGTGCGTCTTGATGGTCGCGGAAGGGCCCTTAACCGATACCGATTCAATGACATCCGGGTAGAGGGTGCCCTGGACGAGAAAGCGGATGTCTCCCCCGGCTTGCTTCTGAAGCTTCTCGGCCTCCGAGGCGAAAACGAAGATGAATTCGTTGCCGATGATTTTGCGCTTCTTTTCGGGGTCGGAAACCGCCTTGAGCTTGTCGAGGAAACGATCGGTGGCGTCGACGCCGATAACGTGCAGACCCAAACGTTCGCGGTACATCTCGAGGGTATGTTCAAATTCGTTCTTACGAAGCAGGCCGGTATTCACGAAGATGTTGGTGAGGCGATCGCCAATGGCGCGATGCACCAGGACAGCGGCGACAGTGGAATCGACGCCGCCGCTAAGACCGCAAATGGCGTGGTGCGAGCCCACCCTGGCGTGAATGTTGGCGACGGTCTCTTCGATGAAGGCGGTGCCGCTCCATTTAGGTTCAGCACGACACACGGAGAACAAGAAATTGCGAAGAATTTCGGTGCCGCGTTCGGTATGCTTGACCTCGGGGTGAAACTGCACAGTGTAGATTTTGCGCGCTGGGTCCTCGGCCGAGGCGATGGCGTTGGCCGTTTTTCCGGTGGCGTGAAAGCCCGGCGGGAGAGCGAGGACGTGGTCGCCGTGACTGTTCCAGATTTTGAGGGAGGCGGGGAAATTGGCGAAAAGTTGGCTGGCTGCTTGGTCGACATTGAGTTGCGCGGGGCCATATTCCCGGCGTTCGGCAGGTTCGACCTGGCCGCCCAGATTCTTAGCGATCCATTGCATGCCGTAGCAGATGCCGAGGACGGGAATATCCATGGCCAGAACTGCGGGATCACACCGTGGGGCATCCTGGTCGTAGACCGAGCTGGGGCCGCCGGACAAGATGATCCCGCAGGGCTGAAGATGGCGAATTTCGTCAAGGGAGACGGTGCAAGGGAGAATGGCGCTGAAGACCTGCTGCTCGCGGACACGGCGAGCGATGAGTTGGGTATACTGTCCACCAAAATCGAGGACCACGATACCGCCGAGTTCCGTTTTCATTTTGCTTACAGTTTTTTCCATACTTTGTGCCGGTCCGGTCATTGACGTCACCCTTAAAAGATGGCCGGTCGAAGGCTCCGGCCATTACACAGACTAGTCTGCCAACCTGAGAGAGAATTACGAGACGCAGCCCAAGACCCACCCTGCAAATTCGAGGGTGGGGCACCCGCCGATTGTGCAATCACCTTTAAGGCTCGTCTTCCACAGGCAGGAATGCCTGTGCCACTCGCACGAGAAAAAGCAGATCCCGCGCGTCGCCTACCTGCGGAGGCAGGCTCGGGATGACAATTCTGCGTTTGAGGAAAGCTATAAAGCGAGAAGCGCATCATTGGACCACGATGTTGAGCAACTTATCCTGGACGTAAACGACTTTGACGATATTTTTGTGGCGGAGATGCGCGGAAATGGACGCGTCGGCGCGGGCCAGGCTCATCACTTCACTTTCCGAGGCACCGGAGGCCACCTTGAGTTTGCCGCGCACCCGGCCGTTGATCTGCACCACAATTTCCACTTCTTCATCTTTGGCCAATTCGGGATTGAAGGCGGGCCAGCGGACGGTCGAGAGTCCGCCGGTGTGGCCAAGCATTTCCCACAACTCTTCGGCGATGTGCGGAGTCATGGGGGCGAGCATGAGCACGAGAATGTCGAGCACCTGGCTGCGGACCGCGGGGCTAAGCTGATTTTCGGCGGCGTAGACGGCGTTGGTCAACTCCATGATTTGAGCGACAGCGGAATTGAAGTGCCAGCGAGTCTCGAAATCGTGAGTGACGCGGCGCAGGGTCTGATGGGTTTTGCGCAGGAGAGCCTTCTCGGCATCAGTGAATTGGGATTGGTGTCCACTGGTGGCGGTGTGGGCATCGCGGCTCGCGGCAGCTTTCTCGATGAGGCGGTAGACGCGGTTGAGAAAGCGCCAGGAGCCTTCGATACTTTCTTCGCTCCACTCCAAATCTTTTTCGGGAGGGGCGGCAAACAGAGTGTAGAGACGGCCGGTGTCAGCGCCATAGCGGTCGGCCATATCGAGGGCGCCGACCACGTTGCCGGCGGATTTGGACATGGCGGTGCCATCCTTGAGAACCATGCCTTGGGTGAAGAGCCGAGCGGCGGGCTCGAGGTGAGAAATCAGGCCGATGTCGCGCATGACTTTGCACCAGAAGCGCGAGTACATGAGGTGGAGAATGGCATGTTCGATGCCGCCGATGTACTGGTCGATGGGAAACCAGTAATCGGCTTTGGATTTGGCAAAGGGAGCCTGGTCGTTGTGCGGATCGCAGTAACGATAGAAATACCAAGAGGAATCGACGAAGGTGTCCATGGTGTCGGTTTCGCGGCGAGCGGGACCGCCGCACTTGGGACACTTGACGTTGACGAAATCGGGGTCGGTGGCGAGGGGCGATTGACCTTCGCCAGTGAGTTTCGGGTTGGCGGGGAGAACGACGGGTAGATCTTTGTCGGGGACCGGGACCATGCCATCGTTGGGGCAATAGATAATGGGAATGGGAGTGCCCCAGAAACGTTGGCGGGAAACACCCCAGTCCCGAAGACGGAAGATGGTTTCTTTTTTGCCGAAGCCGGCGGCGTCGGCGTCCGCGGCCATTTTTTCGATGGCGTCGGCGGAAGCGAGGCCGGAGTAAGGGCCGGAGTTCACACTGACGCCGTAGTCGGTGAAGGCCGCTTGGGGCGGGGATTGCGGATTGGGGTCGTTAGGGGGCTCGACAACCACGGGAATGGGCAGGCCAAATTTCGTGGCGAATTCGAAATCGCGCTCGTCGTGCGCGGGAACAGCCATGATGGCCCCGGTACCGTACTCCATGAGCACGAAATTGCCGACCCAGATAGGAATTTTCTCGTTGTTGAAAGGATTGACGGCGTAGCGACCGGTGAAGAAGCCATCCTTCTCGGCGGTGGCAACGTCTTCCATCTTGACGGAGGATTGCTTCATCAAGGCGAGCTTGGCGGCCCGTTGCGAGTGGGCAGCAGGATCGGCCCCGGCGATCAAGGATTCCGCCAGGGGATGATTGGGAGCCAAGATGAGCGCACTGGAACCGTAGATGGTATCGATGCGAGTGGTGAAGATTTCGATCTTTTGGCCGGGGAAATCGGCGACGGTGAACCACACTTTGGCGCCGATGCTTTTGCCGATCCAGTTGCGCTGCATGGTGATGACGCGTTCCGGCCAGGAGCCTTCGAGCAACTTCAGATCGTCGAGCAGCTGTTCGGCGTAGGCGGTGGTTTTAAGGAACCACTGCTCGATTTCGCGGGCTTCGACCAGGGTGTCTTCATGACGCCAGCAATAGCCGCCGTTGACGACCTGCTCGTTGGCCAGGACGGTGCAGCACTTGGGACACCAGTTGACGCGGCTTTTCTTGCGGTAGGCGAGGCCGCGCTCGAGCATGCGCAGGAAGAACCACTGATTCCAGCGGTAATACTCGGGCTCGCAGGTGGAAATTTCGCGGCGCCAATCGTAGGAGAAGCCGAAACGACGGAGAACGCGCTGAAATTCGGCGATGTTGTCGTTGGTCCAAACGCGGGGATGGGTTTGGTTCTTGATGGCGGCGTTTTCGGCGGGCAGGCCGAAGGCGTCCCAGCCCATGGGATGAAGAACGTTGTAGCCTTGCATGCGCTTGACGCGGGCGACCACGTCACCGATGGTGTAGTTGCGCATGTGACCCATGTGGAGAGTGCCACTGGGATAAGGGAGCATTTCGAGGACGTAGTATTTGGGCTTGGAAGGATTGGCTTCCGATTCGAAGACGCGCTGTTGGTTCCAGCGCTGCTGCCATTTGACCTCGAGGTCCTGCGGCTTATAGTCCCCCACGATGCTCCGTCCCTGTGGTGCGAAAAAACTGTTTAGCGCTAACCGGGCTGAGTGACAGCCCATCAAGCGGTGGCTCTGTAATCCCTCAGCATACACGAGGCGAAGAAAAAAGCGCCTTTACAAAAATAGCGAAAGATGTGGCGGCGCAAGGCCGCGTATCACAACAAGCTGCGGCCTGGCCGGGACGATCGCGCGCTAGGGATCAGCGGGTTCGGCGCCGGTGCGAAATTTTCTTCCTTTTGCCGGAGCCGGTGCGCGCCTGCAGTGACGAACGCTTGCGCGCCTTGTGCGGCGGCAAATGGCGGGCGCTCAACTTTTTTCCAGTTTTAGCCATGGCGCGCTTCAAGGCCGGGGTCATCATCGAGAAGCCTTTTTCGGCTTGCGGGCCGGCCACTCCGGAGAGTTCCCAAAGCTTGGCGACGTTTCTGCGATCGTCGCCAGGATCGTCGATGGGAGTTTCCAGCAGGAAGGCGCGACCCGGCAGGCCCTCCGGGGGAATGGCACCGAGACGAGGATGGCGCAGGATACGAGTGAAGGCCGGCGCTCCAATCTTGCCTTCGCCGATGTGCGCGTGGCGATCAACGCGTCCACCGAGGGGGATTTTCGAATCGTTCATGTGAAACACCGGAACGTTTTCGAGACCGATGGTGCGGTCGATGGCCTCAATGGTCTGCTCCAGCCCAACTTCGCTGTGGATGTCATAACCGGCGGCCAGCAGATGAGCGGTGTCCAAGCAAGCGCCAACCGAGGGAGGGCGAGCTTCAGTGCGATCGCCGCCAGGGGTACGGTTCAGGCCGTGGACAATGGCCGCGACCTCCTCAAGACGCGAGCCAACCGAGCCACCCATTCCGGCAGTGTTTTCGATGAGGATGCGCATGTGGCCCAAGGGGACGGGCTTGGCGGCTTGTTTGACGGCGTCGATGATGGAGGCGATGGCGCTTTCCAGGGTGGCATCGCCACGATGGCCGGGATGGACCACTACATAGTCGGCGCCGAGGGCGACGCCACGGACCAGCTCTTCATGAAAAGCCTGGATGGACCGGGTGCGAAGCATCGGCTGGGTGGCCGCGAGATTGATCAAGTAGTTGGCGTGGATGACCAATGGCCCGAGGGCCAGTTCTGCGCGACGGGCGCGAAAGGCTTTGGCGTCGGAGACGGGGATGCCGATCTTGGCGACCTGCCACATACGAGGGCTGGCCGAGAAAATCTGCAGGGCGTTGGCCCCGAGCTTTTTGGCGGACTCCAGTGCGCGGAGATAGCTGCCGGCGATGGAGGTATGAATGCCGATGCGGAGGCTGCCGTCCATCCAGTCGGGGGTCTGAGGCTCGGGCTGGGGCTCGGGGATGTACTCCTCGTCGGCCTCGAAAATGGTGTCGTCGACTAGTGGATATTGCGCCATAGATGCTCTTTGGTAGGTCTGTAAACTTTTTATTGTAACACAGGTGAAAAAGCCGATTTTGGGGGCCATTGGCGCTGGGCCGCAGCCCGGGAGCGGCAGGGGTGTCCGTCACAAGACTCGATTCGAGGGCAAGCTGGAACTAGTGTGCTGTCCCGTAAATACGTTCGCATAGTCGTTCGACTTTAGCGAAGATGGAATCCGCAGTGGCGGTCCATACAAATGGCTGTGCATGGCGGTTGGAATTCTGGACGTAATGATCGATTTTCGCGACCAGTTCC
>DASPVD010000131.1:0-5524 GCA_035622555.1 Candidatus Eremiobacteraceae bacterium | reverse complement strand
TTCCCAATAGAATCGCCTCATCGTGCAATCCGAGGGTTGGTCCGTGCAGGACGGTGTAATCGAATTCCAAACGCAGCTCGGCTAATCGGCTGCGCAGCCACTGTGCCGAGAACCTGGTTCCCTGGCCGCCCAGCAGAACTTTTTGCGGTTTTGTCGATGAAGAGTGCCCTTTGCACGGGGATGTGCTCGGGCGGGTTAAGGATCTGGCATCTATTGCACGCAAGGAATTTGTGGATGAGATCGTTATCGCAGTGCCACAACACAGCGAGGTGGCCCGCAAGGCGATCTGGCAGGCGCGCCGTAATCACATAGACGTGAACCTGATTCCCGATCTGTTTGGAGCAGATCCGGAGCAGGTCGCAATAGAGAAGTTTTGCGATGTCGCGGTCATGACTCTGTGTGAAGAACCAGTGCCTCGGATTGGCCTGTTGCTCAAGCGAACTGCTGATCTGTTCCTGTCTGCCGTAGGTTTGCTGATTACTTCACCGTTGCTGTGCGCGATTGCGCTTGCCGTCAGGCTCGACTCGCCCGGGCCTGTGTTCTATTGCGCACCCCGGGTAGGTCTGAAAGGCCAATAATTTCTCTGCTACAAGTTCCGCACCATGGTCACCGGTACCGAGGGAATGAAGGCGAAATTGCGTAGCTGCAACGAGCGCAACGGGCCATTCTTCAAGATGGCACAAGACCCGCGCATCACTCGCGTAGGAAGAATTCTGCGCCGCTATAGCTTGGATGAGTTGCCACAACTCTGGAATGTGCTGAAGGGCGAGATGAGTCTGGTGGGGCCGAGGCCGCATCCAGTCGATGACGTCGAGCGCTACCGACTGGAGGATTTTCAACGGCTCGAGGTGACTCCCGGGCTTACAGGTTTGTGGCAGATCACCGCCCGCCACGACCCATCGTTTGCGCGAAACATGGCACTGGATCGCGAGTACATCGGGCGGTGGTCGCTGGGGATGGATTTTCGGATTTTATGCCGGACTATTACGTCCGTCCTCCGTGGGCAAGGAACGTGAGGGCTTCGACCTACGACGAAGCGAGAGGAGCCGGCAAAAGAACGGAGCAGCTCGGGTTAGTTACCAGGATCGTCGCTCTTCCGGTGCACGGATTGATCGCTGCACCAGATCTTCTGTTTCTCGCAACCTTGACTTTAATGCTCTTCCATTCGCCGGATGCTCCGGTCCCACCCTATGATCGATTTGCGCTTGGGTTGCTCAGCTTTGTCGTCCTTATTCGTGTATGTGTGCGGCAGGAAGCCGTGCGCCTTAGCGCGCCGGTTGCCGGCCCTTTGTTTGGATTGCTGGTGCTGGCTTTGGCCGACGTTTTGACCCAACCGTACACAGCTGAGGTCTGGAGTGTGTTTGCAGCCAAGTGGGTGGTCCCCTTTGCACTTTTTGTCGTGGCAGCACGCATTTTTGAGGATGAGGTCAGGCTGCGTGAATTCGAGACTTTCGCGTTGCTGGTGTTCGCATATCTCGGCCTGACATCCATTTTTTTCCTGATCGGCGCAAAGGGTTTGATTTTTCCGCGATTCATCCTGGATGAAGCAGTGGGGATTCATGCCGACCGCGCTCGGGGGCCGTTCTTACAAGCAGTCGCCAACGGGGTTGCGCTAAACCTGCTCGGGTTGATTGCACTGGATTCGTTCCGCCGCCGCCGTCTCCGAGGGTTACTGGCGCTTGCCCTGTTGGTGGGCCTACCACTGGCCATTGTGGCGACAAAAACGCGCGCGGTGTGGCTCTCGTTCGCGGCCTCGATCGTAGTTTTGCCTTTCTTCTGCTCGAGCCACCGTTTGCGACGAGGATGCGTTTGCATAGTGGTTTGTGGCGCCTTGGGGTTATTGGCGCTCATCGGCTTCCCCGATCACCGTCGATCGCTCGGCGAACGGCTGCAGGAGAATGGGCCGGTGAAGTTTCGCGTGGAAATCTATCAGGCGGGCTGGCAGATGTTTGTCAGGAAACCGGTAACCGGATGGGGTGCCACCAAGATGCAGGCGGAACTCAGCCGCCGGATCAACGATTTCCGCCAGGAACAATACTATTTTCATAACACGTACCTGGAAATTCTGATTCAGTACGGGCTGATTGGGCTCGGACTGTACTTTTGGGTCGTGATTGACCTCTTCCGAGTTGGGCGTAGAGGTGCGGGTGCTTATTCGAGGGATGGTGTTTTCCTCGATGAGAAGTTTCGGACAATTTGGCCGGTGATGTTGTTGGTCTATCTCCTGAACGCCAGCTTTGTCGTAATGAACTATCAATTTGTGAACGGATTTCTTTTCAGCTTGGCGGGAATGCTGCATGCTCAGAATCGCCGGGAAGAATCGAATGCCGGTTGAGCTGCGTCCCGTGCTCTCTGCCAATTCAGTAGAGGTTTCCTCAATTCCAAGCGTAATCAATGATCCCTTTTCCGGCGAAACTGCGCGCGGCGGCGTGTATCTTGCGGGACGCTATGGGTTGGGCGTGATTGTGAGCACGGCGAACCTGCTGGTGATGACGCGGTGGATTGGCCCCCACGCTTACGGATTGTTTGTGACGGCCATCGGAATGGTCGCGTTCCTTGCGGCAGTTGCGCGTAGCGGAGTGGACACATATCTGGTGCGGCGCGAAGACCCTCCTGACGCGGCCATGTATGGAACCGCGGCAATCCTCATTTTCGTCATGTCAACGGCCTTCGCGGGGATCGCGGCCGCAGGCACTCCGCTTCTGATTCGCTGGTATGGCAATCAGGAGTTTGCCGCCCCCTATTTGGTGCTGCTGCTGACCGTTCCAATCACAGGTCTAGTCGGTGTGCCGATGGCGAAGCTGGAGCGTGCATTGGATTTTCGGAGGGTCGCAGCAATCGAACTGGCAGGACAATCTATTGGCTTACTCGCAGCGGCGCTGCTGGCATCGCGGCACGCAGGAGTGTGGGCGCCGGGTCATCGGCCAGATCGTCTGGCAAGTCTTCACGCTGGTCGCAGCGATGGAGTCCGCTTCGACAGCGGTTAGTCTGCGATTTGATGTGGGCACAGCACGAGAGATGCTGTCGTTCGGAATTGGGCTTACCGCATCACTGCGCATATGGCAGTTGCGAACCCTCGTGAATCCCTTGCTGGTAGGGCGCATCGCTGGGCCGGAAGGGGTCGCCTTCGTCGCGCTTGCATTGCGCATGGCCGACGCATTGGGAGCGATTCGCCTGGCGGCAGGACGCATGGCGATTGCTGCACTGGCACGCCTGCAAAGCAGACGAGAGCAGTTTCGTGTGGCGCTGGAACGAGCCTCATATCTCCAGGTGATTGTTCTAGGTCCGTTGTTATGCGGGGTTGCTTTGCTCGGGCCGTGGTTTTTTCCGCGCGTGCTCGGCTTTCGCTGGATGCCGGGTTTGATGCTGTATCCGTTTGTGGCTGCGGGCGTGCTGGTAAATTCGGTTTACAACCTGCAGGCCTCGGCATTGTTTGTGATTGGCAAGCAATGGATCGTCATGCAGGCGTACTCTGCTCATGTGCTGCTTCTGGCTGCGACTACGCTCCTGCTTCTTCCGCGATTAGGAATCACCGGTTATGGCTGGGCGGAAGTGATCGCATGCGGTTCCTACTTTGCGATTCATACCGGGTTGAGACAACACGTAGCGATTTCTTATCGACAAATCGTCGCCTGGATGGCTGTTTTCCTGCCGGTTCTGTTCCTGGTTCCCATGTGCAGTTTCGTGCTTCGCATGATTCGCTAACCCTCAAATCCAGAAAATTCTGAATGCCCTGCGTTGCTTATTTGGTGAATGTTTTCCCTTCTTCTGTCGAGCCATATGTGATCGAAGAAATCCAGGAGCTCCGGAAGTGGGGAATTACCGTGATTCCTTGCAGCGTGCGAAGGCCGAGCCCGCAGCTAGGTGCCGACCTGACATCCTGGGCTCAACAAACTCTATACATCGAGCCGCTGCGCTTCCGACTATTGGTCCATGCGGGGTGGTTGTGCTTGTTGAAATTTGCTCGCCTAAGCACGTTTGTGCGGGCACTTTCACGGCGAAGCTCCAATGAACCGCGATTACGAGCGTTGCTCCACACCTTCCTCGGAGTTTATTACGGCCTGTTGCTGCGTGACCGTGGTGTTGGGCACATTCATGTGCATCACGGGTACTTTGGGTCGTGGCTCACGATGGTTGCCGCGCAGGTGCTGGAGATTCCATTCAGCATGACCCTGCATGGATCCGACCTGCTGGTCCATGCCGCGTATCTGGATATTAAGCTACGGCAATGCCAATTTTGCGTGACCGTCTCGGAATTTAACCGCCGGCACATAATCGAAACCTATTCCGAGGCAGATCCTGGCAAAATTCACGTGCGGCGCCTCGGGATTGATTGTCGTGCGACCGCCCGTCTCAGACCGAGGAGAGCCGATACGCCTCTGCTCATGCTGGCTGTGGGCCGCTTACACCCGGTCAAGGATCACGCGTTTCTGGTAAGAGCTTGTCGATTGCTGAAAAGTCGCGGACTGAAATTCACATGCTCCATTGTGGGAGAAGGCCCGGAGCGCCCTTCACTTGAAAAATTGATTCGTGCTCTGGACCTCGAACGGGAAGTCCGGTTGCTCGGCGGATTGGCGCATGGGGAGATCAGTGAGCAGTACGAAAGAAGCGACCTGGTTGTACTCACCAGCCGCAGCGAAGGTATTCCGCTGGTGCTTATGGAAGCGATGGCTCGCGGAACGCTTGTGCTTGCTCCCGCAATCACCGGTATCCCTGAGCTGGTTGTGGATGGCAGGACAGGATTTCTCTATCAACCCGGTTCAATGGATGCCTTCGTAGCACAAGTTGAGCTGATCAATAGCGTTCGCTGCGGACTCACCGATCTCCGCCGCAATGCACGGCAGCACGTATTTCAGCACTTCAACTGCGAAAGGAATGTGCTAGCTTTCTGCGAACTTCTCCTCTCAAGTCTGCGCGCCCGGGCGGCTAAAACTTCCATCGCAGCCTAGCCAGAGAAAACATAGCGTGAAGATCCTTTTTTGCAACAAATACAACTTCCGTTTCAGCGGCACAGAAGCTTATCTGTTCGAGCTCATGGATCTGTTGCGATCACGTGGACATGAAGTAGCCCTGTTTTCGATGCGCGATTCACGTGGCCCAGCTACTCCATACGATCACTTTTTTGTACCGCATATCGATTTTAAAGAGCCGCAATTGGGGATTATCGGCCGCGCTAGGCTAGCAGCGCATGCGATCTATTCGACTGAGGCCCGCGAGCGCTTGCGGCGAATGATCTCCACTTTCCGGCCGGACATCGCTCACGTCCGCAATATCTATCACCATCTTTCGCCGTCCATTTTTTGGGAGCTCAAGGCGCAGCGCATTCCGGTTCTCTACCACCTTAATGATTTCAAGGTATTGTGTCCCGCTTACAACTTGGTCACAAAGAAGGGCGCCTGTGAGCATCCTTGTACGGGGAAGTTCTGGAGAATTCTCAGCAGCGGTTGTTACAGGGGTTCGCCAGCGTCATCGTTGGTTCTTATGAGCGAGGCCTACGCCCACCACTGGGTCGGGACTTACCGCA
>DASPVD010000130.1:0-13803 GCA_035622555.1 Candidatus Eremiobacteraceae bacterium | reverse complement strand
ATCGTCCCGGCGTTTCGGACGAAACAGTGGTTCCAACACCGCCCACTGGGCGTCGGTGAGGTCCATGCCTTGGATTTACGCTAGTTTGCATAACTCTCAAGCTCGAAACAGCTTGAATGTGTTTATGAGATAACTTCTAGTTGCTGCGGGCAAGCAGAATAAAACCATTCCGCGGTAAAATTGCCGATTCAAGAGAATTGAGGAGAATTTATGCCCCGCCCTTGGTGGAAATTCGTGTTGTTCATTATTGCTGCGTTGCTGACCGGCAGCTGTGCGCTGGCCGATGGCGAGACGCAACCGGCGCGCGATCCCAAACAGTCCATTGACGACGCGTATACCGCAAAAATCAAGAAATACACCACGGAGCCGTACTTCCTGTCCCCGCTGGTCGATTACCTTCCCGCCAGCAAATCCGTGCCCACGCCCGAGGCGGTTCTTGGCGATGTTGCCGGCGCGCCGGGAATCCTTCCGTATGCCGAAGAGGTACACGCGTACATGCGGCTGCTGGAGAAGGCCTCGCCGCGGGTCAAAGTTTTCTCGATCGGCACGACCGAAGAGGGCCGCGAGATGATCGCGGTGGCAATATCGTCGGAAGCGAATCTGAAGAACCTGGAGCAAAACCATGAGCGGCTGGCCAAGTTGGCCGACCCGCGCGGCATAAAGCTGGATGATGCGGAAGCCGACAAGCTGGTGTCCGCGTCTGTGCCGGTCTACTACATCACCGGCACGATTCACTCGCCGGAAACAGGCGCGCCCACCGCACTGATGGAATTGGCCTATCGTTTGGCGGTCGACGAAAGCGCGTACATTCGGGAAATCCGCGATGGCGTGATCACGTTGATTACGCCGGTGGTGGAAGTGGACGGGCGCGACCGCATGGTGGACCTGTACCGGTGGCATCTGGCGCATCCCAAGGAGTTCTACCCGCCGCTGATCTATTGGGGCAAATATGTGGAGCACGACAACAATCGCGACGCCATGGCCGTGAAGCTGAAACTCACCGAGAACGTCTTGAACACTTACGTGGGTTGGGACGCGCAAGTGCTGCACGACTTGCACGAATCGGTGCCGTATCTGTACGACAACACCGTTGGCGACGGCCCCTACAACGCGTGGCTCGATCCGATTCTGGTAGATGAATGGCAAATGATTGGGGCGCGGAATGTGGCGGACTTGACCCGGTTCGGCATGCCGGGCGTATTCACCCATGGCGATTTCGACACCTGGTCGCCGAGCTATTTGATGTTCATTGCGGCGATGCACAACGGCATCAGCCGGCTGTACGAAACCTTCGGCAATGACGGAGCGGACACCCGCGAGCGCACGCTGCAGCCGGAGGAGTATTCACGCACGTGGTACCGGCCTAATCCGGCGTTACCGAAGGTGCGGTGGTCACAACGCAACAACAACAATTACGAAGAGACCGGCCTGCTCACGTCGTTGCACTATTTCAGCGAGAACAAACAACTGTTCCTGAAGAATTTCTACTTGAAGAGCAAGCGATCAGTGCTGAAGCCCACGGCGGAAGGCCCTGCGGCGTACGTTTTTCCGGCCGATGAGCCGCGCGCGAGCATACAGGCGGACTTGCTGCACATTCTGCAGAAGCAGCACGTAGAAATTTCACGATCCACCGCGGTGTTTACGGTTACGCAGCCGGCTGCCAAGAAGGAAAAACCCGCAAAGGTGGAGGGGGCTGAGGAAAAGCCCAAGCAGGCTGCGCCAACCACGCGCGCGTTTCCCGTGGGCAGCTACGTGATTCGCATGGACCAGCCGTACTCCCGCGTGGCCGATGCACTGCTCGATTATCAATACTGGAGTCCCGAGGATCCGCAGAAGAATCCCTACGACGACACCGGGTGGACGTTTGGGGAGTTGTTCGGGCTACAGGTGGTGCGGGTGACCGACCCCAAAGTGCTGGACGTGCCGATGGAGCGGATTGCCGAGATTGGCGGCGCGGGCGGGGTGCAGGGGGAAGGCACGGTTTTCGCGATCGAGAATCATGCCGAGCCGGCGCTGGCCACGCTGCGTTACCGGCTGAGAAACGCCAACATGGATGCGACCGAAGAACCCTTCGACAGCGGTGGCCACAAATTTGGGCGGGGCACGTTTCTGGTTCGAGGTGTCAGCCGGGCGGAACTGGAGGGCGCGGCAAAACCGCTGGGCTTGCGCGCGGTTGCCTTGAGCTTTGCGCCCAACGTCAAAACGCATGCGGTGCGGGCGGCGCGCATAGCGTACCTGCATACCTGGTTCAGCACGCAGGAGGAAGGCTGGTGGCGCCTGGCGCTGGACGAGCTGCAGATTCCCTACGATTACATGAGCACGCAGGCCATTGCCAAGATTGCGGACCTGAACGCCAAGTACGACGTGATTCTGTTTCCCCCGGTGGGCGAAGAGACGAATCCCAGCATGATTCTGGAAGGCCTGCCGACAGCGTGGGGCAATGCTCTACCGTGGATGAATACGCGCGAGACCCCGAATCTAGGGAAGAATGACTCTACCCCGGACATGCGCCCCGGTTTGGCCTGGGAGGGCGCCGCGAAGCTGCAGCAATTTGTGGCCAAAGGCGGGGTGCTATTGACCGCCACGGACACGTCGCAATTCGCGCTGGCGATTGGGCTGGGGAATGGAGTGAGCGCCGGCAGCTCCGAGAAGATGAAGGTTGTGGGCGCGGTGGTGGGCACGCGTGTGGTGGATGCGGCCAGCCCCATCGCCTATGGGTACGACGACAGAATCCCGGCGTATTGCGACGATGGGCCGATCTTCTCGGTCAACAACGTGGTCACGCCTCCTCACCACCATCACGAATCGAAGGAGCGCGCCACCGGGCGAGGCACCAAGGACGACCCGGACTTCGTGGTCGGGCGGGCCGCGACCGAGGCCCCCGAGGAGCCGGAGCACGAGCAATGGGAAGTGCCGGTGCCTACCGACGAACAGCTGAACAACAATCCCACAGTGATTCCGCCGGGGGACCGCCCGCGGGTTATTGTGCGGTACGCGGATGCCAAGGATTTGCTGATTTCTGGGCTGGCGGATGGCGGAAACGAGATAGCGCAACACCCGGCGGTGGTCGATGTGCCCAGCGGGAGCGGGCACGTGATCCTGTTTTCGGTGAATCCGATCTATCGTGGGGAAACGGAGGGCACGTATTCCCTGGTTCTAAACGCGGTGTTGCAGTTCGACAGCTTGAATGCTGGCCGGAAGAACGCGGAAAGGTGAAAAGAGGGCCCAGGGCGCCATTTAGCGCAGGTTTGTGCTCGGCGTGCGCTACAGGTCCTTGACCCGCGGCGCAATTGGAGTAAAATCCCGGCCAACATGCCCAAATCAAAAACCAGGAAATCTTCCTCGCGACGCTCCAGCCGCAAAGGCCGCGGCGCGAGAACCAACAAGCTGCCGAAAGGCGCCCTGACGCTGGTGGTGACCATGCGCGCCAAAGAGGGGCAACAATTGCTGCTGGAGGCGGAGTTGCGCGCGCTGATCACTCCAACACGGAAGGAAGAAGGTTGCCTGCAGTACGATCTGCACCGCGGGGCGGATCATCCGGGCACATTTTTGTTCCACGAAGTGTGGGCCAGCCGCGAGGATCATCAAGCGCACACCCGCACGTCGCATTTCCTGAGGTGGAACGCGCGAAAAGACGCGCTGCTAGCGTCGAAAGAATCGGCGTTCTGGCAGCAGATTGCGTAGTAGATCTGAGCACCAGCGGCAGTTCACACGCGTCGCTCAAATATTCTCAAATTGGGTGAGCTGGCTCACTGAGGCGGTTCGATGTAGTAGCCCGGACGGGCGCGCACGTTCAGGTGCTTGCGGTCCACGGTAATCTTGATTTCGTGGTAGCCCTCGGTGAGATCGCCATGCGGGGTATACGAGATGGTGTACTGGGAGTGCAATTCCCCGCCAATCTCGTCGATAGCGTTCTCGATGGAGCGATTCTTCCAGGTGGAAACGTAAGTTCCGCCGGTACCCACAGCGGCGATGTCCAATTGGTGCGCGGTCACCTTATCTTTGACGTGCTGCACGGCCCAGACGGCGAGCGCCAGCAGGTTTCCGCCGCCCTGCACGTTTTCCGCGTTAGTCGGGGTTTGGACGGTTCCCGGCGGGCCGGGCATGCCGATGATGCCGTCCGGCGTGGGGCTGGGAGCGGGTTCCGGTTCGGACTTGCGGGTGAGGTCGGCGCGGGCGCCAGAAATTCCCACGGAATAGATGGTGATGTTGGCCAGTTGGGCGCGGCGTAGGACTTCGCCCAAGGTGTCCTCGCTGCCGGTATCGTGCGCTTCGGCGATGACCAGCATTACGCGCCGTTTGCCCAAGTCGGTGGCCGAGACTTCCGGCCGCGCGCTTAGCATTTCGACGGCTTTGGACATGGCGTCGTACAGGCGCGCGCCCGGGTCGCCTGCTTTGAGCCCGGACATGGCTTTATCCATGTCGTCGGCGCTGTCGGTGAAATTCAGGAGCACGTCGACATGGTTGTTGAATCCGACTATAGCGCCTTCTCCGGTGGGTCCCATCACCGTCTGCGAAATCAAAATGCCGCTTTTGCGAATCTGCGGAAGGATGGGGCCGATGCGCGAACTGGTTTCCACCACCACGACCAGCGAAATGGGGTCGCCGCCTAGATTGAAATGGGTGATGATCTGAGGAACGCCATTGTCGGTAATGTGAAAGTCGGTTTTCTCCAGGTCGTCGACCATTTCGCCCTTCTCGTTGCGCACGGTGACCGGGGTATTCACCAGCAGGGTGCGCACTTTGATGTTCGTGGGCGCTTTCTGAACGGCTACACCGGGCTGGGGGTTGATGGGGCCGGCCGGGGCTTGGGCGCGTGTGGCCGCCGTCACGAGCGTCAGTGTAACTACGAGGAGTCCGATTCGTTTTGCCAACACCAGCGAAATGGGCGGGTGTTTGGCGGAGCTTGAGGCTGGCGCGGAATCGCGATTCGCAAGAGGCATGGCAGTGGTGGCGAGGTTCATGTTTCGAATGCAACCCTCGCCCAGGCGACTAAGCTTGACTTTCCCCGAGTCATCAAAAATGTCTTACCCCTTTCGACGCATTGAGGAGCAAAGACGTTGCCGGAAATCCAGGGGCTGCCTACAATCGTAACTCGCTCACTGTGGAGATAGTTAATGCCCGATGGAAAGCGCCTGAAGCCGCAACACGCCCCTAAAGCCCCGCACGAAAACCCGACGTTCATGGCCAGCACACCGGCTCGGCCGATTCGCATTCTGGCCGAATACCTGCACCCGCTGGCGCAACTGAAGAAAGAGGGGATTGGCGACACCATCGTGATGTTTGGGTCGGCGCGCATTGAATCGCACGAAACCGCGGCGGCGCGGCTGACGCGTTTGCGGGAGACGAACAGCGCGCGAATGAGCAAGGCCAAGCTAAAAAAACACAATCTGGCCCTGCGGGAAGCCAAGAACGCGCTGGAAATGTCCCGGTTCTACGAAGAGGCGCGGCAGCTGTCGCACCGGCTGACCACATGGGCGCTGTCGCTGGGCCCCAAGCCGCGGCGGTTTGTGGTGTGCTCGGGAGGCGGCCCGGGAATCATGGAAGCGGCCAATCGCGGGGCTTACGAAGCGGGCGGAAAATCGATCGGCCTTTCGATCGAATTACCGCACGAGCAATTTGCGAACCCGTACATCAGCCCGGAGCTGAGTTTCAACTTCCACTATTTCTTCATGAGGAAATTGTGGTTCGCGCAGATCGCCAAAGCGCTGATTGTGTTTCCCGGCGGTTTCGGAACCATGGACGAATTGTGGGAAATGATGACCCTTTCGCAAACCGGGAAAATGCCCAAGCACACGTTGATCCTGATTTACGGACGAAGCTACTGGACCGACGTGTTGAATCTAAAGGCGATGGTGCGGTGGGGCACCATTAACCAGAGTGAATTCAACTTGTTGCAATTTGCCGACACGGTGGACGAAGCGTTCGAGTTGATACGCTCGGGCCTGGAGAAATACCACCTGGAACTGGACCCGTTCTTACAGGCGTACTGAAATTTTTTCGTCCTAAAACTACATGCAAGTGCTTATGTTGCAAGGGCGTGGTCCGTGGCACCCTGCTTGCACTTCCCACAGCCGAATCCCCGCTCTAAGACCTTTCACCCGCGCAGCGGCAACGGCAACACGGAAGCCCTAGGAGGACGGAAATGTCCATACGTTTTGTATTGGGTCCCGTAGTGTTTGCGGGTGCATTGATGTTCGCAAGCGCCACGATGCTGCGGGCGGATGACGATTGCCAGAAGCGCACGGTCAAAGCGGATCACCGGCTGCATGAGGCTATCGAGAAGCACGGCCCACAAAGTCCCCAGGCCGAGCATGCGCGGCACGAACTGGCGGAAGCGCGGCACTACTGCTGGGACCACAGTCACCGCTGGTGGGACGAAGATGCGCACCGCTGGCATGATCAGCAGGACTGGGACGATCACGATCACGACCACTGAGTTTACCTGACCACCAACCCCCAAGAGAGAAGGTGCAGTGCACTCCCTGCACCTTCTCCTCCCCCTCGGCTCAAGCAGTTCCATGATTGAGGTTGCTGATGCGATGCCACCAAGCGCCATCGGCCGCTGGTGGCCAAGTGCTTCGCGCCACACCAATCATGGAACTTTTCTCGTGTTCGATGAGTGAATGCGGAGGGCGGGACGCCAGACTACGGACGCAGCGGCGCACCCACCGCAGCGTTGGAAACTGGTGTTGGTGAATCCGCACAAGAAAATGGGGCGCCGACCTTCGACGTCCCATTCGCTTGTTATGCCGTTGGAATTACGATTTGTGGAGTGCGGGCACTGCGGCTTCTTCGGAAAAGACCGCCTCGAACCTTTTCACTTCATCCTGATCGTACAACAGCACAACCGGTACTACGCGCATCGACTGCTTGCAGAAATGGCACTGTACACCCTCACCCTGCAGGTCTTGCAAAAACCCATCGGTGAAACGGTATTCGGCCCTTTCGCGCCTGGCCTTCTTCTGGCCCTTGGCGCCGCAATGAGGACAGTGGAATTCCACGATGTCCTTTTGCGGGTCAAGTTCCAGAGCCGCCCAGCCCGTGCGGCGTACCCCGACAACTTCCGGAATATGCCTCATGAAACCTCCTCCCCCGTCAACAAAAAATTAGATGCCAAGGCATTTTGGGGAGATGCATCCAAATTGGCCGCGGCACCAAGGATTCGACGTTGCCGCAAGAATAGCGTTTGCAAACTAATACTTTCCTATTAGGCGGGAACTTGTGGCTTGGATTGGTGTCCAACGGTGCAGAGGACGCGCGCACCTCACATCCCTGCGAGAGTGGCGCCAGTCTCCCGAAGCAGCCGGGGAGATTGGCGCCACAAAAACGAAGGTTCGTGGGGAACTTTGGGAGGTGTGTGATGGGCGTCAGTCCAGCCGATGCGAGTGTGCGTTTTCTGAACGACTGCCTGGTGGAAGGCGACCCCGCGCAAGAGAAGCGCGTGCGCCGCAACAAACAACGAGCGTTGGTGATCTCGATCGTAGTGCAAATCCTGATTCTAATTGCGCTGGTGTTGTATCCGCTGTTCACCAGAGGCGAGAACATCGCGGCGCGGGTAGTGGTGCTGCCGGCGGTACCGTACTCTCCCGGAAGGCCGCACACAACCGGCAGAACGCCAACGCAACCACCGCATGGGCACGGACCAGCGTGCCGTTTCTGTGCCCCGCCGAGAATTCCTCCCACGATCATCACCACCGATCGGGGCCCGGTCAGCGCGCCAATCGGAGACGTTGGCCCAGAGATTCCGGGAGCGCCAAACGGGCAGTTCATACCTGGCGCGCCAACCTCGTTCGACACACACAACGAAGCACCCGCGCCTCCCACACCACGTAGAACCGAACGGTCGCGGGTGAGCGGGTCTGTGATTGAAGCAAAGTTGGTGCGGCGGGTCGAGCCGGAGTATCCGCCGCTGGCGGTGTCGATCCGGCGGGAAGGGCGGGTGGAACTGCACGCGATTATTGCCACCGATGGCTCGATTCAGTCGCTGGAAGTGGTGCAAGGCGACGCGCTGTTCATTGGCTCAGCTTTGGCGGCGGTGCGGCAATGGCGGTATCAGCCGACCCTCCTGAATGGGCAACCCATTGAGGTGGACACGCACATTACGGTGATTTACTCGCTGACCCGGTGAGGCGAATCGAACGCGTTGCGTGACGCGTCGATGACTCACGTACGAATGTTCACAACAGCGGCTCGCCGGAATAACGGGCAATCACTTCGCGAGTCTGATCGCGCAAGCGCACGATCTCCTGGAGATGATTGGGGTCGCCGCTGGGCACGATGCGCTCTGGATAAATGGGCGGCGAAAGCGTGATCGTGACTTTAGTGGGACGCGGGAGCAACGTGCGGTCGCGCAAAAATCGGCGGGTGCCCGCAAGGGAAACCGGAACGACTGGAGCGCCGGTGGCCACCGCGCCGCGGAAAGCGCCTAACTGAAACGGCCGTACGCCCTCCTGCGGTGTAAAAGTGCCTTCGGGGAAGACAAAGACCGAGTCTCCTTGCTGCAAGTATTGCTCGATCTCATCCACTTGGCGGAGCCGCGAATTGGTATCGAGGCGATCAAAGGACAAATGGCCCATTTGGTTTAGAAAGGTGCCGATGAAGATCATTTTGTTGACTTCGCCTTTAGCCACGAAGCGGTAGGACACGCCTAAAGCCATCATCAGCGGCAGCACATCGAAATAGCTGGCGTGGTTGGAGGCGTACACCTTCGCGCCGGGCGTGTCCATGTACTCCCTGCCCACGACTTTCACGCGGATGAAGGTGAGGGCGAAGAGCAGCTTAAGCGCTGCGGAAGTGAAGCGGCCGGCGGCGCGATGATCCTTGTACAAGCTGACCATCGCGCAGGCGGGGATAATCCAGAGAATGAAAACGACGAAGAAGTACACACCGTAGATTTTTTCGAGCGCGGTGCGCAGGGCGCCCCAGATGGCTTTGGCGGCATCCTTTAAGAAGGACGCGGTGCCCAGCCGGGCAATTTGCAGCCAGGCCGGCGGTTTCGCGGCGGACAAAGTGCCAGCGAGGTAGAGTTGCTTGGTTTCATCGCGGCGCAATTTGCCGCTGGAGGTTTTGGGGACACTGCCGGGAGGAATCAACTCGACGCGATCGGGCGGGAGGCCCAAACTGCGGGACACTTCGTCATTGATGGCGGCGGCAAGCGCAGCCCGTTTGGAGGATTCGCGCTCGCGGGTTTCCGCAACAATGATCAGCTTCTCCGTGCCGGTTTCTTCGCCGGGCAGGCCAAAGGCGACCACGCAGCCTTTGCGAATGCCGTCAACGCGGGAGGCCAGATCTTCCACTTCGTGGGGATAAAGGTTGCGGCCGCCTTTGATGATGATGTCTTTCACGCGGCCGGTGATGTACAGCTCGCCGCCGGCTAGATACGCGCGGTCGCCAGAATTGACCCAGGGGAATTCGCCGGGAGCCACCGGCGGGCCACCCGTGAAAAGTTTTTCGGTGGCGGCGGGATTGCGGTAATAACCGCTGGTTGCGGAGGGCCCACGGAACCATAGCAGACCTTCGGTGCGCTCCGGGACAGGCTTGCCATGGTTATCCGTGACCATGACTTCGTGGTTCGGCAAGGCCACACCGGCGGAGACAAACTCAATGGCGTTCTGATCCTCCGGCGGGGCGGGCGCTGCGCGGCCCTGGGTGGCGAACATTTCCCGTTCAATGCGATCGACTTCGGGCCCGCGGTACACGGGCGGAAACGTCACCCCCAGCGAGGCTTCGGCCAAGCCGTACACCGGCAGCATAGCTTCGCGGCGGAATCCGTATTTCGCGAAACGGGTGGCAAAGCGCTCCACAGTTTCCGGCTTGACCGGCTCCGCGCCGTTCAAGGCCGCGCGCCAGGAACTCAGGTCCACACCCTTCAGGGCCTTGTCGGGAATTTTGCGGACGCACAACTCGAAGGCGAAATTGGGGGCGGCCCCCAAGGTGGCTTTGTATTTCGAAACGGCTTGCAGCCAGCGCTCAGGGCGCGTGAGAAACGCCAGCGGCGACATGACTACTACGGGCAGTCCATGCACAAGCAAGGTCAGCCATGCGCCGATCAGGCCCATATCGTGATAGAGCGGCAGCCAACTAACGCCGACATCGCTGGGGCTTAGCTGGACAGCTTGGGAAATGGCGCGCATGTTGGCCAGAAGATTCGCGTGGGTAAGAACCACGCCTTTGGGATCGCCGGTTGACCCGGAAGTGTATTGCAGCAGCGCGATATCGGTTCCTTTGCGGACCCGGCTGCCGCCGAGGAAGGCGGGCAAGGCGCCGGGCGCGGGAGGGGGCTCGTTTTCAGCGGCGTCGAGCAGTTTTTGGGCGTCGACCACGCTGAGCAGCGACTTGACGCGCGGCTTCAGCAGTTTGGCGACGGCTTCGGCGCGGCGAAAGGTCAGCAGCAAGCAAACCTCGGCGTTGTTCAGGATCGCCGACTGGCGTTCCGCGTATTCTTCGATGCGGTCGGCACGAAAGGGCGGATAAATCGGCACGGGAACCGCA
Source organism: Candidatus Eremiobacteraceae bacterium (assembly GCA_035622555.1). Lineage (GTDB taxonomy): Bacteria > Acidobacteriota > Terriglobia > Acidiferrales > UBA7541 > Acidiferrum. The sequence continues at coordinate 3,309 of DASPVD010000130.1, read as the reverse complement.
CCAGCCAGCAAAATACCCGCGTAACACACGAAGAACTGGCGCGAAGTGGGCAGCATCAAGGCTACGCGTCCACCCGGAGGCACGCCACGCCGAGCGATTTCCTCCGCGCATTGCTGTCCCGCGGTGGCCAGTTCGCCAAATGTTAGCGTAAAGGTGCGGGCGCCCTGCTCCTCATCTTCCGTGATGATCAGGTGCGAACGGGTGGCATCGTGGATGCCCCGGTAGCGAATCACTTCCAGCAAAGTTTCCGCGCGATCGAGGATGGACTCGGCGGTATCGGTTTGCAGGCGTTGAGCCGTTAAGGTGGCGCGCAGCGCGGAGGCTTCCTCTTCTTCGCCGGGAACAGCTCCCGGGGCGTTGCGAATGGCCTCGATTAATTCTTCGGGAGTGTTGGCTTGAGCGGCGAGGGAGTCGGGCAGGCGCAGGTCGAAGGCGGTCTCGAGACGGGTCAGCAGTTCGACGCGTTCCAGGCTGCCCAGGCCCAAATCGCGTTCCAAGTAGGACTTGGTGGAAAGGGTTTCCAGCGCGCCGTGGCTACCCAGTTCGGCGAGCAGGCCGCCGATTACACTCATCACCCGGTCGCGTACGCCTACAGGATCCAATTGCGTGGAAGTGGTGGCCAAAAGTGCCTCGGTCCGGAACTTTGCGTGAGGCTAACACGCGCCGCCCGTTTTTTCCATCCTAGAGCAGAGCTGCGGGGCCTAAAACCAGTCACGAAATGCTTAACAGCGCAGCCGGTTAGGCCTGGACACGGTCGGCGCGGTGGCCCCCAAACGCGTGGATGGTTCGCGTACCGGCCAGCACCTCGCCCGCGTGCAGGGTTCCACGAGGAATGAAGTACTCCTCTCCAGCCTTCACGGGAATATGTTGCCCGTTGATGATCAAGGTGTAGCAGCCCTGCACCACCAGCATGTACTCGTCATAAGTATGCGAATGCGCTGAGGAACTGGCGGTCTCGCGGCAGGTCCAGAAAGCCATTTGGCTGCCGTCGGCCCCGTCGAACACGTAGCCTTCCACGCCCGGGGTGGCTTGTTGCGAGGAGGCAATTCTGTTGCTGGGATGCTTCATAAATTGCGGGAAATGGTCCATGCGCGGCTCCTTATTCCGAGTGGCCGCCGCGAATCGATACAGATCAGGCGCTTTGCTTCTTGATCGCATATCCCGGAGGCAAAAGCGCCGTGGAAAGATCCACGCCGGTCAGATCGGCCTTGCTGATATCGGTTTCGCGGAGAATCGCGATGCCCATGTCGGCACCGGAGAACTTAGCGCCTTCCACATGGGCGTCGCGGAAATTGGCGTTGCGGAGCAGGGCTTTATGCAAATTGGCATTGGACAGGTCGCAACGGAAGAACTCCACGCCGCTGGCCTGGGCTTCGGTCAAATCGGCGCCCGCCAGACTTGCTTCGGTCATATCGGTGTTGCGCAGGTCGGCCTTGCGCAGGTTGGCGCCCCTAAAGTCCGCACCGGGCAAGCGCGCCCCGCGCAGGTCGCTCCCTTGCAAGTTGGCGTCTCGGAGGAGCGCGCCGGCAAGGTTGATGTGTCTCAAATCGGCGCCGGACAGGTCCGCGCCGGACAGGTCGGCACGAATGCCGGTACCCTTCCAGAAACGCTCGTGCTCCTCCAGGATGTCGGTTAGTTTCTTTCCCTTGTGCCTTAAGCTGTTCAAGTTACGCAAGCCCATTGACTGATCCCCCAGTTCCTCTCTATTTTACCCAAACGTTGTTTCGGAGGACTACCGCGCCTCTGCAGAGGGCGCCACAAGAGAGTATGCTGTGGGCGTTAGGTTTGGAAGACCGTATGCGCGTTTTGCTTCTATCCTTGGCGGCATTGTTCGTTGCGGCGGGTCCTGCCGTTGCGCAAGAAGACGAGATTGTGGCCAACCTGGCGGGCGGGCGAGTGATTGTGCAGGTAGCCAGCGACGGGATTGTGTTCGGCGCGATCGACCATCCCTTGGAGGCAAAATCGGTTCCCCCGCGGGTGGCTACAGTCGGTTCGTCACATATTGGGGTTTTCTTTGGCGCCTCGGAGTGGCAGGTGCCGGCGCAACCACAGCCCATCCGCCTCGACCGCACATCTACGGACGTACGCTCAGCGAATGCCCCCAAGGATATTTACCGGCTGCCGGACTCCGGGGAACCGGATCTGGAGCTGATTGGCGTGGCCTACCTGGAGCAGTTGCGGCCGTTGGTTTCGCAGTTGCACCATAAAATCGACCTCAAGCCCGATGAGCCGCTGATGGAAATCGTGCTGATTGGCTATGCGCCTCAAGGCTACGGCCCGGAAATTTGGGTGATTGATTTTGGCGCGGAACAACAGTCAATCAGCTCCAAGGCCGATTACTGGCAGACCCGCATTCTCCGGCCGCGCTTTACGCAGCTGTATCCCCCGGAAAAGCACCAACCCAAGGTGCTGATCGAGACTCGCTTTCCGCCTGACCTGCAAGAAACCCCACTGCTCGGATTGATTCAGCAGAATGACCCCCGGATGGCGCAATTACAGTCGTCCGATGTGCGCTTCAGCAAAGTGGTGGAGCATCTCGAACGGGGACAGGCCAATAAGGTGCCGGTACAGGACGCCGCGGATTTTTTGCGCGCGGCTTTGCCGCTGCTGGCGGGCAAGGCACAGTTCGTTGAAGGGACCCTGGGCGAGAACGGCGGGTTCGAATGGATCGTTCCGCCACAAGAGCCGCGGCAGAAGGCCAAGGTCGAAGACAAGAACCGTCCCGCCGACGCGCCGACACTGATGCGCAAGCCCAATCCAGACCAGTGAAATGGTTGCGCGGCAGGTCCCTAGTGATCAGTCTCCCGCGGCGGAGGTGCGCCGGCCATGCCGGCCAATGTCGCGGCGATAATGCATACCGTCGAAATGAATCAGCGCCGCGGCTTGATACGCTTTTTGCAAGGCGGCATCGAGTGACGCGCCCGTGGAGGTGACGCCCAAAACGCGGCCACCGCTGGTCGCCAGCCGATCGTGTTGGCGTTTCGTTCCGGCGTGCAACACCTTCACGCCGGGGATTTTCTCGGCGTCGTCGAGGCCGCGAATTTCCTTGCCACTTTCGAATTTCCCGGGATAACCGCCGGAGGCCAGCACCACACACGCGCTTGCTCCCGATTTCCATTTCAGTTTCTCGGGACGAAGTTTTCCCGCCGCAACGTCGCTGAGTACCTCCGCGAGATCGAAATCCATGCGCGCGGCGATGGCTTGCGTTTCCGGATCGCCCAGGCGGCAATTGAACTCCAGAACCTGCGGGCCGCTGCTAGTCAGCATTAGTCCGACATAGAGGAAACCCTGATAAGGGATGCCATCGGC
>DASPVD010000129.1:0-39989 GCA_035622555.1 Candidatus Eremiobacteraceae bacterium | reverse complement strand
TTCGTGACGCGCCGGATCGTGGTGAACGAGCAAGGTGAACCCAGCTCGGGCGTGTATTATGGGCCGTTCGCGTCGCGGCGTTTGGCGGAAGCATTCGCGGAGAAGATGCTGGATTTTTTCAAGGTGCGACGGTGCCAGATCAAAATCCAGAGGGATCCGAACTATCCGGGGTGCCTCTATTCGGAAATGAAAATGTGCCTGGCCCCGTGCTTTGCGGGCTGTTCAAAAGAAGAGTACGACGCGGAGGTGAACCGGTTGGTGCAGTTTCTAGAGACCAACAGCTTGTCGCTTCATGAAGCGCTGACGCAGGAACGAGAGTTGGCCAGCGAACAACTGGATTTCGAAAAAGCGGCAGCGATGCACAAAAAGCTGGAAAAACTGGACGAAGCGCTTCGCGGCAAGCCGGACATCTCACGGAGAATCGAAGATTTGGACGGGGTGATCCTGCAGCGGGCGGTGGAGCCGCACACGGTAGCCTTTTTCGCGATTCATGGCGGCCGGTTAGCCGAGCCGTTTTTCCTGAAATTCATCGATGCAGCGAAGCCGGCGTCGGCTGAAGAAACCGTTCGCGACTATCTTGAGGGAGCCGGAAGAGCGGCTCCGGCGGCAAATTCCAATGTGCGGGAAAGCTCGGCGGAATTGGGCGAGCATCTGGCGTTGGTAGCGCGGTGGTTTTTCAGCAACCCGCGCGAGGGGGAAATATTTTTTCGGGAGAAGGATTGGCCGTACCGGAAAATCCTGCGAGGCTGTTCGCGGCTGTTGGCGCCGAAAAAAGAGCAGGCGAATCAAGGCGGAGTGGTCGAAGGAAAAACAACGAGCGAGGAGAACAAATGAGCGGGGGAGCAACAGCGGAAGGCACCAAGCGATACGGGGAAAAGTTTCAGGAGTTAGCGGCGGATGGTCATTTTCGCCAGGCGCAGAAGCTCACGATTTCGTCCCTGGGAATCGGAACATACCTGGGCCAGGCGAATGACTCGACAGATGCAGGATATACGGCAGCGATTGTGGCGGCGGTTGAGTCCGGCATCAATTTAATCGATACGGCGATCAATTACCGGCTGCAGCGGAGCGAACGAAGCATTGGCACGGCATTGAAGGTGTTGGAGCACAAAGGAATCAGCCGAAACGAAATTGTGGTGTGCACCAAAGGGGGATATTTGACGCCGGACGGAAGTATGCCCGCGGATCCAAACCAGTACTTTTTCCAGGAGTATCTACAGAAAGGGGTTTTTGCGGCAAAAGACATAGCCGCGGGAAGTCACTGCATGACACCGCGTTTTTTGGAAAACCAATTATCGCGGAGCCTGAAGAACCTGCACACGGACTGTATAGACGTGTATTATTTACATAATCCGGAAACGCAGCTATCGGAGATTGCGGCCGAGGAATTTCTGAAGCGAGTCCGGGAGGCGTTTGTGTTTCTGGAATCCGCAGTGGATCGCGGGCAAATGCAGTTCTACGGAATGGCCACGTGGAATGGGTTTCGGCAAGCAGAAACCGCACGAGACGCCATGCAACTGGAACAGGTGGCGGGCGTTGCGAAAGAGGTTGGGGGAGAGAAACACCACTTCCGGTTTGTGCAATTGCCGTTCAATTTGGGAATGACCGAGGCATTGACGTTGGGAAATCAGAGCGTAGGCGGAGTGCAGCAAACGGTGTTGGAAGCCGCAGACGAACTGGGAATCACCGTGGTGGCGAGCGCGTCGCTGCTGCAAGGGCAAGTGGCGCAAAACTTGCCTGGGTTTGTAGCGGAAGCGTTGGGGCTGCGAAATGACGCGGAACGAGCGCTGCAGTTCGCGCGGTCAGCCCCGGGGATCGCAGCGGCATTGGTGGGCATGTCGCGAACAGCGCACGTGGAGGAAAACACGCGGTTGGTGGGGGAAGCGCCTGCGGCATTGGAACAGTTCAGCAAGCTGTTTAAGGGAGGAGAAGACAGTTAGTTTTAAGTTTGGAGTTCTAAGTTTTTAGTTTTTTGGGTTCTAGTTATCTTCGCCGGCTTCCGCTGAAGCCAGGCATGCGGAGGCGGGCTCCAAATGACGGTTTGGGGGATGTTCTCAGCGGACTGTTAGAGCTTGTGAAGTTCGGGATGGCGGCTGACAAGCCAGGTGGCAATGGCCTGGTCCAGCTCATCCAGTCGTGCGACGAAAAAATGGTCAGCCCCTTGAACAAAAACAAGGCGTGTGTCACCTGCGGAGCGCGCGACCAGGCTTTCCACTTTCTCCCAAGCGCCGTGTTCGTCGTTAGTTCCTTGAACGATCAACTTGGGCTTATCACAGGTTTCGAGATAGGCGAGATCGGTACTGTTGACGGGAAGACCCATGCCGATAAGTTCCTGAACGCGAACGTCGCCACAGCCAACGCGCAAGCCCACCCCAGAGCCGAAACTGAAGCCGCCAACAAGCAGCGGGATCTGAGGATACTCAGCGGCGAGGAAATCGATAGCGGCCTGGACGTCGCCGCGCTCGCCCAAACCGCGATCATGCGCGCCGGCACTCAAGCCCGCACCACGAAAATTGAAACGCAAAACCGGAATACCCAAGGCGTCGAGTGATTTCGCGGCCTGATAAACCACTTTATTGTGGAGCGTGCCGCCGAACAGCGGGTGTGGGTGACACAAAACGGCGGCGAGAGCGGGAGTGCCGGAGCGAGTGGGGGTCCAAAGGATCGCTTCCAACCTGCCAACCGGGCCCGGGAGAAAGAAACTGCGGGATTCGTGATGAATGAGCATGAAAATGGCTAAAAATCCGCAAGAAAGTGTACCTGATTCGCTGGACAACAGACGAATCCGACGGAAAAGTCAGGGATAACTTGTAGGTAAACAGAAGGGACTCGGCGGACGAGGAGTTCTAGTCCGTACAGACGAAGAACTGCGAGTACTAGAGCTAAATTTCCGCGATTTCGCGTTGCAGTTTGTGCGCGTGGGTGTTACTTTCGACGCGATTGAGCCAACGCAGGGGGCCCGAATGGGCGATTTGTCGGATCGGCGAGAGGCAAGGCGATTTGTAATGACGCTGCCCGTGCGCGTGCTGGCGCATGATGCGAACAGCCCAGAGTTGCGTGCGAGCACACGGGATGTGAGTTATCGAGGGCTCTATTTTCTAACCGAAGCGAAATTCGAAAACGGCAGCGAAATTGATTTTATATTGACGCTTCCGCAGCAGATGATCGCAGCCGGGGACGTGAACATTCGTTGTCACGGCAAAGTAGTGCGCATTGAGCCAACCGAGAACGGAAGGACGGGTATCGCGGCGAGAATCGATCGCTACGAGTTCGTGCCGGTGCGTGCTCCCGCAGCCTAAGCGGGCGCTTCAGTAGAAAAATCCCGTAGCAGCGGTAAGATGAAGAGAGGGAGTTGCAGGCGCTTTGACGGCGCACAACTCCGGGGGGAGCCATGTATCACTACGATCCGACACAGGCCTTGGAAGAATTGCAGGAAGATGCGCTGCTGCCGCACCCAGTGAAGCTGCGGGATATGATTCTTCGAAACCAGCTTGGACCGCAAGACGCGCAATTGCTGAACCATGATTTCCAAGAGTACCTGACGCGCTTCGGTGAACTGCAAAGCCTGGCCCGGACCATTCTGGAGAAGCTGTCCGCCGGGCAGCGCAAAGCCGCTTCACTGTGATCGAACCATGAATGGATCGCCGACGATGAGGCGCCGGGGGAGCGCCCAAACGCTGATTGCGCGCGTGGGCGTGGGTTAGACGCAAGGATTATGAGACGCCACACGCTGCTGATTGATGCCGATGACACGCTGTGGGAGAACAACGTGTTCTTCGAGAAGTTGATTGAAGATTTCATTACCCTTGTGGAGCCATGCGGTTATAGCCGGGCGTACATCCGGCACATCCTGAACGAAACCGAACGCAAGAATATCCGCCAGTACGGCTATGGGGTGCGGAGCTTTGGGCGGTCGCTGGAAGAAACGTATTTGAAACTGGCCGACCAGATGGCGAAACGCGAAGTGCTGGCGGAGATTCATAATCGAGTGGTGGAACTGGAGCGGACACCACCGAAAATCCTGGATGGCGTGCCGGACACGCTGGCGTATCTGACAAGCCGGCACAGGCTGATTCTGTTTACGAAAGGAGAACCCGCGGAACAGGCAGCCAAGGTGGAACGTTCCGGGCTACAAGGATTTTTCGAAGCGATCGAGATTGTCGGGGAAAAAGACGCCAAGACGTATACGTTGTTGGTAAACAAGCACAAGATCGTGAAGACGCAAGGATGGATGATCGGGAACAGCCCGCGAAGCGATATAAACCCAGCGATGGAAGCGGGACTAAACGCAGTGTACATCCCGCATGTGAACACGTGGCAACTGGAACACGAGACGGTGGTGTCGGGCTCGGGAAAACTGGTGATTTTGCCGACGTTCCGGGAATTGCGGAATCATTTCTGAGTGAGAAGGGACAAAGAGCATGGTGTTACCGCCTTCTCCGGCAACAGCATCAACCAAGAGTTATTCGTATCGCAGCGCGACCAAGGGGTCGAGGCGGGTCGCCCTCCTCGCCGGCAAAAAGCACGCCGCCGATCCTACTGCTGCGACCAGCACCACCACTGCCCCGAAGGCACAAGGGTCGGTTGCTGAAACTCCCCAAACCTGGCTGGCCAAAAAGCGTGTCAATGCACAGCTTGCCGTGAGCCCAATCCCAATCCCAGCGGCGATCAACACAATGCCGCGCCGCAGCACCATCCGCAAAATGTGCCGCGGCTGCGCTCCCAGGGCCAAGCGCACGCCAATCTCCTGTGTTTGCAGCGAGACGGTATACGCCATCACGCTGAACACGCCAATCACCACCAGAAGCAAGGCAATTCCCGCCAATGGCGCGGACAAGCTCACTCCAAATTCCGGCAGGACATAGGTGTGCTGGTCAAACAAATCCGACAACGGACCAAAAACCCAAAACACCTGGCCACGATCCACCGACCACACCGCCTCCTGGACGGCGTGCATCAGCGAACCCGGTGCCACCTTCGTGCGTATCTGTACGAGGAAATCGCCGGTGATCATCGGCGGGATAAACGCCATGGGCGCTACTGGACTCTGCGGACCGGCATTCTTTGTGTCGCGCACCACGCCGACAATTTCGAAGACGGCGTTGTCCGGGAGATCGGCGCTCGAGTATCGGTATCGTTGTTTAAAACCGCGCACGTCTAATTGGCGGCCAACCGGATTGGTGTCGCCGAACAAAGCGCGTGCCAGGGTTTCGTTGATGACCGCCGAAAACTGTCTGGTTTGCACTTCGCCGTGCGAAAGCCACCGGCCACTGAGCAGTCGCATCTCGAGCGTGGTCAGACAGTTCTCATCGCATTCATCGAGTCCAGCTTGCACATCCCCTGTGGCGCCCGGCACCCCCACTCGGGGTCCTTGCGAGGGACCGTAGCCAGGAAAAGTATTGTTCACCGCAACGCTGGCGACGCCCGGCACTTCTCGAATCTTTTGCAGAGCTCTTTGAAACCGCGCCCGGCCTTCCGGAGTGACGATCAACGCCCGGTCCGCTTGCTGAGCCCCGCTTCGACTGGGCGCGAATCCGGCCACCAGAATGTTTTTGGCATTGAAGCCGAGCTCCACATGTGTCAGCCGGTACAGACTGCGGATCATCAGACCCGCTCCAATCAGCAGCACGATGGAAAGCGCGACCTGACCTACCACGAGCATGGCGCGCAACTTCGCGTGGCGGAACCGGCCATCACCGCATGTTCCGCTTCCCAGGAGCTGCGGTTGCGGGTCGCGGCGAGTGGAACGCAACGCGGGCGCCAATCCGCAGATCAGGGTGGCCAGCAAAGTAATGCCCGCGGCAAAACACAGCACCGGCACGTTCAGCCCGATGACCGCTTCGCCACTCATGCGTTGCCAGGCCTTCTGATGAATCGCGGCATCGACAGCCTTCATGGCTATCCGTGCGAGCAGGCATCCGGTCGCGCACGCGCCCAGCGCCAAAACCAGACTCTCCAGCAGGAGCGGGCGCATCAACTGCCAACGTGAGGCCCCCAGGGCGGAGCGTACGGCTAACTCTTTCTCCCGCACGGTCGCGCGCACCAGCAGCAAATTCGTTACGTTGCCGCAGGCGATCAGAAGCAAAACGAGAACGGCGGCCAGCAGATTGTAGAGAATGCTTTTCAAATCGATCTTGGTGTTGAAAACGGCAGCCACTCCGGATGGGCCCATCAAAAAGTCGTTTGCCGCCACTACGCGCACCGTGAACTTCTTCGGATAATCGTCATTGCCGGGCTGCAGCGCGGCGAGCCGGTGGGTCAGCAGGTCCAGCTCCGCTGATGCGGCGGCAAAAGTAATACCGCGCTTCACGCGCGCGAGCACATTCACATGAATTCGCTGTTCCGCCTCCGACGCAGCTTGCGCTTCGCCAACCGGCGTCCAGATTTCCTGGGTCGCTCCGAATCCGTGGAAACGCTCGGGCATCACGCCGACGAGCGTGGCCGGATCACCCTCAATGGCGAAGCTCTTTCCGATAATCCCGGGATCAGCGCCGAATTGCCCTTTCCAGGTGGGGAAACTCATAACAAAAACGTGTGGCGCGTCCGGCTTACCATCGCCGGCAACCATGCCTCGGCCAAGCAGGGGCGGCACTCCATAAAACTCAAACGCATCCGGCGAGACGTGGCCATTTTCAAATTGATAGCTTCGTGTTCCGTACTGCACCCGGGCAATGCCGCTGTGTGAGCCGACGATGTTTTCAAAGACTTGATTGTGTTCGCTCAGGTATTTCACATCGGCCCAGCTGATCCACAGCCCGTTGGTGAATTCAGGGGTCTCTGCGTTCTGCACCACCGGCACCACCAGTCGCTGCGCATCCCGCGCTGCGATGGCGTTCAACATCAAATTGTAGAAAATGCTGAACACTACGGTGCTTGCGGCAATCCCCAGCGCCAGTGCAAACACCGCGACAAAGGTAAACCGAAGGTCCTTGCGGATACCGCGGAGCGCATAGCGGAGATCGCGCAGCACGTGGTCGAGAAGGAAGAGTCCACGCATGACCTAGAACTGTACTACGGGTCGGCTTCAGTCAGACCCTGAACATCTCTGCAATACGACCAGAAGACACCGTGGCGTTGGTGTGGTGGACGCGCGGAGCAGTAGAGTTGGCGATTATTGGCGCTGGGGACCGCGGAAGGGGATATGCACGATGGCCTCGATGGCAACGGGCTGGCCATCCTTGGTAGCGGGAGTGAACTTCCATTGGCTGAAAGCGGCGATAGAGTTGGCGTCTAATTGGCTGTCGAGGCGGTGAACAAGCTGAATGCTGTCCACGCTGCCATCCGCGCGAATCACTCCGTAGAGAATCACTTCCCCTTCGACGTGCTCCTGAATCAGATCCTGGGGGTATTTGGGATCGACCTTGCGCAGAGGAGTAGGGGCGCTCACCGGACCAGTCCCACGTGGAGCGCCGGGCAGATGCATTTCGGAAAAGTGAATGATCCAACTGCCAGTGACGCTATTCAGGTTGGGCATATCGACGTTCATCGAGTACACCCGATGGGAGGAAAAAATCTGCTCGGGCGGAGCGCCGGGAGGAAGCGTCGCAAAATCAGGTGGACCAGTGCGTTCAGGCGGGTCGTCGTCAGTGTTGGGATCCGGGCGTTTGTAGGTGGTGGGAGCCTTGGGCAAAGAGAGTTTGCCCGCGGCGCCTAATCCCGACATGCCGGCGTTGGGTTTCGGGTTGCCGCCACTGATGCTGATGGCGACGGGACTCTTGGCGGAAGGATCACCCGCGTTGGAGGCAGAGCCGCCCGGCGCTCCGTTCCCTTTGCCCTCAGGGGAGATGGCCACCCGAGCGGCAAGATTGCCTTTGGGAACTTCGACGACGGGAGCAGGTGGAGCGGGCGCATTGGACAAAGCAATGATGGTGGCGGAAGGGCCAGCGACACCGGTGTTCACGCCAGCAACCACGTCGGGAGCCGGAGCAACGTCACCCGCTTGATTGGTCATAGCGACGCGAGGGGCGGAACCGGCATTGATGTCGAGTTGCGGCTTTATTGGGGAATCAGCGAGCTGAGCAAGGCTCATATCCGCAGGACGGGTTTCCATATTGGGGACATCCGGCGGAGGCGAATCGGTGGTAGCGATCCGTTTGGTGCGTTTGGGATGGAGCTTAGCGAGAGCTTCTTGACTGATTTCGAGGCGAGGACGCGCTGGCGCGGAGGGGGTAGCGAGCTGAACCATGTTCGGGAGAGGGGGAAGAAATTTCGGAGGCTCGACAGGCGCAGCCGAATTGACGAGTGTTTGGCGCGGATGCGTGGGTTGAGAAGGGTCGGTGAAGATGCGCTGGCGTGGATGAAAAGCATCGGTGCTCTCGGCAGGGGTCTGCCGGGGAGTTGGTTTCGGTGCGGGAGAGCGCTGAGCGCGCTTGGGGACGTTTAGCAGAGGGAGGTCATCGACAGGGCCAGACCAGGTCAGTTCGGTGTGGTCAAAGGCAGAAACGTGCTTTGGAGCCATAGGTAGATTGGGCCAGGGGACGATGAAAAACACGACATGCCAAAGAGCCGCGGCAACGACCGCGCGGTAGGGAATTCTACGGGTGATGCGGCAATCCACAAAAATATTGCCTTGCGGTTCGCCCTTGGGGACGCGAGTCCAACGAAAAAAAGCACCGAGTTCGCTGAGAAAATTCTGATGAAAGCTGTTCCAGGCAATAGTGAGGTTGGGCTCGCTTTGGCCGGACAGATGCACGGGGATCGGGTAGATCTCGTTCTGGCCGAGCAAATCAAAGGGATTGACCTGGAATCGATGAAACATCGGCATCCATTATATCTAGATCGAATAGCTGGTTCGCGCTGACCCTGGATTCTCGCCAGGGTTGGGAAGCACCGCGAGGCACAGAAGAATAGATGAGCGGGGACGGCGGGAGGTTTACTGAGCAACCGGGTGGTCGGGCAGCACGTTTGGAAGTGAGCGATAGAAGGTTAGCGCGGCGTCACCTTGGCGTAAGACACGCACGCAATGCAGCTTGTCGATGATCTCGGGAAGACCGAAGCTGCGGCGATGTTCGGCGATGACCAGGGCACCTTCGCGAAGAAAAGGGGCAGTGCCCAAGAACGAGAGGACGCGATCATAGTCGAGGGCGTGTTCATAAGGAGGGTCGAGGAAAACGATCTGAAGCGGCTCGTTTGCCGGGGCATTCTCATCCGCGAGAGTTTGCAGGCCATGCAGTACATCGACGGGCAGGACTCGAGCCCCCGCGCGAATTTGAAGTGAAACCAAATTCTGCTTGATGAGAGCGGCAGCCTTGGCATGTTTTTCGATGAAAATGGCGTGTCGCGCGCCGCGGCTGAGGGCTTCGATGCCAACCGCGCCAGTACCGGCGAATGCGTCAATGAAACAGCAGTCGACAACCAAGTTGCCGAGAATGTCGAACAAAGTTTCACGCAAACGGTCGCTTGTGGGGCGAAGGTTAAGACCTTTCAGGCTCTTGAGCTGGCGGCTGCGAAATTTGCCGGCGATGATGCGCATGGGAGTCGGCTATCCAATACGAGCCAGATGGTAGCGGCGTTGCCATTCGCCCGGCAAAATCCGCAGGACTTCCTGCAAAGAAGCCTTTTTAGCGGGATCTTCAGCGATCGAGAATGCTTCCTTGCGCGCCAGTTCGAGCAACTCGCGATCGCGCAAGGGATTAGCCACTTGGAACCCTAATTCTCCCGATTGGCGGGTTCCGAAAAATTCGCCCGGGCCGCGCAACTGCAGGTCGGCTTCGGCAATTTCGAAACCATTGTTGGTTCGAACCATAGTTTGTAGACGGGCCAAGGCGTCGTCGGTGAGACGAGCGGGAGCGAGCAGGACACAATGGGATTTTTGGGCGCCGCGACCAATGCGGCCACGCAATTGATGCAATTGAGAAAGCCCGAAGCGCTCGGCATGCTCAATGACCATGACGGTGGCGTTTGGGACATCGACGCCGACTTCGACGACGGTGGTGGTCACCAAGATTTGCAACTCGTTGCGACGAAAGCGCTGCATCACATCGTCCTTTTCGTCACTGGAGAGCCGGCCGTGCAACAAACCAACGCGGAGTTTGGGGAAAACGATGGTGGAAAGACGTTGGTACTCCTCGACCGCGGCCTTGAGTTCGAGCTTGGATTCCTCGATTACCGGACAGACTACGTAGGCTTGCCGGCCGGCCTCGACTTCCCGGCGAACCGATTCCCAGACGCCGGGAAGATGGGAATCGGTAGTCATGCGCGTGGAGATGGGAGTGCGGCCGGGGGGGAGTTCGTCGATAACGGAAACATCGAGATCACCGTAGAGAGTGAGGGAAAGGGTTCTGGGGATAGGAGTGGCGGTGAGGACTAAAACATGGGGAGCGTGGCCATGCTTCGCCGCCTTATCCATCAATTTCTTGCGCTGGAGAACGCCGAAGCGGTGTTGTTCGTCGATGGCGACGAAACCCAGCCGCTGGAACTGCACATTCTCTTCGATCAAGGCATGCGTGCCGATGACCAATTGAGCTTCACCGGTGCGGATGCGTTCGCGCGCGGCGGCTTTCTCCGTGGGTTTCAGGCCACTGATCAAAAGTTCGACGCGATAGCTGCCAGGAGCGAGGATTCGCCGAGCAGACAAGTAATGCTGGACGGCGAGAATTTCGGTGGGCGCCATGAGAGCGGTCTGGCAACCATTTTCGATGGCAATGACCGCAGCTTGCAAAGCCACGATGGTTTTGCCGCTGCCCACGTCGCCTTGAAGAAGACGATTCATGGGCACGGCGCGCTCCAGATCTGTGGCGATGTCAGCAAGAACACGTTTTTGAGCAGCGGTGGGCTTAAAGGGCAGGATTTTCTTGAGGGCTTCGCGAATCCTGTCTTCCCGAACCCGAAAAGGAATGGCATTTTCTTTGCGGATGGCTTTTCGGCCCAAGGCCAGACTGAGCTGGTACAGAAAAAGTTCCTCAAAGATGAGGCGGCGTTGAGCGGGAGAGCGAAACAGGTTTAAGGCTTCGAGCGACTCATTGGGATTAGGAAAATGCGTTTGGATCAGCGCGTCGCGGCGCGAAGGAAAACCCAACTGAGCGCGCAGATGCGCCGGAAGAATATCGGGAATGGAGGGATCGAGATTCTGAAGGGTGGCATAAATGGAGCGGCGGATCTGCCGGGTACCAAAAGTGCCGATGGCTTCGTACACGGGGACAATGCGGCCCATTTCTGTGGAGTCCACATCGTCGCCGGTGATGGTTTCGAATTGAGGGTTGATCATCTCGCGACGGGCGGGGCGTAGCCTGTCGATTTCCACCTTGCCGTGAAGGATGAGTTCCTGGCCGGGCTTGAGACGACCTTCGAGATAAGCGCCGTGAAAGAACTTGCAGGGCAGCGAACCGGAGTCGTCCTGGACGAGCAAATGGTAGATGGCATCGCGGCCGTACATGCCGCGAACCGCCTGGCCACTCATGACGCGAGCGCGAAGAGTGTAGGTAGCGTTGGGCTGAAGGTCTTTGATCTTGGAAAAGTGGATGCGATCTTCGTAACGAAAAGGAAGATAGTTGAGCAGATCTTCGAGAGTGTAAATGCCGCGGTCGGCGAGCAATTCGGCGCGGTGGGGACCGACCCCTTTGACCATCTGAACGTTGGTTTGCAGGCTGATGCTCATGGCTCTGTTCTTTATACCATCGGGGAGTAAAGTCTGCCTTTCGTGAAACTTGCGTCGCCGCCATGCATATGGATAGAGTGGGCGTTCGAAGCAATGGCGTGGTGTGGAGGACTCATTGGCACAAGACCATTTAACCAGCTCGGATAAACGCACGCTGCTGCTGTGGATGGTGTTTGCAGTAATTGGCGCGCTGTTTGCGCAGAAATACTTTTTTCGCGCGTTTCCAGAGGCGGCGGTTGACTTCAAAGTTTCCCGGGCGGAAGCGCAATCGCGAGCAAGGAAATTTGTGGAAGGGATGGGAGAAAACCTTTCGGGATATCAATCGACCATCGTGTTTGATGTGGACGAGAATGGAAAAACCTACCTGGAACGCGAAGCGGGACTAAAACAGGCCAACCAGTTGATGTCCCACGAGCTGAACATCTGGTATTGGGACGTGCGATTCTTCCGGCCGCGGCAGGAAGAAGAGTTCCTGGTGCGAGTGAGTCCAGCCGGGAAGATTGTGGGATATGACCATAAGGTGCCGGAAACGTGGGCAGCTCAATCGTTGGATCGAAAGGAAGCGGAGGAAAGGGCGACGGCGTTCCTGCAATCGAAGCTGGGGATTGATCTGAACCCATGGGAATTTCTGCCCGCGGAGGCTAACTCGCGAACGCGGCCGAACCGGGTGGACTGGTCGTTCACCTGGCAGCTGAAGACGTTCAAGGTGAAGGATGCGCCGTACCGGTTGCAGGTGGGTGTGCAAGGAAACCGGATTGGGGACAACCAACAGTTCTTGCAGGTGCCGGAGGCGTGGATTCGAAGTTACGAACACCTGCGCTCGACGAACAGCCTATACGAAGAAATCGCGCTGGTGCCGTATGGCTTTCTGCTTGGGGCGGCATTATGGCTAGGCATTTTGTTGTGGAGGCAGGGCAAGACGACGTGGGCGGCGGCGCTGTGGATCGGGGCGGTGGTCACGGTTCTGTACTATTTGATGGAGCTGAATGATTGGGGCTCGGTGCGAGCGAGCTATGACACCCAGTACACGTATGCCAGTTTCGTGCTGCAGAGGTTATTTTTGCTGCTGCTTGCGGCGGTGGGCACGGCGTTCACGATTAGCCTGGTGTATCCGGCAGCAGAGCCGCTGTACCGCGGGTCACATCCCGATAAAATGCGCCTGCCGCGCGCATTCACGCTGCGCGGGATGCGGTCGAAGGAGTTTTTCTGCGCGACGGTTGTGGGTATATCACTGGCAGCGATCCATATCGGTTTCATTGTGGCGTTTTACCTGGTAGGGAATCGTTTTGGAGTTTGGGCGCCGCAGGACATTAATTTCTCGGACATCGTCAATACACCGTTCCCGTGGATTGCCGGCGTAGCCATCGGAATCCTGGCGGCGACGAATGAGGAGTTCACGTTCCGGTTGTTTGCGATTCCGTTCCTGCACAAGCTGACTGGGTCACGCGTACTGTCGATCATTTTGCCGGCGTTCTTCTGGAGCTTTCTGCACAGCAACTACCCGCAAGAGCCCGGATATATCCGTGGCATCGAGATTGGAATCATGGGAATGGCGGCGGGTTTGGTGATGCTGCGCTGGGGCATCGTGGCCACGCTGATTTGGCATTACACCGTGGATGCGTCGTTGGTGGGATTGCTGCTGATTCGGTCTGACAACTGGTATTTCAAAATTTCGGGACTGGTGGTAGCGCTGGCGGCGGTGGCGCCGCTGGCCTATTGCGGTGTGATGTACCTCCGCCGGGGACGATTCGAAGATGTAGACGAGTTGCTCAATCAAAGGGAGCCCGCGCCGGAAATCACGCTCACTCGCGAAGCCCCAGTAGAACCAGTGGCTGTGGCGGGGGCGCGCTACGATGCGCTGGCTACGGGCACGCTGGGGTTTCTGGCGGTGTGTGTGCTCGTAGCGGGATTCCTGGCGGTGAAGCTGAAACGAGAGCACATCGGCGACTACCTGAAGGTATCGGCGGATCGCAGCATAGCTATGCAGCGAGCGGACGCGGTCATACAAGGACAAGGGCTGAATCCGCGCCATTACCGGACCGCGGCGGTGATGGTCGACACCACGGATCCGGTGGCCAATGAGTTCTTATGGCGACGGATGTCGGTGGCGCAGATCAATGAGATCTATGCGCAGCGGATACCCGGCGCGTTGTGGCGAGTGCGATATTTTCGTGACGCGGAGCCGGAAGAGTTCGCGGTGACGCTGAAAGCGGATGGCAGTTTTCACGGATTCTGGCACAGGCTCCCCGAGGCGGCGAAAGGGGCGAGTCTAACAAAGGAAGAAGCGACAGCGATCGCGGAGAAGTATCTACAAAATACAAAGCGCATTGATCTGAACGGATGGACACTAGTGGAGGCTAATTCGGACAAACGACCGAATCGCACGGATACCACTTTGGTGTGGCAGCAGAATACACCTCTCGATCCCGCGAAATCGGGAGAAAGCTCCACGGATCACGCGTATGCGCGGATGAGCGTGAGGGTTCTAGGAGACCAGCCCGTGGACTACAAAAATCCTGAAGAGCGTTCGTCGACGTTCATCAAAATTCCGACGGAATTCGAACGCGAAATGGGAGAAGAAACGGTCGGACGGATATTGGTGAGAGTGTTTCAGATCTGTCTGGGGTTAGGACTTTTCATCGTTGTGTTGGTGTTCTTTTTCAAGCGCCTGCGGGGATTGGCGGTGATTCGAATTCCCTGGAGGCGTTTTTTCGGTTGGAGCCTGGTTGGACTCCTAGCGGCCGGCGTGAGCTTCTTTTTGGGCCGAGGGATTCCGGCACTGCTGGAAAGCTACCCGACATCGATACCGCTGCGCATTTTTTTCGGAACTGCGGGGATTGGCCTTTTCCTCTTCGGAGCGCTGCTGCTGGGATTGCTGACGGTGGTGTTTGGATTGGCGTGGTCGTTGGCCGCACGAGCGTTCGGGATCGAGCATTTGCCGGGCTGGTTAGGCATGCCAGCGGATTACTATCGAGACGCATTCTGGATCGGCGCCGGGGGTACAGGATTGCTGGCAGGTCTGAGACATTTGCTGGATTATGCGGCCAGTTGGTGGCCAACACTGCATCGCGAAATTCCGGCCAGTTTCTGGCCGTCCTATGATGCCGTGGTGCCGGGAGGGGGCGTGATCGGGGCGGGCGTGTTTCGGGCCTTGCTGACGGTGGGCATAATTCTGGTGGGTGCCGGGTTTATTGGAGCAGAAGTGCGGGTACGGTGGTTACGATTGGCATTGTTTTTTGCGGTGGCGGCCGGGTTGGTGAGCAGTTGGGGCTCGCCTGCCGATTATGGCAAGCAGTTTTTGTTCTCGGTGATTATGTTGTATGTGGTGGTGTTCGGGATGCGTGGAGTGGTGCGATTCAATCTGCTGGGATTGTTTCTGGTGGTGGCTTGCAGTTCGCTGCTGGGAGGGGCCGCCGAATTGGTTGCCCAGCCGAACACGTTCTATCGGGCAAATGGTTATGCGGTCCTGGTGGCGCTGGCAGGGGTGTTGGCCTGGCCGGTGGTGATGTGGCGGGTGCGGAGGCCGGGAGGGCGGGTAGCAGATGGACGACCGAGCGGGGAGGTAAGGGCATCCTAGTCTATACAATAGAGGGCAGGCCAGGCTGCTCACCAATGGCGGTGGGATGCGTCTAATGCGCTATCGGCGGAGTCCGTCTCTGTTCGAACAAGACCGATTACCCCAAGGGAAGAGCGCTGGGGCAGAGTGCGATTGGCACGAAAAGAAAGCAAAAATGTCGTTACCCAATTGGGCGTTGGCGTTCGCGAATGGATCCGGTCAGACCAGCAACTCGGATGCGGCGTTGGCTGCGGTGAGGGCGTTAGCCAGCGTGGACGAGCGTGTTCTGGTGGAGCAGGCGCAGGCGGGCAATCGCCCGGCGTTTGAGGAACTGGTACGCCGGTATGACCGAGACGTGTTGCGGTTGGCCTTGAACCTGATGAAGAGGACGGAAGACGCGCGAGATGTGTACCAGGAAGTGTTTTTGAAGGTCTACCGGAACCTGCATCGATTCCGTTTCGAATGCAGTTTTTATACCTGGCTGTACCGGATCGTGACCAACGTATGCCTCGATCAGTTGCGGCGCCGGCAAGCACGACCGGAAGATCAAGCCCCAGAATCAGGTTCGGCGCAGTTTGAGGAAGGCGGCACCGACTTCTTCGAACGCCAACGGGAACACCGCGCCACATTGGACCCGGAACGGCATCTGCTTGGCGTGGAGATAAAAAGGAAACTGGCAGCGGCAATGGAGCGACTGTCGCCGCGGGAGCGCGTGGTCTTTGAGATGAAGCATTATGAGGGCCTGAAATTGCGAGCGATTGGCGACGCGCTGGGCACCAGCGAAGAAACCGTGAAGAACTCACTGTTCCGTGCGACCCGCAAACTGCGCAGCGAATTGGGAGTACTGCGATGAGCGCAGGCGACCAACAAAGGAGCTGCACCCAGATCAGCGGGATGCTGATGTTTTACGTGTGCGGAGAAGTGAACGAGCAGGAGCGCGAAGCCGTCGAAAGGCATGTTGAGAATTGCGCGGAGTGCCGGCAACAGCTTTCGGAAGAGCGGGAATTGCAAAATGCCATCAAATCGTTCGCTGTGGAAACGGACAAGATAGAAGAGGCGGGCATTTTACTGGCGCAGTGCCGCAGCGAACTCGCTGAAAAGCTGGATGAGCTGGAACGGCCGGCGGTGAAGGAAAAAGCCCCGGTATCGGGCTGGCTGCGCGCGTGGATGTTGATGCACCCGATTTGGAGCGCGGCAACACTGGTGCTGTTAGGGCTGGTAGCTGGAACGCAATATGCACAATGGGCTAATCGGCCGCGAAGCGATGTTGCAAATGATGTTGTGAACGTGCGGCCGCAGACGCGGCTCACCGACGAGCAGTTGTCGAAAATGTCCGTGGCGGGCATTAATTTCAGCCCGTCGCCTTCCAGCGGTACGGAAAATGTTCGAGTGCAGCTGAATGCGGAGCAACCGATTGAACTCGAGGGCAATGTAGACGATTCGAACGTGCGCAGCGTACTAACGTATGTAATGAGAAACGGGCAACGCTTTGATTCCGGGATGCGACTGGATTGTCTGGAGGTGCTGAAGGCCCGGGCAAGCGATTCGGCGGTGAGGGCCGCGTTATTGGCGGCGGCGCGGACGGACCAGAATCCGGCGGTGCGCCTGAAAGCGTTGGAGGCGTTGCCGGATGCGCGGGTTGACAGCATAGTGAGGGAGACGCTGCTGGAAGCGCTGCAACACGATGCAAATCCCGGAGTACGCGTGGAAGCAGTGAACCTGTTGGTTCGCGCGTTGGAACAGGCACAGCGCCAGCCGGTTGCACCGAGCGCTGTAGAAATGGAATCCGACCCGATCATGCAGGTGGGTACGGGACCGGGTATTAGCGACGGCTCGATTGAGGATGTGGTCCGAACGCTGGAGACATTGCAGAACAATGACCCCAGCCGATACGTGCGGCTGCGAAGCGCGGCCGCGCTGCGTCGGATTGGGGCGCATAACGATCGGTGAGCGCGCCCCCGCAACCACGCGGTGTTCATTCATGTTTAGCTGGCACATAGGAAGCAGTGAAGTCCGGCAACGCGGGGCTGCGTTGGTTTTGGGCGGCTTCTTGACCGGATGCATGGGCAGTATTGTGACTGCGCCGCAACTGCGCGCGGACAACGTTCCTGGACGGATCTCGACGGACCGCTCCGGTGACTTTGCGGTAGCGAACGGTATGACACTGCACCTGAATGCTGACCTCGGGAACGTACGGATTCAAACGCTGCCGCCCAACGGGGCGCCAATGCTGCATTATGCAGTACACATCGAGACGGATGCACCCGCCGCTAGTGGGACACGGCTGCTGGACGAATACTCGTTAACGACACGCGAAACGGCGGACGCCGTATACATCACGGGAATTCTGCCCAACCCAAAACAGCTTAGAGGCGAGCAACGAACCGGGAGAAACCCGCAGTTCTACGTGCAATTCGTGGTGACCGTGCCGGCTACTTTCAGTGTGGATGTATCCACGGGTTTGGGCGACGTTGAAACCACGGACATTGCCGGACAGGTGTCGCTGGTGACTAAGGGAGGGAATATCTCGACGGGCAACATTGGGATCATCGGCCAAGCGTTAGGGCATGAACGGACGGTAGCGAAAATTGAAACGCAGGCGGGACACATCACCCTGAAAGACGTGGCCGGAGATCTGGATGCTTACACCGCTGGCGGACACATCGTGGTGGGAGCAGTTGAGGGCAATGCGCGGCTGAGAACTGGGGGTGGGCACATACGCGCGGCCCGGATCGAAGGAACGGCGCGGCTGGAAACTGATGGAGGCAACATCGCGGTGGGCGAGGCGGGTTCCTACGTCACAGTGCGCACCGCTGGCGGCCAAATCGATTTTGGGGAGGTCCACGGGTCGGTTCACGCGCAAACGGGCGGAGGCGGGATACGAGTGATCTCGGTGGCAGGCCCGATGGAATTAGTAAGCAGCGGTGGCAGTATTTGTTTGACGCGGGTAGCCAATCGAGTACATGCGGAAACCCGGGAAGGCACGATTACAGCTTGGCTTAGTCCGGAAGGTCCGGAAAACGCCTCAGTGGTGCGGCTGCCTGGCGCATCGCTGCTGGATTCTCACACGGGCGACATTGTGGTATTCCTGCCCCGCAACATTGCGATGAATATTGAGGCGACAGTGGAAAACGGGGGCCGTGATCACGTGCAAGCGGATCCGTCTTTGCCGCTGAACATCCAGTCGCAACCGAATGGTCCGGTGCATGTAATGGCGTCTCTGAATGGGGGCGGAGCCTTGCTGAAGCTGCACACCATGCAAGGAAAGATTCAATTGCAGTATCTGGAGGCACAAGCAACGCTCAGACAAACACTACAGCAGGAAGAAAAACAGAGGCTGGCGCAAAGATTCCAGGAATTCCAAGTGAGCCCGGTGATGATGTCCGCAATGCCAGGGCGACCCAGCGCCACGTCGGAAGTCGCGGCAAACGAGGATTGGTTCGAAACCGCCAAAAAGCGATTCGAAGTGATTTTGATAGGAAGCATTCGCGAGGAGAGCAAGGAGTTCACGAAGAGGCTAATCGAGTCGCCGCCACCGGAATACCCGGGATTGGCGCGCACAGCGGGTGTGCAGGGATTGGTGGTGTTGCAGGTGCGGGTAAGGACGGATGGAAAGGTGACGGTTGACAGGGTCTTGGAAGGACAGCCCGTGCTGGCCGATGCGGCGATAACAGCGGTAGAGAAATGGAGAGCGAAGCCGGAGGAGATCAACGGGAAGAACGTCGAGGTGGTGTCGACGGTGAGTTTTGCGTTTCAGCTGCAATAAGCATTCGAGAATGCGAATTTTAAGCCGAGGTGTGGGGAATTCCTTGAAGGAGGATTTTATGGCGGGGTGCTCTTCGTCTCTGCGTGTAAGCATGGTGGTGTTCTGCGCATTCGCGTTGCTTGCGCCGGTATGCTTAGGAACGTCGCAGGAGATCACGCGGACGTTTCCCATGCGTGCCGACGGAGTGTTTGAACTGAACAATGTCAACGGCACGGTGGAGATAGAAGCTTGGGACAGGAATGAAGTGGAGATCCGGGCGATTAAGAGCACACCGGAGCAGCAGTTCCTGTTGGACCTGGTGTCGATTGAAATCAAAGCGCAGGCCGGGTCGGTGTCGGTTTCGACGCGATACCCGCAACAGGAAGGTGCGGAAGTGGCAGTGGACTATGTGATTCACGTGCCGCGCCACGCGCAATTGAGCCACGTAAACAACATCAACGGAACGTTGCGCATATTTAGCCTGGAATCGCTGGAGGATCTACGCACGGTGAACGGGAATATCGAGATCTATGAGAGCAGCGGAAGCATGCACGCGCACACGACAAACGGAAATGTCTATGTGGAATTGAAACATGCCGGCGACCGAGGAATCTTCGCGGAAACAAAAAATGGGTCAGTGGTGCTGGCGGTTGCGAGCGACGTGGAGGCGGACTTGGAAGCACGCTGTATGAACGGGAGTTTTTCCAGCGAATCGCCGTTGGTAATGGAGAGTGGGGCTGAGCCCCGCACGGTGCACGGCGTATTAGGGCACGGAGGCGCTCGCATTCATTTGGGTACGGTAAACGGGACCATTCGAGTGGTGGTGCTGAAGTCGACCATTTAAGGTTTGCCGCGTCTAATGGCTCAAGAGGGGTATCAGCCATGAACAGAAAGCGAGTTTTCAGCGCGGTTGGGTTTGGGGCGTTGACTGTAGCGTTGGCCGGACTTCCAGGCGCGTCGGCCCGCAAAGTGGAGGCTTCGGCGGCAACGAGGCAAGACTGTTGCGAGGCACAGGCCCAGGAAATGGCGAAGAAAATGTCGCACCTGCAAGACGCGCTGGAAAACGTGCAACTGACGCAAAGCATAGTTACTGATGGCGATGACAACATGGAAGTGTTTGTCACTTCCGATGGCGGGTGGCTGGGAGCAAGAGTCAAGGAAGTCACATCCGATGAAGTGAAGGAGCTAAAACTACCGGCGGAACGCGGTGTGGTGCTGGGGAAGATCGTACCGGATAGCCCGGCAGCCAAGGCGGGATTGAAGGAAAACGATGTGGTGACCGAGATTAACGGCCAGCGGGTGGAAGGAACAGAACAATTTCGCCGGATGATCCGGGAGATTCCCGCAGGACGGACAGCGCAGTTCACCGTTTGGCGGGAAGGGCGCGCGCAAACCGTGACGGTCACTTTAGGGACGTCCGAGATGCATCGTACGAACACCTTTGTGGCACCGGCGGAGCCGGGCACCTTTTCGTTCCAGATGCCGGACATCGGGAATATCTTCGAAAATGGGCCGTGGTCGATGTCGTCCGGGACGCGACTGGGCATTGACGCGGAAAATTTGGATGGCGAGTTCGGAAACTATTTTGGAGCGCCTGACGGAGAAGGGATTCTGGTTCGGGGCGTATTTCCGGACACCCCGGCAGCTAAAGCAGGATTGAAAGTCGGCGACGTGATCACGAGCGTGAATGGAGAGCGCATTCGGTCGATAGGGGAGTTGCGAGCGAAGATGGCGGACGGAGCGCAAGAGAAAACGCTGAAGCTGGGCCTGATTCGAAACAAGGCGGCACTTTCGGTGACCGTGGAGCTTCCCGCACCGGCACAAAAGAGAGACTACCGGAGCGGGGTGCGGACTTCGATTTAGTTGGAAGGCGCAGTCCGAACAAGCCCAGGGGCCAAGTCGGTTTTCATGTGGATGGCAGAGCTAAAGCAGTGCAGTTTTATTGCGTTGAGCCGTATTTCCGGAACAAACGAAACGGGCGGTGCAGCGCGTCCCACCACCAGGACCTGCGCTCTTCGGCTCCTGTGACCCAATCTTCGTGTGTAGGCGAGAGCGACAGGCGAGCGAGGTAGGCAGCCCCGGCCAGTCCACCTCCAGCCATCTTGAGGCGGAACATGGCGCGTTGAGCTAAAGGCGGCGCGGCGCCTGCAGATGGAAGCCAAGCCAAGATGCTGCGACAGAGTGATGCAACGGCCTTATCCCTAGCAATCTGCGCAGCGATTCGCGGCGGAACATCCAAGCCGAGCAAGAGCACACCGAGTTGGAAGGCCACGAGGAGCATCCGGGTGGCACGCACATCGGCGGCGGCGCGGAGAAGCTTTTCGCAGTCGAGTTCGGGGTGATGCGCGACGGTTGCGGCCACATCGGACACCCAAATGAGCCGCTCCCAGAGATGCTTGGCGGCGTGAATACAGTTGACAAGGAGTTCGTCTTCAAGACTCAAGGCAGGTACTTCCCTGGCGTCCAGGGAAAGAGTTCGTTTCCTGGCGAATAGATCATCAATGGGAATCGGTTTGGGATGATAACGAAGTGTGCTTTCGGTGTGTAATTCAATGGTGCAGCGCGTTCCCGGGCGACGGAACACATACTCGCCAGCAATTTTGCCGGCACGCACAACCGATTCCGGCACCTCCGACTCAAATCCCAATTCCAACATGCGGAGCATAGCGTTGCGAAGATCACGTTGACGAAGCAGAAGGTCCAGATCCACATAGCTGCGAATCGCCGGGTCATCGTAAGCCAGTAGCGAGATGACCGGCCCCTTAACCAATACGGCCTCGATCTGCGCGTTTGAGAAGTGTTGAACGACGCGAAAAAGTTCAGCCATCAAAGCCAGGCTGGAGATTTGCTGGGCCCTGATTCGGTTTTGCAAAGACTGATGGATAGCCGAAGGAACGGCGGTAAATCCTACTTGTTGGAGGCGACGAGCAAGCAACCCCTCGACACCGTGCTGAACGGCGAGGTCCAGAAGAGCTGGCCACAGCAGGTTTTGAGTCAGAGATTCGAAGATTTTTTGCGGTTGGGAATGAGGTGAAGCGCAGAGGCAGAGAAAGTTCCATTCCTTCTGCAGGGTGGGCACATTTGGTGAAGAAATGGCGTACAGAGGAATGCTCCGGTTTCGCTTTGCAGTTTACACCTGGTGAGGGGGTCTGGTTGAGGAAGGTTCGCGAGTGGAAATAGCAGATTCAGCACCGCGGCAGAAGGCGTTCAGCGTCCTGGAAGATACGGTCGCACAGCAGCCCGAGTTTTGCGCCGTCGGTGTGAGCGACGATGCGCCGAACCGGAACCTGCTGCACAATCTTACAAAGTTCGTCGAACTCCTGAGCGCGTTGCTCGCGGTCGATGAGCCAGTTCATGTAAGTGTTCTGAACAAGTTCCAACAAGGCTTGGCGCGGGCTTAGCTCCTCGATGCGCGGAGCGCCGGAAGCATCCGAGCGCTCCCCGAATAAGTAGATGATGCCAAGGGGTTTTCTTTCAGCCGCGAAGGTGGCTCGCACTCCATCTAGCGGCAGATAACATTTTTCCATTGCTGGGCAAATGCGCGGGAGAGTTTCCTGGGGAATAGAAAGTGTGGCGACAGCGTCGGGCCACAGACAAAGCCGAGGATAACCGGGATTGGCCCAGTAACAGCCGCTGGTTTTTGTCAGCGGTACAATGTCATCGGACAACACCGGAGCGCCGCGAAGCGCCAAAGCAGCCGCAGTGGTGGATTTGCCGAAACCGGCGTCGCCGGAGAAGAGTACGGCGGAGTCGTGAAGCTCGACGGCGCTGGCATGTACACAGGTGATGCGCCGGTGGCGCAACAAGAAGCCCATAGCCGGTCCGAGAAAGTACAGGTCCAAATCATCGGGAGAGAGCGGAGGATAGACGGTGCCCCACAGGCGAAGGTTGGCTTCATCGAAAACGAATCGCGCGGTGCCAGAATAGAGTAGGCCATAGCACTGGCCGCGGCCATGCTCGGTTAAGATGACAGCGGAATCGCCGGATTCATTTTCGCGACTCGAGCGCCAACGAACCTGGCCGGGACCAGAGCAAGCAATTTTGGCCCACTGAGGTTCCGGACCAGCTTCAAACTGAATAGAGAAGAGTGTCGAGGCAGGCTTGGTTGATTGCAGCGCGGTGATGGGGTGTGTGGAACGGATACTGACGCCGTACGCGTGATAGGAATGAATCACGGAATGCCACGTTATCCCTTACCAGTTGCGTAATGGCCGGGGCGGGGGTGGGCATCGGACTTCCCACGTGCGCCTGCACTCTGCGTCATTTCGGCTAAGCTCCCGTAAACAATCAGCTTGGGTGCTTCATAGGGCTTTTTCGGTTTGGGTAGCGCACACGAACGATTCATCAATGCCCCTCAGCTGGCAGTAGAAACTGTACTGAATCCAATACTAAGTTTCAACCGATTTCAACCAATAGAACAGGCTAGCTGGGCGGAGAGCCGACGTTGTAAGAAAACCCTGAGAATGGTGCAAAGTTTCGCACCATTTGGGCCAATCCACAAACGATAATGTTACGCCCGGGGACTGGGCAGATAAACATGCAGCCAAATCTGCGGTGCGGGTGGATTTTTCCCGTACATCGAACAGCAAGGGTGTTTTGGGCCTGTGCAAAATTTGATGGGGCAGGACCTTGTCCATGGCCTGGCGGCACAGTTCTTTCTCCATACACCAGGGGATTGGCGGGAGCCGAAGGAGAAATTTCAGTAGGCGCAAATCGAGAAGAGGAGTGCGGAATTCCAAGGGGATGCGGTGCCAACCAGCATCTTCGTATTCCAATGTGGCGCCCCAGATGCCATTGTGTAACTGGCGATAAGCGGCAGGGTGAAAGGGATGTTCCGCCGAGCCCCGGAAATTCTGCAGGGCGAGCCATCTTTGCCTCAGGTTGGTTCTTTTCTCGAAATCATTACTCAGCCAGAGGGGATAACCGTGATATGGATCGCGGTGCTGGAACAGAGTGCGAAACTTAGTGCGAAAGCCGGCGCGCAGGGGCGGTATGGTTTTATGGCGCCACAGAAACCCGCCAAAAACCTGGATGATTCGGGTCCAATGGCCGTTATGCCACAGGTGAGTGAGGCATGGCCAGGCTTGGCCAGTCAGCACCTCGTCGCCGCCGTCACCGGTGAGAGCAACATTGGCGTGTTTCGCCGCCGTTCGGTAAACGTTGCAGGCCTGGGGAAAGAACATGTCGTCCAAGGGCTCCGGCAAGGCATGCGCCTGCGCAGCAACTTCAAATGGCTTCGATCGCGCGTACTGAACCAACTCATGAGCGATGCCCAGATGGCGTGCAACCATGGTGGCGAGCGGGGGTTCTGGGTCGTCGAAGAAAGTCTGGCAGCCGATGGTGAATGCTTTCAATTGATCTTTTGCTTTTTCCCGGCGAGCACTGGCGAGTTGACAGGCAACGGCACAAACGGCAGTGGAATCCAATCCGCCGCTCAAGAAAATGGCAATATTCCCTTCGGGGAGCCGTTCGTTCACGGCGATCTTTAACAAATCCGAATAAGCCTCGACATACTCTTCGGGGCGCGACAGTTGAAGGGGTTCTTCCACCGGAAGCTTGCAGAAGCGGCGGAGGCTCAAATTGCCATTGGATAATTCCAGACAATGGCCGGCAAGCAAGCGTTTAACATCGCGGTAGACGGTCCGGCAGTAATCAGCGGACTTGCCCTGGAGCAAGAAGTCGCCCATGAAAACTTCGTCGAGTTCGCCGGAAATCTCTGGCACAAGGCGCAGAAGCGAGAGGGTGTTGGTGAAACAGAAAAGACCGCTGGCTTGCGCGTAGTAAAAGGGCCGCGACCCGATAAAATCGCGCGCGCACCAAAGGGTTTGCTCATGGGAATCCCACAAGGCAAAGGAGAAGTCTCCGATGACGTGATCGAGTGAGGCGGGTCCCCACTTGTCCCAGGCCCGCAGAAGAAGCTCTTCGTTGGTGGGCTTGGGGTTTGTGGGGTAATCCTCATCTCCTAATTGGCGCTGAAGTTCCTGTTGGGCGTCGATGCGCAGATCACCCCAGAGGAAAAGCCGGTTATCCCAAATGACCGGCTGGCAAGGCGATTGGCGGTTTGGGCCAGTGCGCATCCATGCGAAACAGCTACCCAGGTTTCCGGCATGCCAGACAAAGCGGCCGTCGGGGCCGCGAAAAGCCAAGTGGTCTGCAATTTTTTCGAGGAGGCTGGAGTCAACTGGTCTTCCATCCTGGCGGAGCATGCCGAGAAAGCCGCTCATCAGCGAACTCCAGACAGGTCGGACAAAGCGCGGTCAAATTGGGAGAAATGACGGTGCTGCTGCTCCGGCTCGTTCAAGGCATTGCCTTGATATTCCACCCAGGCGTGGGCCTCGAAGGTCTGCGACGATTTGCGAACACCGACGCGCAAATCCGCGGAGAGACCTTTGTTTTCAAGCAGGTACCATAAGGCCAGGGACTGAGCGAGGCACGTGTGACGGAGCAAGCTGTAATGGGCGGCCGCTGTGAGCATTCGGCAGGTTTGTTGCAGAATTGCGTAGTGATCGCGGTGGAGTGAGTGTTGAACCGAAGAAGATGCCAAACGCGCCTGCAGCGCTTCCTTTGTTTTCTTGAACCCGCGCAGGCGCAGAGACAGCGAAATCAATAGCAGAAGGACGGCGGCCCGCTTAAAGAGCGAGCGAGCGTCAGGGTCCAGCGCCCTATATCGCTGGAAGGCTTTCCACATCGCGGGAGGTCACTTCGTTGCGGGGCAAAAGGGTGAGCAGGCCATGTTCGACCAATTGCCGCAACAAGCCGGTGAAATGACTGCGCAAAATTTCCGGTTGAACATCGAACTGGTCGGAAAGATGGGCATAGGCGGCTTCAAGAGTAGGTGATTGGGTTGCGAGCTGCCACATGAGCGTGCCAGTGGCATCGAGGCCGAAATACTTTTCGGTCTCCAAGTTCAACAGCACGGTTTCGTCGGCGAGGTGGCGAACCAAAACATGACTAGGAACAAAGGCGTGACCTGAATAAGCTACGAACTCCGACATTCTGGCCTTTCTGGCTGGGCGCGCATGGTGTTTGCCGGGCTCCGGGCCACTATCTTACCGGGAAACGGCTCGTTCGTCATGTATCAGCGGCCGGTGCGCCGATTGTTTTTTATGGGCAGACAAGTTATAAAGTCGAAAATGCCCGAATCGGCCATCAGCCTCGACAGTGTGGGGAAATCTTTTCCGGAAGCCTACAGTGGCTGGCGCGCATTGCTGCAGCCGTTTGCGACACCCAGCGTAAAGGCGCTGCAGGGAATTTCGCTGGAAGTGAAACCAGGCGAAGCAGTGGCGTTGCTCGGGACCAACGGCGCGGGTAAATCCACACTGCTGCGAATCATTGCGACGTTGCTGCTGCCCAGCGCGGGGAAAGCGTCGGTGGCGGGTTACGATGCGGTCCGAGAACCAGCGGCGGTGCGAAGGCAACTGGGCTATCACGCGGGCTCCGACTTGGGTTTTTACGCGCGTCTCACGGGCGAAGAGAATCTGCGTTTTTTCGGGCGGCTCAATCATTTGTCTGAGGCGCTGCTGCGGTCACGGATTCATTCTCTCTGCGAACGCTTTGCGTTGGAGGACGCGCTCAAGCGCCAAGTAAGAACGCTGTCCGCGGGAACGATCCAAAGGTTGAGCCTAGTGCGCGCGGTGTTGCACGAGCCCAAGGTGCTGCTACTGGACGAACCAACGCGGAGCCTTGACGCCTTGGGCGCGGCAGATTTCCGGCGTTATCTGAAACGCGAAGTGCTCCGGCAGTTGGGAACTGCGCTACTGTTTGCGTCGCACACGCTGCCGGAAATTGAGTTTTTGGCCGACCGCGTAGCGGTGCTCAAGGAAGGAACTCTGGTGGCAATCGATACGCCAGCGGGCCTGAAGAGCAAAGCTGGGGCGGCGACTTTGGAGGAGGCTTTCTCGCTGTTGACGGGACACAGCGCTCGGGCGCTCGAGGAGCCCGCGTCTTTATGAGTCGCGTGATCAAGGACATTCTGCTGTTCTTTCAACGTGACCTGCGGATTGCCAGCACGTATCGCAGTCCATTTGTTTTGGAACTGATTGAGTCGCTATTTGGCGCGGCCATGTTTTACTACGTCGCCCGGTTTGTGGATTCGCCGCAACTGCGTGATGCGTTGCCACAGGGGGTATCGTACTTCGCGTATTCGCTGATTGGATTTGCATTCTTTGATTATCTGCACGCGGCCATCGATACGTTCGACCGGAGCCTGGAAGAGGCGCGAGACACCGGGACGCTGGAGCCATTGTTGGTCACACAAGTGTCGCTGCCGGTAGTGTTGGTTGGATCCGCGATATACCCGTTCGCGCTGACCACGCTGCGGGTAGCGGTGTACCTGGGATGGGGCAGCCTGCTGTTTGGGTTTCCGTTGGGATCGGCGAACTGGCTTGCGGCGATCGCCGTGCTCATGGCGACGCTGCTCTCGTTTTCAGGGCTGGGCATTTCGTCTTCGGCCTTCCTGCTGGTGTTCAAGCGCGGCAATCCCTCCAAATGGTTGTTTGTCGGTATATCCAGCATTGTGGGCGGGATGTTGTTCCCCATTAGCGTGTTGCCGCGATGGCTGCAAGTGGTAGCGCAACTGAATCCGGTTACTTACGCGTTGGACGGGATGCGGGCAGCGCTATTACAAGGAGCTGGGATACTCCAGTTGGCCCGGCCGCTGCTGATTCTGCTGCTGTTCGCGGCGATTCTGCTTCCCGCGTCGATGCTGGCGTTTTCTTGGGCGCTGCGGCGAACAAAGATAACGGGGACACTAGCGCATCGATGACAGGCGCTGCCGGTCGTAGATGGAACGAGAGAACACGCACCCTTACCCCCGGGTGTGGCACCCCGACACAGTCGTCGAAATCACCCAAGACCCACCTGCACGAATCGAGGTGGGGCAGCCGGAAAGACGCGACGATTGAGATCCTTCGGGCGCCTGCCTGCGCAGGCAGGCACAAGACGCGCCCTCAGGATGACAAGTGCGCAGTGGTCGCGGAAACTGGAAAATAATATGGAAGCGAAACGCACGCTGTGAAGGTGCCGGCGACTACACAAGCGAAAAAAATGGAGGGCGGGCATCGGTAAACCAAAAAGAAAACCGGCCCAGAGAGAGGGCCGGTTCAGAAATATAGGATTGTGATGGCGGGTTAGGACTTTTTCTTTCCGCCGATCTTCGTGGAAATGCCACCGGTGAGAGCGTTCAATTGCTCGAGCCCGGCCTTGGCTTGGGCGCCGATGGGCCCGTTGGGGTCAAGTGCGATGGCTTTCTGAAAGGCTTCGGCAGTGCCGGGTTTTGGAGTTACCTGGATCTTATCGCCTACCTGCTTGTAGATACTTGGATCAGCGACCATGCAAGTGCCTAGAAGATACCAGCCCTGGGCGTTCTTGGGGTCGAGTTGGGTAGCTTTCTGGAGAGGCTCGATAGCATCCTGCATGCGATTCACAGAATACAAGCTGATGCCGAAGTTGCGCCATGCCATGGCGGCATTGGCGGGATCCAATTCGGCGCTCTTGGTGTAAGCGGCTTTGGCATCGTCAATCTTGCCGGCGCGAGCGAGGACGTTGCCGAGGTTGTTGTAGTAACCGGCGTTGTCGGGTTTGTTGGCGATGGCCTGCTGGTAAGCATTGATGGCTTCATCATTGCGACCAGCAACGTCGTAGGCTTCACCCATGCGGGCCCAGAACAAATTGATATTGGGGTCCTTTTCCGGTGCAGCCTTTTGGGCTTCCTGGAATTCGGCCGCGGCTTGATTGGAAAGATCGGTAACTTTGGCCTTGGCGGCATCCCGCTGATCCGGAGTGACCTTGGACAGGTCCGCCTTGGCGGCCTTCTCCTGATCCAAGAGAGCCATGCCCTGATCAAAATGCTGTTTCATGGCGGTGAACTTGGTCTTTTGTTCCTCCTGCTTCTTCATCTTGGCAGCTTCTTCAGGGCTTTGTTTTTCGAGGATCTCTTTGAAGTTCCAGTTGACCGGGGGAGTTTCGGTGGTGCCATGAACTTCAGTCACGGTAGTGAATGGGTCCTTCACTTGAGGGGGATGAACGCTAACGGTGTATTTGCCGGGACGAAGGTTGGCGAATAGGTATTTGCCGTTAGCGTCGGTCTTGGTGTCTTGGGCAGCACCCTGATCACTCTTGACGTTGACGGGCAGATCAGCCCAGGGCTTGCCATCGAAATCGATGATGGTGCCGCTGATCTTCCCTTGGGCAGCAGCCTTGGGGACGAGCAAACAAGAAAAACTGAAGACGAATAAGGCGGCGAGCGCAAATGCCTTGCATCGGTTGGACATGCTCCGTTCTCCTTTGCATCTGAGGAGCGCCGAACCACAGTCGTGGCCGGTATGCCCCCATTATCGCTCATCTGGAATAGATTCCAATGAGCACGGAACCCGCGTCAGACCATGCCGACGGAGCGCTGGTGATACGGGATGGGATCAGCCATTCCCGCTTGCGCAAACGCCCGCAAACGCAGCAGGCAACTGTCGCACTTGCCACAGGCGACGTCTTCGGCCTGGTAACAAGACCATGTCAAATGTAGCGGCGCTGCCAATTCGCTGCCCCGGCGAATGATTTCACTCTTCGTCATACCGATGACCGGAGTAACCATTTCAATCCGTGTCTCTGGCTTAGTACCGACACGGATTAGTTCCTGAAAGACCCGATAGTATTCCGGGCGGCAATCGGGATAACCGGAGCTGTCTTCGGCAACGGCGCCGATATAGATGGCGCCAGCACCAATGGCTTCGGCCCAACTGACGGCAATGCTCAAGAAATGAGCATTCCGGAAAGGCACATAGGTCACCGAAATGGGGTCGTGACCGGCCCCTGAGACCTCCAGGGTATTCTCGGGGATGGGGATGCGCTTGTCTGTGAGCGCTGACCCTCCGATGGCGCGGAAATGGTCGAGCCTGACAATGAGCCGTTGGGAGACGTGGTAATGGGCGGCAATTTCATCAAAGGCCTGTTTTTCGCGGTTTTCGGTGCGCTGGCCATACATCACGTGGAGGAGTGCCAGATTGGCAGGGCCGTGGCGTTGGCGAGCCATGGCCGCGGTAACACACGAATCCATGCCGCCACTAAGGAGCACCACGGCTTTAGTGTTGTCGGTCATCCCCTGGTTGACTCCGCCAGCATTGCTTAGCCTGGTGGTGAAAAAGCTAAACTCCGCGCATAGCCGGGTCCCAGACCATCTTATGCAACTGCAGGCCAAGGCGGGCGGCTAAGCCATCCTCGAGCATCCATTCGACCAGCTTGCGAGGTTCCAGGCCAGGCCATTGGCCCTTGGGGTCTTCGTGAACCGGAGAAAACAGAACGGCGTGAACGGAATCCTGCAAATGATGGAGACGAGTAAAGTCGCGGGCAAACTCGTAGTCGCGGCGGCTGGAAATGACGAATTTGACTTCATCTTTGTCATTGAATTGGGCGAGATTGCGCATGTCGAAAGTGTCCGGTTCGCCGGAATCGGGGCATTTGACGTCGACGATGCGGATAACCTCGGGAGGCAGATCACCAATGAAGCGTTCACCACTGGTTTCGACCATAACGGTGTAACCGGCGGCGAGCAAGTGTTGGGCAAGAGCAGGAGTGTCTTGCTGGAGGAGGGGTTCTCCGCCAGTCAGCTCGACCAGTGGAACGCCGGTCGGGGAGCCGTCGGGGCGGCGATTTAGTGCTTCGACGCGCTCGAGAACGTCCTCAATGGTCATCTTGTGGCCGCCATGAAAGGCATATTGGGTATCGCACCAGGTGCAGCGAAGATTGCAGCCGGTGAGACGAACAAAGATGCACGGGAGTCCGGCGCGCGTTCCTTCTCCTTGGATCGATTTGAATATCTCAGTGACGTACATAGGACCTGCCAAAGAATCAGCGGGCAGTGTTGCCCGTGGAGTTCGCTTTCTTTCCGGAGCGTTTTGCGAGCCAATAGATACCGCCGAAAAATAACAGCATAGCGATAATCAGGCGAGGATAACCGGGAGCCAGGCCCATCATGCGTAAAACGACGATATAGCCGGCGGCCACGAGTAACGCGGGAACGAGAATAATCAGAATGGAACGGTTCAATGCCGGTCTCCTCTAGTCACCGGGACGATATTGGGCCATAGCAGTATCGGTTTCCCAGACCACCACATTGCTGACCCGCGCACCGGGTGGTAGATTTTGCAGTTTTCCGCTCACTTGGTCATAGAAATACTTGGCCATGTTTTCGGCGGAGGGATTGACGGAGGTGAAAGGCTCGAGATCATTGATGAATTGATGATCGAGGCGCTTGATGATGGAGCGCATGACTTCTTTCAAGTGAGTGAAGTCGACCAGCAAGCCGATATGGTCTAATTGCGGGCCTTCGAGGGTAACCTGGACGCGATAGTTATGGCCGTGCGGGTTTTCGCATTTGCCTTTATAGCCGCGCAAGGCGTGACCGGAAGAAAATGTGTCTTCAACACTGACCTGAAACATAGCCAACCTTTAGTCCTCTTCCCCGGGGCACTCAGGCAGGCCTACTGTCGCTGAGGAAACGCGCAACCTCCCCTAGGTCGTGCGTCCTTTGGTAGCGCGGCAAGGAGTCCAAGAAAATTTTACCATACGGCATCCGCGAGATTCTGGTATCGAGGAGTGCCAAAACGCCGCGGTCGGTCTTGGTGCGAATGAGGCGGCCAAAACCCTGTTTGAGGGCGAGGACTGCTTCGGGGACCTGAAATTCGGAGAAGGGGTTGCGTCCTTCTTCCTGCAGAGCGCGGACGCGGGCGGCAACAATGGGGTCGTTGGGAACCGCAAAAGGCAAGCGGTCCACAATAACGCAGGAGAGTTGATCGCCGGGAACGTCGACGCCCTGCCAAAAGCTGGCGGTAGCAAATAGAACGGAATGGGGAGTGGTCTTGAAGCGTTCGAGAAGGATGATGCGCGGGGCGGTGCCTTGCAGCAGCAGAGGAAAATCGAGGCGATCGCGGACGCGTTCGAAGAGGTCGTTCATCTGGGCATAGCTGGTGAACAGACAGAAGGCGCGACCCTGACTGAGCTCGAGTAACGCGACGATTTCGTCGGCGGCTTTCGCCGGGAAGCCGGAGTCGCGGACATCGGGCATGCGTTGCGGGAGATACAGCAGGGCCTGATGCCCATAGTCGAATTCCGGGGGCAGGAGGGATTCCCTGGCATGATCCAAACCCATGCGTTGACGAATGAAATCGAAGCGCGCGGCGACGGTAAGAGTAGCGGAGGTGAGAATGACTGTATCGAAAGGCTCGAAGAGCTGCTGGCGCAGGATTTGACTGACGTCGATGGGAGTGGCGGCCAAGAACACGCCTTTGTTTCTGCGTTCAAACCAATAGACGTAGTTTTTCTCGTTGGACTCGAAGAGGAAAGACAAGTCCTGACGGATTTCGAAGGAACGGCGAGCGATGTGGAGCAACTCCTCGGGTTTTTCGGTCAGGGCGGCAAATTCAGTTTCCAAAGATTTCAGAGCATTCATCAAGGCGTCGTACGACTCTCTGTTTTGCTCCAGAAAGGCTTCGCGGTCCGGCCGGGAAAATGGGAAGCGGCCCTCCTTGGGAGGAAAAGCGTCGAAAAAGGTGCGGTTCTTCTCGCGAATGCGTTGGGTTTTGCGCAAGAGACCGGGCGTGGCGTGATGCGTCAAACGCATCATCTGATCGGCATCACGAGCCAGCTCTTCGAAGCGGAAATTGGAGATTTCCTGGCCAAAGTAATCGCTGGCGACGTCCTCCATTTCGTGGGCCTCGTCAAAAACGACAGCGGAGTATTGCGGAAGGATGCTGCCGAAATCATCACGCTTGAGAGCCAAATCGGCAAAGAACAGATGATGATTGGCGATGATCAGATCGGCTTGTTTGGCGCGAGCCTGCATCCTGGTGAGAAAGCAATCGTCAAAATGAGGGCACTTCTTTCCGGTGCAAGTGTCGCGGCGAGCATCGATACGCAACCATAAGTCGGAATCGTCGGGCAAGAAGGTGAGTTCGGCACGGTCACCAGTCTCGGTCAGCCTGGCCCAATCGCGAATCTGACGGAAGGCGTCCACCTCTTCCATGCCCTTGAGCAAAGGTTGCTGACCCATGGCGTCCATCTTGGCGAGGCAGAGAAAATTAGAGCGACCTTTCATGATCGCGACTTTCCAGTCGGGTGCGAAATGCTTTTGCAGGAAAGGCACGTCCTTTTGGTAGAGCTGTTCCTGCAGGGACTTGGTTGCGGTGGAAACCACCACGCGGCGGCCACTGCAGATGGCCGGGAGCAAATAGGCCAGGGTTTTCCCGGTTCCGGTGCCAGCTTCCAGGATGGCGTGATGATGATTTTTGAAGGCGTCATCGACGGCTTCAGCCATCTGCAACTGCGCGGGACGATGCTCGTATCCGCCGATCATGCATTTTTCGAGGAGGCCACCGGGGCCGAAGATGTCGCGCATGGAGGAGGCGGGTTGGGGGGCAGGGACTACCGAGTTGTCGTCCAGATCGTCGTGGCAAGGGGAGAAGACGGCTTTCGAAGGGCGCGAAGGCTTGGGTGAGTGGACGTCCTCTAAGGGCGAGTAGACGCGCTCGGGAGCGGGACCGGGGGCGCGAGCTGCTGGAGGAGTAGACGGTTTGGTATTGCGTTTTGCCAGAAAGCCTGCCTGAATCGCACCAGATATGCGTGAGTCTTTAACATACCATAGAGGCCAAAGTCGCTGCGTGAGGCGTAAGTTCCACAGAATCAGCGGGTCGAAACGGTGCCGTGTGATGTTCGGCTGGCGCTACAGACGGTGCGTCGAGGAAGCACGCAGGAACGGGCCGACCAGAATCCCCGTTAGTAGTTGGGCACCTCTTCCCTTTCTGTGTTCACGGGCTTAACGGGTAGCGCTACAGTCGTGTTTGGGTGTTCCAGACACATTGATGAAGTGGTCTGCGCGGTTTCCTTCGGCGCGGGGTAGGTAAGTAAATGGACTCGAAACGATTTCTTGTGTTGCTAGCGGTGAGCGTGGCAATGGGGCTGAGTTCGTGCAGCGGACTGCACAGCAAGTGCACAACCAATTGCAACGTAACCGGGGACGCATTGCTCAGCCTTACGATCTCGGATACACCGCCCGCAAATACGAGCATAGTGAGTTTCTCGCTGCCGATTATCGGGATCACGCTGACGCCTTCGAGCGGCACCGCCGTGTCGGTGTACGCGCCGAGCAGTTCGACCAGTTTTGAACTCACGCGGCTGCAGACTGATACGAACCTGATTGCCGCGAACGTCAAAGTGGCCGCGGGAAGCTATACGGCGGTCAACGTAACCGTGGCGGCGCCTTCCGGGGTGTTCGCCAATGCTTCGAGCTCGACGATTGGTAGTTGCCCCAGCAACGCGGTGTGCAGCCTGACGGGAAGCGCGGCGACAATTACCTACACATTTCCAACTGGAACACCTTTGGTGCTGGCGAGCGACGCGCACCAATGGCTGGACCTGGATTTCAACTACAGCAATGCCATCGTAACGACGAATGGGATTGGAATCGACGTGACGCAGTCGGGCGTGTTGACGGCGACGAGCACGGTACCGTCGGGCGTGCCCAGCGGAGATTTTGCGTATATCGATGACTTCACGGGAGCAGTGACGGCGATCACTTCCAGCAGCATCACGCTGAAATCGACAATGCGTGGAACGCTGACGGCAACGATCAGTTCGTCGATTCCGGTCTACGATCCACAGGCGCAATGCAGCAATACGTCAGCCCCGCTGAATTGCATACAGACGGGCTCGATCGTCAGTTTGCAAGGAGTTCTGACGACGTCCGGAGTGGTGACCGGCACATCGCTCGACATCATCGATATTTCCAAGACCCCGACCGATGAGGTGGAAGGCATCATCTACCTAAGCAGCTGTACCGGGGGATACGGATTGATCTTGAGCGACAGCTCGATCACAACCAGCGGGTCGCCGCTGGCCAGCGCCAGCTTTGGAAGCGGGGTTTGCCTGACGGTTGGCTCAACGGCTGGATTTGCTATCGATACGGGTATACTGACCGGCCAGTCGGGTCTGCCCACAACGGTTGGGTTCACAAATACCGCCGACATCCTGTCGGGTCAACAGGTGCGCGTGAAGGTGACCGGGGCGGCGAGTGGAACAAATGGCATCACCGCGAACGCTACAGCGCTGATCCTGAGGTTCTCGCGGTTCGTGGCCACGGTCGGGACGGTGTCTGGGAATGCTTTCAGCGTCACGACATTGCCCGTGTATTTTCCGACATTCACCGGTGTACCGCAGGTGCTGACATATCCGAGCGCCACGATTGTGGAGGGGACATCGAGCTTGCAAAATTTGTCGAACGGCAACATCGTGGGGGTTAGCGCGCTATTCTTGAACCCGGCCGACGGGATTCAGTATCCGTTCCAGGCAGCGAAAGTTCGCGCACAATAGATTTTTCCCGCCTCCGCAGAAGGCACGGGCTCCGGGTTTCCTTCCCGGGGCCCGTTCTTTTTTGGGGCGAGGCTAGCTTGAAGCTCAAGCAAAGTAAAGAATCTGTTTCTGCCAACAAACGAAGAAAAAAGCAGGTTGCTCAGGCATACACCGCGTTCGGATGATTTGGCAGACCCTTAAGTGATTGCCCAGCACTAATCTCGCGGCGAAAAGCTGCGACCCACAACGATTTTCAGCACGGGCAAGAATGCCTATGCCACAAACTTAGGCCGGGCTGATGGTGGTGTTGGGCGGCAAGGGCGTGCCGATGGGTCCGCCGGGCATGGACGGAATGTTGGGGGCAATCACCGGCTGGAGTCGACGATAGATGGCAAGGGAGATGGCGCCCAGGCCCCAAATCCAAACACCAAAGCGGATCCAACCGCCGATATGCGGCAGGGCGACAACCAGAACCACGATGAGCACGCCCAGAGCCATGCGGCCGATCAAGGGCCAGAACTCGCTGGTTCTACCAAGAATCCAGCGGCCGACCACACCGCCGACAACGACATAAGAACTAAACACAGCAATCAGCCAAAGGAAGAATGTGGAAACACCAACAAGCAGACCCACAACGGTGATGCAGGCGATCAAGGAAGCGATGGCCACGCCGAAAAAGACCAAAACCCCCAGGCCGAGGGAGGCACCGTAGCGCTCCGCCGATTCCATGGTTTCGCGGGCAAAGATGGGCATGAGGGAAATCAGGACAAGCCCGAGCAGGATGCGAGCGGCGGCCCACACGATTCGCCAAATGTAGAAGCCGGCGCCGCGCTCGGCATGGGAGCGGTGTTCCAGCTTGGAGTATTGCAAAGGGGAGGCGAGCTTGGCACCAGAGGCCACATCCGCGGGCTTGTCGCCCTCGAACTTGGCCGTGCCGTTGATTTGCGCGCTGGAGGCGATGCTGAGAGAGGCGCCCTTGGCGCGCAAATTACCGCCAATGGTTCCGGCGATGGTGGCTTCGTTGAACATGGCGAGAACATCGCGGCCGACGGTGCCGTCGATGGTTAAGATCTGGTTGAAAGCAGTGAGGCTGTGGCCAATTTTCCCGGAGGAGTCAATGCGAGCGTCCTCATTGAAGATGGTGACGTTTTTGTCGACAACACCTGTGATGGAGATGTTGTTGCTGAAACCACGAACATTGCCTTCAACGTGGCCACTGATGCGCGTAGAGCGGCCTAAGAAAATAAGGTCCCCGGTCACGGTGCCGGTGACATCAACCTCTTGGGCGATGGCGTAAACGTCGCCATCGACGGTGCCGTCAATGCGGAGCAGCGAACCGGCAAAATAAAGGTCTTTGTGCAGGACTTCATCTTTTTTCACTTCGAGGGATTTGTGCTTGTCATCCTTCATATCGACATGGAAGTCCTGAGCGTGGAGAGGGCGAGGGATTACCAGCAACATGGACATGCTGGCGAACAAAACGGCGAGGGCGGTGCCGCGCTTCAGGTACTTTCGAAGAAGAAATACACAAAAACCGGCGACGGAAGTCATGGCCACGAGTTCAACCAGTGTGAACATGGATTGCCATCCTTTCCAGAAGGCCCCCTGAAAAAGCAAAAGGCTCAACAGGTTGGTGCCACCAAAGCCGGCCTGCTCGAATTGCTCAACCCAGGGATCGATATAACCGGTGTAGAGCGCATAAACGCCGAGGAGAGCCAAGCCAAAGACCACGCCCCAAATCCAGTGCATGGAACGCTTCACTTTTTGGTGAAATTCGGCGATGCGAGAGGGCAATGGTTCGTCAGCTTCCAGCATGGAACGAGTGAGCAAGCGGGATTCGCGGTCGAGAGCGCGGAGAAGGGTAAGGCAGCGGTCGCAGGTTTGGGTGTGCAGAGACACCTGTTGCGCGATCTGGCGGTCCAATTGTCGTTCGACGTAAAGCAGCAAAGTGATTTCGTCCAAGTGCTGGTTCGTCGTATTTGAGTCGTTCACCGCGATCCTCCCACCGCGAGAGCAGGATCTTCCCCGAGAGCCTGTCGCAGGTCATGCCGGGCGCGCAGCAAGACTACACCGACAAAGGGCCGGCGCACACCCAAAGCATCGGCAATTTCGTCGTAGCTCATATCGGAGTAATAGCGCATGACCAGAGCCATGCGGGCTCTGGCGCCGAGTTTGTCGAGTGCTTTGCGCACCTGTTCGCCAGTGCGCTCTTCGATGAGGCGTTCCAGTTGGTTAGGCTCGGGAGCTTCGAGAGGAAGATCGTTGACATCTTCCATGTTCTTATCGTGACGGGCCTTGTGGCGCCGAAGAATGTCCCAACAATGATTGGCAGCAACTTTGTAGAGCCAGGCGGTGAAGGAGCGACTGGTGTCGTATTGAACGAGTTTGTCGCGCAACTTCATGAAAATCTCCATGGTGGCGTCTTCAGCGTCTTCCTTGCTCGGGAGAGCGCGGCGACAAAAGCGAAAAATGGCCGGCGCATATTCCCGGTAAAGGTCGCCCCAAGCTTGGGTGTCCCCTGCCCGAGCCTGGGCGATTAAATCCAAGGGCTCCGTTTGTCCCGGCACGCGTAAGTGGCCTGGTCTGAGCGGTTCCATAACTTAGTACGTAAAAGGGGAGATAAAACTATCACAAGTTGCAATGGGAATGCGGTGTCGTGGCACGTGTTGGGGAGCGGAGGTTAGAGGCAATTGCCGGTCAGCCTCCTTGCTAAGCCGTTTAGTTCAAACAACATAGCAAGAATGAAAGGCTCTGCGGCCGCAGAAACATGGTCACAAGAGCGTCGATGAGAACCGCGTCCCGGAGATCTCGCTAAGCGCCTAGATGCCAGGGGACCGAGGGCAGCTCAGAAGTTGAATTTGGCGGCGATTTGAATACTTCGGGGACCTCCGCCGCCGAGAAATGGATAGCCGGGGCCCACGTCGGCTGTGGTGGTGAGAGGCAGATAGCCGGATAGATGGCCATTAGCCGAATAGTAGTTTGGATTGCCATTGATGGGTGTGACTCCAGTGATATAAGGGTCGGAAAGGAAATTGGGCCAGAGCGGATTGGCAAAATTGGGATGGTTGAGGAGGTTGTAGAACTCAAAGCGCAGTTCGAGTTTGAGGCGCTCGGTGAGATTCGTGTTTTTGTAGACAGAGAAGTCGAGTTGGCGGAACGGAGGTCCGGCGAGGGAGTTACGACCTTCGTTACCGAAATGGCGAGTGCCCGGCACACAGGAAGTCCTGGCCGAGCCGTTGAAGCCGGACGCGACCGGAGTGCAGGGGATGGCAAAGGACGTAAGCAAGAGGAACTGCGTGGGGTCGCTGTAATTGTATTTGATTGGAGCAATGACGTCCGGCTTGGAGAAACCCGTTCCCGAGCCATCATAATCGTCCTGCTCGAGAATCATGTGGAAGGGCTGGCCGGATTGGACGGTCAAGATACCGTTGAGGCCCCAACCGTTGGTGAAGCGCTGGTAGCGCCCTTTGCGGTTTGGAAATTGATAGATGAAATTCCAGGTGAGGCGCTTGCGGACGTCGAAGTTGGAATTGCCGCGATTGAGATAAGCCCG
This sequence comes from Candidatus Eremiobacteraceae bacterium, assembly GCA_035622555.1. Classification (GTDB taxonomy): domain Bacteria; phylum Acidobacteriota; class Terriglobia; order Acidiferrales; family UBA7541; genus Acidiferrum. The sequence continues at coordinate 1,204 of DASPVD010000129.1, read as the reverse complement.
GGTGCTGTCGGACGGCTGAGCGGCGTTGGGCACGTAATCTTCACCGTCGCTGGCGGTGTCGATGGAATGGGACCAAACGTAATTGAGAGATGTGGTGACGCCATGCCAATCGTCGATGCGATAGGAAGTCTGCAACGAATTGTAATTGGATTTGGCGGCGCTTTCCTGCCAATAGATGTAACTGAAATTGTTGCCGGTAAGGCGTCGCGGAACGCTGAAATCGTTGATACAACCGCAGGCCAGGTCGGCGGCGGTGATTTGCGCTTGGGAAGGCTGGTTGATATCGCGGAAGTCCCATAGCTTGTTGCCTTGCGAGCCGACGTAACCAACCTGGAGAACCATTCTACGGGTGAGTTGTTGCTGGATATTGAGGTTGTAGTTCTGGAGATAGGGAGTGCGAATGTGGGGATCGATGCCAAAGGCGTCGCCCATGGGGGAGTAGTTGGACGCGGGCCCAAACACCGGAACGCAGGCCGAGGGATTGCTGGGATCACAGGGGACGAAGGGAGTTTGCAGAGGCTCGGCAAAGGAGATCTGGCCAATGCCGGGCAGGCCGGAATAGGCGACACCGGGATCAAAACTGCTGCTGAAAGGCAGATGACCAACGAACATGTCCTGCGAAGGGGCGTCGTAGAAGATGCCGTAGCCAGCGCGAACGACAGTGCGCTGATGGCCAGTGAGGTCCCAAGCGAGGCTGACGCGAGGGGCCCAGTTGCGCCAATCCGGCTGATAGAGGCGGGCCGGTCCAACGGGGAAGGAAACGCCGGTGGTGGGATCGACATTGTTGAACATGTCGTGTTTTTCCTGGACGATGCCGAAATAGTCGTAGCGCAGACCGAGATTAAGAGTGAAATTACGAGTCATGCGATAGCTGTCCTGGAAGTAGCCGGCGTGAGAATCCTCGAAGGTATTGCGATTGGTATCGCCAATGCCCTGAGTTCCGCCGTTATCGGGAATACCGGCAAGGAAACTGGACAAGCCGCTGAATTCCAATCTGCCGCGGAAGGTGCGATTAAAGATTTGAGAAACAGTGGTGCGGCGTAACTCGTAGCCAAATTTGATTTCGTGTTTGCCGGTTTTCCAGGACACGTTGTCGATGAAATGCCAGTTGCTGTCAACGCGCTGGCGGGGGTCGGCCTTATCGGAACCGATTTGCGGAAGACCGCTGACGTTGATGACGGGCATGCCGAAGTTGTAAGGATCG
>DASPVD010000128.1:0-61106 GCA_035622555.1 Candidatus Eremiobacteraceae bacterium | reverse complement strand
CCGAACGCCTACTTTGCTCAGCTTGGGCTTCCGCCGATGGTCGTACGCTCTTAGCTATATCCGCCGAACCGCCGTATGCGGACCCGCATGTACGGTGGTGTGGCAGGGGAGGACGGGTGACCTTCCCCCCTATGCCGATTTTGGGTCTGGTGTTGGGCTCCGTGGGGTTGTCGGCGACGTGTTTCTGACAATCTGTGGGACTTCCTCAACACGTGTTACGGGCGGTAAACTTAGATATGGGCTCGCACGCCAATCTGCCCTTGAATTTCAACCGGGACCGCACCGAGCGGCAGCTCAATACCCGGCTCGAAGAGCTTCTGGAAAAACTCCGCACGAATCGTCCCTCCGAAGATCCCTGGCTGGTTCGCCGCGCGTATGAAATCGCCGCGGAACGGCATCGCGATCAGTTCCGTGCTTCCGGCGATCCGTATGTGACCCACCTTTTGGAGGTGGCGCACATCCTGGCGGACCTGAAGTTGGACGCCACCACGTTAGCCGCAGCACTGCTGCACGACGCCATCGAAGACACCGAATATCCGCTTTCGCGTTTGGAAGAACGATTTGGCAGCGAAGTAGCTCGACTGGTGGAGGGGGTAACAAAGATCGGCCGGCTGAACATGATGGCTCCGGAAGCCCGTCAGGCCGAAAACGTGCGCAAGATGCTGCTGGCCATGGTGAACGATGTGCGGGTGGTGCTGGTCAAGCTGGGCGACCGGCTGCACAACATGCGCACGCTGGAATACCTGCCGCCCGCCAAGCAGCAGCGCATTGCCCGTGAAACTATGGATATTTACGGGCCGATCGCGCACCGATTAGGGATGGCGCTGATCAAGGGCGAACTGGAGGACCTGTCGTTTCGCTATCTGGAGCCCGACGCTTATTTTGCGTTGCAGAAAGAAGTGACCGAAAAGGAGCCCATTCACAAGCGCTTCCTGGAAGAAGTGCAGAACGCGATTCGCAGCAAACTGGTGGAAAACAGCATTCCCGCGGAACTGGAAGCGCGGGTCAAGGGTATTTATTCGCTGCACCGCAAGATAATTCGCCAAGAGCGCAGCCTGGAGCAGATTTACGATTTGCTGGCGGTGCGCGTGATCACCGATAGCGAGCGCAATTGCTACGCGGCGTTGGGTGTGGTCCACCACATCTGGCGCCCCGTGCCCGGCCGGTTCAAGGATTACATCGCCATGCCACGGCCGAACCTGTATCAGTCGTTGCACACCACGGTGATTCATGGCGGCCAGCCGTTCGAGATTCAGATCCGCACCCAGGACATGCACCGCATCGCGGAAGAGGGCGTGGCCGCACACTGGAAATACAAGGATGGGCGGCCGGTGTCGAACGACGACGATCAACGCATCGCGTGGATGCGGCAGTTGATCGAGTGGTCGCAGGAACTGCAGGAGCCTGGCGAATTTTTGTCCACGTTGAAGGTGGACCTTGCGCCCGTGGAGGTGTATGCGTTCACGCCCAAGGGCCGGGTGTTGGAGCTGCCTAAAGGAGCAACGCCGGTGGATTTCGCCTATGCGGTGCACACCGAAGTGGGGCACCAATGTGTGGGCGCGAAAGTGAACGGCCAAATGGTGACGCTGCGGCACGAAATCGTGTCCGGCGACGTGGTGGAAATTCTGACGCAAAAGGGGCACAAGCCCAGCCGCGACTGGCTCAGCTTCGTGAAATCCTCGCACGCTAAAAGCAAGATTCGCCACTTCATCAATACTCAGGAACGCGAAGAAGCCACAGAAATGGGCCGGCGGCTGCTGGAAAACGAATCGCGCAATTTTCCACGCGGCTTGAAGAAGATTCCGGCGCCAGACTTGCAGAAGCTTAGCGAGGAATACGGGCTTTCCCGCCCCGAAGATCTGTTCGCCGCGGTGGGCTTCGGCAAATTCTCGGCCCGCCAAGTGCTGGCTCGTTATTTTGGGGAGCCGGTCAAGGAAGCGGAAAAGCCCGCAGAAGACGCCAAGCCGACGCTGGTCAAAACCGTAAAACGCATGCTGGGTTTCGGCGAAGCGCCGCTGATCGTCAAAGGCCAGGACGACTTGCTGGTGTTTCGCGCCAAATGCTGCAATCCGATTCCCGGCGACGAAATCGTGGGATATGTGACGCGGGGCCGTGGCGTGGCGGTGCACACGCGGACTTGTCCCAACGTGCAAAACCTGCTGTATCAGACCGAACGGCGCATCGCCGTCGAATGGGGTGGCAATAATGTGGCGACGTTCCCGGTGGAATTGCTCATTCGCGCGAAGGACCGTCCGGGTTTACTTGCCGACATTACCACAGTGATCAGTGGCGCTGGGTCCAACATTCGCATGCTGGAAAGCCGGCCGGACCGCCAGAACGCTCGGGTGGAAGCCAGCCTGGAAATCACCGACCGGCGGCAACTGGAAGCGATCCTCAGCAACATCCGCCGGATCAACGGGGTGTACGGCGTCGAGCGTACCTTCCAGGTGTAGATCCTGCCGCAGTGAATTGGCCTATCCTGTGCAGTACTGTTGCGTCTGAATATAGGGGAGGTGCCCATGTCGACCCGTATAGCGGTATGTTTATCTGCCCTCGGGCTGCTCGCTGTTGCCGGCGGAATGGCGCACGGCCAACTCGTTATTAAGGATAAGCCAGTCTGGACCATGGAATATCTAAACGTGCAGCGGGGAAAATTTGGTCCCGCGTTGGGCTACTTGGACGACAACTGGATGCGCGTACGTGAAGAAGCCAAACGCCAGGGCGCGGTCCTCACCTACCTGCGGATCGCGGACGAAGCGAAATCGGGAAACGAACTGGAAAATAACCGGACTATCGTGCTGCTGACAGAGTTCAAGAATCAAGCGGCTTATGATGGGCACGAGAAACTGTTTGCGTCCATTCTCAAACAGTTGCAGGAAAGCACTCCTGATGTAATCAATTCATTTCAGCACGAGGACCTGTATCAGATCGTGAGTACCCGGGTATTCCTGGACTACACGGAGCACAGCAGCGCGAAGTTCAAGCTGCTTGCGCAGCGGTAGCGAACGATCAGTCCGGCCAGTGGGAGCAAACCAGCCCGCTTAGATGCTGTAATTCACTTCGCGCAGGCCATCCTTGTAAGCTTCGCGCGCCTCGGTGGCTTTCTTCTGCGCGTCTTGTTCGTTGAAGTGGGCATCATCCCACTTTTCCATGGCGGTCATGGAGTGGTCGGCCGTAGCCAGTGCTTCTTCCTGGCGAATGGCACCGACCCACGCATCGACCGCTTGTTTGTACGCAATCCGCAGTTGGTCCAGTTCGGCTTTGCTCATAGGGCGTACACAGTAAGATTGGTGGGCATTCCGGTCAACAGGGGCGCCGAGAATTTAATGGGAAATTCATAAAGACGGCGCAGGACAAGTTGGACCGGAGTTATTCGTCGAGCCTGACGCAGGTGACCAGCCTGTTCGTTCGTACAGTGTGTCTGCAAACACAGGATCACACTGGCCCACGCAGTCCTTTTACAATGGGGTATGAGGAAATGGCTCCTGTTTCCCGGCATGTGCGCGCTACTGCTTCTAGGCTGCCAAAAGCACGCGCAAACCGACTACACCGCGCTGGATCAATCCGGGATGTGGTCGTCCAGTCTGGATGAACTGAAAGCGTTAAAGCCCAGCGATCTGGAAGTGACGCAGCTCACCAAGCTCAAGCATGCCGGCGCTTCCGACGATTTGTGCCTGGCGCTGCTGAAGGCGGCACGCGCGCACAACCACGAATTTTCCAGCGCGGATTCGGCCATGGATTTGTCGCGAGCGGGTTACACCGACGCGCAAATTTTGGAGATGGCGCAGTCGGATCAAATCGATATCCTCAGCGGAGAAGCGGTCACATTGAAATTAATCGGACTTTCCGGTCCCACGGTGCAGTACATCATTCACCGCCGCATTCAGGGCTTGCCCACACTCACCAGCGAGCAGATCGGGCGGTTGAAGAATACCGGCATGTCAGAAAAGCAGATTCTGGAGATTGTCAACCAAGGACTGTCCCATCAGCAGGCCGAAACGCTGATCGCCAAACGTGAAGCGCTGCGCGATCATTCCAACACCGGCTTCGTTCGTGTGCGTGGACGCCGCACGCACTGAGCTGCTTCTCCCCGGTTCATCTGCTATTCTTTTCTCGAAACTGAGGAGCCTGTCACCATGAAAGATGCCATTCTGACGGCGCGCGCGCCGAAGCCCATCGGGCCATACTCGCAAGCCATCAAGTCCAACGGCTTCTTGTTCGTTTCGGGGCAAGTGGCGCTCGATCCGCAGTCCGGACAATTTGTGGGCGAAGACATTCGGCAGCAGACCGAGCGCGTATTGGAAAACATCAAAGGCATTTTGGAAGCTGCCGGTGTTTCGTTTCATCATGCGGTCAAGACCACGGTATTTCTGAAAGAGATGGATGATTTCGCGGCGATGAACGAAGTCTACGCGCGCTATTTCGGGGCGGCCCCACCGGCGCGCTCCACGGTGCAGGCGGCGTGTCTGCCGAAGGACGCTCTGGTGGAAATCGAAGTGGTTGCCTCGCTTTGAGCGATGTCCGCGGAGCACAATGAAAACGGCCAACGCGGTTCGACGCGCTGGCCGTGAAATTTCTGGAGCGAAGCGTTGCTCAGGGTCTGTCGGAGCTCTCCATTGCATAATAGATTGCGATCGCGGTTCCGGCGGCTACCAGCGCGGTGGCCAACAGCAAAAAACGGCTGCGTCCGGCCTTGAGCGGTCCGCCCCCGCCGGCGCCTTGCGGTCCCTGCGAATCCGTGTCCAGAGCCACGCGGTAAGACTGCCCCTCTTGAATCACCTGGGTGTCACCCTCGACGGTGACCACCAATGAACTGCGGCGAGCGGTCACGACAATTTCCTTCTCATTCAGAAAAGCAACTTGGGCGATGGTGGGCGAGTCGGTTTGCGCGCGAATGGCCGCGGTGGATGCAAAGAGCGTGAAGGCATTGGCCTTGGCCGTGGAAAAGGTCGCGGTGCCAGCGAGAAGTTTCGCGGAGGGGAACCCCTCACTGTTCACCACGGCGCTGGAAGCACCCAGCAGCAGCAGACGCGCTGCGCCGGCGCGGACCTGGACGCTTCCTCGCTCGTCGGTGTGGATATAATCTCCGGCGTAAATCGTGGTGCCAACATCCGCAGTGCCTTCGCCAACATGGGCGTGGTCGGCGGCAATGATGGTGCCGAGCGGGGCGACGTTCGGCGCTCCCGCGCTGTACGCGGGCAAACACCCAAGCGCGCAGGCTAGCACAACCACACAGATCGCGCACACACAACGCATAGGACCCTCCCTGGCTGGCCGGACAAAGCATACTTCGCGAAGCAGATTGCCGTCAATGAATAAAGGGCTGGATTCACAAATTGCCGATCGGTATGGGCCCGGCGGAGTGCTGGCGGAAGCGCACCTTCACTGCTAGAATCCATTCACAGTATGGCGGACTGGAAGCAAATCACCGCGCGCATCCGACGCGCGCGCACCGGTAAAGATCCCGCGGGGCAACTGACGAACCTGTTTTCCAAAACCCGCGACGCGATGGTCGCTTTCGAGCTGGCGCGCTATTTCGAAAGCAGCGGCAACTCCGCTGATGCCGGACGCTGGTATCTGACCGCAGCAGAACGTTTTCGTCGCGCAGATTGGAAAACGAAAGCGCAAGAAAGCGCGACGAGGCTTGGCGCCACAGAACCCGCGGAAATTCCTAATCCGCCGCCGCGTCCTCGGAGCGTGGAGACTCCGCCTGGGTCGAGCGAAGCAACAGCAATTTCCGCCGAGAGCCAATCCGCCGACACCGGTCCTCAATCGCCGGAATCAGCCGCGGAACCCGTAATACCGATACCGCAGCCAAGCCGCAACGAGCGGAGCCACCGGCCTCGTCGTGGTGCACGCCGGGATTCGCAACGCGTTGTTCAGCCGGCGCGAGCAGTTGCGGCATCCGCGCCTCAGCCACGAACTCCTTCCAAGGAAACCCCCGAGTGGACAACGGAAGGGCCTGCCGCAGAAGGCGCGCCCGAGCCGGCGCCCGCGCCAAGTCTCCGCGGCCGCTACGGGGATCCGGGACTGTCGTCACGATTGTCGCAACTAGAAATGAACTTCCGGCGTTTGCTGGGATCGACGCCCACGCATCTCGATGCGGCGGACAAGGCGCCTGCGGGACCGGGCGTTTGGGTACTCACAGATTCCGACCTGACCACGTACTACTATGTGGAACCGTGTGAGACGTTGCGCGTAGCCATTCCTCATTCGCTGCGCGGGGGCTCGGGCCGAAAGGGGGAATCGATTCGTCCCAAATTGGCAAAGCATTTAGGTATTCCCGAGTCGCGCGTGTCCAAATATCTGGGCGAGCACTGTGTGGTGCGCTGGCTGCAAATGGACGAGGACGCGGCGCACTTCGCGCACTTTTTGGTAGCGGTGCTGCGGCCGGCACTGAACGAGTGAAGCGAGTAGGGAGCCCATTCGGATCAGCAACCCGTATCAGTAACCCGTATCAGTAACCCCCTTTGGCTTCTTTAACTTAGGCCATTTAGTGGCGTCCTGGCGCTGTTCAAGTGCCATTTTTGACCATTCGCCGTAAGCTGCTGGCGTATCCCGCCTGACCATCCCAAACTGTATATGTCAAACGGTTTAGGGTTCGTTCGCCCGCGTCTTACCCTAACTGCCAGTCTGGGGGGAAGTTTCAAAACAGACTGGCTTTGGCGTTCTTGGGGTTCCGAACTTAGCGTGCAGTTTCTGAAAGTGAGGCAGCCGCAGTATGCCTAATTCAATCTCTACGCAATTGTTCCGCTCGCTGGATTGGGTGGTTTGCAAAACCGCTGGGATCACCTTCAACACCGTCCAATACTTCAACAAACGAAATCCGAATCCCTCTCCTACTCCTCAATGGTCCGATCAACCGCTGCTGAAATCCTGGGAACGAACCAAGCCGACGCTTGGCTTCCCCCGCCAGACCGACTCGCTATGCCCGGCCTGCGTTCAGGAAGCCCGCAAGGCGATTATCGCCGGCAACAAGGACTGGCGCGACCTAATGCATGAGAAGGTCGGAGAAATCAAAGCGCAGATTGTCGAGCGCGACGGGCAGGTCTGGATGGTTAAAGATTGCCCGCAACACGGCCACTACGAAGACTTGATGGCCGTGGACTCCAGTTTCTTGAAGTGGATTGAGAGCAATTTCCCCGGACGCGACATTCCCGCGCACAACGACGAAGGGCTGCACAAGCACGGCTCTTCGAACGTGCGCTACGGGCGTGGCGCGGTGCTGACGGTCGACCTGACCAACCGCTGCAACATGATGTGCGATCCGTGTTTCATGGACGCCAACCAGGTTGGCTACGTGCATGAGCTCAGCTGGGACGAAATCACAGAGATTCTGGATAACGCCGTCAAGATCAAGCCGCGGCGCCAAATGTCGGTGCAGTTCAGCGGCGGCGAGCCGACCATGAGCCCGTATTTCTTTGACGCAATCCGGTACGCGCGCAAAGTCGGTTACAACTCGGTGCAGGCGGCCACCAACGGCATCGAATTCGCGAAGAGCAAGGAATTCAGCCGCAAGGCCTTCGAAGCGGGGCTGCGCTACGCGTACTTGCAGTTTGACGGCATTGGCAACGACGCGAACAGCCACCGCCAGATCGGCAACCTGTTCGATGTGAAGCTGCGGGCGATCGAAAATATGCACGAAGCAGGGATCGAAATCGTGCTGGTGGTGACCATCGTCAACAACGTGAACAACGATCAGGTGGGCACGGTGGTGAAGTTCGCGATGGAAAACCCCAAGACCATCGCGTTCATCAGCTTCCAGCCGGTCTCCTTCACCGGGCGCGACGAGGAAATAACTCCAGAGCGGCGACTGCGGCAGCGCTACACCTTGTCGCATCTGGCCAAAGATGTGAGCCAGCAGGTAGGCAAGATCGAGCCAACACGCGACTGGTTCCCGCTTTCCTTCATCAGCACGTTCGCGGGGTTCGCGGACATGGTCAAGGGCAACGAGTCGCAGTGGGGTTCGCTCTCCTGCGGTTGCCATCCCAACTGCGGCGTGGGCACCGCCATCATGATCCACAAAGAGACCAAGGAGTGGGCGCCGGTGCCGCGCTTCCTGGATGCGCAGCAGCTCACCAAGGATGTCAACGCGATTACCGACGCGGCCCGCGGCCGGAGCTTCTCGAACTTCATGATGGCGATGGCGCTGCTGAAGAACTATCACCCGTTTGAAGGGCCAAAGGGCTTGAAGCTCTATGACCTGTTCAAGAAGTTCGACAAGACTTGGGCGCTAACGAAACGGTCCGTCACCAAATACGGCCGGACTTCTCCGGATCGCACCTATGAAGACGCCATGAAGCGGCGCGCTTCGGACCCGTGGAATTTCCTGTTCATCGCCGGAATGTGGTTCCAGGATTTGTTCAACTACGATTTTCGGCGTACGGAGATGTGCATCATTCCGTACGGGACGCAGCAGGGTGAAATCAGCTTCTGCGCGTACAACACCGGGATCGGCTGGCGCAACATCATCGAAAACATGCACAAGAACGCGACCGTGGCGGAGTGGTACCGCAAGCACGGCAAGCACGAAATTTATGCCAAGGGCAGAAGCGTCCACTTGGAATCGTACGAGCACTCCCTGGTGATCGATTCTGACGACGCCGCGCGCGTTCGCCACATCGAGCACGACATTCCGGTGACCGCGGCCGAAGAGAACCGCCTACGGCGCAAGAAAGCCCTTGAGGAGCAGGCCAAGGTGCGCGCCATTTACGAGGAATTGGTGCTCAAGAAGCCCAAGCAAACCGTTGTGCAGATTGGCAGCGTGAACGACATCGGCAAAGCCGTTCCCGCAAATTTCGCCAATGCGAATAAGCCGGTCACGATTGCCCCGGCCAACGGCAATGGGGAATCGAATCCCAAGACGCAAGAAGCCGCCGCCGAAGCTGTCGCCGGCGACTAACTCAAGGCATCATACCAGTCACCGATAATCATGGCCCCGGCTTCCCGTCGGGGCCCTTTTGTCCTTGGCGCAGGAGAAATTCCCATGAGCAAACTGGAAGGGAGAGTGGCGCTGGTTACCGGCGCGAGCCGTGGCATTGGGCGAGCCATAGCGGTTGCGCTGGCGACCGCGGGCGCGGATGTAGCCGTCAATTTTCACGAGCAGGAGGCCGCGGCTCACGAGGTATGCGCAGAAGTCCGCGGATTTGGCCGGCGCGCCGTGCCGGTGCAGGCTAACGTGGCGCTCAGTTCCGAAGTGAACCGCCTGGTGGGCACGGTCGAGCGCGATCTTGGGGCGGTCGACATCCTGGTCAACAATGCGGGCATCTCGCAGATCAAACCCTTTGGCGAGTTGAACGAGAAGGACTGGGATGAACTCCTGAACGTGAATCTCAAGTCGGCGTTCCTGGTTACCCAACGGGTGCTGCCGGGCATGCGCTCGCGCCGCTGGGGCCGGATCATCAATCTATCTTCGGTGGCGGCGCAGACCGGCGGAGTGATCGGTCCGCACTACGCCGCTTCGAAAGCCGGGTTAATTGGCTTGACTCACTCCTACGCTTCGCTGCTGGCCAAGGAAGGCATTACCGCTAACGCCATCGCGCCTGCGCTGATTCGCACCGATATGATCACGTCGAATCCCAACGCTTCGCCGGAGCGCCTGCCGGTCGGCTTCTTTGGTGATCCGGAAGAAATCAGTAGAGTGGCAGTGCTTCTGGCGGAGAGCGAGTTCATCACCGGCCAGACCATCAGCGTCAATGGCGGCTGGTACATGACCTGAGGCACGGCGTGCCGGCCTTGGTATAATAAGTACTCTGACTTCGAGACAACAGATCGGGAGACATGGGAATGCCCATTTACGAATACATCTGCGATAGCTGCAACGAGCGCTTCGAAAAGATCGTCATCAATAAGCAGCAGGAGATTGCCTGCCCGAAGTGTTCGTCCAAGAAGGCCACCATTCAACTGTCCGTCTTCGCTACCGCGGGGAACAGTTCAAACCCGACTTCGGGCGGCTTCACCGGCGGTGGCGGCGGCTGCTGCGGCGGTGGCTGCTCCTGCCACTAGTTCGAATGTTCCGGCAATGCTCATGAGTTATTTTCCCTGCTGCTGTTTGCGACCGGAGCGGCGATTTTGCTGAAGCCATGTCCATCACGAGTCCTGAACAACTTGAAAAGTTAAAAGCGTGCGGGCGCATCGTCGCCAAGGCGCTGCGGGCCATGGCTGCGGCGTTACGCCCCGGCGTGACTACCGCGGAACTGGCCGCCATTGGCACCAGAGTGCTGGCCGAACATGGCGCACGCTCCTCGCCTCCGCTGGTTTATGGCTTTCCTGGCGACGTGTGCATCAGCGTGAACGATGAAGTGGTGCACGGCATTCCTGGAGGCCGTGTGCTGCAACCCGGTGACCTGGTGAAGCTCGATCTCACCGCGGAGAAAGACGGGTACCACACCGATTCTGCGGTCACCGTGCAAGTGCCACCGGTGTCCACCGCGGCGTCGCAGCTAACGCGCTGCGCCGAGCGGGCGTTCCGGCAATCTTTGACCGCCGCGCGCGCCGGCAATGGTGTGCGCGACATTGGCCGGGCAGTGGAGCGGGAAGTGCGCCGTCGCGGCTTTCACGTCATCCGCGAGCTAGGTGGACACGGAATCGGCCGTACCATCCACGAGCCGCCCAGCGTGCCCAACTTCCCCGATGCCTCGAATCACGCGCGGCTCAACGAAGGACTGGTGTTGACCATTGAGCCGATTATTGCGGCGGGAACCAGCCAAGTCCGCCTTGATTCCGACAAGTGGACCGTACGCACGGTCGATGGCTCGCTGGCGGCACACTATGAGCACACCCTGGTCGTGACCGATGGCGAGCCGATCCTCCTCACAGCTTGAGGCGAGCCGGTCCTCGCGATGCAATTGAAGACGAAAGGCGGGCTGGCGCTGGTTGCCTGCGGGATTTTCATTTTCGGGGGCTGGCGCCTGTGGAGCAAAACCCGCCGGTTTGTCCCGCTGGACACCCCGATTTCCTGGAACGCCGGCCAGAACATCGGTTCCGAATTCAGCCTCAATTTCGATGGTGTGTATTTGATCGAAATCACCGCCGAGCAAAACGTCCCAATCGATACACTACATTGCCTAATGGATGCGCAAACGGATCCATCGAAATGCCGCGATGTCCCTACGGCCATGAGTGGCAACTGGATGTTGTTCCGCGACGGCCAGCCAATCGCCAGCGGCAGCATTCAGGAACCTCACAGCGCACCAGTGCGCGCCAATGGTGTTGCCCGGGTTATTGGCAAGTTTCAAGGAAAGTCGGGACAGCAGTACCGATTGCAGATCCTGTTCACGGCAGATGGCCGCCCGCTGGAGCCGGCGCATCCGCATTTGCGAGTAACCATCGCCAGTATTGCCTACACCGATGTGCAATCCGAGGCGGTCCTGGTGTTTTCGGCAGCGTTTATTTGCGTGCTGTTCGGCGTAATTCTGTTGTCAACTCCGGCGTACATTAACCAAAGAGTACCGAATAGTGACCTAAATCACAAACAGGCGTGACGAACCTCACATCGCCTCTCACCCCTTCATTCCACACTGCTGCTGCACGTTACGCCCATTCTCCAGTTCTCCCGCTGCTCCTTCACCCTTCCCAAAACGTGCAAAGTTCAAGGCTGGCCGTCTCGGGCAACCCCTTCCTGGTCTCGCACGGCATCGGAAAGGAAGTTACCAATGTCGAAAATACGAATCGAGGCCGAGGAAAGAATGGAAATGTTGGCGTACCTGGATGCGCTGTTGGGTTGCGTGAGGTCGCTGCACGCCAGCGTCGCAGAAGTGATATGCGAAGTAGAAGAGATGCGCAGCGCATTGTTCGAGGACGCCGAGGAAGTATGCGCGTATAAGCATCAGCTACGAGCGGCGGTAGCGCCGGTCATGCCTAAGGTCGAGGACACCATCCGGTCGTACGACGGGCTGATCGAGGAAATTGTGAGTTCGCAGCAATACAAGAATTGAGTTTCCTCAGGTTGTTGTCCCGCCCACGGGGCTCACGACGTCCCCTCTAAGTGAGCCCCGTTTCACTTTGCGAATGAAGCGTCCGCCCAAACCGTCAAGAAGTACCCTACGCGTTCACCAGGAACTTTCCCTCTGACGAATGGGTTTACTCTAGCGCTCCTCTGGCGCGCAGCAGCCGCACACTTCCGCTCTCGTCAAGCCCATCCTGAGGTGCGGTGTGGTGATCCGCGCCGGGGAATAGCACTGCATATCCAAGCGGCGTGCACTCGACTACCTCGCCGGGCCGTTCGTAGTGTCCGGGAAGCGTCACACGAATGGACAAGTCAGCGCCACGGTCGAGGAGCAAACGGGTCACCGGCAATCCCCAGTCGCAAAACTGCGTAACCGCGTGGAAGATTGGGGTCTGTCCACCGATTCCAGATGCATCGATGGTGGCGGCGGCATTCACATCAGCTCCGCGATCGAACAGCAGTTTCGCCGCGTCCACATTCCCATACTCTGCTGCAACGTGCAGCAGTGTCGTTCCTCGAAGCGTCAGCCGCCGCGCGCCAGTGCTGCCAAAATCGAGTTCCGCGAACCGGCTGTGCACCAGGACGGGTTCATCATCCAAGTTTTTGGCCAAGAGGTCGATCCGGTTGCGCAGTAAGTTCAGAACCGCTGGAATGTTGTACTTGGTGACTCCGCCTGCTTCAAAGAGAATCTCCATGCAGATACCGAGTTGGCCTGAACGCCCGTAAGTGCCGATCACATAGTCCAGCGCCGTACCGGGATACTTCCGCTTCGGATCCGCACAGTTGGGATTTGCGCCGTGCGCCAGCAGCCATTTCAAAGCCGCGGGTTCGACTGTCTCGCACGGAGCGAAGATAATAGGGAAATACCCATTCCACAGCGCATTTACGTCCGCGCCGCGGGACACCAGAAGCTCCATCATCGGGATGCGATAACTGAACAGTGCCGCCCGCATTAGTGGACCGTCGCCGCCCTGATGCACGTCTGACCCGTTTTCCATCATCCACTGCGCGATAGCCAACCGCGCGGCACTCGGCGGCTCCCAGGGCACGCGGCACTCGGCGACCCAAGTAAGCGGGCCATTTTTGTTGTAACCGAGGGGAGCGTGATGCAGCGCCGGATTGCGGGTCATTAATGCTTTTACTCGTTGCAGATCATTTGCATCAATGGCCTGCTTGAGTTGCCCGATCTCCGCCAGAGACTCAACGTGAGCCTTAAGTTTGGGCCAACTTGCGAACCCGTATCGGCGAGCAATGGTGAATTGCGCCTGAGTTAGGGATTTGGCCTCCCCGGCCTCGAGGAGATCCCTGGCTTGCTCCTTCAGGTGCCGGAGGTTAGGGCGGGCGGGAAGGGCATGAGGTACTTCAGGAGAATCGGTCGACATGGCGACCTCCTTTCGTTAAAGCGCCCGTGGTCCGCTTCTCGGGCTGAAAGAAGGTTCGCGAGGAATTGCAATTTAAAGGTGGGCTTCTACCCTTTCCGCGGACCGGATGCGTCCCTTACGCGGCTATGATCTTACCAGACCTGGCCTCTTGAAAGGGTCAAACGGTACAGGCTTATCGCGAGTAGTTCTTCAGGTATGGGGGGACGGGCGGGTCGCCCTTGCGTAGCGCGTCGGGCACGGGTTCTTTAGCAGTGGTCTGCAAGGGCAGCACACCGGCCCAGACCGGCAAGGCATAATCCTCCTCGTCGTCCAAAGGCCCACCGGTGCGCACCTTGGCGCTAACTTCTTCCAGCGGCAGAGCCAGCACGATGGTGGCTTTCAGCTCCTGTTCGGTGGGGTGGCGTACATCGTTCCAACGTCCCTTGAGCACATGTTCAGTGAACAGCCGCAGCGCGTCCATTTTTTGAGCGGGATCTTCGACCAGGCGAGCGGTACCCAGAATCACCACCGACCGGTAATTGACCGAGTGGTGAAACGCCGAACGAGCCAGCACCAGCCCATCCACGTGGGTCACGGTTACGCAAACGGGCACGCCGGCACTCAACGTTCTGAGCATGCGGCTGGCCGCGCTGCCGTGCAGGTACAAGATGTCGCCACTCCGGCCGTAGTTCATGGGAATGACGTAGGGCTGGGCATCGATCGAGAAACCCACGTGGCACACAAAGCTAGTGTCCAGGATCTGGTAGACGGTTTCTCGATCATAGTGGCCGCGCTTGGGCAGGCGCTTTATTTGCGTGCGTTCGGTTGGCTGGAAATCGCTCATAATTTGATTTTAGTGGGAAACCGGGCTTCCGCCAGTGCCAACTTGGCTGGCCGTGCGCGATAAGCGGATCGGGTGCATTTTACGGTTTTGCTGGCGCTGCCGCGGGTGCCGGAGCGCCGCGCACGACGCGGAAACCAATGTAATTCGCCGCCGGCGTGCAGGGAGAACGTGTGTCTGCCGGACAATCAGCGCTGCCACCCATGACTTTGCCTTTGCCATCCGCCGTGAGCACCCATTCGGCTACATTGCCGCCGAGATCGAACAACAAATCCTCGTTTTCCTCCCCCTGGCCGGCGAAACTGCCCACCGGCTTCAACAGCGGCGCCGGCCCTGGCAACTCCTTCAGCTTTTCGCGAAGTCGCAGCGTGTCGTCGGGATTCGGCGGATATCCGGCCCAGTAGTCTAGTGTATTTTCGCCATCCTTGTTGTCGTACTTACCAGCCATCTCTGTTTCATTGGGCACGCGCCAGGTCTGCCCAGTCAGTTTGCTGAGCCATAGCGCATAGGATTGGGCTTGCTCGAGGCTGATGCCATTGGCCGGATAGTTCTCGTTGCCGCGCTCGAAGGTGTAGTTCTTATCGAAGGCGGAAAACTGCGCGCGGGTTACTTCAAAGCGCGCAATCTCCAGGTCCCCGCGTTTCACCACATCCGGAATCAGCACCGATTTGCCTTTACTGGTGAATGTGGCGCCGTAGGTTGCTCCGCTGTGCGCCGCGTTTTTCGAACGCAATGCGGTATCGAGCGGGGAACCAGCTTTGACAGCTTCATTCTCCGGCGCATTTGCTTTGAAGAAGTACTGATCGAACCAGGCCATTTCCTCGTCGAGCTTGCGCATCTGATGACTCAGCTTGCGCGGGCCATGCGGCTCGCCAGGAAACACCACGAACTTCACCGGCACTTTGCCGTAATACTGCAAGGCGCGGAAGTACGACCAGCTTTGCGAAGTGGGCACGTTGGTGTCCGCAGAGCCGTGGAAAATCAGCACTGGCGCCTGTACCTTGTCCAGCTTGAAGAACGGCGATTTGCGAATGTACAACTCGGGATCCTGCATGGGCGATTTCCCGAAGTAGTAGGAATCGAAGGAGTCGCCAAAGCTCACGTTGCCCCAATCGCTGATCCATTCCACATCGCCCGCTCCCACACTGGCGACCTTATAGCGCGAGGGATATGTGGTGATCAGGCTGGTCGAGAGAATCGAGCCATTGGACCAACCCAGGGTGGCCGCCCTGTCGGGATCGACCAGGCCTTTTTGGATCAAATCGTCGACTCCGGAATTGATGTCCGGAGTTTCCAGATCGTAATAGTTGCCGCAGCAAATCGACTCGACCCACTTCAGCCCGTAATTGCTGCTGCCGTGATAATTGGGACTCAACACGAATGCTCCGCGCTGGGTGAGCAACTGGTACGGATACGCCCAGCGGTCGCTCCAGGCGTCCAGATCGGCGCCGGCCGGACCGCCATGAATCGCAGTAATGACGGGATATTTCTTGCCGCCTTGGTAGTTCACTGGATAACGCAAAATGCCTTCGACTTCGTCGCCGTTGGAACCCTTCCAGTGAATGACTTCGGACTTGGAAAAGACACGCGACTTTTCGAGTGTGCTATTCAGATGGGTGAGCTGCACCGGCCCTTGCAACTTGGTGTCTTGAATGTTGGCACGAAACAACTGCGGCAAGGTGCTGGCCGTGGAGGCCCGGTACACGATGGTTTTGCCGTCGGAGGAGACTTCGAAATTTTGAATGTTCCTGGAATGATCTCCGTCCAGTTGGACTCGTTTCCAAGTCCAGGAGTCTCCAGACTTTTGCCGAGTATAACGAGCCGTTTCGAAGCGATGTCCCGCGGCCAGGCCAAGCACGAAGCCATCCTGCGTGGCGGCAAGATCGGAGCCGATCCCGTTTTCCCAATCCAGAGGAACCGGAACGCTCTTTCCCGTCGAAATATCGTAGTAATAAAGAAGGATGATCGATGCGGTCAGGAAACGCGGGTCCGTCGAATAGGGCGCCCAGGCATAAAATCCTGAGCTGTCCGGCAGCCACTCGAAGCCGTAGGGGCGAACGCGTCCTTCGGTGAAGATTTGTTTTTCGGTGCCGTCAGTCAGATTGTGAAGAATAGAGACCGGCGGGACTTTTTGATCAAATTCGTAGTGCAAGCTTTTCTCGTGTATGGCCACGGCATACTTGGCGTCCTTTGAAACGTACCAGTTCCCGATCCAATCCACGTTCTCCGAGAGTCGCGTGATTTTCTTGTCCTTGATATTGATTTTGAACAATCGCACCGGAGGTTCGTGCTCGGCGTCGTCCACCGCATGCGAGTCATCCTTTTCCTTCTTGCGTGCCTGCTCGTAGGCGCTGGGATCTTCAGGAGCGCTGAAAATCAGCGTGTCCGCGTTGAGCCATTGCACCTGTCCGGGGCCCCTGGGCAGCTCGGTAAGCGGATAAGCGTCGCCGCCTCGCGAACTGATCAACCAGATTTGCGTGGGATCGGTGTCTGGCTTTGCCTGCGGTCGAGGCCTGTCGGTGGTAAAGGCAATCCACTCGCTGTCGGGAGACCAGCTCAGATAGGAGATCTCATCATTGCTGCGCGTCAGCTGGATTTCGCGGTCCTCAGTGAGACTGGACAGGTACAAATTGGTGACGACCTTATCTTTTTCCTTGTTGCCCTCGGCTTTGACCCAGGCCACCCAGCGCGCATTGGGCGAGATGCGAAAACCGCCGATCCGTTCGGCGTAGACGATGTCCTCGGGTTTCCACGGCGAGGTTTTGGATGAAGGCTGGTCCTGGGTTGGCGAAGAGATCGGGAGGAGCAAAAAAGCAATAACGGCAGAAAGGCACAAACGTTGGCAACACACAGTAGTCACCTGTCCCTTAGCCTTTGTGGAGCGCCGCCGGGTGCTCGAAGTCTGCGGCTGAAAAAAGCATATTACCAACCGTGGCTGAAAGGAAATGATGTACTCTGGACAGCGTCGAACCCGAGAAAGCACATGCCCGCCGCGCCAGCACCCTTCAGCCAGGAAACCTTCCGTTTTTTTCGCGAATTGCACCGCAACAATCGCAAAGCATGGATGGACCAGAACCGCGATCGCTATAAGGAGAGTATCGTGCAACCATTCCGGCGATTGCTGGACGACTTGTGCCCCGGGGTATTGCGTCTGGATCTCGAGTTTGATGTGCGCGGCCGCACCGGAGCGAATTTCTCTCGAATCAATCGCGACATTCGCTTCGCGAAGGACAAAACGCCTTACAAAACGCAAATGTATCTGAAATTCCAGCGTCCCGCTCCCGGCGATCGGGAAACCGGCCAGCTGTATGTGGGAGTTTCGATGAACGCAGTCACGGCCGGATTCCGCATTTACTCAGGATCGCGAAGAAAAGATTCGATTCTGGCGGCCATTGCCCAGGCGCGCGTCACCGCGAATCCGAATTGGGTGGCGCGACAGAAAAAACGGCTGGCCTCGAAGTACGAAAGCTATTGGTACAAAACCGTCCAGGGAGAATGGACCAAGCACGAAGGCTGGCCCAGCGACGTCGAGGATTGGAAGAAGCTCCAGGCCTGGATTGTGCGCAAGAAAATGACTCGATCTGCCGCGACGAAGACCAATTTTCGCCAGCAGATTCTGAAGATATTCACGGATCTCTATCCCTTGCTGAAATTCACTAGTGTTCCTGATTGAAGCGCTGCTTCGAAACAGCACATCGGCATCGGCGTTGACGCGCAAGGTGTGCTCGCATACGATTTCGCGATGCCTGCATCAACGCGAAAATGCATGAGCGGGGGCTGAGTTGAAACGAGTTTTGCAATTCCTGGTGTGGCTCGTTCTGGCCATACTGGCCGCCGCGGCACTGGCGACCATTGCGCTCCATCGTGGAGAACATATCAACGCGACCTGGTTTGTGCTGGCCGCGGTGTGTTCCTACCTGGTTGGCTATCGCGTCTATTCCGCCTTTATCGCCGCGAAATTGCTGGCTCTGGACAACACGCGCGCCACTCCTTCCGAGCGCCGCGAGGACGGCCGCGATTTCGTGCCCACCAACAAATGGGTGTTGTTCGGCCACCATTTCGCCGCGATCGCGGGGCCTGGTCCCCTAGTCGGGCCCACCTTGGCGGCGCAGTTTGGGTATTTGCCAGGGACGCTATGGCTGATTGCGGGCGCGGTGTTCGCCGGATGCGTGCAGGACTTTGTGATTCTGTTCTGCTCGATTCGCCGCGACGGGAAAACGCTGGGGGAAATGGCTCGGCAAGAGGTGAGCGAGCGCGGCGGCGTGATCGCGCAATTGGCGGTACTCGCCATCATGATTATTCTGCTGGGCGTGGTTGCTCTGGTGATCGTCAACGCGCTGAAGAGTTCGCCATGGGCCACATTCACTCTAGCGGCTACCATTCCGATTGCGCTGCTGCTGGGAGTGTATCTGCGATATGTGCGCCCGGGCCGGGTGCTGGAAGCGTCGCTGGCAGGCGTGGGCCTGGTGCTGTTGGCGGTGGTTGCAGGGCAATGGGTAGCAGATTCGGGGGCATGGTCGCGGGCCTTCACGCTGAGCGGAATTGCGCTGACGTTTGCGATCATCGCGTACGGCTTCGCGGCGTCCGCGCTGCCGGTATGGCTGCTGCTGGCGCCGCGAGATTACTTGAGCGCGTTCATCAAGGCGGGCGCTATTTTTGCGCTGGCTGCTGGGATCCTGGCGGTTCGCCCGCATGTGCTGATGCCGCCGCTGACCCGTTTCGTGGACGGCAATGGACCGGTGTTTGCGGGCAAGATTTTCCCGTTCTGCTTCATCACCATCGCCTGCGGAGCAATCAGCGGGTTTCATTCGCTGATTTCCAGCGGCACCACGCCAAAAATGATCCAGCGCGAGTCGCAAGCGCGGTTTATCGGCTATGGCGCGATGCTGCTGGAATCGCTTGTGGGAGTGATGGCCATGGTCGCGGCATGCGCCATGACCCCGGGCGTCTATTTCGCCATTAACAGCCCGTCGCAAATCGTGGGCGCTACGCCGGAAGTAGCAGCGCAAACCATCTCGAGTTGGGGCTACCCGCTTTCCGCCGGCACCATGGCCACCCTGGCGCACTCGGTGGGTGAACACACGTTGTGGAACCGCGCCGGCGGCGCGCCGTCGCTGGCTGTGGGCATGGCGCAGATTTTCTCCACCACCATTGGCGGGGAGCACCTGCTGAGCATCTGGTATCACTTCGCCATTATGTTCGAGGCGCTGTTCATCTTGACGGTGCTGGACGCGGGCACCAGGGTTGGAAGATTCATGATCCAGGAATTGGGTGGCCGGCTATGGAAGCCGTTTGGCCGGTTGAACTGGTACCCCGCGATTCTGCTTTCCAGCGCGATCATCGTTGGCGCGTGGGGCTATTTTCTGTACCAAGGTGTGGTGGACCCGCTGGGGGGGATCAATTCTTTGTGGCCGCTGTTCGGCATTGCCAACCAGTTGCTAGCTGCCGTCGCGCTGGTGGTCGCCACCACCATTTTGCTGAAGATGGGGCGGCTGAAATGGATTTGGGTAACGTTGTTGCCCATGGCTTGGATCGTGGTGATCACCATGACCGCCAGCTACCAGAAGATTTTCAGCCCTAATCCCCGCATTGGTTTTCTGTCTTTTGCCAACATGCTGGCCGCGCAAATTGCCTCGGGCCAAATTCCCGCAGGCAGAATCCACGAAACGCAACGGATCATTTTCAATGAGCGGCTAGACGCGGCGGTGACCGCGGCGCTCGGTGCGACCGTTGTGGTGCTGCTGGTAGAGGCGGTTGTGCAATGGCACGCGATTCTGAGCCGGGGCAAGCAACCGGTACTGCACGAGACGCCGTATGTGGCCACGCAGTGGGCGGAGGGTGATTGATGCGCGGGTTGTGGCGTAATACCAAGCACGCCTTCACGCAATTTTGGAAAGGACTGCGCGAGTGGTGCGGCGATGCGGCATATGAAAATTACCGGAACAGCGCGGAGCGCCGGGGCCAGCAACAAATGGTCTCGCGTTCGCAATTCTATGTGGAACAGTTAAACCGGAAGTACTCGCGGCCAAACCGCTGCTGCTAGTTTGCGCGGCCGGCTGCATTCTAATATTGGTAGATACGAAATCAGGGAGTAAACTGGCATCAAGATTGGCAAGGTTGCCGATCCCACTTCACCGCGGTTTGAAGGGCGGCTGCGCTTATCCTGGGCGTAGCCGTTAAGTTGTTGCGCATTCCTGCAGGCGGATCAATCATCTAGAAAAGTTCTTCTTCCTCTTCCGGTGGCTTCAGAGCCGTAACCTTATGCATCAAGCGAATGCCATGTTTGCGCACGCCGGTCAGTATTGCCCGGCGGATTTCGCCCGGCAGTTGCTCGGGAGCCAGGACTCCTTCGGCATCCCGCGGAAAAAACTTGATAAATTGAGCGGCGATATGGGCAGTGGCATAGGCTACCGGGGTCGTGTACCGACCCTGCTGCCGAATCTGATACAGAGTGGGAAAAAGAGCGTCGGAACGAATAAGCAGGTATTCGTCTTGCTTTGGACCGTGATTCACACCGCGCACCAGCACCGAAGCGGCGAAACGCGCGTTCTGCAGCAGTCCGCGCCTTATCAGCGCCGCGATTTTTCGGGGCGAGGACGTTTCCGGGAAGCGCCGGCGCTGCAGCCCGCGGGACTTCGAGAGTTTGCCTTGCTTATGCCACCGCCGTAGACGGTCAAACTCATTGCCGCCGATCTTGACGTCCAGATCGTGCAGGGGAATGAATTTGGGGAGTGTGGCAACTTCATCCTGCGCTGCCAGCACCACATTGGCCGCGCCAATCGGATCGGGAAAACGAAATTTCTCCAGTTCGGAGAAGCGCTTGGCCAACGTGTATCGGTTGTTGCGATAGACGCGCGGATTGGAAATGGCTTCGTCAAAGGAAACCTCCGGCGACCATTGTGAGATGGGATCTTCGCTTTCGGTGCTTTCGTATAGGCGGATGCGCACCGATTGCACTTCATCGAGCAGATCCGCCGCGCGCGCAACTAGCAGATTCGTCAGTCCGGGTGCCGCGCCCGTGTTGATCAAGGCCACGCGGTGTTTCTCATGGAATCGTTCGCAATAGCGGAACTGCTCGGGCTGAAATGGATGGCGGGTCAAATGGGAGCTGAGGTCCACATAATGGGCGCGCAGGCGCAAAGCGGCGCGCAGCGCTATTTCGTTGAACACGGACGCGGACGCATTCACGAGCAGATGGCATCCCCGCGCGGTGCGCACAATGCCGTGAAGATTGCGGGCATTTACGGTAGCCACGGCGATGGTCGAACGTTTGCCCAGGAAACGCCGTGCGCGCACGGGATCGCGGTCGCCACACCAAACGTCGTGGCCCTGGCGTTCGAGAAGTTGGGCAAGAAGGGAGCCTGTGGCGCCTGCTCCCAGAACGAAGATACGCATTCTGCAGAAAAACTGTATCACAGTCGAGGAGGAGCACAGGCGCGAAGACCTGAAGAGTTGCAGAGATCCAAGGGTTACGCCTGTGTTTGGCTTCTTGGAGTTGGGGCTCCGCGCAGCAATCCTTCCGTGCTGGGGTCTTCGTCTAAGTCTGGCCAGTAAATACCATAATCCCAACCGGCCAGCTTCCCATTGTTTCGCTGTCGTAAGGTGGCATGGAAAAGCCGGGGATACCATGCCAAAGGCACACTGATCTTTCGTCCGTCGCACAGTGCGACACAAAGAGAATCGCCGGAGAAGCTCACGTCAATAACCCGCTCATCCGCCGTGAGGGCCAAAATGCCCATTCCAACCCTCCCGAAGCTCCCGGTTGTGTTCTTCTACATCCATTGTAAGCGATTCCGCGATGAACCGGCCGTAAAGCATAGTTACTGGGTCAGTTTCCGATTACCAGGAGTTCCCGTGTCATGGCAGGGCACTGTCAGCAATTTCTTAGCTTCGCTGTCGTCTTTCGGTTCCCAAATCCGATTACTTTAGTGAGGCCAGATAACTAGGAGTTCACCGAGAGGTTATCTCTGGTGCATTGTCTGGAAAGCGGGGCGCACAGTAGCGTGAAGCTGTGACTGACTGAAAGCCCCCCTTCGGTGTCGCCTTTGGGCCGCCGTTTTCGATCTTATAGGTAGAGGCGGCGGAGTCGCTCTAGCGCTCCAAAGTCTTTCGGTACCCAATTTAATCTTCGGAAGGAGAAGAAAGATGTCTGACCCAGAGAAGAAACCACAAAGCACAGGCGAACTTACCAATAGCGAACTCGAAGGCGTGCAGGGCGGAATGATGATCCCAGCCGGAACGCAGTTAGAAAACAGCCTGCAACTAAAGGTCGCACCGACCCTAACTAAGACCGCCGAGGCCGCTGACCAGAACTCTGATCAAAGCCCCCTGTTTTAGACCGGCAGCACGTTTTCCTAAACGTTGGAAGAGGGAATGTGTCCCGCCCCCACAGTAGGGCGGCTTTCCTGGCTAGCACGCCGAGCCAGCCAGATGAGCTCTATTAACTTGCGTCACCGGACGTGAAACCGAAACGGCTGACCGACTTCAATCATGAGATCGCTACGCTCGATCTCGGCGATATCGACACATTCGCGTGGAAAGGGCCAGACGGCTTCGCCGAAGATGGCGTGGTCGTTTACCCTCCAAACTTCGCGCGCGACAAGAAATACCCGCTCGTTCTGTGGATTCACGGCGGCCCAACGGCTATTTTCCCAATCGACTTCGACATTGTTACACAGCTCATGGCGTCACACGGTTATGTGGTGTTCGCGCCGAACTATCGCGGCAGCGATAACCTCGGAAGTAAATACCAGCTAGCCATCGTGAAGGATCTCGTTGACGGCCCCGGCCGCGACATCATGGCCGGAGTCGGTGCACTCGAAAAGCAAGGTTTCATCGACGAATCGCGCATCGGCGTTTCCGGATGGTCGTATGGTGGATATCTGACGTCCTGGCTGATGAGCCGCTACCATATTTGGAAGGCAGCGGTTTCAGGCGCCGCGTCGAACAGTAGGGCCGACGCCTACAATCTGTCGGATTACGGCGTTAAGTGGCGTTTCATGGCCGGTGGCTCGCCGTGGAAAAAGGAGAACGCGAAAACATACCAGGAACAATCGCCCATCACCTATGCGACCGCCATCACCGCACCCACGCTGATCTTGCACGCCACCGGCGATCCCCGCGTCCCCATCACCAACGCATACGCGTTGTACCACGCGCTCAAGGACAACGGTGTCCGCGTGAAATTCATCGCCATCCCGTTGGCTAAACATGATCCTTCCGGCGATCCCGTGCGCTTTTCCGCCATCCTCCAGTACCTGCTCGACTGGTTCGACCAATATTTGAAGTAGTCTCGCCGCAGCGGCTAGCGATGCCTTGTCAAGTTCCCAACCGAAGCGGTTTGAACAGCCTGAGTCCCGATTAACGGAAACCGAAAACTGAAAGCTGAAAGCTGAAAGCTGACCTACCACCGAAGCAAAGCCCGGATTGCACGGATTACGCCACCAGGGTTACGATTAATGGCTGTAATCTCCGATCCCGCCGGCCTACCGGGAGACATCCAAAGGCGGCGGGGCGAGGCGGCGCACCTTGGCCGCCGAGGGTTTGGGTGGAAACGCCCAGGCCTCTCGTGCCTGGAAAGGAGCCAGTAAGCCGGAAATGTGTAGATTTTCGGCCGGTGCCCGATTCCTTGCGCGAATCGGGTTTTTTGTTATGGGCGGCGCTGATGAGTCTGATTGACAAATTCGGACGCGAGATCACCGATCTGCGGATTTCGGTGACGGATCGCTGCAATTTTCGATGCGTGTATTGCCGCTCGGCCGATCCGGAGAATTATCACGAACACGAAGCCATCTTGTCGTGGCCTGAACTGGAATGGCTGGCGCGTATTTTTGTCACTTTGGGCATACGCAAGGTGCGCCTGACCGGTGGCGAACCGCTGGTGCGCGAGGGCCTGGAAAATTATGTGGCGTACCTGAAGGGCCTGGGCGTCCGCGACTTGTCCATGACCACCAACGGGCACTTACTCGCCGACCGCTGTGACGCGCTGCTGGCCGCCGGTTTGCACCGCATCAACATCAGCCTGGATTCGCTGGACCCGTTGAAGTTCGAAAAAATCACCCGCACGCGTTCGTACGACACGGTCATGCGCAGCATCGACAAAGCCCAGTCCACCCGGTTTGCCCCGGTCAAAATCAACGCGGTGCTGGTGCGGGGATTCAACGACGGCGAAGTGGAAGCGTTTGCCGCATTCGCCCGGGAGCGGGGCGTGATCATGCGCTTCATCGAGTTCATGCCGCTGGACGCCGACCGGCATTGGTCGCGTGAATTGATGGTGCCGGCCGCGGAAGTGTTCCAGCGCATCAATGCGCAATGGCCGCTGGTGCCAATCCCCCACGAGATGAGCGAGACGGCCAGAAAATACCGCTTTGCCGACGGCGCGCCGGGCGAAATCGGGCTGATCGCGCCGGTCACCCAGGCCTTTTGCGGACACTGCTCGCGAATCCGGCTGACCGCCGACGGAAAGTTGCGAACCTGCCTGTTCAGCAAAGAAGATAGCGACCTGCGTTCGCTGTTGCGCTCGCAAGCGTCTGACGCCCACATTATCGAGTGGATTCGCGGCGTGGTGAACGACAAGGAAGAAGGCCACCGTATTAACGAGCCGGGATTTGTCCCCCCCTCGCGGACCATGGTGTTTATTGGCGGCTAACGGCTCTCTTTCCCGAGAATCGAGGAAACACCTCATTTCGTTGCGCGTGTCTTGCCTCCAAGAATGACACCGCGGATAATTTTGCGCACCCGGCTGCGGCAAACTGATACAGTGAATACAAGTTCGGAGAACTCATGCCCGACGACGATGATGACGACCGGGAGGACCTGCCCGATCCGCCGCAGCGCATCTTCACTCTGACCGAGGCGGAGAGCACGCGCCGCGAAGTCGAGCCTTTTCTGATAGAAGCGATTGGTGTGCGCAAACGCCTGAACGCCTTGGAACAGGAGTTGGCCGCCGTCTCCACGCGCATCATGTTGATGGGCGGCGTGCTGGTGCCTTACGCCAAGTTGGCGGAAAAGCGGGTGGAGCACCAAAGCCTGGCGGAGGTCATGAAGAGCAACCTGGAAAAAATTTTGTCGACCGGCTGCATGATCAAAGATTTGGACATTGGCTTGCTCGATTTTCCAGCCGTCATCAACAACGAAGAGGTTTATCTGTGCTGGAAGCTGGGGGAAGATCGCATCCGCTACTACCATAAGCAGAACGAAGGTTACGCGGGCCGCAAACCACTGGATCCCCGAGACCTGGGTCCTGGAGACCAAGTGCAGTAATTCCAGGATGTTGCCGCTCGCAACTGACGCCAGACTGATTATCTCTTTTTCATTCCTGACCGGAGCCACGCACCATGAGTCACAATCGACTAAAAGATTCGGCCAGTCCGTATCTGCGTTCCGCGGCGCATCAGCCCATCGACTGGTACGAATGGAGCGATAGCGCCTTCGAACAGGCGCAGCGCCAAGACAAGCCGCTTTTACTGGATATAGGCGCGGTGTGGTGCCATTGGTGTCATGTCATCGACCGTGAAAGCTACGAGAATCCTGAAGTCGCCAAAATTATCAACGAATATTTCGTGCCTGTGAAAGTGGATCGCGACGAACGCCCCGACGTGGATGCCCGTTACCAAGCCGCGATCAGCGCCATTAGCGGCCAGGGTGGCTGGCCCTTAACAGGCTTCTTGATGCCGGATGGCCGTCCCTTTTACGGCGGCACCTACTTCCCTCCTGTGGATATGCAGGGCCGCCCCAGCTTTCGAAGAATTCTGCTTGCGGTGGCCGAAGCTTACAAAAACCGGCGCGAGGAACTTCTCAGAACCGCTAATTCGCTTGCCGAAGCGGTGGCCAACGCCGAGGTGTTCAGCGGCGCGCGCGGGGACTTCGACCCTGGCGTGGTTGACGGGCAAATCAGCTCGATAACGCAGCTGTTCGACGCTCGCCACGGCGGATTCGGCCGGGCGCCCAAGTTTCCGCACGCCTCTGCCGTCGATTTGCTCCTGGAGCGCTACCAGCAAACCGGCGAAAAACACCTTCTGGCTATGGCGGAAACTACCCTGGAAAAGATGGCGAAAGGCGGCGTCTACGATCAACTGGCTGGAGGGTTTCACCGCTATTCCGTGGATGAGCGCTGGCTGGTGCCGCACTTTGAGAAGATGAGTTACGACAATTCGGAATTGTTAAAAAATTATCTGCATGGCTGGCAAGTCACCCAGAATCCGTTCCTGCGCGCGACCGCCGAAGGCATCATCGGGTGGGTGAACGAGGTCTTGTCCGACCAGCACAAGGGCGGCTTCTACGCCAGTCAGGATGCCGACTATTCGCTGGATGATGACGGCGACTACTTCACCTGGACGCTGAGGGAACTGCGCGCCGCGTTGTCGCCCGAGGAAGCAGGCGTCATGGAGCTGCACTACGACGTGGAGCCCGAAGGGGAGATGCACCACAATCCCGAAAAAAACGTGTTGTGGATCGCCCGCGACGCCAACGAAATTGCCAACCGCCTGGCTCTGGACGAATCCACGGTGCGCCTGGCTATCGCGTCGGCAAAGGGCAAGATGCTCGCGGCCCGGAGGCTGCGGCCTACCCCGTTCATCGATCAGACCATGTACGTGAGCTGGAACGCTATGTTCGTCTCCGCGTACCTGGAAGCCGCGCGGGTGTTCGGCTCATCTCCGCTGGCGAATCACTGCCGCGATTTTGCGCTGAAAACTCTGGACCGAATGTTACGTGAAGCCTGGAACGAGCAAGACAGCTTTGGCCACCGAATTGGCGGTCCGGCTTTGCGTGGCTCGCTCGACGATCAGGTATTTGGCGCGATAGCGCTGCTGGACGCTTACGAAACCACGCTCGATCCAAAGTATTTCCAACTGGCGCGCCGCACCGTGGATGTGGCGATCGAGAAGTACGGAGACGCGGCGGGCGGTGGATTTTTCGATCGCGCGTCTGACGCTCCCGCCATGGGCGGCCTGGAGGTACGCCGCAAGCCGTTCCAGGATTCGCCCACACCGAGTGCCAATTCGGTGGCCGTAATGGCGCTCACGCGCTTGCATTCCTACACCGAGGATCCCAAGTACTACGATTGGGCAAGAAACACTTTGGAAGCGTTCGCGGGCGTTGCGCCGCAGTATGGCATGTTCGCCGCCACCTACGGCTTGGCAGCGACGCTGTTTGCCGAGCATGGCACGCAGGTGGTGATTACCGGTAATGCCAACGACTCCGCTGCGGAGAGATTGGAGGTTGCGGCAAACAGCATGTACCGGATCGGCAAGGCGGTCCTGCGCATCGGCCCACAATCCTCGTTGGAAAACTTACCGATGGCGTTGCGGCAGACTGTACCGCATCTGCCGAAAGATAAGGCGCAGGCGCTGGTCTGTTCCGGAACAACCTGCTTTCCCCCTACGACTGACGCGGAGCAGTTGATGGCGCTGCTCGCAAGCAAAGGGCGAGCGACGGCTGTCGGTTGAAAGGGTAATGGCGCGAATGAGCGCTTTGCGGCGAACCAGAAAGCGTTCCTGAAAAAAAGGGTCAGAGCCTCTGGGATGTATCGTCCAGCCCTGACCCTGAATTCTCGAGTGATGCGGCTCGGTCTTACTTTTTCGGCCTGGATTCGGGCGGCACCATCCCATTGTTGCGGTAGTACACCACCAGAGCGCCGTAATGTTCGCCGGAATGCTCGATCAAGCCATAGGCTAAGTCGTACAGGCGGTCGAGGTGGGGCCCGCCGTCGTCAACCGCCTGATTCAGCCCGGCGTCGCCCTTCATTTTGATCATGTCGGCGCCATCAGACACGCATTGCTTCACGAATGCCACGATTTGCGCTTTGGTCTTCAGATTGTCGCTCTTGGGATCGTCCGGATAGCGCGGTTTTTTGCCCTGCGCGAAGTCCGTGAAGTAGTACATCGAGGCGGACACGTGAATCAAGCTTGCGCCAAAGGTGCGCGAGGCGGGATTGGGCTTGTAATTGTACTTGTCCTCCGGGAAATCTTCGGCCATGGCGATGAGCTTGCGTCCAATGTCGTTCCACTGTTCCAAAACCGCCTCGGCGGGTCCGGGCGCGGGTTTGGGTGCCGGTTTCGCGGCGTTCTGAGCGAGCGCCGGCTTAACTGCACACACCACCACAAGCAGCAGAGCTGCAAAAAAGGTCCACTGTCTCATTCCTCTCTCCTTTAGCCCTCCGGGCGGAAGGCTGATGATCAGACGATGTAGCCACAGGGAAGTTTCAGCCCCACCAGGTCCCATATCGCATCTCCGTTTAGAGGACATGCTTGGGGGGCCTCGCCCCTTTCTTTCGAACTAGCCAACAACTAATCAGCCACACCAGCGTTCCTGTGGTCAACATAAATGGCGAAAACGAGATGTCAAATGGCCCGAAGAATACTCGAATCAAGATGATGCAAACTACGAACGCGAATGTCGGGGCGCGCCACGAGCTTTGGTGATGCCAACTAATCATAGCTGCAAAGGTGCCAATGAACACTGGAACCGCGACATTCAGCGCTGCCAGAAGAGCAGGAATTCCGGTCACGCCGAAAGGGTCGTCAGGGCGCACGAACAACAGGCCGACAACGTATCCGGCCATAGTACCGAAAGAGGCTGCCGCACACGCCGAGAGGGCGAAGGCAATCGTGGTGGCCGCAGATGTCGGAAGGCCTCGATATCGCCGAGATAGACTCAAATTTGGCGTCCCGCCCAAGTTAACGAATAGGGCTTTTCTGGGCGCCATCATATGCCAAGTCGGCGGGTACGTCCGGCAGCGCTGGTTACTAGTCGGCCGTGGGGCGATCGCCGGATGCTGTGTATACAGGTGGGCATGGTATCCTAACAGTTCAGGCTGAGGGGGCCTGTTGATTGAGTTGGGGCTATCTCCTGCTGAGGGGCGGGCTTGCACTGGCGGTTCTGGCCCTGTTGTATCTCTCGCAAAGATTCTGGTACCGGGCGTTGTGGCGCATGACCTCGACGTGGGGTCGCATATGGCTACGTGTGGGCGTGCGTTTGCTTTACCTGACGGCCCTGGTGCTGATCATCCTCAACATTGCCGATAGCCTGCGGGTAAGTCGTGGGCGTGTGATGCCGGGCCATTCGGCGCTGACCTCCTTCGCTGGATTATGGTTTATGGCCGCCCTTGGCGGTTATTTGTGCATCAAGGCGGTCCACATCATCGAGTGGGCCTGGCACAGGCTGCATAAACCCACGCCACAAGAGACCAAAAAGCTGCCTCTGGCCAAGTCTGCCCTGCAACTGGACTTCGTGCCGGATCCTTCGCGCCGCACCTTTTTCCGTACCGCCAGCGTGGTTGCCGGAGCCGCCCCGTTTCTGGGTGTGATGTACGGCTATGCAGGCGAACGCCTGAATTACCAAGTCTGCCGCGTGGAGATTCCGCTGGCGAACCTGCCGGGTCAGTTGGAAGGCATGAGCATCGTTCAGATCTCCGACATCCACCTGAGCAGTTATACGAGTCGGGAGTCGGTCCGCCGCGTGGTGGATATGGCCAACGACGTAGGAGCCGATTTGGCGGTGGTGACCGGCGACTTGATTACCGGTGTGCACGATTCCCTGGTGGACTGCGTGGACGAAGTGCGCCGTTTGCGGGCGCCTTTGGGCGTGTATGGTTGCAACGGCAATCACGAGATTTACGCGCGGGCGGAGGATCTGGCGGCGCGTCTGTATCAGCAAAATGGCATGAGGATGCTGCGCCGGGAAAGCGCCATCATCTCCTTCCGTGGCGCAGAACTGAACCTGATTGGGGTGGATTACCAGCGGGAACGTACCCCCAGCGGGCGCAAAATGCAGATGCTGGCTAATGTGGAACCGCTGGTGCGCCGCGACATGCCCAACATTCTGCTTTCGCATAACCCGAATTCCTTCAACCGCGCCGCAGAACTGGGTATTGAACTTTCCCTGGCCGGGCACACCCATGGTGGCCAAGTCCAAGTGGAAATTCTGGATGTCAGTTTGAGTCCGGCGCGATTCATCACGGATTACGTTGCCGGGCTGTATCACCGGCCGCTGCTGATGCCCGATGAGCCCAGGCGCTTGGGCGAAACCATTAAGTTGATGCCCAATGCGCCGAATGGCTTGGCCGCGTTGTATGTCAACCGCGGCATCGGCACAGTAGGTGCTCCCGTGCGCCTGGGGGCCCCTCCGGAAATTACCCACATCGTGTTACGCCGCGCGTAGACACAGCTATCCTCCATCGCGTTTCATCCTTACTCCCGGTCTTTTTCGTGAGTCGCAGGCAAATTGCCCGGGGTTCGAGAGTCGGGTTAGAATCGCGCCACGCCCTCCCAATGAACATTCGCGAAAGCAACTATTGGCTTGAGACGCTGCCCCAGCGCGTGGAGGGCAGCACTGCTCCGTTGCCTGAAACTACGGATGTGGCGGTTGTGGGCTCGGGCTTTTGCGGACTATCGGCGGCGCGTGTTCTGGCCAAACGAGGCGCACGTGTTGTCGTGCTGGAAGCGGAAACCATCGGCTGGGGCGCGAGTTGCCGCAACGGCGGCATGGTTCTTACTGGTTTGAAACTGCCAGTCACGACGCTGCTCGCGCGGTATGGACGCGAGATCACCCGGCAGATGTATGCGGCGGCGCTGGAATCGATCGCTTTGGTCGAGCAAATCGTCGGAGAAGAATCGATTGATTGCACCTTTTCGCGCTGCGGCCACTTGGAAGTGGCTTGCAAGCCATCGCACTTTTCCTCCTATGCCGCATCGGCCGAGCGCATACGAAGCGAATTCCATCATGAGCTGCGGGTCATCCCGAAAAGCGAACTGCGGCGGGAAATAGGTTCGGACATCTACTACGGCGGCCTGGTGGATGAAAGCAGCGCAGGCCTAAATCCGGCTCAATATGTGATGGGATTGGCCCAGGCCGCGTGTCGCTGGGGCGCGTGTTTGTATGAGCATACGCGCGTTAATAACATCACTCCGGAAATCGCCCATGCGCGCCGCCAGTTTCGCATTTCCACTTCGCGCGGCTCGCTGCTGGCCCGAGAAGTGCTGCTCGCGACCGGCGCCTACACTACCTCGGCCACACCAGCTCTTCGCAAGAAAGTGATTCCCATTGGCTCGTACATCATCGCCACGGAAATTTTGCCCGTCGATCTGGTCCGTGAACTGAGTCCGCGAAATCGCATGATCTATGACTCCAAGCACTTCCTGCATTACTACCGGCTGACCCCTGACAACCGGATGCTATTTGGCGGGCGCGCGGCATTTTTCCCCGAATCCGAACGCACGGTGCGGCAGAGCGCGGAGGTGCTGCGGCGCGGGATGATTCAGGTTTATCCACAGTTGCGCAACACCAAAGTTGAATTTGCCTGGGGCGGTACGCTGGACTTCGCGTTCGACGTGATGCCGCACGCCGGAGCCATCGAGGGCATGCACTTTGCTGTGGGCTTTGCCGGGCACGGTGTGGCCGCGGCTACCTGGATGGGCGCGCAGCTGGCCGGAGTGATCTGCGGCGATGCGAATGACCATCCATTTTCCCGGATTCGGTTTCCGGCTGCGCCGTTCGGTCTACGCAGCGGGCGAACCTGGGCGTTGCCTCTCGCTGGCATGTACTATCGCTTGCTGGATTTTTTCACATAGTTGGCGTGGTCCGCGCGCTCTACCAGCGCTTTGATCTTCGGGAAAACAGAATAGGCGAGAATCCCGGCGAGAACCGGAATCGGGCCCCACTTCAGCGCAAACCTGTCGCTGCCAATGAAGGCCACGATGCTCATCAGCAGGGGCGCAATCACCACGTAGGCGAGACCCGCCTTTCCCCAAGGTATGCGAAACGGCCGGTTCATCTGCGGATGTGAGCGACGCAGCCGCCAGGCCGCCAGCACCGTCAGTATGGTCACCAGGATGCGCAGCCACACGTACACTGTCAGCAATTGCGCAATGGTGTGAAACGCCAGCAAGGCATAAATCGTGGAGGAAATCAGTATGGCGATCCACGGCGTGCCGTATTTGGGATGCTTGTCCGCGAAGACGGGCGGCAAGTAACCATCTTCCGACATGGTCGATGGCATGCGGGTGCTGGTCAAGATGGTCGCATTCAACAGCGACACCGTGCACAGAATCGCGGCGATGGTCATCACGAATCCCATCCAGCCGCCGGCAATGAGTTTCGCGGCTGTGGTCAGATACGCGGTGTTCCACTGTTGCCAATTACCGAGGGCGGCCAGGGAAAACAGCGCGGGAAGGAAGTACGCCGCGATGGACAGTGGCACGACAATGGCTACGGCTCGCGGGTAATTGCGCTGCGGATTCTCGATCTCCTCAGCCACGCTGGAGCATTGTTCGTACCCGGAGTACAGCCACAAACCCAGTGCCAGTCCCACGCCGAACACCTGGAACGGCGGAACGTGCGGCGGGATGATCGGATGGAAGGGGTTGTAGCGCCATTTGGCCGCAGCAATCGCGCACAAAACCGCTACCGGAGCTAGCACGGAAAATTCCAGAATGGTAGCCACCATGCCAACCATCTGGATTCCTCGAATGTTGATATAGGCGAACAGGGCGATGAGGGCCAGCGACACCAAATAGTGTTTCCATCCAACCAGCGCGGGAAAGTAAGTAGCCAGATAATCCGTGAACAAAACCGCATAGCTGGCTCCCAGCAGCCAGGACGCGCTCCAGTTCCACCAGCCGGTCAGGAATCCCCAGAAATTTCCGTAGCTCGCGCGCACCCAACGGTAGAACCCGCCTTCCACCGGGATCGCGGTAGTCAGTTCCGCCGCCACCAAGGATACCGGAATGCACCAGAACAACGGAATCACCAGCAAATACAGCAGAGTCATTCCTGGGCCACTGGTCGTGACCATTTCCTCTAAACCGAATGGCCCGCCGGTGGTGTAGGAGAACATCACGAAGACGAAATACAGCAACCCTGCCTTTTTGATTGCCGACCTGGTTTGCTTCACAATCGCTCCGGCGTGGCACGCGCGGGCCACCGCCAAAACTGCGGATGATATCCTACTTTTCGACGCAGTGCTGTATTCGCGCGAGGACACAGTAAACGCGATCGTGGGAAAACGGAGAATGATTCTGCTGGTCATGGGCGTGGAAGGGTCCGGAAAAAGCACCATCGGCCGCATGTTGGCCGAGCGGCTTGGGTGGACCTTCCTTGAAGCTGACGATTTTCACTCACCGGCGAACAAAGAAAAGATGCGCCACGGCGTACCGCTCACCGATGTGGACCGCTGGCCTTGGCTGGATGCCATTCACGCGGAATTGCTGGCCCAAACTGCACAACGAAAAAACCTAGTGCTGGGCTGCTCGGCGCTTAAGGAGGAGTATCGCCACCGGTTGACCGCGGGCCTGCAGGTTAAACTGATCCACTTACGGGGCACAAAGGAATTAATTGCCGGGCGGCTGCGCCACCGCACCGGCCACTTTGCTGGACAAGCCATTCTGGACGATCAATTCGCTGTGCTGGAAGAACCCCGGGATGCTCTGGTTGTGGAGATTGCACAAGATCCCGAATCCATCGTTGGGGAAATTCTGGGGAAAATAAATCTGAGCTAGGCCTTCTGCTTCCTGAGCCTCGATAGGGCAAGCAGCACCGGCACCAGAGAAATCGCCAATACAGCGAATGCCGCGACGAAGGCTCGATCAATTCCGGTCTCCCCGATCGGCCGTGCCGTGAAGTTCCCTGCGACGCCGGTCCACCAAAATGCGAACAGGCCCACATCCATCAATGTGTGCCCAACCATGCCAGGAATGAGCGATTCGGAAGACCAGGCCAAAAGTCCCAGCAGCACGCCGGCACCAAATACTATCGGTATCATCCCTGCCAGCGCCCATCCTTTGCTCAAATGAACCAAAGTGAACAAGAGGGAAGACGTCAAAATAGCAGCCGTCGTACCGTAGCGCTGTTCCATGGGGCGCTGCATATAGCCGCGAAAGCCGGTCTCTTCGCAAATTCCCGCCGAAACCGCGGAAATCACGACGACCAGCCACTTCAAACCCAACGAGGGGATGGGAGACAGATCGTAGCCTTGGCGAAATGCCGCGGCCGGGTAAGGCACTAATCGAAACAACAAGACAATCGACGCGTGGACCGTTGCAGCGAAGAACACCGCCGCGACCAAACCCCAAGTCCATTGTTTGGCGGACAACGCCCGTCGCCGAAAGTCCGTGCCACGGACGGCTTGCGTTGTATAGGGGCGGCCACCGCCACTGGCCCACCACACATACAACACCAGGAATACCAATTCGAATATGGCCGCAAGAGGGACGCGCAGACTCGCCAGAAACAGCAGCCATATGTTGGCCGGTAGCATAGCGATCACCAGGCCTAAGACAATGGCGCGCAACCAGGTGGGTAACCTGGGCCAAAAACCAGGGGCTGGGTCTTGCCGGGTCATTGAAGATTCCGAATACCGGCTTGTAAATCGACGGTTCTGAGTACAGCCGTCGCGCTTGTGAGGTCGCGGTCTGAACCGAGTATATCAATTTTGTTCCACGATTCGCGGAATCAGGCTGGGCAGGCAGCAGTAAATTGGCGGACAAGCCAGGCATGCCATCGCCAGCGGGCGTGCCAGGTTGCATGCGCTGCGCCATTCAGGAAATAATCCCAAGCGCACCATCAGGGGACCCTTTGTGAGCACATCGCTTCGCAGCGCGCTTATTGCGGCGCTGCTGCTAACCGCAGTTTCACTGATACCAAGGAAATCCGGCGTCACCGCAGAGGACGTTGCTCTGTACGGATACACCGTGGACTCTTCGCGAATCGAGCGGCAATGGGAGGAAAAAATGCGCGCGATTCCGGATCCCAAGAATTTGCGCGCCTACATGCAGCGGCTTTCCGCGCACCCTCACAATGTAGGTTCGCCGTACGACAAGGACAATGCCGAGTGGATTCTCGAGAAATTCAAGGAGTTTGGTTTGGACGCCCACATCGAAACCTTCGATGTGTTGTTTCCCACGCCGAAAGACCGACTGGTCGAGCTGGTGGATGGCGGGCCGCACTTCGTCGCCAAGTTGCAGGAGCCGCCGATCCCGGAGGATCCCACGTCGAACCAAACCGCCGAACAGCTGCCCACTTACAATGCCTATTCCATCGACGGCGATGTGACGGGCCCGCTAGTGTACGTCAATTACGGCGTGCCGGAGGACTACGAGGTGCTGGAGCGCCGCGGCGTTTCCGTGAAAGGCGCGATTATCATTGCGCGCTATGGGCGCTCGTGGCGTGGGATCAAGCCGCTGGTCGGCGCCGAGCACGGCGCCATCGGCTGCATCATCTACTCCGATCCGCGCGATGACGGCTATTCCGACGGTTTGACCTTCCCGCTGGGTCCGTGGCGACCCAAGGACGGCGTTCAGCGTGGCAGTGTTCAGGACAGCTCTGTATTCATGGGCGATCCGCTAACTCCCGGGATCGGAGCAACGCCCGAAGCCAAACGGCTGGCGCTGAAGGATGCGCAGTCGCTCACCAAAATTCCGGTACTGCCCATTTCCTATGCCGACGCGGAACCGCTGCTGGCAGCCATCGGTGGGCCGGTCGCGCCCCGGGAATGGCGAGGCGGCTTGCCCATCACCTATCGCATCGGCCCGGGACCCGCAAAAGTACACCTGAAGATGTTTTCGAACTGGTCTATGAAGCCGCTGTACGACGTGATCGGGAAAATTCCCGGTTCAACCTACCCGGACGAGTGGGTGATTCGAGGCAATCATCATGACGCCTGGGTAAACGGCGCAGAAGATCCGGTCTCGGGGATGGTCACGGTGCTGGAAGAAGCGCGCTCCATGGGCGAACTGCTGAAACAAGGATGGAAACCGAAGCGCACCCTGATCTATTGCGCGTGGGATGGCGAAGAGCCAGGCCTGCTTGGCTCCACTGAATGGGTCGAAACCCACGTGGCAGACCTGCGCCAGCACGCCGTGATATACGTCAATTCCGACAGCAATAGCCGCGGGTATCTGGAACTGGAAGGTTCCCACACGCTGGAACACTTCATTAATGATGTGGCGCGAGACATCCAGGACCCGGAGACCAATCTTTCCGTTTGGAAACGAGCGCAACTTAAAGCCATTGCCGACGCCACTTCCGCCGACGCCCGCCGCGAATTGTTGGAGCGCCACGACATGCGTTTAGAAATGCTCGGTGGCGGCTCCGATCACGCCCCATTCATCAATTTTGCCGGGATTGCCTCGCTGGGAATCGGCTTTAGCGGGGAGGATCACGGCGGCATTTATCACTCCATTTACGACGATTTTTACTGGTACACGCACTTCAGTGACTACGATTTCGTGTACGGCCGAGCGCTGGCGCAGACTGGTGGAACCACGCTGATGCGCATGGCCGACGCCGACCTGCTGCCCTTTCAGTTCCCGGATTTTGCCGATGACGTGAAGATGTACGTCCGCGAGGTGGAAAAATTCGCGGCCCAGCAGCGCGACGAAATCCAAGACCGCAATCAGAAAATTGCCGAAGGGCTGTACGAAGCAACCTCCGACCCGCGCGAACCTTTGCTCACTCCCAAAAAAGAGGAGATCCCGCCGCATCTAAATTTCGCGCCGCTGGACAATGCCGTGGAAGATTTGGCGCGCAGCGCGGCGGAATATCAAAAAGCCTTGGACCGGGCCAACGCGGGTGGGGGTTCGGCGCTGGCCAGCAGCGCCCTTCCGGAAGTGAACGCGTTGCTCATCCAGAGCGAACGCAAGCTGACCACTCCGGAAGGCCTGCCAGGACGTTTCTGGTACAAGCACGAGCTGTACGCGCCGGGAACCTACACGGGCTATGCCGCCAAGGCCATTCCGGCGGTGCGTGAAAACCTGGAACAGAAGAAGTGGAAAGAAGCGGAACAATCCGCGGCTCGTGTCGCGCAAGTCCTGGAGAATGAGTCGGCCCTGATCAACTCCGCGACGGCCAAGTTATCGGCGCTCACCAAATAGCCCGGCAGAGGAGACACTGCCATTCCTTCCTATAACCTGGCTCTACTTGGATTCGGCAACGTGGCGCGCGCGTTTTTGCGCATGCTGATCTCCAAGGAGACCGAACTTCGGCGGAAATATGAGGTGCGGTGGCGCTTGACCGGCGTCGCATCTCGCCGCATCGGCTGGATTTCCGCTCCCGACGGCATGAACCCCATTACGGCGCTGGGCGGCCGTTTTCCCAATGAGCAAGCCGGCGCGCGCAATGTACGAGAATGGCTGGAGCAGGGCAAGGTCGACGTCATGTTCGAGCTGACTTCCCTGAACGCGCCAACGGGCCAGCCCGCGATCGAGCATCTGATGGCAGCATTGGAATCCGGCGCGCATGCTATCACGGCGAATAAAGGGCCAGTGGTGCATGGCTATCGCCAATTGACCGCGCTGGCGAAAGAAAAGAAGCGCCACTTCCTGTTCGAATCCACGGTGATGGACGGTGTGCCTATTTTCTCGCTGTTTTCCCGCGGGCTTCCTGCAGTGGACCTACGCGGGTTTTCGGGCGTTCTGAACTCCACTTGCAACGTGGTGCTGACCGAAATCGAGCGAGGACGGTCGTTCGATGAGGCGGTCAGGCGCGCGCAAGCCATGGGCGTCGCAGAGACGGATCCCACGCAAGACCTGGACGGGTGGGACTCTGCCGCCAAGCTGGCCGCCATGGTGACCGTCCTGATGGGCATTCCAACGCACATCGACCAGGTGCAAAGAACCGGGATTCGCACTTTAACCGAAGACAAAATCCGTTCCGTCCGTACCGCCGGGATGCGCTACAAACTGATCTGCCGCGCGGAACGCCGCGGCGATGGCGTGGATTGCCGTGTGGCGCCGGAGCTGCTCTTGCTGGCCGACCCCATGGCTGGACTGGAAGGCACCAGTTCCGCGATTCGCTTCGATATGGATATGTTCGGACTTTCGGTGATGGAGCTAAATCCCGGTCTGGATGCGACCGCGTACGGATTGCTGGCCGATTTTCTCCGCGCGGTGCAACTCTAAACATCAGCCCGAAGGCTAGCCCGCTCGCGTGCGTTAGGCATGGCTCACCTTTTGAAGTTGGACGCGTATGGCGGGGTGGAAATTGAGGGGTCACAACGCTCGTCGCGAATGGGCGCATCCGGAACCAACCGCAGGGGAATCACTCCAGCCCAAACGCGAAGCGCATAATCTTCCAGGTCATCTTCCACGGGACCGGTGCGCACTTTAGCGGAAATTTCGGTCAGTGGCAGCCTCACAATGCTCGTGGCCTTCAGTTCCTTTTCGTTGGGTTGCCGGGCATCCTGCCAACGTCCGGGGATCAGTTTTTCGGTAAACGCTTGCAATGCTCGAAGCTTCTCCGCGGGCTCATCAATCAATTTAGCTTGGCCCAGCGCCACGACGGAACGATAGTTCATCGAGTGATTGAATACCGAGCGGGCCAGCACCAGTCCGTCAATCAGGGTCACCGTGACGCACACCGGCGCGCCCGCGCTTAGATTGCGAAGCATCCGGCTAGCGGCGGAGCCGTGCAAATACAACTCATCACCCACGCGTGCAAACATCGTGGGAATCACGAAGGGTTGGCCCTCCACGGCGAAACCCACGTGGCAGACCATAGCCTCGTCCAATATTTTGTAAATCGCTTGGCGTTCGTATACGGCACGGTGTGGTTCACGCACCACGCGGGTGCGCTCGCTCACGGGAATTGGCTCTGGCATGGAACCCTCGGACTGAAACACGGCGCGGAGTTGATAGCCGGCGCCATCACGGCATGAGTGGGAACGACCCTGAATGCTATCACGGCGCCGCTGGTCTATGAGAAACTGAACTGACCAACAGATTGCATGAGAGTTGATCCATGAGTTCACCCGGAGTCGACCCAACCACCGCAGATCCCCTGGACATCAGCTGGGTGCGGGCACAATTCCCGTCATTGCAGACCCAGGTGAATGGGCAACCGGCGGCGTTTCTAGACGGCCCCGCGGGGACGCAGGTGCCCACTCATGTGATGCACCTGATCCAGAGTTACTTGATGGGGGCCAACGCCAATACCGGCGGGCAGTTTCTGACCAGCCGCAGAACCGAAGCGATGTTGGCCGGCAGCCGCGCGGCCATGGCTGATTTCTTCAATTGCCATCGCGACGAAGTGGTCTTCGGTCAAAACATGACCACCATTACGTATCACCTTTCCCGGGCCATTGGCCGTGAACTGAACTCAGGCGATGAGATTCTGTTGACCACACTCGATCACGACGCCAATGTTTCCCCCTGGAAAGCTTTGGAAGAAAAAGGCGTGGTCATCCGCCAGGTGGACATTCACGAGGAAGATTGCACGCTGGATCTGCAGGATCTGAAGAGCCAGCTGACCGAAAAAACCAGGTTGGTCGCGGTGGCATACGCCTCCAATGCCGTTGGAACCATCAATCCGGTAGCGGAAATCATTCGCCTGGCACGTACCGCCGGCGCGCTGGTGTACCTCGACGCGGTGCATTATGCGCCGCACGGCTTGATTGATGTGCAGCAGCTCGATTGCGATTTTCTGGTGTGCTCCGCTTACAAATTCTTCGGCCCGCACATGGGCATCCTGTACGGGAAAAGGCAGCACCTGCGGTCCTTGCGGCCATATAAAGTTCGTCCGGCGACTGACCTGATCCCGGAGCGCTGGGAAACCGGCACGCAGGTTCACGAACTGATCGCGGGAATCGGCGCAGCGGTAGACTACATCGCGAGTGTCGGCCAATACTGCCAGCCAAGCGTACACACCCGCCGGGAAGCACTGGCTGCGGCGTATCATGCAACGGTGGCGCACGAGCGGCTGCTGATCGGCAGACTGATCGAAGGCCTGCAGTCGATTCCGGGAGTGCGCATTTATGGAATCACCGATCCCACGCGATTCGGGGAACGCTGCTCGACGCTCGCTTTTCGACTGAGCAATCACAACCCGCTGAGCATCGCCGCTTTTCTCGGCGAGCGCGGGATTTTCACTTGGGACGGCAACTATTACGCGATCAACTTGACGGAACGCCTGGGCGTGGAATCGCAAGGCGGGATGCTGCGCGTCGGCCTGGTGCACTACAACACTGCCGATGAGGTCGAGCGCCTGCTGAACGCGTTGCGCGAATTCGCGGTGAAATGATTTTCGAAGTAAGAGCGAACGCTCCTTCGCTGCCGGTGTGACCATTCATTCTTGAAAGGGAGCTGAAAACAACAGAACTATGGCCAAACGACCAAAACCGATTGTGTTGACTGTGCTGGATGGATGGGGTTATCGCGCGGAAACCCAAGGGAATGCCATTGCCTTGGCGCGCAAACCTACCTATGACGAACTACTGCGCAAATTTCCGAATACCTTGATTCAAACCTCCGGCCCGTTTGTGGGCTTGCCCGAAGGGCAGATGGGCAACAGCGAAGTCGGCCACATGAATATCGGCGCCGGGCGCATCGTGCACATGGATATCACGCGCATTGACCTGATGATCGCCAACAAGCAGCTGGAGCAGGTGCCTTTGTTCCAGCAGGCCATGGAGCGCGGGCGCCAGCGGCATTTGCATTTCCTGGGCTTGCTCAGCGACGGTGGGGTGCACTCGCACATCCATCACCTGTTTGCGTTGCTGGAAATGGCCCAAAAAGAGAAAGTGGAAAATGTGTTTGTCCACTGCTTCATGGACGGGCGGGATACACCGCCGACCAGCGGGCGCGATTTTGTGCGTCAATTGCAGCAGAAGATGCGCGAATTGGGCGTCGGTGAAATCGCCACAGTGGTTGGCCGCTATTACGCCATGGATCGCGACAATCGCTGGGAACGCGTGCAGTTGGCCTACAACGCTTTGGTG
Organism: Candidatus Eremiobacteraceae bacterium; assembly: GCA_035622555.1. Taxonomy (GTDB): domain Bacteria; phylum Acidobacteriota; class Terriglobia; order Acidiferrales; family UBA7541; genus Acidiferrum. Next base: position 20,250 of record DASPVD010000128.1, on the reverse strand, counting down.
CACGGCGAGGCGGAACACAAGAACAGCGATCCCGTAGCGGCACTGCAAGCCAGTTACGAGCAGGGCGTCACGGATGAGTTTGTGAAACCGGTGGTCATCACCCGGGGCAGTGACGCTTCCGCTCCTCCGGTCGGACTGATTCGCGATGACGACGCGGTTATTTTCTACAATTTCCGCGCCGACCGCGCGCGCCAAATGACCCTGGCCTTGGAGTCACCCGCATTCGACAAATTCGTCGATCCGAAGCGGCCCAAGAATCTCTTCTTTGTGGGCATGACCAAGTACGACAAGAATTGGTCGTGGCTGAAGTGCGTGCTGCAGCCGGAAAAGCTGGAACACATCCTGGCACAAGTGTTTCAGGATTTGCAGTACAAGAATTTGCGCTGCGCGGAAACGGAAAAATACGCGCACGTCACCTATTTTTTCAACGGTGGCGTGGAAAAGCCATTTGGCGGAGAGGAACGCATCTTAGTGCCCTCTCCCAAAGTGGCCACGTACGACCTGAAACCCGAAATGTCCGCGGGCGGCATCACCGATACGGTAGTAAACGCCATCGAAAAGGGCGAGTTCGACGCCATCATTATGAACTATGCCAATGCGGACATGGTGGGGCACTCCGGCAAACTCGAAGCGGCCATCAAGGCTGTTGAAGCGGTCGACGCCGGCCTGGGCCGCATCTATCAGGCGTTGAAGCCGCGCGGAGGCGCTTGGATCATTACCGCGGACCACGGTAACGCGGAAACCATGATTGATCCGGTAACGGGCGGGCCACATACGTACCACACCACCAATCCCGTGCCGTTCATTTGTGTGTCAGAAAACGATCAGTTGAAGCTCACACCCGGCGGCGCCTTGCGCGACATTGCTCCCACTATGCTGAGCATTTTGGGTGAGCCTGCTCCCGGGGACATGACTGGCCGCGATCTGCGGATCCTCGGACGATAGAGGAGGCGCGGCGCTTTAGTCGCCGACGCCGCCTTTGGGCGCGGTGTAGCCCTCTTTCGCATACACCACCCACTTTTGCTTTTTGCCCTTTTGGTCGGTTACCGTCAGCGGGCCGCCATCCGGAGCAACCAATTCCACTTTGATCTTGCGATATTTCCCGTCGGTGGCGCGATTCGTCGGCGTATAGGTAATGGTGTACTGGTGGCGCAAGAATTCAGTCACGTCGCGCATTACTCCGGGAAGCTCGCCATCAAATTGCGGGAACCACGCAAAGCCTCCGGACATCTGCGCAAAGGTCTTCAATTGATTTTCCGCTTGCAGGAAATTCAGCTCGCGCATGCCGCCCAGGCGTCCGTTGACCTCCAGCCAGTTGGAAACCGGCTTGTCCACGCCCACACAAAAAATGGTGACGTCTGTGCCGCGCAGCGCTTTCAAGGTTTGATCCAAGGTGTGCCGCGAGAAGGTATCAATGCCGCTGGCCAGCACCAGGACGGATTTCTTGCCCTTCACATCCTTCATACGATCCACGGTATCCAGCAGCGCGTCGAAAATGTTGGACTCGCTGAATCCGGGAAAATACAAGCTGTACAAGGCTTGCCGAACTTCATCCTTGTTCTGCGTAAAATCTACTTCGGTGCGCGGCTTCATATCGAAGGTGACCAGCGCCACCCAGTCTTTCTGCTTTAAATTAGGAAACAGCGCGTCGGCCCAAAATTTCGCCTGGTAGGAATACCAGCCATAGAAGCGCGCGCTAAATTCCATCAACACCACCATGGTGATGGGCGCATCGGTTGGCCCGGCATTGGTGATGGGTTGAGGCTGGCCGTCTTCGTAGACCCGGAAATTCTCTTTCTTCAATCCGGTCAGCAGATCGCCGTGCTGAGTGGTGGCAATCACGTCGAGGGTCACCACCGGCACCTCGACGGCAATGGTTGCACTGGGTTCTTGCGGTTTGTGCTGATCTTGGCTCGGCGCTGGCGGCGGACCGGGGTTACTCTGCGGAGGCGGAGTGCCCTGCGGACCGGCCGGGGCTTGCGCTGGAGCGGTGGCCGAGAGAACGCACGCTAGCGCGCCAAGCACAACAAACTTAATTAAAACAGTCCATACGCGAAATTGCATGTCCATGCCCCCAAGCCGTTCCAAACAGCCGATCCTGAAAATATCTCACCTTCCTCCGGAGAGACGCCAGTGACGAATCAGCTGTGTTTCCGCATCCTTTCGCTGAGATGCAATGTATGTAAGATGCGGGTACGGTGTCCGGAGGCCGTCCAGCAAGTGCAAACTAGGCACGCCGACGGGCCGTCTGCCGGACGCTCTAGAAGTGCATGTTAGTATGGAATTTAGTTGATGCAAACCGGTTTCAGACTGGAGGGTGAATCCGTGAGACAGAAGCGCTACAGCTTCTTCATCCCGTGGGTCCTTGCGTTGTGGGGTAGCTCGCTGTTGGGCGCGCAAATACAGCAGAAACCGGCCATGGGCATACCCGATAACGGCTCCCTGGTGGGCGATACGTTGCCCCTGGCTCTCGAAGCCCGGGGCTGGCTGATCAACCTGCTCAAGATCAATACCACCAACCCGCCAGGCAACGAACAGCAAGCCGCCAAGTATATTGCCGGTATTTTGACCAAAGAGGGAATCAACGCCGAGATTCTGGACCTAACGCCAGGGCGAAGCGCAGTAGTAGCGCGCTTGCGCAGCAGCGCTGTGCCGGTTCCTTCGAAGGCGCTGCTGCTGGTGGCGCACATGGACGTGGTGGGAGTGGAGCCCAACAAGTGGTCGACGGATCCGTTTGGCGGCGAACTCAAGAATGGCTACCTGTATGGCCGTGGGACCATCGACGATAAGGGCATGCTGGCCGCAAACCTGGCCGCATTCATCGCTCTCAAGCGCGGCAATGTGCACATCGAGCGCGACGTGATCTTCCTGGCCACCGCGGATGAGGAGCAGTTTGGCGACGCCAGCCTGAAGATCCTGATCGCCAAGTATTGGGACAAAATCGCCGCCGGGTTTGCATTGAACGAGGGCGGACGGGTCTTCGTGAAAAACGGCAAGGTTCAATATGTCGGCGTGCAGGTGGCTGAGAAAGTCTCCGCAAACATTTCCGTAACTGCGAAAGGGACCGGTGGACATGCCTCCACGCCCACCAAGGACAATCCGGTAGTTCATCTGGCGTCGGCCGTCGATAAGATCGGTAACTACACCGCGCCGGTGCATCTCACCTCCATCGTGCGCAGATATTTCGAAGGCTTGTCGGCGATTGAGGATGACGAAACCGACAAATGGCTGCGAGTCATAGACACGCCCGACCGCGGCGAGCACGCGCAACGGGTCATCTCCGAAATGAGCCCAATGTGGAACGCGATGATGCGCGACACCATTGCGCCGACTATGCTGCAGGCGGGCGTGCGGCCCAACGTGATTCCCAGCGAAGCGCGCGCGGTTTTGAACGTGCGTATGCTACCCGAGGATACCGTCGACGTGTTACTGAACGACTTGAACAAGATTGTCAACGATCCATCGGTAAAGTTGGAAGTGATGCCCGACGCCGGGCTGGCCGCGCCCAACTCCTCCATGGAAACAGACTTTTACACGCTGATCACCAAGGTGTGCGCCAAAGAGTTTAGCGGCGCGCCGGTGCTGCCGTTTCTGTCACCCGGAGCCACGGATTCCGCGCAGCTGCGGCTGCACAATGTTCAGGCGTATGGGTTGCTGCCGTTTCCGCTGACCGCCGAAGACGCCGCCAGAATGCATGGCACCGACGAGCGCATCCCGCTGGACTCGTTCGCGCAAGGCGTTGACCTGACCACCCGCCTGGTGACCGAGTTTTCGCTCTATCATTGATCGGAACTTCTGATATAAACACAGAACATCCAGGAAGAGAGCCCGCATGATTTCCCGGCACTCCAAAATCGTCTGTACCATTGGTCCCGCGACCAGCTCCCCGCGGATGATTCGCAGGCTGCTGCACGCCGGCATGGACGTGGCGCGCCTCAATTTTTCCCATGGGTCCCACGAAGAACATGCCGAGTGTATTGCCATGCTGCGGGAAGCGGCTATGGAGATGAAGAAACCCATCGCCATCCTGGCGGACCTGCAGGGCCCCAAAATTCGTACTGGGGCATTGGCCGGGGGCGGAAATGTGCTGCTTCGCGCAGGGCAGCGCTTCGTCATCACCACCGCTAAAGTGCTGGGCGATTCCACTCGCGTGAGCACCACCTTTCATCCGCTGCCGCGCGAGGTGAAGCGCGCGGATCGAATCCTCTTGAGCGATGGGCTGATCCAGTTGCGGGTCGAAGCCGTCAAGCGCCACGAGGTGATTTGCCAGGTGGTGAATGGCGGTCTACTTGGGGAGCACAAGGGGATTAATCTGCCCGGCGTTCAGTTACACGTGCCCGCTTTGACCGAAAAGGACCGGGTGGACCTGCGTTTTGCCTTGGCGCAAGGAGCCGACTACATCGCAGCCAGTTTCGTGCGCCGCGCCGAAGACGTGTTGCTGGCGAAAGCGTTGGTGAAACGCGCCAGGAAAGACACCCCGGTCATTGCCAAGTTGGAAAAACCGGAAGCCATCGAAAATCTGGATGAAATTTTGCGGGTTTCCGACGGGGTCATGGTGGCGCGCGGCGATTTGGGAGTGGAGATGAGTCCGGAGTGCGTGCCGGTAGTGCAGAAAAATATCATCGCCAGGGCCCGCGAGCACCGCCGTCCCGTGATCACGGCGACGCAGATGCTCGAGTCCATGACCGAAAATCCACGGCCGACGCGCGCGGAAGCTTCGGATGTGGCCAATGCCATCTTTGACGGTTCCGATGCGGTCATGCTTAGCGCGGAAACGGCCACAGGTAAGTATCCGATCGACGCCGTGGGCATGATGGCGCGGATCATCGAGGAGGCCGAAGCCAGTATCCACGAGTTTCCCCGGCCGGCGGGCACCGAGCGGCTCAAAGTGCCCGAAACCATCGCCGAGTTGGTGTGTCACGCTTCCCGCGAACTGCACATGAAGCTGATTGCCGTGTTCACCCACAGCGGATTCACCGCGCGACTGGTATCGCGTTACCGGCCATTGGTACCGATCGTGGCGTTTTCACCCGAAGTGAATACCCGCCGCAGGATGGCCCTATTGTGGGGCGTGACGCCGCGCACCATTGTTGACATCAAGACCATCGATGCCTTGCCCGCGGTGGCAGAGAAACGGCTGCTGGAAGAGAAGTTCGTGCGCAACGGCGATGTGATTGCGTTAGTTGCGGGCACGCCGATGGGCATTCGCGGCACCACCAACGTGATGAAATTCCACGTGATCGGCAACCAGCGGCGCTGAAGTCGCGGGGTTAGTCGATGATCAGAGCAATCGCAAACAGGACGGGTTAGTTGACCCAGTGGTCGGGACGCGAGGGCGGCTCGCTCTTGCTTTTCTTCATATACACTTCGAAACGCTTGCGATTACGCTGATATTTCCAGTCGGCCATTTCGTTGCGTACCCGGAATAGGAAAGACCCACGGCGAAGATAGAGCCAGCCGATCAGCAAGCCCCCAAGATGGCACAGATGGCTTACGTTGTCGCCCGAAGTGCCCAGCGTGCCGAAAAACTCGATCGCCGCCATCACCGCCACGAACGGTCGCATGGGAATCATGATGGGCAGCGGGAACAGCCAAATCTGCCGGTCTGGGAACAGGATGGCGTTGGCGATCAGGATTCCAAAAATCGCCCCCGAGGCGCCGATCGTCGGAACATCCGAGGGCCGGTAACCCCAGAACAGCGGAATGTACTTCACGATTACCGTAATCAGGCCCGCGCCAATACCGCACAGGAAAAAGTAGTTCAGGAATCGTTTCTTACCCCAAACCTGTTCCAACTCACGGCCAAACATCCACAGCATCAGCATGTTGATGAGCAGGTGCCACAAGCCGCCGTGCAAAAACAGGTACGTAACCGGTTGCCAGATACGCAACCCGGGAAGTACTCCGGTGGGAACTAACCCGAACCAGTGGTTGAACCATGCCGTGGCGCTCAGGGGGAAGAAAAGCTCTAACATGGTTTGGAAAAGAAAAACGCCGGTACAAAGCAAAACCAGCAGTTTGACCGCCGGTGTGATGAAGCTGCGCCAATCGAAGTGAATCCGGGGAGCCCCGAACCTAGTACCCATAAACGTCAGTGTACGGCGCGAGTGCCACACAGTCAAAACAGGAATTTAGCGGCGTTGTAGAACTGGTTGATGGAGCGGTGAACCGAAGCGACACACCCTACCACATTGGAACCCCACCCCGGGGAATACGCAAACCAATCAGCCCAGGCCAAGCGCAACCCCATCACCCCATGGCTAACAAGAAGCTCGTCCTTCTGTTCTGCTGCTCGGTTTGTTCATGAAAACAAAGGGAAGTGCTGCCCCGCTTTGATCGAGGAATGCAAGAGCCCGGCAGGGCAATTCTGGACAGCCCCGATTTGCGCACCGGCTTTATGGAGCCGTGATTGCATCGGCATAACTCTGCGAAGAAGTCCGAGCGCACCACGATGGACGACCTGATACGGGATTTTTTGCTGGAAAGCTACGAGAACTTAGACCGCCTGGACCAGGAATTTGTGAAGCTGGAAACCGAGCCAGGCAATCTGGAACTGCTGAAGAGCATTTTCCGCACGATTCATACCATCAAGGGCACCTGTGGTTTTCTGGGCTTTTCCAAGCTAGAAGCGTTAACCCACGCGGGAGAGAACCTGTTGTCCGTCTTGCGTGACGGCCAACTTCAGCTGAACACGGAGATCACCACGGCGTTGCTGGCCATGGTGGATGCGGTACGCCAGTTGCTGGCCAGCATCGACGCCTCAGGAAGCGAAGGAGAGCGCAACGATGCGGAGTTGATCGCTACGCTGGCGCGCCTGTTGCCAACCGTCACCGAAGCTCCCGAAAGCGCAAGCGGACCACCCGCCGACACCATGCCTGCCCAGGGTGAGCAGCATGACGCCGATAGCAATATCGGGGAAATCCTGATTAAAGAAAAGGGCGTCAATCCCATTGACGTTAAGGATGCGGCGGAGCAACAGCGGGAAGGTGATCCTCGACACCTGGGCGAAATCCTGGTGGAAAAAGGCAGCGTAAAGCCGCAGGACGTGCTGGAGGCCCTGAATCTACAACAGGCACATAGCGGCAACAACACCAGCGAGAGCACCATTCGCGTCGACGTGAACCAACTGGATCGCCTGATGAACCGGGTCGGCGAACTGGTGTTGCTGCGCAACCAGATCCTGCAATTCACCAACAACACGGAGGACAGCGGCCTGCTGGCCACCAGCCAGCGATTGAACCTGATCACCACCGAACTGCAGGAAGGCGTGATGAAGACGCGCATGCAGCCCATCGGAAACGTTTGGAGCAAATTTCCGCGAACCGTTCGCGACGTGGCCACCGCCTGCGGCAAGAAAGTTCTCATCGAGATGGAGGGCAAGGAAACCGAGCTGGATAAGACCATCATTGAGGCCATCAAGGATCCGCTCACCCACATTGTGCGGAACTCCGTGGACCATGGCCTCGAAACGCCCTCGGCCCGCGTGACCGCCGGAAAACCGGCGGAGGGACGCTTGTTGCTACGCGCTTACCATGAAGGTGGGCAGGTGAACATCGAAATCAGTGACGATGGCGCCGGGCTGGATTACGAGAAAATCCGCAACAAAGCACTGCAGAGGGGCGTGATCACACCCGACCAGGCTGCGCGCATGACCGAGCGCGAACTGGTCAGCCTGTTGTTTCTGCCTGGCTTCTCGACCGCCGACAAGATCACCAATGTTTCCGGGCGTGGCGTGGGTCTGGACGTGGTGCGAACCAACATCGAGAAAATCGGCGGCACCGTGGATTTGCAGTCCAAGATTGGACAAGGCTCGACCGTGCGCATGAAGATTCCGCTGACTTTGGCGATTATCCCGGCCTTGATCGTGACCTCGGGGGGAGACCGCTACGCCATCCCGCAAATCAGCTTGCTGGAGTTGGTGCGCCTGGAAGGCGAACATGCACTCAAAGGCATTGAACGCGTCAACAGTGCGCCAGTTTACCGTTTGCGCGGGTGTCTACTGCCACTTGTGTATCTGAATCGGGAATTGCATCCGCACAGGCAGGTCAACGATCCAAACGGCAGCGTGAATATTGTGGTCTTGCGCGCGGACGACCAGCAGTTTGGGTTGATTGTCGACGAAATCAACGATACCGAAGAAATCGTCGTGAAGCCGCTGAGCAAGCAGCTGAAGAGCGTCAACACCTATGCGGGCGCAACCATTATGGGCGACGGCAAAGTAGCCTTGATCCTGGATGTTCTGGGATTGGCTCAACGGGCCAGGGTGATCAACGAAGTTCGCGATCGCGCGGTTACGGACAAGGATTCCCGGCAGACCAGCGGCCCGGCCGAATCGCAGCAACGCAATGCGGTGCTGTTGTTCCAGTCGGGTGACCACGGGCGAATGGCTATTGATCTGTCGTTGGTAGCTCGCCTGGAAGAGTTCCCGCGCGAAGTCGTGGAATATGCCGGAGATCAGGAAGTGGTGCAGTACCGCGGACAGATCATGCCGCTGGTGCGTGTCTCGGAGGCGTTGCGGATCGCGAGAGCAGCGGCTCATTCGGCGCCAAATTCCTTGCAGGTGGTGGTGTATGCGAACGCCGGGCGCAGCGTCGGCCTGGTGGTGGACCGCATCCTCGACATCGTCGAAGAATCCTTCGTGATTCAGCGGCACGCCGATCGCAAAGGGGTGCTGGGCTCGGCGGTCATTCAGAAGAAAGTCACCGACATTCTGGATGTGCCGGGATTGCTCGCCGCCGCTGAAGGCAATCTATCGCTCGCCGAGCTGCCGGCCTGAAAAAGGAAATGGTCATGGCCAATATCCGGCAATTCTGCACATTTTTCCTGCAGGACCAGTTCTTTGGCGTCCCGGTGCAGCAGGTCCAGGAAGTAATTCGCTATCAGGAGATGACCCATGTGCCGCTGATGCCCGAGGTCATTCGCGGGCTGATCAATTTGCGGGGACAAATCGTCATGGCCATCGATCTGCGCAGGCGGTTCGGCATGGAAAACCGTGCGGAGTCACAAAAACCGATGAACGTGGTAGTCCGCAGTGACGACGGACCGGTAAGCTTTTTGGTGGACGAAATTGGAGACGTGATCGAAGTGGAAGAAGATTGTGCGGAGCAGCCGCCGGAAACCCTGCATGCGGACATACGTGAACTGCTACACGGAGTTTACAAGCTCAAGGATCGCCTGCTGCTGGCCCTGGATACCGAACGGACCGTAAACGGCAGAGGCCTTCCTTAGGCGGTAACGCGAGAAGGACAAACGGATTTTGTGGGCCACCGTGCACACGAATAAGGCGACCGGCAAGAGAAAAAGCAAAATCGCGAATCAAAGGGAGAAATGCAATGAAGAGTAAAGGGAATGGAAACCACGGGAGCGTCGCGGAGGCCACGATCTACGATGCCATTGGTGGAGAGACTGCCGTCCGAAAGCTTATCAACGAACTACATTTCCGGATTCTGGGCGATGTGGTGCTGCGTCCCTTTTTCGCCGATGCCGACTTGAGACGCATAAAGGAAGAACAGGTGCTTTTTTTTTCCCAAGCGTTGGGCGGTCCGGCTCGCTACAGAGGACGGGACATGCGCACCCTGCACCAGGACCTACCCATTGAGCAGCGGCATTTCGACCGGGTGACACAACATCTGACGGCGGCGCTGAAATCGCTGTAGGTAGACGAGGCTACGTGTAAGGAGATTATTTCCGTTGTTCAGCCAATGTCGCGGGACATCGTGAATACCGAATCCAAGGAAGACTCCCTGGCGGCGGACAACCGAGAGGCTTTAGTGTTCCAGCAGATGATCGACAATGCCCCGATCAATGTCATGCGGTCCGACACGAATTTTGTAATCCGCTATATGAATGCCGGGTCGAAGAAAACGCTCAAGACACTCGAGCCGCTTCTTCCCTGCAAAGCAGACGAGATCGTCGGAAAGTCGATCGATATTTTCCATAAGAATCCGCCGTTCCAGCGGAAGATGCTGAGTGACCCGAAAAACCTGCCGCATCACGCGAACATTCAGCTAGGGCCGGAAACCCTGAGCTTGCTCGCCAGTCCCCTTTACGACGCACAGAATAATTACATAGGGGCAATGGTGACGTGGGAAGTGGTGACTGAGAAGCAGCGTCTGGAAGCCGCCAATGCGGATTATGCGGGGCAGGTGGCTGCAATCAACTTATCACGGGAGGTAATCCAATTTCAGTTGGACGGGACCATCATCTCGGGAAACGAGATTTTCCTGAAGACCTTTGGCTATACGCTGGAGGAGATTCAGGGGAAACATCACAGCATGTTGTTCGAGGAATCGCGGCGGCACAGTCCGGAGCACAAAGAGATGTGGGCCAAGTTGAACAGAGGCGAATATGTGGCGGGCGAGTTCCTCTGCGCCGGCAAAGGTGGAAAACAGATCTGGCTTTCGGCCATCTACAATCCGATTAAAAATGTAAACGGTAAATTGGTGAAAGTCGTGACTTACGCAACCGATGTAACTGAACTGAGAATGAAGGACGCAGACTTTAGGGGGCAAATTGAGGCGATCAACAGGGCGCTGGCGGTCGTCGAATTTACAACAGACGGCACGATAGTCGACGCCAATGAGAATTTCCTGAAGGCTCTGGGATATACGCTGGACGAGATCAAAGGCAAGCACCACACGATGTTTGTTGTCGAGCACGTTCAAAGCCCCGAATACCAGGAGTTTCGGGCAAAGTTGCGTCGCGGCGAATACATTTCCGGAGAAATGAAGCGCATCGGCAAGGGTGGCAAGGAAGTGTGGATGCGGGCTTCCTACAATCCCATCGTGGGCCCCGATGGCAAGCCGTTCAAGGTGGTGAAGTACGCCACGGACATTACCGCGCAAAAACAAGCGATAAACGCGATGATTGCTGACGCCGCCTTGTTATCGGGGGCGGCGGTGCAAGGCAAACTGAGCACCCGCGCCGACGCTTCCAAGCACCAAGGGGAGTACCGCAAGGTGGTCGAGGGCGTGAACGCCACGCTCGACGCGGTCATCGGGCCCCTGAATGTAGCGGCGGATTACGTGGACAAGATCAGCAAGGGCCACATCCCCCCGAAGATCACTGACAATTACAATGGCGACTTCAATGCCATTAAGAACAATCTGAACACCTGCATCGACGCGGTGAACGCGCTGGTGGGTGATGCGAACATGCTGTCCCAAGCGGCGGTGGAGGGCAAACTATCCACCCGCGCGGATGCCGGCAAGCATGGTGGAGACTTCCGGAAGATCGTCGAGGGCGTGAACGCCACCCTCGACGCGGTCATTGGGCCGCTGCGCGAGGTGGACGAGGCTATCGGGAAAATGGCGGAGGGCGACCTGACCGCGCAGATCAGCAGCCGGTACGCCGGAGATTTCGAGCGCCTCGGCGAGGCGGTCAACAAACTCAGCGCCCGGGTGCATGCGGCAATTTTGCAGATCGCCAACACTACCGATACGCTGGTGTCTGCCGCTGAAGAATTAACCGCCACCAGCCAACAGATGAGCACCAACGCGGAAGAAACCTCCAGCCAGGCCAACGTGGTCACGGCGGCAGCGGAGCAAGTGGACAAGAACCTGCAGACCGTAGCCACAGCCACCGAAGAAATGAGCTCCAGTATCAAAGACATTGCCAGGAACGCTTCCGATGCCGCTAAAGTTTCCAATTCGGCGGTTGGCGTGGCGCAAAAAACCAATCAAACGGTTACCAAACTCGGCCAGTCCAGTGCGGAAATCGGTGAAGTCATTAAAGTGATTACGTCCATTGCGCAACAGACCAATCTCCTGGCCCTCAACGCTACCATCGAAGCGGCTCGCGCCGGCGAAGCAGGCAAAGGCTTTGCGGTGGTGGCCAATGAGGTGAAGGAACTGGCCAAGGAAACCGCCAAGGCCACCGAAGACATTAGCCGCAAGATCGAGACCATTCAGACTGACACCAAGGAATCCGTCGAAGCTATCGCTACCATCGGCGGGATCATCAACCAGATCAACGACATCTCCTCGACCATCGCGTCGGCGGTGGAGGAACAAAATGCCACCACCAACGAGATGTCGCGAAACGTGGGCGAGGCGGCGCGCGGCTCGGGAGAGATCACCAAGAACATCACTGGCGTCGCGGAAGCGGCACAAAGCACGGCGCACGGCGCCGGGGACTCCCAGAAAGCTGCGCACGAACTGGCGCGCATCGCCAATGAGTTGAAGGAACTGACCAGCAAATTCAAATTCTAAGCGGCCCGCGACTGCTCGAGCCAGGCCCTGAAAACCCGGCTGGGGTGTCAAAACATTACCGATAACTCCGTCCGGCAGAGCAGCCAGTGTATCTATTTCGATACTCTACGGTCTCCCCGACTGAAGTAATCCGCTGCCCGGACGATGAAGAACCTGTAACCGCCAACCGTGGCGGTAGGCGTGGCTGCGGTAAGCATTGATCACACTAGGAGAACAGCATGAAGAGGCAAGCAGGAACAAAACTGTGGCAGTGGCCAGCGCTGGCTTTCTTTGTTGCTACCATCGCGCTCACTAGCGCCGTGAACGCTACGGAGAATGGCGGAAGCGTGTACCCAATCGGGGTAGAGACGGTGTTGCCGGGAATGACGCCTCCTCCCGGTGGAACCATGTTCTACGAGTTCACTGTGTACCTGACCGCGAACCAAGTGAATGGCCAAAATGGCAACGCGGTACCCACGGAGTTCAAGCTACGGTTCCTGGCGAATGCCGTGGAAATCAAGCACAACTGGGGGGGTAAATTCCTAGGCGGCAACTTGGAAAGCCTGGTGGCGATTCCGTTTGAGGCGGAGGGTTTGCACGTCGCGCCTGGCAAATTCTCGAAGTTCGCGGTCGGCAACATCGGCGTCAGTCCGCTGGGAGTCGCCTACGCCAGAGGCCACAGGAACTTTTACTACGAGGGTGACCTGTGGTTTCCAGGAACGGGCCGGAGCGCCAGCGACGTGCTGAACGTTGGCCAAAACAACTACGCGGTCGTGCCCGTGGGCGCCATCACGTACCTTGCGGGAAAAGAGGAACTCAGCTCCAAATTTCAGTACATCGTCAATCTCCAGGACACCGCGACTCAATACCACAGCGGCCAGGAATTTATATGGGAATTTGACGGCATGCACGCAGTGACTCGGAAGGTTGCGATTGGATTGAACGGATATTTCTACAAGCAGGCCACCGATGACCTGCTAAACAATGTGATATACAACGATGGAAATCGCGGGCGCAGCCTGGCCATCGGACCGGAAATTCGTTTCAACGTGATTCGTGAAGGTGCGGTTGCGGTGAAGTACCTTCACGACACGCTGGTGCAGAATCGGGCGCCCACCAATGCGGTATGGTTCCAGCTGGGCATCCCCATTCACTTTGGCCATAAGGAATAGACCGGCCCGCGCGGCTGGCGCCGTCCTGGACGCGTCATACGCTTTCGAGGATGAGCTTCAAGTACTTCCAGAAATTTTGCACGCTGGAGATCTTCACTCGTTCGTTGGGACTGTGTGGATTCAGGATGGTTGGGCCGAAGGAAATCAGTTGCATGGCGGGATACTTTTCGCCAATCACCCCGCACTCCAGCCCCGCGTGCATGGCAATCAGCTTGGCTGGATTCCCAAAGAGCTTCTGGTGAACGTCCTGTAGCTTGTGCACCAGGTCATTATTCGGCTCTGGTTTCCACCCGGGGTAGCTGCCGGCATGTTCGGGTTCGAAACCGGCCAGGCGCGCCACGGTGGCCACCGTGCGGGCCGCGGCATCCTTGCTCGTGGTGATGGCGCTGCGCTGGCTGGTGACCACCTCCACCAAATCACCGGTGGTCTTGATGGTCGCCAAGTTTGTCGAGGTTTGCACCAACCCCGGCACGTCGGGACTCATGGCCAGAATGCCGTGGGGCAGGCTGACTAGCAGCGCCGCAATTCTTTTTGCGTCGGCGCCATCCATGACCATCGCGGGGCGTTCCGTTTTTTCCACGAGGATTTGCAGGCCGGGATCGAAACCGCCCAATTCGGTTTTGTGACTGTTCTCCACCGCGCTCACCAGCGATTTCATTTCGTTTTCGCGCGCCGCATCGCCCACCATGACGGCCACCGCTTCCCGCGGAATGGCATTATGTGCGCTCCCGCCATTCACCTGCGCAAGTTGCAGCGGAAGCTGTGTGAGCAACTCTTGCAACACGCCGCCCATGACCCGCAGAGCATTGCCCCGGCCCTGATGAATATCCACACCGGAATGGCCGCCGTGCAACCCGGTCACTTTGATGCGCCACGCGGAACCCGGGCCCGCGGGAACCAGCTTGACCTTGCGCCGGACTGTGGTATTTACACCTCCGGCGCATCCGATACACAGGTCGCCTTCCTCTTCGGTATCCAGGTTCAGAAAGTATTTGGCCTTGAGCAGCCCGGGTTGAAACTGGGAAGCGCCGGTCAAGCCCGTTTCCTCATCGATGGTGAACGCAAACTCCAGCGGCCCATGCGGGATGTTGTGGCTTTCCATGACGGCAAGGGCGGCAGCCACCCCAACTCCATTGTCGGCGCCGAGGGTAGTGCCAGCGGCCTTCAGCCAGTCGCCGTCGCGAACCACCTTGATGGGATCTTTGTCGAAGTCGTGAACCGTGGATTCGTTTTTCTCGCAAACCATGTCCAGATGGCCTTGCAGCAGGATGATGGGCGCGTGATCGCGTCCCGGGCGAGCGGGCTTGCGCACGATCAGATTACCGGCGGAATCTTGCATGCTTTCCAGGCCGGCGCCTTTGGCCACGCTCCGGGCGTAATCCCGAGCGGCCGCTTCTTTGGTCGACGCGCGCGGAATGGCCGCTAAGCGGTCGAAATGCTTCCACAATTCTTCAGGCTCCAGATTGGTGAGTGCGGGTATCATGGCAGGCTCCGTAAAAAATCGAGGGATCGGACTTCAGAGGAAAGCACTTCTATTGTACATTCACGCTTCGGCAGGGCATACAGGCAAACATTGCGCATTCACGGTGCATGTGATGTTTGTACCAATTCGCTTGGTCTCATGGATAACAGCCTCACGCAGTTCATTCGCGTCCGGTAAACCTTTATGTGCAAGGCGGATTGCTGCTACACTGGCGTTCCATGGCGGACACGCAAACCGCGCCTGGCACGCAGCGGCGTCGCATCAATTCCGCTCTGTGGTACGGCTTCCTGATCACTCTGCTCGGTATTGCTGCGGAGTTCCTGTATTTCTTGCGGCCTCCGGAACCGATTCCCCACATTCTCCCTTGGATCAACCTTGCGGTGCCGGTTGTAGGTGTGATCTTTCTGTTTATCGGAGTGTGGCGCGCGTTTGGCCAGCCGGCGGTCTACACCGGCAAAATTTGGGGTTCCGCCGTGACCGTGCTTGCGCTTCTGTTACTCGCGGGAAACGTCGTGCTGTTCCGTCACACCCGGGACGTTCCCCGCTCTGCCGGCGCGCCGCAAGTGGGACAACGCGTCCCGGAATTTATCCTGCCGGACAGCAGCGCACAACCAACTTCCCTTGCGCAATTGTTCGCGGCATCGGCAGACGGGTCGCAGCCCAAGGCGGTCTTGTTGGTTTTCTATCGAGGCTACTGGTGACCGTTTTGTCTCCTCGAGTTGCGAGGCATCCAGGCGCGGCTCCAGGAATTCCAGGCGCTCGGCGTGCGTCCGGTTGCCATTAGCGTGGACCCACCCGAAGTCTCCGCGAACTTGCGGCGCAAGGCGCGCTTCACCCTTACGTTCCTGTCCGACCCGAATTTAGAGGTAATCCGGCGGTACGATCTCGTGCATGTCGCGGCGGGACCCGATGGCCACGACATCTCGCGTCCAGCGGAATTCCTGATCGACCGGTCAAATACCGTGCGGTGGGAGAATTTCACCGAAGACGTGCGGGTACGCCCCCGCGCCCAAGAGATGCTTGCTGTGGCACGCAACATTCAGTAGCGTCACCACCCTTTATTACCATGCGACCACGGCCCAGTTCTGGAAGCGCGACGCAAGCCATGCACGTGGCCAGAGTCGTAAAGAAAACCTGGATGTTCCGAGTATCGCGACTCTGCCCCACAGGAATCGATGATCCGGATCAGCGAACGTTTTTGTTGCTGTCGCGACTGGCTCCACTCGCAGCAGTGGTTTTGGGAATCGTGGGCTGCGCCTTTCTTGCGGGATGCTCCGGGCCGCCTCCCGCTTTATCTATTACTCAGGTGAAGGAGCTGGGGCCGATAGCAACCAACCCGGACATATTGGGAAGAGACGGCGGCTACAGTGCGTTGTTTCAGGGCTATTCCGTATGGCTGTACGGAGACACGTTTCTGGCCAAGCCCGACGCGCAAGACCGTACGTTGATCAGCGATTCCTGGTCATACACCATCGATTTGAACGCGCAAACCGGCATCACCGGATTTCAGGAACGTCTGGATTCCACTGGCGCGCCCACAATGATTCTGCCCGAGACCGCCGAGGAGCAGGCGTTCAACCAGGCGCACAACGTGAACAACTGCCAAGCCCAGCCTTGCGGGGCCAGATGGGCTCTCTGGCCGGGGGCGATCGTGGTCAATCCCGCCGATAACAGCGCATTGATTTTTTATGACGTCGTCAGCGCCAAGCCTGGAGCATTTAACTTTCAAAGTGTCGGCGCCTCTGTGGCGCTTTGGCAGAACTTTCAGCAACAACCACAACGACCCAATCTGAATCCGCCCATCGTGCCGGACCATCCCGACTTGATCTTCACGCAGAACGAGCCGGGCTTCGGTTCGGCGGCCTTCATTCGCAATGGAACGCTCTATGCGTATGGCTGCGATGCCAATGACGGATGCCGGCTCGGAAAAGTGGATCCGGCCAGCGCACAAGACCGCAGTGCCTGGACCTTTTATGCGGGCAACGGAAATTGGTCGGCGAACATCCACGAGGTGGTTTCCGTCTTTAATGGCGGCTCGGGTATTCTCAGCGTGTCCTGGAACAGTTACCTTCAGCAATATGTCGCCGTCTACAGCCAGACCTTCTCCCAGAATGTGATGATACGCACCGCGCCGAACCCGGAAGGTCCGTGGTCTGGAGAACGAGTTGCCTTCGTTGCCATGCAACCGGCCAGCGGCAATGTCTACGACGCGCACGCCCACTCGGAGTACGACCTGAACGGCGGCCAAACCATCTTTGTGTCTTATTCCCGCGGGCTTCCCACTGCCTTTTCCAGCGAAGTGCGCCTGGTTTCCCTGACACTGCAACGACCCAGTGCGCCAACACAATGAAGAAAAGCCTTCTTCGCTATGGAATTCTGATCGGTGTTCTAGCAAATGCGCCGTGGTTTCGTTGGCCCAGACGCCCGAAGCCCGCACTCTTTCGGCCCTTGTCCCTAAAGTTCACTTCCTTTGTGGCTTTGCCATAAGCTTCCAAGCATCGCCGGAGTCAGTTTCGGCATGGAAAGCACTGCAGGATCCATCGCTGGATACCAACAATTTAATTCGCTTGCTCAGCAGCGAAGATCCCAAGATTCGCGCTCTTGCGATTTTCGCTTTGGACTACAAGAACGACCCGCGCGTGCTTCCCGACATTGCTGCGCTGCAGCCGGATCAAGCACCGGCGTATTCCTGTCCATTGCCGGTTGCACAAGCACTTCCTCCAGACAAACCGGAGACTTGGCCACAACAACCGAGCACCGTTGGGGGCTTAGCCACAGAAGTGCTCAACCGCTACTTGACCGAGTCTGGCTACGCGAACTTTAGCAATTATTGGAAAGATTATAAGGATCGCCATTATTCCGTAAGTTGGTTCGCGCTCCGTCTGCAACGCATCTGGAGCTTCGACAACCTGAATCATCCCAGCATGGATGACCTTCGTCGTGAAATCAGCCAGTTGCCTGCGCCGGACCGTCAGTGGACCGCTCTATGGCTGGGCACTCTTCCGAACCCCAACAAAGTGGTACGGCCATACACTGAGGACGAAATGGTCCAAAACGCCGCTGAGCTAGGTCACGATGCGCTGCTTCAGTTTCTCGACGGCC
This sequence comes from Candidatus Eremiobacteraceae bacterium, assembly GCA_035622555.1. GTDB lineage: Bacteria > Acidobacteriota > Terriglobia > Acidiferrales > UBA7541 > Acidiferrum. Next base: position 2,305 of record DASPVD010000128.1, on the reverse strand, counting down.
ATATTCAATCAACGGACCCGGACCTGCGTGTGCGACAAGATCCTGTGCACAGGGAGTCGCTGCACGCTCTGCAGAGATTTGTTCTGAAGCACAGTCGGCAACTTTTGGTGGAAAAAGATCGCGATTTTCTTCTGCAGGACAAGTTCGCGCGTTCTGTGTGGTATCCCATCGGAGCTGCCCAACTCGATCGCAAGAACGCCGCCGACATTCTACATTTGGCTTATCAACGTTTCGACGGCAAGCGGGATGACTACAATCGTGCGGTCTTGACAATGGCTCTGTGGAACTTGGAGGGGTCGCGAGAGACCGGCTTCATTCTCGACTGGTTTTACACTGCGTCAATGGGTGCCGGCCTCTACGCCACGCCGCGCCACCAATTCCTTAGAGATGCCGAGCAGCAAGCAAACACCCGACCTCTTATTGCAGCGCTCATCCGTGATCCGCGCTTTGATACACTCGAATGGAACTCCCTAAATGATCTAGTCCGGATCATTGCTCGCTGGACCGGTCAGCGTTCGGCCGTACCATATCCCGAGATTCAGGCAAGATCGGAAGATTCTCGGGTTCGTGATAAAGCCCTGGCCGAATACCGTCGCCGCATTCGTTCGTCGATTTCTCTCTGGCTACCCTACGACTCGCCTCACACTTCCTCGGGTCCTGAGCAGCCCTGAACCGCAATACCGGCGATCATCAACTACAACGACCGCCTCGGGTACCTACCTGATATTTTGTTTGGAAATGCCCGATTCCGCTGCGTGCTAAGTACTAAGCAGGTCCAACACGTGGTAAATTCTCTTGGGGCATACGGCGGCCATAGTCACCCTTCCCAGTTCTAAGCACCAATGCTCACGTATGCCCCAAGGCCTTTGGCCACCCATAAAATCACCGCTATCGGCACCACTTTCCGGCCGCCCAGCGAATTAGAGCGCCGCGCTGCGCCCCATATTTTCTTCGATAATCTCCAACGTGAAGCGCTTATGCAGTTTCATTCCCCCGGCGCCCAACAATGTGCGAATGGCCTTGGCGGTCCGGCCCTCGCGGCCAATCACCTTGCCCAAGTCCTGTGGATGAGTGCGCAATTCCAGCACGGTCACTTGGGTGCCCTGCAGTTCCCGGACTTGCACATCTTCCGGACGATCAACCAGTGCTTTGGCAATATTCTCCACGAGTTCCTTCATTGGGCCCTCCTCGGATAGCGTTCTAAGCTGGCGGATTCCGTAAAGTCGTGGTTCCACTGTGCATTGGCAGCCGGCCATCCATGCACCATCAGTTCCGGCGCGAGCATTCCGGCAGCGACGCTCCAGGAACGTCTGAGTGCCAGGCGCACAAATCCGCTGATGGTGGTTTGCCGGCGTTTGGCGGCGCTGCGAATTCGTTCTGCTTCTTCTTCGGAGCAGCGCAACAACATGTTTGTTCTTGGTCCAGGAGAACAGGCTGCCTGTGTGGCCAGGCCACGATTAATCCCGCTGGTATGCTTCAGGCTGGCGTATAAGGATTCTTCGAACGCTATCGTTCTCATTAAGATATTCAACACATAGCCGCTGACCGTGCGGTGCTCCAGGGCGGCGCGCTCGCGAACCCTCGCCAATTCGTCTTGCGAACAATAAATCAGTAGGGCGGTTCGATTGCTCATGAGCGGGGGACTATATCAAACGATATTGCCTGGTGCAATCGAGGGAATGATGCAGGTGGGCTGCCCAGAGGGCTGAACAGCTGAGGCTCGTGAGCCAACTGTATCGGCCTGGATTGACCGGGAGAAACCGCAGATTGCAATTACCGCTGGTACAACGAATTAGCGGTGTTCCGCAGCTTACGATTTCCTAATAGAACGCTCAGGATTTCTTGCCTGCTCTTTTCCTAATATCGACTCGTGCGTGGGACCCCGCAGGCACGCGGGCTAGGGGAGGACGCTTTATGTTATGTGGTCCGAAAGGCAGCACCGCACTGACAATTCCGCAATGCGCTGTTTGTGGGCGCCAAACGGATTTATGCGAGCTGCCCGGAAGAAATGAGAAATACTGTTTGGAGTGCAGTGCGGACGTGGCCGCCTCGATCTTGCTGACCACGGAAATCGACGCGGCCACCCTGACCGGTGAGGAAACCGCAGGTTTGGTGGCCGAATTTGTACAGGTGAGCCGGCGAATCTTGGCCCGCTCGCAGTGGGTCTAGTGTATTGTCCCATAAATAAGTGGTCTTAATATTGCTGGGAATATAGGCATCTCCCGTGCACAATGGAGGTGTCTATGGCGAGGGGACGACCGAAAGCGGCTTTGGTTTTGGATGCGGAGCAGCGTGAACAGCTGGA
>DASPVD010000127.1:0-45373 GCA_035622555.1 Candidatus Eremiobacteraceae bacterium | reverse complement strand
CATGGAAAAGTCCACGCGGATGCGGTCGTTCACGTTCAACACCACACCGTGAGACTCTTCCACCTTAAAACCGGAAGCTTCGGCCTTCACATCGTAGGTGCCAATGGACAAGTTGGGAGCCACGTACTGACCGACATCATTAGTGGTCAGCGAACGGATAGCCCCGGTCTTAACATTGGTGATGGTAATGGTCACGTTCGGAACCACGCTACCGCTCGGGTCCGTTACCGTTCCCACTAGCGTTGCCTCTTGCCCGCTGGCAAGGAAGGCCACTCCCAAGAACAACATCGCGAATACCGCAAGACGGGAAAGTGGGAATTTCCTCACCCCAGAAGCAAGAACTCGAGAACAAAAGGATGAGACACAGTTCATTATTTTGCCTCCGCCGTTAACGACTTGGTGTCGTTACCTGGCAAGTTACAGCTGCACCAAAGATCTGGCACCCCAGATTCTTACGCGCGTGATTCCGACACAGACCAACACGTGTCGCTCTCCCGCGTCACCAGCACCTTGGCAGTATTGGAGGGAAAACAGGCACAGCCTGCCCGAGCCTCGACCACCCCAAGCACCCTGCCTTCGCCGCAAGCGGCTAAACCGAGTACCTAACCGATTTGCACGAATGGCTGCCACTGCGGCTGGAGAGCCTCCATGACCGCAGTGACTTCTTACTCTTAGCCACCGGTTTACTCTCTGGGGAAGCGTTTGTCAAGGGCTGTTTTCGGGTTTTTGATGTTGAATATCGATTTTGTAAAGGAAAACGGCGAGGTTATCTTGACGATCACGACGCTGAGTCACCTACACAATTCCTTAATCGTGAGCAAGTTACGCGTGTGAACGTGGCGCTCGCGGACGGCGTAAACGGGGTTAAGTGCTGGTCAAGCGAACGCCGTCGCATGCTGGATGCATGCAAAGTTCCGTTGCACCGCATGCAGCGGATCGTGGCTTTACTGAAACCGCCACGGTCTCGAACAGGCAGAATCGGTTTGCCTCGCGGCCGATCTTTGCCGAAACTATTCTCTGGCGTCGCGCTTGGCGAGTTCGGGGTCACGGAGGTTGCGCATTGTTTGGTGGGCATGAACACTTTGGCCGCTTTGCAATATTGGGTCTTTTGCTTCTTGCTCCGACTCCAGTGTTGAGTCCACAAAAAAAGGAAACGGTTGATCTATCGCCTTCCAAAATCCAATTTTCGCTGATGAGCCTTCCGTTTCAAGTCGACTCTGATGAAACGCTAGCAACCCCCCACGCACCGGCCACCATGGCCGGCGGTGTGGCGGTGTTTGACTACAACAAAGACGGCCGTCCCGATATTTTCTTCACCAACGGCGCCAATATTGAAACACTAAAAAAGGATTCACCGAGATTTTCCAACCACCTTTATCGCAACGACGGCAATGGTGTCTTCACCGATGTCACCAAAGAAGCCGGTTTGACCGGGACAGGGTACGACATCGCGGTTGCCGTGGGCGATTACGACAACGACGGCTATCCCGACTTGTTCGTGGGCGGGGTACACGGGAACACGCTGTACCATAACAATGGCGACGGCACGTTCAGTGACGTGACGGCCAAGGCCGGCCTGAACCACTTTGTGGATCCTCAATTTGGCCCGCTGTGGACGGCCGCAGCGGCTTGGGTCGACGTCAACAATGACGGTCTGCTGGACCTGGTAGTGATCAACTACTTGCGTTGGGACATTAAGACCGAAAAGCTCTGCCAGTTTGCCGGAGCCTTCGATTACTGCAGCCCGAAGCTCTATCAGGGCCAGCCCAATCAACTGTTTCTAAACCGCGGCGACGGAACCTTTGAAGATGTCTCGGAAAAGTGGGGTCTTCGCTCGCACGTAGGCAAAGGAATGGGCGTCGGCATAGCCGATTACGACCTCGATGGCCTTCCCGACATATTCGTGACCAACGATACTTCCTACAACTTCCTGTTTCACAACACCGGGCAGAAATTCGAAGAAGTTGCTTTTGAGCAGGGAGTCGCGCTGGTCGAAGACGGCGGCTTCATTTCGGGAATGGGCCTGGATTTTCGCGACTACAACAACGATGGATACCCTGACATTGTTTTTGCGGCTCTGACCGATCAGACCTTTCCTCTGTTCCGGAATAAAGGGGGCAAAGGATTCGAAGAAGTGACCTCTTCGAGTGGAATGCGCCGGCTATCCCTAGGTATGTCCGGATATGGGCCGGGCTTATACGATTTTGACAATGACGGCTGGAAAGACCTGTTCGTCTCGCGCGGCCATGTTGAGTCCATCAACACGCCGACTTACAAAGTGGAGCAATACAACACGGTATTCCGCAATTTGGGCGCGAGCGGACAATGGCAGGCGCTGACGGCCGAAGCCGGACTGGAAGCCTCGCCTCCGGCGCGACACCGAGGTTGCGCGTTTGGGGATTTCGACGGAGACGGGCGGGTCGACGTGGTGGTGTCTGCTCTGGGCAAGAACGCCGAGATCTGGATGAATCGCTCGCAGCACTCCGGGCACTGGTTGGACGTAGCGCTGGAAGGCACAAGGAGCAACCGCGATGGGATTGGCGCGCGAATCAAAGTCGTTACAGCCACTGGTACGCAGTACAATCACATGACCACCAGCGTCGGTTACGCTTCTTCTAGCGATGGTCCTGTTCATTTTGGGCTGGGCGCGGACGCGACAGTGAAGGTTCTGGAGATCCATTGGCCGTCGGGGGTAGTGCAAACGTTGCGCGATGTTGCCGGCGATCGCGTGCTGAACGTAAAGGAGTCTGGCAACAAGTAAATCATTTCGGCATTATGCGATTAGATCGTTGGGTGCGAAATCTGATTGTCTTGCTCGGGTTGGGCACGATTGTGTGTCCATCGCGATGCTGGGCACTGGATCAGCCACGTTTCGTCACTTCCACCTATGGGCAAGGCGATTTTGTTCTGGTGCGGGGGAAAGCGGCCGCTCAACTGTACGTCGATTCCAGCGATTACCCTGGTGTCAGGCGGGCCGCCAGCGACTTATCTCAGGACATCCAGAGAGTGACCGGTGATGCTCCAGTCAACGTTAATGAGGCATCGGCGCTTCACGGTTCTGCCGTGCTCATCGCCACTTTAGGGAAGAGCGCTCTCCTGGACCGCCTGGCTCGGGAGCACAAAATCGATCCGACTGAGTTGGAAGGGAAGTGGGAGTCCTATTTGATCCAGACGGTTTCGAATCCGCTGCCAGGGGTGCCATCGGCGCTCGTGATTGTGGGCAGCGATAAACGTGGAACCATCTATGGCATCTACGAAATATCGGAGCAGATGGGGGTTTCTCCCTGGTATTGGTGGGCCGATGTGCCGGTGGCGCACAGCGATGCTCTGTTCATTAAGTCCGGCCGCTACTTCCACGGTGAGCCCGCCGTCAAATATCGCGGCATTTTCCTCAATGATGAGGCGCCGTCTCTCACGGGCTGGGTCAATGAAAAGTTCGGTGGCTACAATCACGAGTTTTACGTGAAGGTGTTCGAGTTGCTGCTCCGGCTGCGCGCGAACTTCCTATGGCCTGCGATGTGGAACAGCGCGTTCAATGAAGACGATCCTCTAAATCCCAAACTTGCGGACGAATACGGAATTGTGATGGGCACCTCGCACCACGAGCCGATGCTCCGCGCCCAGCAGGAATGGAAGCGCCATGGAACAGGGCCTTGGGATTATTCGAAAAATGGCGAGGAGTTGCGGGAATTCTGGTCACAAGGCATCGAGCGCAACAAAAATTATGAGAGCATCATCACCCTGGGCATGCGTGGCGATGGTGATATGCCCATGTCCGAGGAAAGCAATGTGGCCCTGCTCGAACAGATTGTGGCAGACCAGCGGAAAATCCTGGCTCGCGAGATGAATCCCGATCTAACGAAGATCCCTCAAGATTGGGCACTCTACAAAGAAGTCCAGGAGTATTACGAGAAGGGCATGCGCGTGCCTGAGGATGTGACCCTGCTCTGGTGCGACGACAATTGGGGCAACATTCGCCGCCTTCCTACGCCAGAGGAACGCCACCGTTCCGGCGGAGCGGGTGTGTACTACCACTTCGATTATGTTGGTGACCCACGCTCCTATAAGTGGATCAACACGAACCCCATTCCCAAAATCTGGGAGCAGATGAATCTGGCCTGTCACTACGGGGCCACCCGCCTTTGGATTGTCAACGTAGGGGATCTGAAGCCAATGGAGTTCCCGATAGAGTTTTTTTTGACATTTGCGAGGGATCCGGAACGTTGGCCGAAGGAAAAGTTGGGTGAATTTACCAGAGTGTGGGCTGAGCGCCAGTTCGGCTCAGAGTATGCAAACGAAATCGCGGACTTGATCGCGAAATTTGGCAAGTATACAGGGCGGCGGAAACCGGAATTGCTCGATCCCGGCACGTTCAGCCTGGTAAATTACGAAGAGGCAGATCGCGTGTTGGCGGATTATCAGTCGGTCATAGATCGAGCGGAAAAAATCTATACCGAGTTGCCCGCGAATTATCGCGAGGCATTTTTTCAGCTGGTGCTGTTTCCGTTAAAGGCCCCAGCCCTGGTGACGGAACTGTATGTCGCGGCTGGCAAGAATCAGCTCGATGCCAAGCAAGGCCGCGCCACCACGAACGACATGGCCGCGCGAGTGCGTGCGCTATTCCAAGCCGACGCCGACCTATCCTCCTACTACAATCACACGCTGTCCCATGGCAAATGGGACCACATGATGGATCAGAGCCATATCGGGTATACCGGGTGGCACGATCCTCCAGAAAACGTGATGCCCGCTGTTACTGAACGCAACGTTCCTGCAGCCGCCGGTTTGGGAGTGGCTATCGAGGGGTCAACTTCCGCATGGCCGGGCGCATCGGACGCTCCTGTTCTCCCTCAGTTCGATAAGTTTGCTCGCCAACGGCGCTATGTGGACATTTTCAATCGTGGTCGGGCTTCGTTTCACTTTTCCGTCGCCGCAAGCGCACCGTGGGTCCTTTTGAGTGAGACGTCCGGCGATGTGCAGCAAGAAAAGCGGATTTGGATCAGCATTGATTGGACCAAGGTTCCTATCGGCGCCAATACGGCGTCATTGACCGTGTCGGCATCCACTGGCGAGGCAGTTACCACGACATTTTCCACGTTCAATCCCGCCGAACCTGCACGCAACGCAGTGCACGGGTTTGTTGAGTCCAATGGCTACGTTTCGATCGAAGCAGAGCACTTTACGCACAAAATCGATACCCCCACAGTGCGCTGGGAAAAGATTCCTGATTATGGTCGCACCCTCTCGGCCATGTCGGTCTTTCCCGTGGATGCGGCGAGCATCAAGGCAACCCAGAACGCCCCGTGCTTGGAATACCAGATGTACCTTTTCGATGCGGGCAAAGTCGAGGTCGAAGCGATCCTAGCCCCGTCCCTGAATTTCGTGCCAGGTCGTGGGCTTCGCTATGCCGTGTCGTTTGACGATCAGCAGCCTCAAGTCATTGATGCGCTCGAGCACAACTCGGTTCAAGACTGGTCGAAAGCGGTGGAAGATAATGTTCGCGTCAGCAATTCGGCTCACACCGTGACGGATGCTGGGTATCACAAGCTCAAGTTTTGGATGCTGGATCCCGGCATCGTGCTGGAAAAACTGGTGATAAAGTTTGTCCCAGTACCGGAGAGCTACCTGGGACCGCCGGAAAGCTTCCGCGGTTCCGCCGAAGTAAGTGGCAAGTAGCGACAACAAATGCGCCTCTGGTCACAGTCTCGGGACCGCGCTCACCGATCAATGTACGCGGTGATTTGGGGCGCCCCAGCGACCAGTTTCGTCTGGGGAAGTAGACTCTCTCAATCCCGAGGAATAATATCGGTTCAGAAACTATGGCGCTGACGGAAGCGCCAAAGGAATCGACAAATGATTGGTGCAAAAACTCCGCGCGCGAAACCCGGCGGGCAGGTAACTCTGAAGGCGGTAGCGGAACGTTTGGGATTAACTCCGGGCACGGTCTCGGCGGTCCTGAACAACACCAAAGCAGCCCGTACCATTCCCGAAAATACTCGCAAACGGATCATCGAAGCAGCGCGGCAAATGAATTATCGGCCGAATTTTTTGGCTCGTTCCCTGCGTGTCCGACGAACCTATACTGTAGGGGTGATCGTAGAGGAGATCGGTGACGCTTATGGAAGTCTGATCGTTGGCGGAATTGAGCCATTCCTTCGTGAAAGCAATTTCTTCTTCCTAACCGTGGCGCACCGCCACAATCCGAAACTATTGCGAAGCTATTCGCAATTGCTGATCTCGCGGGGCGTGGAAGGATTGATCACCATCGACACTTCCATTGACGAAGAACCCGATTTGCCTACCGTCGCCGTCGCCGGCCACCAGCGAGTGAAAAATGTGACGAACATCATCCTGGATCACTATCGAGCGGCGGAACTCGGCTTGCTGTACCTAAAAGAGCTTGGACACGAACACATTGCCTTTCTCCGGGGGCTGCCACAGAGCTCGGATTCGGCCTCTCGCTGGGAGGCAATCGAAGACATGGCTCGCCGGCACAACATCCAAATTAATCCCGAACTGGTCTTACAGATCGAAGGAAGAGAGTCCACGCCCGAGCTTGGATATCCCTACGGGAAGATGTTGTTGGAACGTAAAATCCCGTTTACCGCGCTGTTCGCATATAACGACATTTCGGCCCTGGGAGCAATGCGGGCATTTCAGGAGGCCGGTCGGCGGGTTCCCGACGATATTTCGGTCGTCGGTTTCGATGACGTCGCCATCGCCAGCTACTCGCTGCCGACACTTACCACCATCCGCCAGCCGCTCGAGAAAATGGGCAGGATCGCAGCGCAGACGTTACTGGACAGGATCGAAGAGCGTACCGAATTTGTTCCCGAAATTGCTGTTGAGCCTGAATTAGTGGTACGCCAGTCAGCCGGACCGCCGTCCAAATTATAAGCGGAGCGTGCTACGGGCCCGCCAGCCGCTAGCTCCACAATCGATCCCAAGACTTTTCCTGGTCCCATTGCGGCGTTGGATCGAAATAGCCGCTGCCCGGCGCGAGGTGTTGCCGTATCACCTCCTCGTTCAGCGTGACGCCCAATCCGGGGCGATCGGGCACTTCGATCCAGCCGTGGTTCACGATTGGGGAGTTCACACCTTCGTGCACTAACGCCGACCACCAGGGCACATCCAGCGAGTGATTCTCGAGCGCAAGAAAGTTCTGGGTGGCAGCGGCGGCATGCACGCTGGCCATACAGCCAATCGGCGTGCCGGCAAAGTGCAGCACCATAGGCACGCCATATTCCTGAGCCATGTCGCCGATCTTGTGTGTCTCCAAAATTCCTCCAGAGGTAGCAATGTCCGGCTGGATTTTCCCCACGGCGTGGTTCTCACACAGCACCTGGAACGGCCCTTTCAAGTAAATGTCTTCGCCGGTGAGAATCGGCGTTGGACTTTCCAGCGCGATTTGCTTCAGAAAGTCCGTGTAGGTCCAAGGAATCACGTCCTCCATCCACGAGAGGTTGTATTTTTCGTAGGCCTTGCCGAGGCGAATGATGGACTTCACGCCTAAATGTCCCAAGTGATCCATGGAGAGTGGGATCTCCATACCCACGGTATCCCGGACCGCCGATACATATTCCTCGAGCATGGCGATGCCTTTATCCGTCACTTCCATCGCCAATAGGGGATGCGGGAGTTGGTGCGGCTGCCATTGCTCGAGGTCACTGGGATTTGTGACCGTGCCTGGGGTGTCCGCCACCATTTCGATGCCCAAGTCCATTTTCAACCAGGTCAGCCCCATCACTTCCTTGCGCTCTTTCATACGCTGCGCATAAACCTTGGGGTCCTTGGATTCGGTGGTATCGGCATAAATGCGAACCTTGTCACGAAACTTACCACCCCCAAGCAGAGCGTACACCGGTGCGTTGTAAACCTTGCCGGTGATGTCCCACAAAGCCATTTCGATGGCGGAGACTCCGCCGCCTTGTCGCGCGTGGCCACCAAACTGTTGGATCTCTCGAAATATTCTGTCCAGCTGTAGTGGGTTCTGGCCAACGATCCGGCTCTTCAGAAAAAGGGCGTATGTGGGGCTGGCTCCGTCGCGCACCTCGCCCAGCCCGTAAATGCCTTGGTTGGTGTCGATACGAATGATAGGGCACGGGCTTGGTCCGGGCTTTACGATCGTCGCCACACGCAAATCGGTGATCTTCAAAGTGGAGGGACTGGAGTTGGTGTTCACGCCTTTCGGTTGGGCGTCGATAGCTTCATTCGAAAGCAGGCTAGCTCCCAGCGCCATGGCAGAACCCTTCAAAACTTCGCGGCGGCCGACCAGTTCGCTGTTGCTCTTGTCCATACCTACCTCCCCTCGAAGCTCAAAAATGCCTGTCGAGTCCGAACTCGTGAGAATTCTCTCGCACCCGTGCTTGTTCGAATCCCTGCTGACAACTCGACGATGTCGTTTAGCGATTTCGAAATCGCATCCTACCATTTGCCGTCGAAAGACTCGCGTGATAAATTTCTCCAGATTTTGCGGAATTCGGCAGACGCACTGATCACGCTCGCCGGGTTCCTCCAAATCGCTTGCGGTCATTTCTACGGTATTGGGGTTCAAATGGTCGAACCACTTTGTTGTTCTTCGTTGAGATTTCCCGCCATTTTTCTGCTGTTTGTGCTTGCTTTCCTTCTGATTTGTCCTTGCTCCGCGAACGCGCAATTGATCACCTTCTCGAAGCAGGACCTTGTCGACTACACCGCAGCCAATCCGTTTGGGCGCTTTCCGGATGGGCGCCCGAAAATACCCGATTCGTATCTCGAGCGGGCGCGCGATCTTTCCGCCGAGGAGATATGGGAGGTGCTCCAGGAAAAAGGCTTTAACAATCAATACGCGGATGGTTTTATCGTCCTACACCCCGGTAAGACCATGGTTGGCCGGGTTTTCACCGTGCAATTCATGCCCTTGCGGGAAGACGTCGACAAAGTGGCCGAGAAAAAAGCCAAAGACCATAGCCTGGGGCCGCTCACCAATCAAATGGCTATCGATATGCTCCAGCCCGGCGACGTCCTGGTGGTCGACCTGTTCGGGAAAAAAGTAGACGGTACCATCGTTGGGGACAATCTCTTCTACTATGTCATGACCGCCACGCACAAAGGAGGATTGGTTGTCGACGGCAGCGTTCGCGACCTGGATGGCATATCCGAAATCGACATGCCTGGTTACTTCAAATCCGTGGATCCAACCCCCATCGGCAACGTGATGCTGACCGGGATTAATGTGCCCATCCGTATCGGCCAGGCCATGGTTATGCCCGGCGATCTGGCTGTGGGAGATCGCGAGGGCGTGTACTTTATCCCTCCGCAATTCGTGAAGGAAGTGCTGGATCGCGCGGACGTGGTTCACATTCACGACGAATGGACCAAGATGAAGTTCGCTGAGGGGAAGTACAAGTCCAGCGAAATCTATTCCAGCCCCACGGATCCAAAGCTGAAGCAAGAGTATCAGGAATTCTTGAAAGCAAAACTCGACGAACTCCATAAACAGCGCGGTTCGGAGCCACAACAATGAAAGACGAAAAGCAGATTCGGGAAACGTCAATTAAGGAGATGTCCCGCCGCCGGTTCTTCGGGAAAATGAGCCAAGGGCTGGTGGCCGCCAGTGCCGCTGGAACCCTCCTGAAAAAAGCGATGGGTCAGCAGGCGCTTGTGGTGCCTGAACCGCCAGGCAAAAAGATGGGCTGGGCCATCGTTGGCCTAGGGAGCCTTGCCATCAATCAGATTCTTCCCGCCTTCGCCAAATGCGAGAAGTCCAAGCCCGTCGCGTTTGTCAGCGGCCATCCGGACAAGGCCAACAAATTGGCGGCGCGATATGGAATCAACCCGAAGAACATCTACAATTATCAAAATTACGATTCCATTCGAGACAACCCTGAAGTCGACATCATTTACATCGTTCTTCCGAATTGCATGCACGCGGAATACACCATTCGCGGGTTTCAGGCGGGCAAGAATGTTTTGACGGAAAAGCCGATGGCCTGCACGCCAGGGGAGTGCCAAAACATGATCGATGCTGGCCGACGAGCCGGCAAGAAATTAATGGTTGCATATCGTTGCCGCTACGAGCCGTACAATCAGGAAGCGATTCGTATGGCTCGTTCCGGAGAACTTGGCGCCACACAAGTCATTGTTGCCGACGCCGGTTGGAACGCCACCAATCCCGACCAGTGGCGCCTGAAGAAGAGCCTTTCGGGTGGTGGCTCGCTGATGGATATCGGCATTTATGCGCTCAATGCCTCGCGCTACCTGACCGGCGAGGAACCAACGGAAATCAACGCGATGATGTACAACGCTCCAGGTGATCCGCGTTTCAAGGAAGTTGAAGAGACCATCAATTTTCAGCTGCGGTTCCCAGGCGGAGTGTTGGCCAACTGCACCTCCAGTTACGGCTATGTTTCACAAAGCCACTATCGCGTGATCGGTTCCGATGGCTGGCTAGACCTGGACCCGGCCACCTGGTATACGGGTTTGCGGATGCGCGTCGGCCGCAAGAATACCATCGAGGAAGTCGATCTCCCCGAACGAGACCACTTTGCGCTGGAGATGGACCACATGTCCGAATGTGTGATGACCGACAAGCAACCGCTAACTCCCGGAGAAGAGGGTCTTCGTGACATGACCTTGATCATGGCCATTTACGAGGCGGCACGAGCCGGGAAGACCGTTAAGGTGTAGTCCTTGCGCGGATGGCGTACACCTAGGTACGCACAACTCTCCCGAATACCTGCAGGCTGGAACTAATTGTTTGCGAACCGGGAATATCCGGATGGGGCATTTTACGCCTGTGCGAAGCCGCGCCCGCAGGACAACATAAGCGCAGGCATGAGCGTCTAACTTCTTCTGCTCCGGGATTCCGGTCGAATCAAAATGGAGATTGGTTTGCCACATCAAAAAAGCGATCTTCTGTTTCCTTGTGCCAGGCTCGTGATTGTTTTGCTTCTATCGGCGGCATTCGTTCTTGCCGGCCAAGGCCAGCAGCAATCCCAACCGCCGCAGCAAGCGCCGGCCAGCGGCCAGCAATCGCCCGCAGGCGCACAAACGCCCGCACCGCAGCGTGCGCCCTCCAACATTGCCATTCACGTGAAGACCGTCAGCGTGCTGGCCACAGTTCGCGACAAGCATGGCAAGCTGGTTCCCAACCTGGCCAAGGATGACTTTGTCTTGGAAGAAGATGGCCGCCCACAAACCATCGACTATTTCGCGCACGAAAGCGATTTGCCGCTGCGTTTGGGTCTGCTGGTCGACACGAGCTTAAGCCAGCGTAGGGTCTTGGATCAGGAACGTGAAGCCAGCTACAGTTTTCTCGACCATCTTCTACGCGAGGATAAAGACCTGGACTTCGTAATTCATTTCGACCGGGAAGTGGAGTTGCTGCAGGACTTCACGGCTGCACGTCCAAAACTGCAAGCGGCGCTGCAGTCGTTGCACACGCCGCAACCCGGCAGTAGCACCAGCGGAAGCGGCCAGGGCGGCGATAATGGTGAAGGATCCGGCCACGGCGGGTATGGCGGGCATGGGCAACACCAGCGAGGTGGTGGAGGTACGCACCTATATGACGCCATCTATTTAGCTTCGGACGAATTGATGAGCAAGCAACAGGGACGCAAGGCGCTGATCGTCCTTTCCGACGGAGTGGATCGCGGCAGCAAAGAGACGTTGACCAGTGCTATCGAAACCGCACAACGGGCTGATACCATCGTCTATTCAATTTTGTTCAAGGATGACGAAGGTTACGCCGGTTATCCCGGTGGAATGATGGGACCGCGAGGACCATACGGGGGAGGTCGCCACGGTGGCAGATTTCCCCAGGAAGAACGCCCGGACGGTAAGAAGATTCTGGAGCAAATTGCAAAGGCCACAGGCGGGCGTCTGTACCAGGTCTCCAAGAAAGAAACCGTGGACAAGATCTACGGCGAAATCGAAGAAGAATTGCGGAACCAGTACAGCTTGGGCTATACGCCGGACAAAGACACGGGACCCGGCTATCACAGAATCCAGCTCACCACAAAAAACAAGGATCTGGTGGTGCAGGCCCGCGACGGCTACTATTCAACGCAGTGACGGACCGGGCTGCTTCCGATCAGGAACGCCGTGATTGCGCTGCAAACAACGTCGCAATCGAAATCAAAGCGATCACCGCTGGTCCCCCCATCATCGGATTGCCCGCCAAATAGATAGCAGCGAGCCACAATATGGCGTTCGCCAACAACACGGTGATCAGCTGGCCACGCCGAACGACGATAGCTGCTTGTGCCATGGTTCCGACCTCCGCCCTCACAGTGCAAGGCGCTCCTACTTGTGTGTACGTGTCCACACAGTAGTTTATTTCGCAGATTGGCTGAAGTGACAGGCGTCACGATTCCGGTCGCTGTGGCCTCGACAACAATTCTCTGATCCGCTGAAGCACCGCCGGGACTGCCTGGCGCACTGGTTCCGATAATTCCTCCAGGAGATCAAAGGACTTTCCACCAACGGTTAGTAAGTACGAACGCGCAGGGATGTGGCCGTACAATTCGGCGGCCAAGGACAACAAGGCACTGGGCGACGTCTGGTGAGTGAATTGTGCAGGGGGATTGGGAGCGGGTTGGAGCGGCTGGCAGGCAATTTCACCGGGAGGCAAACTTGCCGAAGCGTCGACGAAAATCACCAGTTCAGCTTCGCTGATTGGTTCTGCCAATTCCGGCGTCCATTGGTGATCACACTGGATGGTGATTTCCGGGTCGCGTAGTTCGTCAGCAAGGGAATTTGCTACGTAAAGTCCAACGCCGTCATCTCCGCGCAATGTATTTCCACAGGCCAGGATGAGGGCGCGGCTCATGGACCCCTGCGGATTTCGTCCACAACTTTTCCTTCAGAAGAGAGCAAGCGGATCCACAGCGGCATGCGCCCGTCGGCGTGGGTAGAACAACTCAAGCACGGGTCAAATGCACGGATCACCGCCTCCACACGATTCAGCATGCCCTCGGTAAGCTTTTCGCTACGCACGAAGTGGCGCGCGGCCTGTAAGATGCCGCGATTCATGGCCAGATTGTTGTGCCCGGTGGCGATGATCAGATTGGCCCAGGTGATCAATCCCTGCTCGTCAACGCGATAGTGGTGGATCAAAGTGCCTCGCGGGGCCTCACAGCAGCCAACGCCTTCCAGATTATTCAACGATGCGGTGTAGCGCGCGTGGCTCTGCGTGATGACCGGATCCAGCAAGTATTCCTCGATATGTTCGAGAGCGAAAAGAATCTCGATCAACCGGGCATAGTGATAATGAAACGAACTTTGCACCGCGCTGCGTTCCAGTGCCCGGAATTCCACCCATTCCTGTTGCGCCAGTGGCGTTCCGCAGTTATCGACCAAATTCAATCGCGCCAGTGGTCCCACTCGATACATTCCATTGGGATAACCCAAAGGCTTGTAGTACGGAAACTTCATGAAGGTGAAGGGTTCGACCGCTTCGCCCAGATACTCTGGATAGTCGGCGGGCTCCAACTTGTCCTCGACGATGTTGCCCAGCGAATCGGTGAAGCGGATTTTGCCTTCGTAAAAACCGGCTCGTTCATCCACGGTGACCAAGCCCATGAACAAGCTGGGGAAATTCGCAAACGTGCGGATCTCCTCGCGGAAATTTTCAAACTCGATTTTGAACCAGGCTAAGGTTCGCTGAGCTATGGCGATTGCTTCGGGTATCTGTTTCAGAAGCTTGTCGCGTTTTTCGACGCTCAGCGGTTCATTCACGCCGCCGGGAACTACCCAGCCGGGATGAATCCGTTTGCCGGCCAGAGTTTCAATAATCTGCTGCCCAAATTGCCGCAGGCGGATTCCGTCTCGCGCCAGCTCGGGACTCTTTTTCGCTACTCCAAACAAGTTGCGTTCGCTGGGGTCGGCGTCCATTCCCAGAAGAAAATCCGGCGAGGAAAGGTAGTAAAAGCTCAGCGCATGCGATTGAATCAGCTGCGCCAGTTCCAAAATGCGCCGTAGTTTTCCTGCGGCGGGCGGCACTTTCATGGCCAGCAACCCATCACAAGCCTTTGCGGACGCCAGCAAATGACTCACCGGGCAAATGCCACAGATTCTTTCCATCAAGTAAGGCATTTCGTAGAAAGGGCGGCCAACACAGAATTTTTCGAAGCCGCGGAATTGAGTAACGTGGAAATATGCTTCGGTGACCTCACCGCGATCGTTTAATTGCAGGGTGATCTTGGAGTGGCCTTCGATGCGGGTAACCGGGTCGATGGTGATGGTTTTGGACATTGGTCTTGCTTCCTAGGACCCGAAGCGACTCAAAGCCGCGACGTCGGGTACGCGTCCGGCGAGCAACTCGCTGATAACGGCATAAATGGTGTCGGCGGAAGGCGGACAGCCGGGCACGAACACGTCTACATTCACCACTTCGTGGAGCGGCCGGACCCGGGTCAACAACGAAGGCAGGCGTTCCGTGGGCACTTGTGCCTGGACGGTGGCGTTGTCCTTGTAAACCGAGTCCATTAGCGCCGCGACCGGAATCGGATTCCGCATCGCCGGCACGTTTCCAGTCACCGCGCAGTCGCCCAGGGACACCAGCACGCGCGTGTGTGCCCGCACATGCTTCAATTTGCGTTCGTCCTCGTCCGTGCTGACCGAACCTTCAATCAACGTCACATCCACGTGGGCCGGGAACTGCTTGTGGTCCACCAGTGGCGAGTACACCAGTTCGAAATGCTCACCCAATTCCACCAGGCGTTCATCCATATCCAATAGAGACATATGACAGCCGGAGCAGCCGTCTAGCCATACGGTGGCGACGCTGGGTTTGCTCATCGCAGCCCCTCCCGCATGTCATTCAGATACGCGAGGAAATCGGGATCTTTTCGAACCTTACTTCCCACTTTGGTTTTGTCGAACAACGCGCCGGTTGGGCAAACCTGCACGCATTTCCCGCAACTGGTGCAGGTGTCCGATGTGCCCCAAGGTTGTTCCAAATCGCTGATTAGCATGGAACTGACACCGCGCCCCAGCACGTCCCAGGTGTGCGCGCCCTCGATCTCATTGCATACTCGAACGCAACGGGTGCACAGGATACAGCGGTTATGGTCGAGGGCGAACCGTTCGTGGGAAACGTCTACAGTCAGTTTCGGGTAGCGGTAAGGGAAACGTATATTGGTAACGCCATGGGCTTTGGCCAGATCCTGCAATTGGCACATATTGTTGGCCACGCACACCGAGCAGACGTGATTCCGCTCAGCGAACAACAGTTCCAAAATCATATGGCGGTATTTTTCCAAGCGCGGCGAGTGCGTGGTCACTTCCATGCCCTCTTCCACTAGCGTGACACAGGCAGGCAGTAGTCGATTCGTACCTTTTACCTCTACCAGGCATAAACGGCATGCGCCTACTTCGCTGAGTCCGTCCAGATGGCATAGGGTCGGAATAGAAATGTCGTTCTCCCGGGCCGCGTCCAGAATGGTCTGGTCGGCGCGGGCGCTGACGTCGGTTCCATCAATCGACAGTGTTTTTACGGCGGGCGCAGGGTTCATGCGGGCACCTCCGCCATGCGCCCACATTCGCACACGCCCGCGCGGCAGCGTTTTTGCACGATGTGTTCGACATATTCTTCCCGGAAATACCGCAGCGTGCTAAGTACCGGGTTCGGTGCGCTCTGTCCTAATCCGCAGAGGCTGGTGCTGCTTACCAGTTCACACAAATCCTCGAGTAATTCCAGATCACGGTTGGTTGCGGTACCTCTGGTCATCCGGGTGAGCAGTTCGAACATCTGCGCGGTCCCGGCCCGGCACGGAATGCATTTGCCGCACGACTCCGCCATGCAGAATTCCATAAAATAACGCGCCACGTTCACCATACAGGCGCTGTCGTCCATCACGATCATTCCGCCGGAGCCCATGATCGAACCAACTTCTTTCAACGACTCGTAATCGACCGGCAGGTCCAGAAATTGTTCCGGGATACAACCGCCCGAAGGTCCACCGGTCTGCACGGCTTTGAAAGTGTGCCCTTCGGGAACGCCGCCGCCAATTTCGAAGATGATCTGGCGCAAGGTCATGCCCATAGGCACTTCGATGAGCCCCACGTTTCGCACCTTTCCGCAAAGCGCGAACACTTTGGTGCCCTTGCTCTTTTTCGATCCCAACGCGGCGTACCACTCGCCTCCTCGCCGTAGAATCGTTGGAATATTGGCGAACGTCTCGACGTTGTTGATGAGTGTGGGCATATCCCACAGACCGGACTGCGCCGGGAATGGCGGACGGGGCCGAGGTGTACCCCGTCGGCCTTCGATGGAAGCAATCAGCGCGGTCTCTTCGCCACAGACAAAAGCGCCGCCGCCGATGCGAATCTCGATATCGAAACTGAACTTAGTGTTGCAGATTTGACTGCCCAGGAAGCCTAAGCGGCGCGCATCTCTCAGCGCAGTTCCTAGCCGTTTGATGGCCAAAGGATACTCCGCACGCACGTAGATATATCCATGGCTCGCTCCCACCGCGTACCCGGCGATAATCATTCCTTCCAGGACGCGGTGCGGATCACTTTCCAATACGCTGCGATCCATGAATGCGCCGGGATCTCCTTCGTCCGCATTGCAGATCACGTACTTTGTGGCTCCGCCAGTCTTCGCGACCGTGCCCCATTTCAATCCCGTGGGATAACCAGCGCCGCCCCGGCCACGTAGCCCGCTCTTGGAAATCTCCTGGACGATCTGAGCGGGGGCCATCTCCGTCAAAGAGTGCAGCAAGGCCTCATAGCCGCTGGCGGCGATGTACTCTTCGATTTTCTCGGGGTCCACTCGTCCCGAATTCTCCAGCACAATGCCGGTTTGCCGCTGAAAGA
Source organism: Candidatus Eremiobacteraceae bacterium (assembly GCA_035622555.1). Taxonomy (GTDB): domain Bacteria; phylum Acidobacteriota; class Terriglobia; order Acidiferrales; family UBA7541; genus Acidiferrum. The sequence goes on along the minus strand of DASPVD010000127.1, from coordinate 28,570 downwards.
AGGGCTGCGCCTTGGAGCAACGCAGCCGCTCCGGAGTTCCTTGCTCTAAACTGGCAACAATTTCCGGTGCGTCGGCCTCGGACACATTCTTGAGCAGGACTCCTTCCGGTTCGCTGCTAACTAGTGGTCCCAGAGAACACAAGCCCATGCAGCCGGTTCCGCGAACTCGGCAACTTGCACCGGTCCGTTGCACTTCTTTTTCCAGCGCGGTCTTGACCGAATCACTGTGCAGAGAAAGACAGCCGGCCGCGACACAGACATTCAATTCCTGCGGACACTTTTCCTTGGTCGCCCGCACGTCACTCGCGATCTGTTCCAGTTCTTCGAGTGTCATTTCAGTCTTTCCACCCATCCAACTTGCTGCGAAGAACGGCGTCAGTCACGTTGCCGGCGACTTCTCCGTCGAAAACGAAGGCCGGGGCCATGCTGCACGAACCAATGCAGCGCGCGCTGACCAACGAGACATTCCCGTCCAAAGTGGTTTCCCCCGCCTTGACATTCAGCGATTGCTCTGCGGTTGCCAGCAACTGGCCGGCGCCCTTGATGTAGCACGCGGTGCCCAAACACACCAGACAGGTGTGTTTCCCCGGTGGCTTCAGCGTGAAATAATGATAAAAAGTGGCCACGCCGTAAGCCTGGCTCAACGGCACACGCAAAGACTCCGCCACAAATTTCAGTGAGGGCTTGTCCAGGTAGCCAAAATATTCCTGGACGGTGTGCAACGTTTCGATCAGCGCATCACGGGCATAACCGTGGCGTCGCATTGTACCACTCACAATGCGCCAACGCTTATCATCAGAGGGTAAGGGAGGTTTCTTTAGGGTTGTGGGCATCGGGTAACCTGGAGAACCAAATTCAACTATGAAAGTATATCGCAGGTATCAGAAAAATTTTGTGATATACGCACACCGTTACATCCGAAAATCTGAAGGAGCATGGCAAGTGAAGGTGTTTTGTGGGGGGGCGGCGGACACATTTCCAACTCGGGAGTGTAAATCCCATAATGGGACAGCGGCCCGTCCACTCCAGCACACCTTTCATGGCGGTTTTGTCGTTTCGTCTGGGACGCCTGAAAAGTGAGTGGAAGAAGGAGTTCAGCCCCTTTGGCGGAAACTGAATTCCGTGATCGCGGCTAATCTGTTGTTGGAGGAACGTGCATGAAATTAGCCTTTGCTTTTTTGCTGGCCGTGTTTTTCTCTTGGGCCACACTGGCGCAGAATTCTGCCCCGCAACCCTCGCGGAGGCTGGAAGAGCTGCAAGACAAAACAATTCTTTTATTCACGCCGCACCCGGACGACGACGTGTTCGGGGCTGGCGGCACAATCGCCCTTCTGAATTGCAATCACAACCGGATCTATATCGTGGTTTACACAAATGACGACAAAGGCTCCTACGATCCAGACATGAACTCGCAGCGGCTTGCGCAAATCCGCCGCTCCGAACAGGAAGTTTCTGAAGCCCTACTGGGCACACCAAAACAGAACATTCTATGGATGGGTTACGACGATGGGATGCTGGAATACGCCGCCCAGCCCAAGCTTACCGAAGAAGCCACCGCGATCATCCGGCGTATTCGCCCTGACGTTCTCCTGAGCGTTGATCCCGGCCAGTGGTATGAAGGTTGGCACAAAACCGATCATCGTATGGCCGCTTTCAACACCATCGACGCAGTGCGCGCCGCCGAGTTCTGGCTGTATTTCCCCAATCAGAAGCTGCAACAAGGCCTGCAACCCTACAAGGTTCCCGAAATGTATTTCTTTTATCCTTCCGCACAAGAAGCCAGCTATTTCGTCAATATCGACAGCGTAGTGGAGCTGAAAATCGATGCGGCCATGAAACAAGTCAGCCAATTCGAGCCAGCCATTAACAAGTACCGGCCCGATTGGGATCCCAACGATCTTGCCAAGGCGAAACAGGAATTACGCGCTCAGCAAACTCGCAAGGATGGTCACTATGTCGAGCCATTTCGTTACGCCACTGGCTTTAATCAGTATTAATTGTTCCTAGCTCCAGGTGAGGAGATCGCTATGGCAGAACTGGCGTTAAATGGTGGTCGGCAATCCAAGACGAAACCTTTTCCTGTTTGGCCTCAATATGACGGCGCCGAGCAAAAAGCGCTTCAAGAAGTCCTAGAGAGCCGCATCTGGTGGCGGACACCGGGCACGCGCACATTGGCGTTCGAACGAGAGTTCGCCAGATTTCATGGCTCCAGGCATGGGCTGGCGGTCACCAATGGTACGGCCGCCCTGGAAGTCACCGTGTCGGCCCTGGGCATCGGCCCAGGCGATGAGGTTATCATCCCTGACTTTACTTTCGTGGCCACAGCCAGCGCGGTTCTTTATGCCGGCGCCATGCCGGTCACCGTCGACGTGTCACCACAAACCTATTGTCTGGATCCCCAGTTGGCGGAAAGCGCCATCACTTCGCGCACCAAAGCCATTATCGCCGTGCATATGGGCGGCCATCCTGCGGATCTCGACGCGCTGGGTGATCTGGCCAAGAAAAAGGGAATCGCGCTGATCGAGGATAGTTCACACGCTCACGCCACGGAGTGGAAAGGGAAGCGAATCGGGTCGCATGGCATAGCTGGGACTTTCAGTTTCCAAGCGAGCAAGCTCATGACCGCTGGCGAAGGCGGGATGATCCTTTCCAACGACGATGCTTTCGAACGGCAAGCACGTAGCGTTCACGATTGCGGCCGCATGCCGGGGGAATGGTTCTACAGTCATTACATCAACGGGTCGAACTACCGGCTCAGCGAATGGCAGGGCGCGGTTCTCAGCGTCCAACTCACGCGTCTCGACGCGCAAACAAAACTTCGGCACCAGAACGCTCGGCTGCTTGACCGCTTATTGTCGCAAATTCCTGGCATCACGCCCCAGCAGATGGATGCGCGCTGTACACGTAATGGCCACTATGCCTATATTTTTCACGTTGACTCCAGACAGTTTGCCGGCGCCAGCATTGAGAAACTGATTCAGGCAATCAATGCTGAGGGAATTCCCGATCAGGCCAGCTATCCTCCCGTGCACTCACTCGACGTATTTCGCAACGGCGAATATCGCAAACGGCTCTGCGGCTCCCAAGCCAGCGAACCTCACGATTTTCTGAAGGTGAATTATCCGCACACACAATGCGCTGCGTTCGAGACTATTTGGATTCCCCAGCCGGCGCTCCTCGGAGACGAGGAAGACATGCATGAAATCGCTGCTGCCTGGCGCAAAATCCAGAAATTCGCCAAAGAGCTGGTGTCAATGCCGGCAGACTAATGTGATCGCTGCGGTCGGAATCGCGAAACCTCCGTGGAATAACGTTTCGCCCCACAGTGTGCAAACCGCCGGGGTCTTTAATCGCAACAACGCTCAACTGTAACTATTGACAGTTTCCGATCTGAGCATCTTTTCATATACTCCTGCCGAGTAAGGCGTACTCGGCGCGATACTTATACGAAATCGACACGGGTCTTTTAACGCGGCCCACTTTCGCGCAATCCTGTGTAGGAAGCTTTGCTGATCTGTTGACTCAACGCTGTTGATGTTCAGCGAATCGGTACAGCCGCTGGGGTCTCTTGGGCGGAGATATCTCAGACTACGCAGGATTGCCCGGGAGTGGGCTTTTTTCCACCAAGCTTTTATCGCTGGCACACTGGAGTGCCCGGTCCGACACTAATCCTAAGCTTCGTCGGCTTCCTGCGTGACGATGTGCACGTCCACGGGCGGCGATTCCCGCAAGAAGCGGTGAACCGCCGACAAGTACAAGTATTTTCGCCAATCGTGGATGGCCGCCCTTCCGAAGATCACTTGTGTGACGTGCTTGCTGCGCACAAAATCCGCAATGGCATCGGCCACGCTCTGTCCTTTCAATTTCACGACCTGCGCGCCCAAATTCTCCGCGAATCTTAAATTGGCTGCCAGGATTTTGGGGTTGTCTGGCCTGGGCGTGAATTCCCGCTGCACGTGCACCACGTAGAGTTCGGCGTCCATTCTTCTGGCCATTCGCGCCGCTCGGGCAATCAAATACTGCCCGGAAGGATTACCCGAAACGCAAACCGCGATCCGCTCGCGGACGCCCCAATTCTGCCGAATCTCTTTGGCGTCCATGTACGATTCCAGGCTGCGGTCGACTTGCTCCGCGACCTGCCGCAACGCCAGTTCCCGCAAGGCGATCAAATTGCCGCGCCGGAAGAAATTCTTGAGCGATTGCTCGACTTTCTCGTGGCTATAAACGTCGCCGCGCCTCATGCGGTTTTGCAGTGCTTCGGGCGTCAGGTCCACCATCAGAGTTTCGGATGCCGAGAGCGGCACCCAATCCGGCACCGTTTCCCGCACAGTGATTCCGGTAATTGCTCTGACCGTCGGCGCCAGGCTCTCGATGTGTTGGATATTCAGGGTTGAGATAACGTCGATGTTCGCCGCTAGTAATTCCTGCACATCCTCGTAGCGTTTGCGGTGCTTGCTTCCCGGAATATTGGTATGTGCCAATTCGTCGACCAGGGCAACTTCGGGCTTTCGCTCGAGTATGGCGTCCACGTCCATTTCCTCGAAGAGCGTGCCCTTGTAGTCCAACTGCTTGAGTTTGACCGCTTCCAACTGGCTGGCCAATTCCTGCACGGCTTTGCGCCCGTGGGTTTCTACGATCCCAATGACCACGTCTTCGCCGCGGCTCTTTCGCCGCAGGGCTTCGCTGAGCATGCTGTAGGTTTTGCCCACACCCGGCGCATACCCCAAAAACAGCTTGAATATTCCGCGGGATTTCGGCGCCGGCGATACTGCTTCCAGCCATTCCTCAGGCTTCTTTGGCAAGTCTTCTTTCTCTCCCCAGTTACGACAGGCGCTGAGTTACAATGTTTCCATGTTGCGCCTGATCGCTGGTCGCGGGATCGGTTTTGTGGCCGCCGCGGTCCTGCTGGCGGCCATCACGTTGGTTTACAGCAGAGTAATTCACGTTAACCAGACCACCGCAGCGTTGTCGTTTCTCCTGGCGATTTTAGCAGTTTCCGCGGTCTGGGGCATGGTGGTGTCGCTGGTTATGTCGGTGGCGGCGATGCTGCTGTTCAACTACTATTTCCTTCCGCCGATCGGAACGTTCACGATCGCCGATCCTCAGAATTGGGTGGCGCTGTTCGCATTTCTGTTCACAGCCATCGTTGCCAGCCAGCTTTCGGCACGGATTCGCAAAGAGGCCGACGCGGCCAACAGCCGGCGGCGCGAGGTAGAGCGCCTGTATGCCTTCAGTCAGAAGTTGCTCGGGGAAGGGAACGTGATTCAGTTGATGAATGCGATCCCTAATTTCCTGGTGGATTGCTTTGAGGCCGGCGCTGCCGAGCTTTTTCTTCCGCAAAAGGAAAAGTATTACCGGTCCGGCTATGGCGCGGCACAAGTGGACGAAGAGCGGATGAAAAACGCTTTTCTTCGCGACGAAATCACTTCCGATAACTTCCAACGCCTGTACTTCCTGCCAGTGCGCTTGGGGGTCAAACCGATCGGCAGCTTGGGAATATCTGGTGCTCGTCTGTCGCGCCAAACATTGGAAGCGATCAGTTCAGTGGTGGCTATTGCCATTGAACGGGCTCGCGCCATTGAACAGATCGGCGAAACCGAAGCGGAACGGCAAGGTGAACGCCTGAAATCAGCTCTCCTTGATGCCATTGCCCATGATTTCCGCACGCCTCTCACCGCGATCAAGGCCGCGGTTACCGACCTTCTTGCTTCTTCCACCGCGGACGACTCCCAGCCACACGAACTTCTTACCATTATCAACGAAGAGTGCGATCGCCTGAATCGGCTGGTCGAGGAAGCCGCGGAAATGGCTCGGCTGGAAGCGGGCGAGATTCAGCTTCATTTGGAACCCGTGGGCGTGAAAGCGATCGTAGAAGAAGCCCTAAAGCAGCTGAAGAAAACATTAGGTGACCGCCAGATTATTCAGAACATCAGCGACGGACTACCGCCCGTTCGTGCCGATCTCGACCGCACCAAGGACATCCTGGTGCAACTTATCGAGAATGCGCACCTCTATTCCCCCAAGAACCTGCCCATCACGATTTCCGCGGAACTGACCGGGGATTCCGTGAGCATCAGCGTGGCCGACCGTGGTCCCGGAATCGATTCCTTTGAGCAGGGGCTGATATTCGATAAGTTTTATCGTGGCCGCGATCAGCGCTACCAGGTTCGCGGCACTGGGATGGGCTTGCCCATTGCCAAGGCGATCGTGTCCGCACACGGAGGCACGATCTCGGTGACCAGCCAGCTTGGCAGCGGTTCGGTGTTTACCTTCACTCTTCCGGTCGCACAAGTGCTGAGCGAGGTGCGATGAATTCCGCCAATATTCTGGTCGTCGATGATGAACCGCAGATTCGCCGGGTATTACGATCCACTCTTTCGTTCCGCGGATACACCATCAGCGAAGTGTCCTCGGGCGAGGAAGCGGTGGAGGCAACCACCAAGCTAAAACCGGACTTAATTCTCCTGGATGTTAATCTGCCGGGAATGAGCGGCATCGAAACCTGCCGCGAGATTCGCCGTTCCACAGATGCTCCGATCATCATGCTCACGGTTCGCAGCGCCGAGCGCGACAAGGTCGTGGCCTTGGACGCCGGCGCCGACGACTACGTGACCAAGCCTTTTGGCATCGAGGAACTTCTTGCCCGTATTCGCGCGTCTCTGCGCCGTCATCCTTCCATGGATGCCTTGCCGCCGTTTGCGTCCAAGGAATTGAACGTCGATTTCGAATTGCGCCGTGTAACCGTGGCCGGAACGGAAGTTCATTTGGCTCCCAAGGAATTCGAGGTGCTGCGTCACTTGATCGCTAATCAGGGCAAGCCAGTGACGCATCGGCGCCTTTTGCAGATTGTTTGGGGGCCTGAATATGGAGAGGAGACCGAAAATCTGCGCGTCGTCATCAATCAGTTGCGCAAGAAAATCGAGAAGGACCCCTCCCAACCCAGATACATCCTTACCGAGCCGTGGGTGGGCTATCGTTTTCAGCCGCCGAAGGAACCCGGGCACAAAGGGCCGAAGTCGCGCTAGCGGCCCGCAAGAAGGATCTGGCTTCGTGGCTGCGTGTCCGGTTTAGCGCGAGGGCAGGCGTGTTCGCGTCCGGCTGGGATGCTCAGGGTTTCAGCGTGTCCAAATCCAGATTTAATTCCAACACATTCACGCGCGGCTCGCCCAAAATGCCATACTGGCGAGGCTGCGTGTGCCTGGCCACAATCTTCCGCACTTCGTCCATGCTTAAGCCGCGAGTTTTGGCTACGCGCGCCACTTGGAACTCCGCGCTCGCCGGAGAAATGTCTGGATCCAATCCCGAGCCTGAGGAAGTCACCAGGTCAACGGGAATTGGGGTTCCCGGATTTTCCTGCTGCGATTTAGCCACGTCCTGCGCCACACGAGTGACCAGCGCCTGGTTGGTTGGCGCCAGGTTCGAGCCGCCGGAGGCCAGCGGATCGTAACCGCTGCCGGCATTCGAGGGCCGTGAATGGAAATACTTGTCTCCCGAAAATCCCTGGCCAATCAGCGACGATCCAATCACCTGACCGTTTCTTTCGATGAGACTGCCGTTGGCCTGTTTTGGGAAAATCCATTGGCTCAAGGCCGTGACCAGCAAGGGATAACCGAGGCCAAACACAACGGTCGTCACGATGGTATATCGAATGGCGATCATCAGATTCTTGTTCATCACGACCTCTCTACGCCAGGCGCATCCAGGCGATCAACACATCGATAACTTTGATACCCACGAAAGGCGCAATGACTCCGCCTAGCCCATAAATGAAAAGATTTCGTCTCAGCAGTGCGGCCGCGCCGAGCGGGCGATATTTCACACCGCGCAACGCCAGTGGGATCAACGCGATGATAATGAGAGCATTAAAAATCACCGCGGACAGAATTGCGGACTCCGGTGTCCGTAGTTTCATTACGTTCAGCGCATTCAGCAAGGGAAACGTGCCCGCAAACATCGCCGGAATAATGGCGAAGTATTTGGCTACGTCATTGGCAACCGAAAAGGTGGTCAACGAGCCGCGGGTGATCAGCAACTGCTTGCCAATCTCCACAATTTCAATCAATTTTGTGGGATTGGAATCCAAATCCACCATGTTGCCCGCTTCCTTCGCGGCCTGCGTACCGGTGTTCATGGCCACGCCCACGTCCGCCTGAGCCAACGCTGGCGCGTCGTTTGTGCCGTCGCCGGTCATGGCCACCAGCTTTCCCTTGCCTTGCTCGTTGCGAATCAGCGCCATTTTATCTTCGGGTTTGGCTTCGGCCAGAAAGTCATCCACTCCCGCTTGACGGGCGATGGCGGCGGCGGTCAATGGGTTGTCTCCGGTGATCATCATGGTGCGGATGCCCATGGCGCGAAGGTGATCAAAGCGTTCGCGGATGCCGCCTTTGACGATGTCGGTGAGCTCGATGGTTCCGTATACGCGATGATTCAAGGCCACCAGCAACGGTGTGCCGCCGGATTTCGCAATCCGCTCCACGCATTCGCTGATCTCTTTCTGCACTACTTGCCCTTTTTCGTTGACGTAGCGCGCAATTGCTTCCGGCGCGCCCTTACGGATTTCCGTGCTGTCCAGATTCACTCCCGACATTCGGGTCTGTGCAGTAAACGGAATAAACACGGGACTGTGGGGTGCCAGTTCGCGCCCACGCAGGCCGTACTTTTCCTTGGCTAGCACCACGATGGAGCGCCCTTCGGGAGTTTCGTCAGCAAAGGAGGCCAACTGCGCGGCACTGGCCAACTCTCCTTCGGTTACGCCCGGCGCCGGATGAAATGCCGTGGCCTCGCGATTGCCCAGCGTGATCGTGCCGGTTTTGTCCAGCAGCAACACGTCGACGTCTCCCGCCGCTTCCACTGCTCGTCCAGACATGGCAATCACATTTCGTTGAATCAACCGGTCCATCCCGGCAATTCCGATGGCCGAAAGCAAGCCGCCGATCGTCGTGGGGATCAGGCAGACCAACAATGACACCAGGGCGAAAACGTTTTGCGGTGAACCCGAATAGATTGCGAACGGCTGCAGGGTCACCACAGCAAGCAGGAAAATGATGGTCAAGCCTGCCAGCAAAATGTTCAGGGCGATTTCGTTGGGAGTTTTTTGCCGGGACGCGCCTTCGACCAGTCCAATCATGCGGTCCAGGAAAGTCTCGCCCGGATTGGATGTAATTCGCACCTTGATCTCGTCGGAGAGGACTCGCGTTCCGCCGGTTACCGCGGAGCGATCGCCACCCGACTCCCGGATGACCGGCGCGGACTCCCCCGTAATGGCCGATTCGTCGACCGAGGCCACGCCTTCGATCACTTCGCCGTCTCCTGGAACAAATTCGCAAGCAGCGACCATGACAATGTCACCGGAGCGCAATTTTGAACTGGGCACAATTTCGATCTTGCCGTTTTCGCGAACGCGCCGGGCTTCCGTTTCCGCGCGAGCCTTTCGCAACGTTTCCGCCTGGGCCTTCCCACGGCCCTCTGCCATCGCTTCGGCGAAGTTTGCAAACAGCACGGTGAACCATAGCCACAAGGTGATTTGCAAACCGAACCAGTTATGACCGGTGTGCTTGATCACATCTCCAATGAGCACAACCAGAGTAATAACCGCTCCTACTTCCACCACAAACATGACGGGATTCTTCCACAACAGGCGCGGATCCAATTTCCAGAACGATTCGATAACGGCGGTCCGCAAAATTTTCTTATCGGTCAGTGCGGTGGCTTTTGCTTGTGCCGTGGTCATGGTGTCCTCAAAAGGCCTTTCCGGCGTACATCATCAACTGCTCCAGGATTGGTCCCAGGCTCAGCGCCGGGAAGAATGTAAGCGCTCCCACAATCAGAATCACGGAAACCAATAGCACCGTGAACAGCGGGCCGGTGACCGGGAACGTCCCTAACGATTCCGGCACATGCTTTTTGGCCGCCAGGCTTCCGGCCATTGCCAATATCGGAATCACCATGAAAAAGCGCCCGAGTAGCATGGCGATGCCTAGGCTGGAGTTGTACCAGAGCGTGTTTGTACCCAAACCTCCGAAGGCCGAACCGTTATTCCCAACCGTTGAGCTGTATGCATAGAGAATCTGTGACAGTCCGTGAGGCCCGGGATTGCTGATGGCCGACGTTCCAAATTTCGATACCGATGAAATTGCCGAAAAAATCAGTATGGTCAGCGAGGTCACCAGAATCGCCAGCACTGCCATCTTCACGTCGTACGCCTCGATCTTCTTACCCAGATACTCGGGTGTTCTCCCAACCATCAGTCCAGCGATAAACACGGACAGCACCACGAACACCAAAACTCCATACATCCCCGACCCCACGCCGCCAAATATGATTTCCCCCAGCATGATGTTGATCATCGGCACCATGCCCGCTACGGGTGCAAGTGAATCGTGCTGGTTGTTGACGGCGCCGCAACTCGCGTCGGTGGTTACGGTGGTAAACAAGGCCGAATTGGCGATGCCGAAACGCACCTCTTTCCCTTCCATATTCCCGCCGGGCTGCACTTCGCTCGCTCTTATGTCCACGCCTTTCAGCAGCGGGTTGCCTTGTGCTTCGGCAGCATATGCGACCCATACTCCCGCCAGAAACACCACCGCCATCGCGCTCCACACCGCCCAACCGTGACGCCGCGAACCGGTCATTCGTCCTAACGTGTAGGTCAAGCCGGTGGGAACCGCAAAGATCAGCAGCATCTCGACGAAATTCGTTAAGGGCGTCGGATTTTCGAAGGGGTGCGCGCTGTTCGCGCCGAAGAACCCACCGCCGTTGGTCCCATACATCTTGATTACCTCTTGAGAAGCCAACGGCCCCTGGGCAATCACTTGAGCGGTGACAGTGTCTCTCTTGACCGATCCATCGGCATTCTTGGTTTCCACTACCTGAGGTTCGACGAGCTTGGCTGAGGTATACGGTTTCAGGTTCTGGATCATGCCCTGGGAGACGAAGAACAGAGCGATCACCACGCTGATGGGGAGAAGCACCCACAGTAGCCCGCGCGTCATATCGACCCAGAAGTTGCCAATGGTTTTCGCTTCCCGCCGCGCTACCCCGCGTATCACCGCGATGGCCAGAGCTATACCGGTCGCCGCCGACGCGAAGTTGTGGTACGCCAGCCCAGCCATTTGCGTCAGATAACTCATGGTGGTTTCACCGGAATAGGATTGCCAGTTGGTATTCGTGGTGAACGAAACTGCCGTATTCCAAGCCAAGTCTGGCGCTACGTTAGCCAACCTCTGCGGATTCCACGGCAGCCACAGTTGCAGCCTTTCAAACGCATACAGGAGAACTAGCGATGCCACGCTGAAGAGCAGCATGGCCACGCCATACTCTTTCCAGGTCATCTCCTTTTGCTCGTCTATTCCGCTTACCGAATAGATCAGTTTCTCGATCGGCCTCAGGATAAAATCCAGGAATGTGCCTTTCTTTTCGAATACCCGATACAGGAACACACCCATGGGTTTGGTGATCAGCAGCAACACCACCACGTACAGAAAAATCTGAAACCATCCATTTCCGGTCATGATTAGAATTTCTCCGGCTTCAGCAACGCGTAAAACAAATAGCCACACAGCAGAATTGAAATAACGATCAGAATGATGTTCCCTAACATATCGACGACCTTTGTTTTAGAGAATTACTTCAGCCGTTCGCAGCCCTTTACATACAGAATCGCAATGGCAAAAATCACAACCGTGCTGAACAAGAAAATCACATCGCTCATGCCTGGCTCCCTGAACCTCCCAGCTTACTCCAGCAGGCTAAAGAAAGGGTGAGTCCCACATTAAGGAACCATAAGCCCAGCACCCAAGGGGAATCCGCTTATACAGTTCTGATCAGATCACTCGCAGTGGCCTATCTGCCGCAATTGGCTCGATTATCGAGAACCATGTTCGGTTGCTGCCGTTCTTGTCCTCATTTCCCGCTTATGCCACACTCGTTCTTCCATGGCATCTTCGCTCACGGTTTCTTCCACCTCCCAGGCGCGCGGTGAATGGGCCATTTTACATCTGAGTTTCATTCTGATCGGCATTATCACCACGTTGCTCGGCCCGATTTTGCCTGCATTTTCGCATCGCTGGTCGCTTACTGACGCTCAGGCGGGCCTGTTTTTCACGATGCAGTACTTCGGCAGCACCGCTGGGGTGCTGTTGACCAGCATCGTCCTTCCACGATTTGGTTTTGCTCGAGTCTGCGCCGCAGGGTTCATCGGTTTTTTCGTTGGGTTTGCGTTGTTGGGAATCGGGCCATGGACGATTTCAGCTTTTATGGTTGGCGTCAGCGGTTTCGGTTATGGTCTGACCAATCCCACGATTAATCTGCGGGCTACGCAACTGCCGTCAAGAAACACCGCCGGGGCGGTGACTTTCCTCAATTTTTCCTGGAGCGTCGGGGCTGTGCTTTGTCCGTTTTTGGTTGGGGCATTGCTCCCCAGGGTGGGTATACGCGGTTTCTCGCTGTTGATTGCCACCTGCGCGTTGGTTCTTGTTGGGCTCCATCTGTCTTTGCTCGCCCGCCAAGTAACCGCCCACCCCGCTCGCGTGATTCACCCGATTGCGGATTGGCTAGCGCACCTGCGTTTGCCTCAAGCCATCCCGCTGCTGTCGCTATTCTGTTTGTATGTTGGGGTAGAAGTGGCTCTGGGTGGCTGGGTGGCCAGTTACGAAAAGCGTCTTCCGGGGATGAGCGCCGTCACGATTGTGATTGCCCCTTCGGTGTTTTACGGCGCTTTGTTGCTAGGGCGTGGCATTGCCCCTTTGGTGCTTCGCTATTTCTCGCAGATCGCGATCTCCGCCGGTGGACTGCTTGTGGCCAGTACTGGCGCTTCCATCATTGCATTTTCGCATTCGCCGGCGATTTTGTACCTGGGCTCTGCAATTGCCGGCCTCGGTTTAGCTCCCCAGTTCCCGATGTTTGTCACCTGGTTGGCTGCCATTTTCAAGCAGGACTCCACGTGGATCGGGGCGCTGTTCTTCAGCATGACGGGTGTAGGCGGTGGTGTGATCCCGTGGTTAGTGGGGATGGTGTCCAGCGCCACTAATTCGTTACGCGCAGGCTTGATGATTCCGTTGGCCGTTAGCTTTCTAATGATCCTGATTGTTCTGCGCGCACACCCCAGTCCCGAAGCGTACGCCTAGGCCATAATCCTGATGAGGTTATAGCGCGAATGTCTTATTGTGCGCGTCTTGTAGTTTGGCTGCGTTCATCGATCGACGGTGATTCCGTCGGTGAGCGTGAAGACGATCCTTGTTTCTGCGGGGAGTTCGACGTTCTTGGCGCCAGTTAAACCGGATGCGGCAAGGCCTCCCCCGCCTCCCACGCCGGCGCCAATCGCAGCCCCTTTGCCCCCTCCGGCTAATCCGCCGACCAACGCACCCAGCGCGGCGCCTCCGCCTGTGACCACCGCGGTTCTCTTTCCTTTGCCTTTCTGACTCGCGGCATAGGAGGCCGTTGAGATCGGATACTCCTTACCTCGTACGGTAATGCTCGTCAGCCGGATGGCCAGATCGGCTTCACCCTTAAATGTACCTTGCTTCTTGGCGTCGACGACACTCCCGCGCACGACGGAGCCCTTGGGAATCGCCACTTCGCCATTGCTCATGACTGGCGATGCCAGTGTAGCCTCGAACGTATCTCCTGGTTTGTTCACTTTGGAACTGATCGTGGTGGACAGAATCACCGGTAAGGAAGTTCCCGCAGCGAGTTGGAATGGCTTTGGCGGCGGCGCGGGTGCTGGCGCCGGTTGCGCAGGAGTTTGTGTCTGTGCGGCCGGTTGCTGCGGCGCGGACTGATTCGTTGCGGTACTGCCGTTATCGGAACTCGTCGCGGTCTGATTCGCGTTATTGTTTGATTTTCCACAACCCACTAAGAGAAAGAGTGCCGTTAGTGGGACACTCAACCACTTCTTGTTCATGATGGCCTCACATTCCCTTCCGTTTTGACCTATATTGTTTGATCTAGGGCACTGAATAAAGGTGCGCTCCCCGCGGGCTACGAGGGCTTGACGGTTTGCATGGTATCACTTCACTCAGTCCGCATGTAGTTGCCCTCTGTTTATCGTTTTGTTTTCTTTGCGCCCGCTCCGACCAGCTTTCCTGAGCATGGCGCTTACGCGGGGATCTGCGTAACGCCGCGGGTTTGCTCAAGCCGTCGGACGACCGTTACAATTTCCGCATGATGCCGGAAGCTCGCGTTGCGCCTCCCCTTGCTCTCGCCGAAGCTGTGCGGGTTGCCCGCGAACGGTATGGGCTGGAATGCTCCGCACGCTCATTGCCGGGTGAATACGACGACAATTTCCATCTGATCACGAAGGATTCGGCTACATACACTCTGAAAATCATGCATCCAGCGCGCGAGGAATTCTTTGTGAACATGCAATGCTGCGCACTGGCTCATCTGGCGAAGCAGGCTCCCCAGCTACAACTACCCCGCGTGATTCCCGTGCGGAATGGAGAGCAGTATTCACGATTGGCAACCGAAGATGGCGCGACGCGTTTGGTCTGGCTGCTAACCTTTGTTGAGGGCACAATTCTCGCGGACGCAAAGCCGCGCTCCCCCGAACTTCTGGCCTCGCTGGGCGAATGGCTGGCAGAGCTCGATAACGCGCTGCTTGATTTCACGCATCCCGCCGCGCAGCGAGATCTGAAATGGGACGTGTCGCGTTCCTTGTCGGCTCGAGATTATCTGCTGCACATTCAGCATCCTGATCGGCGCACGCTAGCCCAACAGTTCCTGACATTATTCGAAAACGAAGCCGTTCCAGAGTTCCCTCACTTGCGTCGAAGCGTGATTTACGGCGACGCGAACGACCACAATGTCTTGGTCTCTCCAGCCTGGCCACAGCCCCGGCGCGTTGTCAGCCTCATCGATTTCGGGGACATGCACGAGGGTTACACGGTAGCTGAACCTGCTATTGCCGCCGCTTATGCCATTCTTGGCCAACAGCATCTACTTCCGGCTGCGTGCGCTGTGCTCGCCGGCTATCACAGAAAATTCCCTCTCAACGAGTCCGAAATTGTGGCTTTCTATCCATTTCTTTGCGCGCGTCTGGCCGTCAGCGTGATCAATTCCGCCTATCGCCAATCACTGGTGCCCGATGATCCGTACGTCACGATTACCGAATCGTTGGCATGGGAAGCTCTTGAGCGGCTCTCCAGAATTCACCCGCATCTGGCGCACTATACGTTTCGCGCCGCTTGCGGCTTGGCTCCTGTTTCACACGGGAAGAAAACGCTTGATTGGTTACGGCAACGTTCGCAAGCCGCCGCTTCAGTTATTCCCAGGAACCTTAGGGGCGGCGATTGTGTAGTCCTCGACCTCAGCGTTGGCAGCCCGCTGCTCACTGCCGATCCACAAAACTCCGCCGAATCGTACATGACGCCAAAGATTCGCTCGCTTTTGCTCGAGTCCAACGCCACCGTGGCGGTTGGGCGCTACAACGAAGCCCGTCCCGTTTACGCCTCCGCGCTGTTTGCCGGAGGAGCAAATCCCGTCGACGAACGTCGCACCGTTCATCTGGGCATCGACCTGTTTGTCGATCAGGGCACTCCCGTATCGTCTCCGTTCGACGCCACGATCCACGCTTTTGCCGACAATCGTGCTCCTCTCGACTACGGCCCGGTAGTTATCCTCAAACATCAGCCAGAGGATGGCCTGGAATTCTTCACGCTTTACGGCCACCTCTCCCGTGAGTCTCTGCCCCCTCTGCGTGTAGGAGATCGCGTCACGCGTGATCAGGTCTTCGCGCACATCGGCACAGCTGCAGAAAACGGCGGCTGGACTCCACACCTCCACTTCCAAATTATTCTCGACATGCTCGATCGAGGCACCGATTTCCCTGGGGTCGCGTTTCCTTCCCAGCGTGACGTTTTCACCAGCATTTCGCCGGATCCCAACCTTATTCTGGGGATTCCTGAAGAGTGCTTTCCCACAATCGAGCGCTCTATGGCCGCCACTTTCGAAGCTCGCAAAAATCTTCTTGGCCCAAATCTGAGCATTTCTTACGCTTCGCCACTCAAGATCGTTCGTGGTTGGCGCCAATACCTGTACGATGAAACTGGCCGAGCCTATCTCGACGTGTACAACAATGTTCCGCTGGTCGGCCATTCGCATCCGCGGGTGGTTCAGGCTGCGCAGCAACAATTGGCGGTGCTGAACAGCAACACGCGCTATCTCCACGAGAATATTGTTCGCTATGCCGAGCGCCTCACCGCGCTGCTGCCCCCTCCGTTGAGAATCTGTTATTTCCTCAACTCGGGAAGCGAGGCGAACGAACTGGCGCTTCGCATGGCGCGGGCCCACACCGGCCGCGAAGACATCATTGTTCTCGAGCACGCCTATCACGGCAATACCAGCACACTCGTCGACATCAGCCCCTACAAGTTCAATGGTCCTGGAGGCCGAGGCCAAAAGCCGTGGGTGCATGTGGCTTGCCTGCCAGATGACTACCGTGGTCTCCACCGTCGCGGAGAGGCGGATCTTGGCAAAAAATACGCCGCCTACGTCGTGGAGATCCTACAGAAAATCACCGGTCGTGCGCCCGCGGCCTATATCGCAGAAACCCTTCCGAGCGTAGCCGGTCAGATTGTGTTTCCACCGAACTATCTAGCCGAAGTTTACAAACACGTGCGCGCGGCAGGCGGCGTGTGCATCGCCGACGAGGTGCAAGTGGGTTTTGGGCGCCTTGGCGCGCGCTTCTGGGGTTTTGAAACCCAGCAAGTCGTACCCGATATTCTGGTGCTGGGGAAACCGATTGGGAATGGTTTTCCGCTGGCAGCGGTAATCGCCACGCCGGAAATTGCCGCCTCCTTTAATAACGGCATGGAGTTTTTCAGCACGTTCGGTGGTAATCCAGTGGCGTGCGCCGCCGGTTTGGCGGTACTCGACGTCCTTCGTGATGAAGATCTGCAGCAGAATGCTCTTCGTGTCGGCACGCGCTGGCTCGCAAATTTGCGCGACCTGCAATCCAGTCATTCACTGATCGGAGATGTTCGCGGCTCCGGTCTGTTTCTTGGCTTGGATTTGGTTGATGATCCTGTGACCCGGGCGCCCGCCGTCAATCAAGCCGCCTACATCGTGAATCGCCTGCGCGAGCACCGCATCCTGGCCGGCACGGATGGACCGCACCACAACGTGATTAAGCTCCGGCCACCACTCATTTTCTCAGACACGGATGCGGACCAGTTTGTTGCTGTATTGAAGGCCATTCTTGAGGAAGACCCGGCGCAACCCACTTCGCTTTAGCGACATGTTCCGCAGCCATTTGCGGCAAGCGGCCGACGCGCTTAAAGTCCTTACCGAGCCAATCAGAGGTGAAAAAAGAGGGCGCCTGGAACCGTCGCGATTCCGGCGCCCCCTTGTTGATTGTGCCGCGAAGTTCTCAGCCTTCCTGGCTCAATCTGTAGGCAGATTAAGTGTTCCGCCTCGCTCATGGCAAGAGGGGTGGACCAAGAGATCTGTGCAAAGCTGTGGACAGGTGTGAAAAACCTCCGGATCGATTCGATTCCCCGGGCGCTGGAATCTGCCGCTGACGACGCGATGGTAGGTATAGTACTTCACTGATTGGCAAGGTCAGACTTTTGCCGTCCAGTCCCGAGGGCGTTCATTTAGAAGGTAGTCCCACAACTGGTTATCCTCTTCGTCTTCACGGCCCTGCGCCGATTTCAGCAGAAAAACGACGCAATACGTGGCAAGAACGAACAGAGTGGGCCCAGTCAGGTACACAACCAAGTGCGTGACGAGCATGGTTTTCCTGTAGCTGCAATGCTGCTCAAAATAAGAGGCATTCCGGCGGAGAACTCAGGCGATTCAATGCTCGAAACACCAAGCTGGCCTGAGAACGGAAGCCTGACAAATCGAAATTACTTTATGAGCAGTGGGGATACTAAACAGTGACCTCGCTCACACAGCTTTGAATCGGACCGGGACCTCGCCCGACTCAAAAAACAAGCTATATGAGCTGAACTGGCGTCTGAAACTCGAGGTAAAAACGGGAGGGGACCCAGACTGCGGTAGGTGTGCCGGAGCACAGGCCCCGGCACACCCGAGGAATTACCTGCCACGCACGGCGCCACCGTGAAATCCACCGTGATATCCGCCGCTAACGAAGCCATGCACCGGCGGGTGATAGGCATAGCCGGGACGATAATAAGGCCTATAGGGATTATGCCAACCGGGATGGCCGTAAAATCCGCGGCCCCAATAACCGTGATACCACGGGCCGGCGCCGATAAACACGCCGTTCGCGAACCAACTCGGACCGTAGTAGCCATACGGCGCACAAGCGTACGGATAATAACCGTAATACCCGTAAGGACAGATGGGCGGCGCACCAACTGCCACTCCCACCGGCCCCACCCGAACACCCACTGCCACTTGTGCTCGCGTGCTTCCCGCGGCCACTGTGAAAATCAAAGCTCCTAAAAGTGCTGCATATTTCAGGTAACGCATAGCCTGAACCTCTTTTCCGCTCCCGCCGTGTCGCACATTCAGGATGCCTGCGAGCGTTTTGGCGGGTTGTGCTCTCTGTGTCCCTACACGGAATGAAACACAAAACAGAGGTCAGAGTTGCGGCGGGCGCACACACGGCGACTGACCATGCTGCAAACAACTGTAAGCTGTGATTGCGGAAATGCTAGGCGAGCGCCTTTTTCAACTTTGTCGTGCTTTTTGCGAGTTGTTTCTTCAACGCCTCGACATGCTTCGAAATTGCCTCTAGTTCTTCCTTGGTGA
This sequence comes from Candidatus Eremiobacteraceae bacterium, assembly GCA_035622555.1. GTDB lineage: Bacteria > Acidobacteriota > Terriglobia > Acidiferrales > UBA7541 > Acidiferrum. Next base: position 9,853 of record DASPVD010000127.1, on the reverse strand, counting down.
CCTGGCCAGCCGCGGCCAATTTCTGCGCCCGCAGACGTGCCTGCTTATCCGCTTTTCCGAGCGCTGACCCGATCCGCTCGGATACCTGAGTGAGTTTATCTTTCGGCTTATTCTTCGATTTGGCCATGGCAATCCTCCCTAAGCAAGCCACCATGCTACATCAAGCGGCGAAAGAATGAATCGGGCATTTGACTGATCCACCAGGCGTGAATTGACGCAAAGTGACAACAGAATTTCCAGGAAACAAGCAAAGCTCAGATGGGATCAGTTTGGGTTGGCGGAATGGGCCGCACGTTCCTTCTTTTTCGCGGAAATTTCCGCGCTGCTGGGGGGATAACTGTCGAACGCCTTAGTGATTTCTTCGTCAGCTTTTTTCCATTCCTTATCCGGCGTGGTGATTTTGTGAATCAGATACAGCCGCCAAGCCAGATTCTTGGATCGCGGATCAATCAGGTCGATGATCAGAGAACCGTCCTTGGCGCTGCTGGCGGTCACTTGGTTGTAAATCGGCGCCCAATACGAACCAATATCGGGGCTATACGGACCCCAGATTCCCATGGTGGCGACGTTCACTTGGGAAGAAGGATTGGCCCAGAAACGGATAACCAGGTCGGGATTTTGCGCCGGTTGTACTTCCCGCAGGCCTTTCTTGGTGAGTTCGCGAGTAACCGCTTCATGGATGCGATCGCTCACCAAACCGGGATTGGCCTGGAACATCATCAGGTTTTCTACTCCACCTATGAAGGCGAACGTCTTGAATTTGGAAAAGTCCAGGTTGGGATCGAAATCGACCACGGTTTTCGCCAGCAAAGGCCTGGCAATGAACCCAGTCAGCAGCGCCACCACCACAACCGCCTTGAGCTGCAGGAGATTCAAGCGCACGCGCATTTCCGGACGCCCCTCCTTTTCATTGGCGTTTGCGATCAGTGTAAGACATGCGCCCAGGTTTTGCGAATTACCGGCTCATTACTCCTGCCAATAAATAACCAGCCGGCGCTCACCGGATGACCGCCTATTCGCCTTCGGAATCCGTAGGCTCTTTGTTGAAAAAACGGGCGAGCTCGGCGTGCTCCATTACCACCGCTGGATCCCTCTGGATGGCATCGTAGTATTTCTTCTGGAACCCATCGCCAGTCTCTGACGGCGCAAAAATCTTCCGCGCCAACGAAATCGCGATGTGCGAATCCGCGTCAGTAACGCCTTGCTCGCTGGTCAAAGCCTCGTCGATGCGCACCACAAACTCGGAAATGTTGTGCAACCAAGAGAATTGCGGGTCATCAACCACCAGACGGAACAGTTCGCCGGCGCTAACTTTGCCATGTTCCTTTTCGTAACTGCGCCGTTCCATGTCTAAAAGCGACTTGTGAATGCGAAGCAGCACCTGCCGCAGCGTGACCAGCTTTTGCCGGGCTGGGGTATCGCGCCCATCGCCTTGATTCGAATACGGGTCCTTCGATTGCGCCACCTCATACCCCCTTGCACACTACGTTGTTCTTATTCTGACGGGCTGCGCTCAGGATGTACCTCCAGATTGTTCCTTACGCTGACAACGTTAGGCACCGCCTTCGTCCGCGTGGCTGCCAGATTCTTATCGGCAGGCGACTGCACGAACCCCTCCAGCGTCGCGTTTCCATTTTTGATGATGATGTGAACCGGGGGATTGTCACGAACAGCATAGCGTTCCAAGGCTTTATCTTCATAAACTGCCCGATATACGGAGTCCCGCAGGTCATCATCGGAAGCGGAGGTTGGCAAGATTTCGATGTGGTTAACGACTGTTTCCACTCCTTCGATGCTTTTTATGTCGGCCTCGGCCTGCTCTCGAAGTCCGGGCCGGACCACCTGGCCGGCGAGCGTGACTTTCGAGCCTTCCACAGTGAAATTGATGTAGTCGAACACCGAATAGAACGGCAGCACCTGAATCTGGTGCTGGACCTCCCGGGCGAGCGCGGGTTTCTCTTCGATTTTTGTGCTTTTTGACTTTGCCGTAGTTTGATGCGGCAGAATAGGAGTCGCTGCGGAGCAGAACAGCAGCATTATCGAGAGCCACTTTGCGTTACGCATCATAACCTGCAGCGCTATTCCGCATCACCGATCACGCTCAGTCTCCGGCGTCTGCCTCGGCAACCATCCTGGCGCGCGGGCGAGGATTTAGTCCAAGGTCCCGCATGCTGTACACTGTTAGGATACGACAGGGAATCGCGGGCGCTCACCCGAAATGTGGTTGCCGATACCCCTGGAGAAGTCCATCGCGTGCTAGCCATAGCTCATCGGGGTGCATCCGGTTATGCGCCGGAAAATACCTTTGCGGCCTTTCGCCGTGCCGTGGCGCAGGGCGTTTCGTTCATTGAGACCGACCTGCACCTGACTCGCGACGCTCACTTTGTGGCTATCCATGACGAGACGGTGGAGCGCACCACCAATGGGCGTGGCGCCATTCACGATATGACCCTGGCGGAGGTGCGCCGGCTGGATGCGGGCTCGTGGTTTGCCAGCGAGTTCATGGGTGAACGAATACCCACGCTCGACGAGATTTTGGAGTTCACCAAGAAGCATGACGTGGTGTTTTATTTGGAGTTGAAGCCCAGTGGCTTCTGGGGTGGAGAACACGCCTTAATCAGCGCCTTGCGAGATACCGGCGAGATCCCCCGCAGCGTCGTCATTTCCTTCGATCCTGCGATTCTGGCGGCGTTGCGGAAGATCGAGCCCACGCTCATGACCGGCCTGCTTCACGATGGCAATCTCGAAAGTCCATTCGAGAAAGCCGTCGAGATCGGCGCGAGGCAGTTGGCCATCCGGGGCGATCTGGTTACCCCGAATTTCTTACAAGAAGCGCGGAAACGCGACCTTCAGGTTGTCTGCTGGACGATAAATTCCCTAGCACACATGCGCATGCTGGCGGCAGCCGGCGTAGATGGGATCATGAGCGACTATCCGGACCGGCTACTGACGGTTCTGAAGAAATAAGCTGAAATAGCACCATAAACTCTCGCACACTCAGTTGCTCGGCACGCGCGTCTTTGCGCAGATTCAGCTGATCTAAGATCGCCCGGACCTGTTCGCCGGAGGCAAGTTGGCGCAGGTTGTTTGTCAGGGTCTTGCGCTTTTGCGCAAAACACGTTTTCACAAAATCCAGAAATTTCACGGTATCGCTGTGCGGCTGCGTGCCCGCTTCGCCGGGAAACCTGATAGTGACCAGCGCCGACGCTACTTCCGGTGGTGGCCGGAACGCGTTCGGCGGCAGTCGCAGCACGAATTGCGGCCGTGAGTAGAACTGAGTAGCCACCGATAAGTAGCCATATTGCTTCCGGCCAGGATGCGCTGTTAGGCGGGCGGCCACCTCCAGTTGAACCACCAGATGTGCTTCATCGATTTGCTGAGCGTATTGAAAAAAGTGGTGCAGGATGGGCGACGTGATGTAATACGGCAAATTGCCGTAGACGCGGATGCGCCGCCCGGCAGCCAAGGCCGCCAGATCAGTTTCCAGTATGTCTGCGTGAACAACCGTCAGGTTGGGGTATCTCTCGCCAACACGCCGCAAGCCGGAGAGTAACGATTTGTCCAACTCGACGGCAATCACCGGCGCCCCGCTTCTGGCCAGGTGCTCGGTCATCTCGCCGTGACCGGCTCCCACTTCGATCCAACAGAAAGGCTGTCCAGCAATGCCGGGTTGCCGGCCGTGGGGCGAAACACCGACGGCTCGCGCGATCTTCTCGCGCCACCCTGGATCGCTGAGGAAATGTTGACCGAGCTTTTGTCTAGTCATCGGCTTGCTGCAAAGAGTGTAGCAGGGCCAACGAATGCCACGCGCTGCCCGCAAGATTGCGCTCTGCCGTGGTAGCATCGAGAATTGTCGAACAGGAGCGATCATGGCAAAAGGTTATTGGGTCACTTTCTATCGCAGTATTTCGAATCCCGCAGCGGTCGCCGAGTACGCCAAACTGGCTGGGCCCGCGATTGAGGCGGGTGGCGGTAAGATTCTGGCCCGCGGCGTTCCGGTGAAGACTTACGAGGCGGGCATTCGAGAACGCGCTGTTTTGATTGAATTCGAAAGCGTAGCCAATGCTACGCAGACGTTTGAGGGAGCGCGCTATCAGGCGGCCGCCAAGCTCTTGGTGGGCGCGGCGGAGCGAGACATACGATTCGTCGAAGGTGTTTGATATCTGGAATTGCGCGTCATTGTCGAGCGCAGGCTGCAGGAAGAATGAGCGAATAAGTGTTCGTACTGCTAGTGCCGTGAACTTGACGCTGCGGGGCGGCTCCGATAGCGTAGGAAATTCGCCTTGACCTATGCGCATACTCTTTGTTGCTTCTGAGGCTCTCCCGTACGCGAAGACCGGTGGACTGGCAGATGTGATTGAGGCCCTGCCGCGGGCTCTGACAAAATTGGGGCACGAAGTTGCGGTTTTTCTTCCGCAATACCGCGGGATTGAACCTACTTCCATCGAAATGGCTAGCATGACTGTTCCCCAAGGGACGCGTTTGCGTTTCCCTGCCATCACGAATGGCGGAATTCATCGCGGTGTCCGCTATTTCTTTTTGGATGATCCCTTTTACTTTAATCGCGAGGGTCTGTACGGCGACAGAAACCGGGAATTCCCCGACAATGCCGAGCGTTTCACCGAGTTTTCCCGCGCGGCGATCGAACTGGCCAAACAGATTTGGTTACCCGACCTGATTCATTGCCACGACTGGCAGACCGCCATGGTTCCGGTGCTGCTCCGGACCTCCTACGGCGATGATCCGGCGGTGCGGGACATTCCCGTGGTTTTCACCATTCACAATATGGGTTACCACGGCATTTTCTCCCGGGATGCCCTGGACCGCGCCGGCATTCCTACCGGAGTCTTTCATCCCGGGGGCATCGAATTCTTTGGCAACATCAATTTCCTGAAGGGCGGATTGGTCTACTCGGATTATCTGACCACCGTCAGCCGGAGATATGCCGAGGAAATCCAGACCCCGGAATTTGGTTTTGGCCTCGAGGGTGTGGTTCGCACCCGGGCGTCCCGTCTCACCGGCATCCTGAATGGCGTGGAGTATTCAGAATGGAGCCCGGAACGCGACAAACTAATCCTTGCCAGATATTCCGCCAAGGATATGGCCGGAAAGCGCGTTTGCAAGCAAGCCCTGCTGGATGAGTTCAAGCTCATGAAAGACAACCCCAACCGCCCGGTCATAGGCATTGTGTCGCGCTTTGCCGACCAGAAAGGATTCGATCTCATCGCCAAAATCGTGCGCGATCTTTTGCACGAGGACGTGCTGATCGCGGTGTTGGGCACAGGTGACCGCCGTTATGAGGAACTGTTTCGCGCGCTTGCTGCCGATCTTCCCGGCAAGCTCGGAGCTGTGATCACGTACGATAATCGGCTGGCACATGTGGTGGAGGCGGGTGCGGACATTTTCCTGATGCCATCCAGATACGAGCCTTGCGGCTTGAATCAGATCTACAGTCTGCGGTACGGTACCGTTCCGGTCGTACGCGCCACTGGTGGGCTGGATGACACTATTGAATCGTTTGATCTGGAACACGGCACCGGCACCGGCTTCAAGTTTTGGGAGTACTCCAGTGGGGAGCTGCTGCACACTATCCGCCTGGCATTGCATTATTACTCCGACGAAGGCATCTGGAAACGCATCCAGCTGAACGGCATGGCCAAGGATTTTTCGTGGAACACCTCGGCGGCAGAATATGCGAAACTATATGAAGCTGCCCGTGCAGCACGAAACCAATCAGCAGTTCCATCATCTAATTAACCTAGGAAAGCGGCTGCTCTGACAGCCGGTCGAGGAATAACAAGAACTATGGCTGAGAATATTTTGACAGTGAACGACGGAAATTTTGAGGCGGAAGTCCTGGCCGCGAGCAAGGCTCAACCGGTCATGGTGGACTTCTGGGCGGAGTGGTGCCGTCCGTGCCACATGCTTGCGCCTACAGTTGCCGAAATTGCCCAGGACTATGCTGGGAAGCTGAAGGTCACCAAGTTGAACGTGGATGAAGCGATGAACTCGGCGGGCCGGTTCAACATCCGCGGTATTCCTACGCTGCTGGTGTTCAAGAATGGTCAAGTGGTCGAGCAGATTGTCGGCGCCGTGCCCAAGGATCAGATCACCAAAGCACTGGAACGTCATCTAGGCTGACGGGCGCTGCACCTGCGCTCATTCGAGGACTTTTTCACTTGGCGACAACGCAATCTGCTGCCTCCCGGCGAGTGAAACCCCCGGATCACCCTCCTTCACTGGCGGGCGAGCGTGGGCCGGCAGCGATGTCTCGGCCGGGCCTGCACGACACGGTTCTGAAAATACTCGATCCTCTCCCGCGCGGCGTAGTGCTGGACTGTCCCGCTGGTGAAGGAGCCCTGGCCGAGCGCCTGGTCGCTGCCGGTTTCGATGTTCGCGCTTGCGATCTGTACGACGAGTTGTTTCGCCTGGATGGTGTCGAGATCAAGAAAGGCGATTTGAGCGGAACGCTGCCTTACGCGAGTCGGTCGTTTGATTACATCACCTCTCTGGACGGCCTGGAGCACATCGACTCACCACCCCAGGCGTTCCGCGAGTACCGGCGTCTGTTGAAGCCCAACGGCCACCTGATTATCAGTGTTCCGAACATCATGAATGTGGAAGAACGGCTAAAATGGTTGGTCTTCGGATACACGTCGCATTTCAAGCCGCTGTCCAACCGATTCAAGGCTCAGATTGCTTATGACACGGCCGGGAAAAACGAAATCGCGGTCCATGCCAATCCAATTGGCTATAACGAACTCCGTTATTATTTGGAACTGAATGGCTTCGAAATCCAGGGCGTGTACCGGGATCGGATAAAAGCGAACCAATGGTTGTACTTTCCCATCACCGTGCTGATCCGTCTGGTAGCCGCGTTAACCCCCGAAGCGCGACGGCAAGATCGTTGGACCCGTGAATTGGTTTCTGATCCTGTGCTTTTGGGCGGCAACACACTGATCATTCACACTATTCTCAAGAAATGATCGTGAGCGCCACCAGCACAAATGTGCGGCGATGCCCTTGGGCTTCAAACCCTCTTAACCGCAAATATCACGATGAAGAGTGGGGTGTGCCAGTACGCGACGACCGGCGCTGGTTCGAGTTTTTGATATTGGAAGGGGCGCAAGCAGGCTTGAGCTGGGATACCATCCTGCAAAAGCGTCAACACTACCGCGAAGTTCTGTGCGAGTTCGATCCCAGCAAAGTGGCGCGCTTCGATAAGAAGAGGATTCGTGAGCTTTTGCGCGATCCAGGAATAGTGCGCAACCGCCTGAAAATTGCGGCGACGGTGACCAACGCACAGGTATTTGTGCAGGTGCAGAAGGAGTTTGGCAGTTTCGATAAATTCATTTGGGGGTTTGTCGGCGGCTCGCCCATTCAAAACCGGTGGACTCTGCAAAGCCAGATTCCAGCCAAGACCCCGCTTTCCATCGCCATGAGTAAGGAGTTGTTGAAGCGCGGATTCCGGTTTGTCGGTCCCACAATCTGCTACGCATTTATGCAGGCCACCGGCATTGTCAACGATCACCTGGTCAGCTGCCACAGATTCCGCGCCCTGCGGTGATCTGCTTGACTCCATCATTCACCGGTTTTTCTAGTGACCCTCAGTTTCCTGTGCTAGAGTTTCGCTAGTGAATCTCTGGCCGGAATTTCATCCCTGACACAACACCGTGATCGAACGGCTCCGACTGCTAGTCCGCAAAACTCTATATAACCTGCGCGGCGGTTTCCTGGTTCGGCCTCTGGCCATTGCGTTGGCGCTAGGTTGCCTGGGAGCGGTTCTCTCCTTTATCGAGGAATCTCAACCTTCCATCGGCGACTGGGCTCCTCGGGTTCTGTTTTTCTCCCACGCGGATCCTACCGTAGCCCAGGTCATCTTGAGCGACATCGCCACCTCGACCATGACCGTGGTGTCCATCGTGTTCGCAATCATGCTGATGACGTTGACGCTGGCGTCCATGCAATTCTCCCCACGGATCATCGTGAGCTTCGTGCGCGATCGCGTCACGCAATGGACCCTTGGAATCTTTCTGGGGACATTTTTGTACTGCATGGCCGCTCTGCCATCAGCGCATGCTCGCCCGACGCCGTTCGCGCCGGTGCTGACGGTTATGGTGGCCATCGTTTTGGCTATCATTTGCGTGGCTTTGCTGCTGTTTTTCATTCACCACATCTCACAAGCGATCAGCGTCAATCACATCGTCGACCGGATCGCGATGGAAACCGAAGCTGTGGTGGACGATGTGATGCCGATGTTGCGTCGCGATGTGCACTTGAAAACCAGCGACTCGGTGCAACCGGTGATTTGGGAAACGCCCATCCTTAATGAGGCCTCTGGCTATATCCGCTTCGTCGATTTGAAGCAATTACTAGCGCTCGCTGAATCGCACCGGGTCAAAGTCCGAGTTGTTCGCCGCGTGGGGCAGTTTGTCCCGGCAGGTACTCCCCTGCTTATGGTGAATAAAGGCGAGCGCGTATCTGGCACCCTGAGTGCCGAGTTACGCGGTGCCTTCGATTTAGGCCCAACACGCACTTTGCAGCAGGACGTGGAGTTCGGCGTGTTACGCATCGTGGACATTGCGCTGAAGGCGATTTCGCCCGCGGTGAATGATCCCACCACGGCGATTGGGTGTGTCGATCAGCTCAGCCGGATTCTGATTCGCGCAGCTTCGCGCGAGATACCCGATGCCCATCTTTACGACTTGCGGGGAGTGGCCCGCGTGAGCATTTCCTGGATCACTTTTGAGCAGTTGCTGGACTCGGCTTTCGAACAGATACGTATGTACTCGAGGGGTGATTTGGCCGTGACCCTGCGTTTGCTGCGCGCCCTCGGAGACATTGCCAGCACAACCAAAGACACATCCTACCGGAGAACACTACTTGAGCGCGGGCGCCGAATCGTACGCAACGCGTCGCCCAACATCGGTGAAGAAAACGCCAGCTCACTGGTTGCGCGGCTTCAGCGGCTCGAGCAACTAGCCACTCCGTAGTGGCACGTTCACTTTGCCCAAACAACAATACGCAACCAACTGCGACGGCTCAGGGTGACCTCGGGAATCCACCTTCTTCCGGGGAGTGGTTTGCCAGAGTTGCATGCTGCCTGGTCGGGCGCATTCGTCGAAAATCATGATCGCCCGGGACAGGGAGATGCTGGCCGCACATCTCAATCGGAAAATATGGAAGTTGTCCCGCACTATACGCGCAATCGAGTAGTTAGGTATAATCACCGAGCAAGCGCTGCGAGCGGGCGTCGTATAATGGCAATATAGAAGCTTCCCAAGCTTCGGACGTGGGTTCGATTCCCATCGCCCGCTCCAAAAATGCTGGTGATTCGATTGCCTCTAAACGTGGAAGGCACTGAAAAACTCGCCTAAAAAGCTCGGTTTTGTTCCAAAGATGTTCCAAAACCTTGGGAATTGTTCCCAGGCGTGTTTGAGGATTCTCTGAATCTACTTCGGAGACGCGCATGAGCATTCCCACCAACTGCCGGGCGGATGCTTCGAGGGTGACGAACCTCATTCCACCCGATGTGCTGGCGCAGCACCGCAACCTGGAGCCGCCACACATCCGACTACTGGCGATCGATGGAGAGTTTCAGGCCAAGGCCGCGCGCCGTCGCGTTCCCTGATCACTTCAGCCGTTGTGCGGGTGGGCCAGATAATGCTGGCGGAGCAGATCTTTGCCGTAGTCGTTGCCGTTGGGCGTGCGCACCACGCAATGAATGTGCTGCTGCGTAGGCTGATTTGGGTCCTTCGCGAACCTAGCCAGATTGGCGGGCCGCTGATGATCGAATTCAATGAGAACCACCGGGCTTTGCACGCGGTAGTAGAAGACGCTGTCGGGTTCTGAA